>NZ_JBIJCN010000050.1:0-23525 GCF_044344655.1 Gemmatimonas sp.
ATGTAGGGGCCATGCACATCGAGGATCTCGATCTCGTCGTGCACGACGGTCCGCGGATCGTCGGGCACATCATCGGCGCTCGGATCTACCTCGAGTTCGGCAGGGTGTGCCTTGCGCCATGACGCCAATGCGCGCAGCACCGTGCTGTCAGCGAAGAGCAGTGTGCTGTCGGTGGAGCGCAGCGCACGCGACCAGAGCCGCACCGTGGCGAAACTCGCGTCGGGGTATTCGGCGCCGTCGTCACTCATGAAGATCTCGAAGAGACGACCATCCACGTCCGTCAGCAGGATCGGTGCGCTGCGCACCCGCATGCCTTCACCGCTGCTGCGCACCCAATAGGTGGAATCGCCGGCCGCAAAGAGAAATTCCGCCGCCGGCAACGTACCGCCGGCCTGCGGCGCCTCACCGCACGCGGAAAGAACCGACGCCGCGAGGACCGCGAGCGCCCGCGCCGTGGCGCCCAGTGTACGGACCGTCCGCCGCATTCAGCGACCCTGTACGAGGTCGCGCACGCCATCCACCAGCCGCTGCACTTCATCGGCGGTGGTATAGCAGGCGCAACCGGCGCGCACGAGCCCCTCCTGCGCGAACCCCAGTCGGCGTGCGACCGTGGTGGCATAGAAGTCGCCGTGCGAGAGATACACACCGCGTGGTGCCAGCGCGCGCGCCACCGATTCCGATGCATGCCCGTGCACATGGAACGACAGCGTGGGCGTGCGGGCCGATCCCGGGGGCGGACCAAACAACGTCACGCCGCGGATCTCCGACAAGCCGTGCCACAGCTGCGCGAACAGCGCCTCGCCCCGCGCATGCAAACCGTGCATGACCTGCGCGAGCCGTTCCCGACGGGAGGCGGCCACATTACCCGAGATGCTGGCCAGGAACTCCACCGCCGCGGCGGCGCCCACGATTCCCTCGTGGTTCTGCGTGCCCGTTTCGAGGCATTCGGGCACCCAATCTGGCGCCGGTTCGAGCCGTGGGATGTCGAGTGATGCGGTGGCCTCCGCACGCCCGTACACCACCCCCACGTGCGGCCCATAGAACTTGTAGGCGCTGCAGAGCACGAAGTCGGCGCCGATCGCCTGCGCGTCCACGAGCGCATGCGGTGCGTAGTGCACCGCATCCACGACGGTGAGGGCGCCGGCCGCACGCGCGAGCTGCGTCATGGCAGCCACGTCGCTCACGGTGCCAAGGATATTGGACGCGGCGCCGATCGCCACCACCTTCGTGCGCGGCGACAACAGGCGCTCGAGGGCGCCGACCTCGTGGCGATAGGTCGTCAGATCGAGCGGCAGCCACTTGAGGACCACGCCGCACTCCTTCGCGAGCGCCTGCCACGGCGCCACATTGGCATGATGGTCCAGCTCCGTGACGATGATCTCATCGCCGGGGTGCAGCCCACGGCCGATCGCGCGCGCGAGGTGGAACAGCAGCGTGGTCATATTGGCGCCGAACGCGATTTCCCCCGCCGTGGCCCCGAGAAAGTCGGCGAGCGTTTCGCGCGCCTGCAGGAGCAGCGCATCCGTCTCCACACTCGTGGGGTAGGCCCAGTGCGTGTTGGCGTTGTGATGCAGCAGATAGTAGCTCATCGCTTCGGCCACGCTCTTCGGCACTTGCGTGCCGCCAGGGCCGTCGAAGTAGGCCACCTGGGCATCGCCTTCGCGACGCGCCAGTGCGGGAAACTGCGCACGGATCGCGTCCACGCTCGCGATGGCCTGGTCGCTTCCGGGATGCACCAGCGTGCTCGTCATCAACCTGCGCCTCCACGCCCACCGATGATCGCGCCGCCAAGACGCTCCACCACCTGCGCGGCCTCCACGTGATCAGCGTCTTGACCAAGTTCCGTGTGCGCCATGCGGAACAGCTCCGCCGTAATCTGCAGCAGTGGCGCGGTGATCTTCTGCTCGCGCGCGAGATCGGCGGCGATCCCCACGTCCTTGTCGAGCAGGGCCAGTCGGAAGGTGCGGGGGAAGGCGCGAGTGACCACACGGTCGGGGAAGAGATTCATACTCGCATTGGACCGGCCGCTCGACGTGTTGATCACATCGAGGGCGACCTCCGCCTTCACCCCGGCCTTCTCAAGGGCGACGAGCCCCTCAGCCGTCCCCCAGATATGCATCGCGAGGAGCGCGTTGTTGACCGCCTTGAGCGCATCACCGGCCCCGACCTCGCCACAGTGCACGATCTTCTTGCCGAAGCACTCCAGGACGGGGCGCACCCGCTCCAGGGTCGACGCATCGCCCCCGACCATCACGGTGAGTGCCCCCTGCTCCGCGCCGCTCACGCCGCCGGAGACTGGGGCGTCGAGGAAGCCGATGCCGCGGGCGGCAAGGGCCGCTGCCATACGGCGTGAGGTGGCGGGGTCGCCGGATGTGCAGTCCACCAACACGGCGCCAGGTTGGAGCGTGGCCAGCAGCCCATCGGCGCCACCGAGCAGCGACTCCACATCACGGGACACCGGCAGGCAGGTCACGACCACGTCCCGATCACGGGCGGCCTCGGCGGGCGTCGCAGCCAGCCGCGCCCCCGTGTCGGCCGCGAAGGCCTCCGCCTTGGACGCCGTCCGGTTCCACACGGCGAGATCATGGCCAGGGCGGGCGAGATGGCGCGCCATCGGCAAGCCGATGGCACCTAGTCCGAGAAAGGCAACGCGTGGCATGGCGGTATGGGGGAAGCGAGGGCCCACGACGCCGGTTGAGATACCGGGTGGCGCCGTCGAGATTGGAAAGATGCCACGACACCGCATCCACGTGCAGCTGGACGGGCTGCTTTCCATCCACGCCGTGCGGGCCGTCCGCACCGCCCTCGCGGCCGTCCCCGGGGTGCTGGGGGCGGAGGTGTCCATGCAGGGCGCCATTCTGGATGCCGAGGCGCCGCTCGACCGCGACGCGCTCGACCACGCACTGGGGTATGCAGGGGTACGGGTCCTGGCGCTACGCGAAGAGCGGGGGACGCTGCCGCTGCTGTAGCGCCGCCCGGAAGGGACCGGCCCTCGCTTTGCGACGGGTGGGCGGCGTACTAACTTGCGCCCAGACCGCCGCCCTCTTCGCCGATGACGCCTCGCTCCGACAAAGACCGTCCGCTTGCGGCGCTGATCGTGCCGGACCTGCTCGAGTTGCTCGAGGAGCATCCGGAAAGCATCGGACCGCAGACGGAGGAAATGCATCCGGCCGACCTCGCCGACGTGGCCGAGGCCATGCCGGAAGAGGCGGTGCGCGCCTTCCTGGCCGCACTGCCGCGTGAGCGTGCAGCCGAGGTCCTCGAGTATCTCGACGAGGACCTGCGCACACAGGTGCTCGAGGAGCTCCCCGCCGACGAAGCGGCGGAAATCGTCGCGGAGATGGACCCCGACGAGCGGGCCGACGCGCTCGAGGAACTCGACGAAGAAACGGCCGACGAGATCCTGCAGGAGCTCGAGCCCGAGGAGAAGGCCGAAACCGAGCGACTACTCCAGTACGATCCGTACACCGCCGGTGGCCTCATGACCACCGAGTTCGTCAGCGTGCTCGACACGCTCACGGTCGAAGAGTCGCTGCGCTCCGTGCGGGCGATGGCACGTGGCGGCCGGCGCGAGGCGATGTACACGATCTACACGGTCGATGCCGGCGGTCGGCTGCGCGGCGTCCTGTCGCTGCGCGAACTGCTGGCCGCGCCGGAGGGCTCGCTGATCAGCGAGCATGCGTGGACGGAAGTCGTGAGCGTGTCGCCCGACATGGCGCAGGAAGAGGTGTCGCAGGTCACATCGAACTACGACCTCGTGGCGCTTCCCGTGGTGGATGGCAACAAGCGGCTGCTGGGCGTGGTGACCGTCGATGACGTCATCGACGTCATCCAGGAAGAACAGACCGAGGACGCGCAGAAGTTTGGCGGCATGGAGGCGCTCGAAGAGCCCTACATGCAGATCTCGCTCTGGCAGAACGTGCGCAAGCGCGGCGGCTGGCTGGCCATTCTCGCCATGAGCGAGTTCTTCACGGCATCGGTGATGGCCCGTTATGAGCACAGCCTCAACGATGCGGTCTTCCTGTCCCAGTTCATTCCGCTCGTCATGAGTTCGGGCGGCAACTCCGGCTCGCAGGCCACGTCGCTCATCATCCGCGCCATGGCTCTGGGCGAGGTCCGCCTGAATGACTGGTGGCGCATCGTCCTGCGTGAGCTGCCGGCCGGTCTCATTCTCGGCGCCGTCATCGGCGTCATCGCGATGATTCGCATCGTCGCCTGGAACAGCCTCGGGCTCTACGACTATGGTGAGCACTCGGTAGCGATCGCGCTCGCGGTCGGTGTCACGCTGGTCGCCGTGGTCACGATCGGTTCGCTGAGCGGCTCGATGCTGCCATTCCTGCTCAAGCGGCTCGGCTTCGATCCGGCAAGCGCATCGGCGCCATTCGTTGCGACGATCGTCGACGTGTCGGCGATCAGTCTCTATTTCAGCGTGGCCTACCTGTTCCTCGCCGGCAAGCTGCTGTGAGTGAAGGGCAGACCGCGCAGCGCGCGGTGCTCCGCGGTACGCTGGCGGTGGTGATCAGCGCATGCTGCTTCGGGTCGATCTCGCCGCTCACGGTGATGGCCACTGAGCGTGGCATGGCCCTCGAAAGCATCCAGAGCTGGCGCTACCTGACCAGCGCGCTGCTCCTCGTCGTGATCGGGATCAGGCGACGCCCGCCGGCCCCGGCGCCGGGACTTGGCCCCTGGTACGCACCGCGCACGCTGTTGTTGGCGGGAAGTGGACAGGCGGTGGTGGCCACGCTGGCCCTGATGGCGCTGCGCTGGCTTCCCGCGGCCACGGCAAGCTTTCTCTTCTACACCTATCCAGCGTGGGTCACGGTCATCAGCGCCCTGCGCGGCGTCGATGCGATCGATCGCACCCGGCTGACCGCGCTGGCGCTCGCGCTCGGGGGGATCAGCGCAATGGTCGGGGCCCCGGATGCGGCGTCGCTATCGCCGCTCGGGCTGCTGGTGATTCTGTCGGGCGCCTTGGTCTATGCGCTCTACATCCCACTGCTCAGCTCGCTGCAGCGCGGGCGGGATGCGCTCGATGTGTCGCGGGCGATCGCGGTGGGGGGCAGCGCGCTCTTCTGCACCTGGGCGCTAGCGTCGGGGACGCTGTTCGCCATCCCCGATGCGGTGGCCTTCGGCGCGAGTGTGGCACAGGGCGTGTTGTCCGCCGGCTCGTTTCTCGGGTTTCTGGCCGGGCTCAAGGTGCTCGGCTCTGTGCGCACGGCGATCACCAGCACCGTAGAGCCCTTCTGGACCACGATGTTGGGCGTGGTCCTGCTCGGGCAGAGTGTGGGCACCGGCACCATACTTGGGGGCGCCGCCATCATGGCGGCCGTGCTGCTCCTGCAGCGGCCGGTGGCCTCGCCCCCCGATCCATCGTCCCATTCCACCGCACCTGCGGACAGCTGACCGGCGACGCGTCCGGGCATCGATGTTCACACACGGGAACAGTCCATGGCAAAGATTCTGGTCACCGGCGCCGCCGGGTTCATTGGATATCATACGAGCGAACGCCTGCTGGCCCGTGGCGATGAGGTCGTGGGTCTCGACAACATCAATGACTACTACGATCCCACGCTGAAGGTGTCCCGCCTGGCGCGCCTCGCGGGGCAGCCCGGCTTTCGCTTCGTCCGTATGGAGTTGGGCAATCGCGACGGTATCGAACGGCTGTTTCGCGAGGAACGCTTCGATCGCGTGATTCATCTCGCGGCGCAGGCGGGGGTGCGCTATTCGCTCACCAACCCGCACGCGTACATCGACAGCAATTTGGTGGGTTTCCTGCACATCCTCGAGGGGTGCCGACACCACGGCGTGCAGCATCTCACCTACGCGAGTTCGTCGAGCGTGTACGGGGCCAATACCGCGATGCCCTTCTCGGTACACCAGAACGTGGATCATCCGGTGTCGCTGTACGCGGCCACGAAGAAGGCCAATGAGCTGATGGCGCACACGTACAGCCACCTGTACGGGCTGCCGACCACGGGGTTGCGATTCTTCACCGTATATGGCCCGTGGGGGCGCCCCGACATGGCGCTCTTCCTCTTCACCAAGGCCATTCTCGAGGGCAAGCCGATCGATGTGTTCAATCACGGCAAGATGCGCCGCGATTTCACGTACATCGACGACATCGTGGAAGGGGTGATTCGCACCAGCGATCACACGGCGGAACCCAATCCGGCGTGGAACAGCGACGCCCCCGATCCGGCTACCAGCAAGGCCCCCTACCGCATCTACAACATCGGCAACAACAACCCCGTCGAGCTGATGCACCTGATCGGCACGCTCGAACAGACCCTTGGGCGTACCGCTGAGAAGCGGATGCTCCCGCTGCAGATGGGCGACGTGCCGGCCACCTATGCCGATGTCGAGGCCTTGGTGAAGGACGTGGGGTTTGCGCCCGAGACACCGATCGAAACCGGGGTGGCGCGTTTCGTCGCGTGGTACAAGGAGTACTTCAGCATCGGGGACTGACTGCCTGACCGGAGGGTCCCGCCGCTAACGGCGCTTCGTTCTCGCAAAAACGGCGAATCCGACTAGGAAGACCGTAGCGAACGAGAACCACTGGAGCGCGTAGCTGAGATGGGGCCCCTCGTTCACCGGCGGCGGCGGCACGCGCGTGGGGCGCGTGATGTCCTGCATGATGGTGTCACCCAGCGCCAGCAGGATGAACGGCGCCACCGGTCGTCCCATCATGGTGGCAATCGTGTCGCGGTCGAGCAGCCGCATGGCGCGCGGCGACGACTGCATGCGCGCCATGCCAGGCTTGGGAGGCGGGAAGCTGGTGAGCAGGGCCTCCATACGGAGCGTGTCGCGTTCGCGCGCCGTCGCGAAGTCGATGGTGCGACCATCGGGGGCGTACACGTAGCCCCGCAGGACGATGAGGACGGTATCACCCCAGCTGCCGTCCAGCGGGCGCACGGGCGTGAGGAGGTACACCCCGGGCGAACCATTCTGCGACCGTGTGGCATGCACCAACTCGCGCTCGTAGTCAGCGACCCCCTCCACCCGCACCCTGCGCCAGTGGGTCGCGCTCGTATCCTGCCCGCTTAGCGCACCCATGGACAAGACCGCCTGCGCGCCGCGTGCTGACACGATCGCATTCTGGGCTTGTCGCTGCGTCAGTCGATCGAGCTGCCAGAACCCCAGCCGCACGCACACCGCCGAGGCCACAACGGTAAGCGCACCAAAAACAAGCGTCGTGAGTCGGCTGGTCATGCGATGGGCGTGCGCGGCGGTGTACGACGGCGCGCCGTGCGTGCCGGGGCGATCGTCTCCGGGTTGGCAGACGACGCGGCCGCCGACACCGGCTCGGGGCGCAGGACGAGCATACTGAGCGGCGGCAGCGCAATCACCAGCGACTGCTCGAAGCCATGATACGGAACGGGCTCCGTCTCACACAGGGTGTCGACGGAACACCCGCTGCCCCCGAATTCCGGTGCATCGGAATTGAGCGCCAGAACGTAGCGCGCGCGCGCGGGCGCGCCGAGACGATAGCCGGGCCGTGGCACCGGCGTGAGGTTGAGCACAATCACGACGTGATCCCTTCCATCAAAACGTGCGTACGAGAACACCGACTGTTCGCGATCGGCCACGTCGATCCAGCGAAACCCCGCCGGGTCGTAGTCACCGCGCCAGAGGCTGGGCTGCTCGCGATACAGTGCACCGAGCGCACCCACGTATTCCATCAAGCCGCGACGGCGCGGATCGGCAAGCAGGTGCCACTCGAGCTGCGCATCGTGATTCCACTCCTGGTCCATACCCAGCTCCGTGCCCATGAAGAAGAGTGACTTCCCGGGTCGCGTAACCGAGTAGCCGATCAGCGTGCGCAGATTGGCCAGCTTCTGCCAGTCGTCGCCCGGCATCTTGCCGAGCAGCGACTTCTTGAGGTGCACCACTTCGTCGTGAGACAGCGGATTCACAAACCGCTCGCTGTACTCATACCACATGGAAAAGGTGAGCTTGTCGTGCGCCCCTTTGCGGAAGACGGGAGCAACCTTGTAGTAGTCGAGCGTGTCGTGCATCCACCCCATGTTCCATTTGAAGGTGAATCCCAGGCCGCCCTCGCTGATCGGCGCGGTCACCTTGGGCCATGCCGTACTCTCTTCCGCCACAGTGATCACGCCGGGATGGAGCGACTGCACGGCATGATTGAGCTGCTTGAGGAACGCCATCGCCTCGAGATTCTCGCGGCCACCATGGCGATTTCGCAGCCACGTTCCTGCCTCCCGACCATAATCGAGATAGAGCATCGACGCCACCGCATCCACGCGCAGGCCGTCAATGTGGAACTCCTCGATCCAGTAGAGTGCATTCGCCACGAGAAAGTTGCGTACTTCGTGGCGGGCGTAGTTGAAGATGTGCGTGCCCCATTCCGGATGGTCACCGAGGCGCGGGTCCTCGTGCTCGTAGCACGCCGTTCCGTCGAAGCGCCGCAACGCCCAGTCATCCTTGGGGAAATGCGCGGGCACCCAGTCGAGCAGTACGCCGATGCCCGCCAGATGCAGCGTATCCACCAGCAAGCGGAACTCGTCGGGGGAGCCGAAACGCGACGTGGGCGCATAGTACCCCCCCACCTGGTAGCCCCAGGAGCCGCCAAAAGGATGCTCCTGTACGGGCAACAGTTCCACGTGCGTGAAGCCTAGACGCCGCACATGATCTGCCAGGCGTGGGGCGAGTTCGCCGTAGGTCAGCATGCGGTTGTTCTCCCCGCGCATCCACGATCCGAGATGCACTTCGTACACGAGCATGGGCTCGCGCAACGCATCACTCTCGGCGCGCTGCGCCAGCCAGCTGCCGTCGCGCCAGAGATATCGACTGCGGGCCTGCACGATGGAGGCGAAACCTGGTGACTGCTCGAGCTTGTGCGCGTACGGATCGGTCTTCATGCAGGTGGTCCCCGTACGCGTCAGAATCTCGTACTTGTAGAGACTCTCCTCTCCCACGCCGGGCACGAACAGTTCGAATACGCCGCTGGCGCCAAGCAGTCGCATGAGGTGCGCCTGACCGTCCCACTGATTGAAGCTGCCGACCACGCTGACGCGCACCGCATTGGGCGCCCACACAGCGAAGGCCGTACCCACCACGCCGTCGATGGTGCATGGATGCGCCCCCAGCTTCTCCCACAGGCGCAGGTGGCGCCCCTCATTAAAGAGATGCAGATCCATCTCGCCAAGCGTGGGGGGGAAGCGGTAGGGATCCTCGATCACCGTCACATGTCCACTCGTGCTCGTGACCTCGAGCTGGTAGACAAACGGGAGGTCACGCTGCGGCAACAGCACCACGAAGAGGCCGTGCTGGTCGCGCTCCATGGGAATGCGCTCGTTGCCGGTGAGCATGGCCATCGCCAACGCGTGGGGCTGATGCGCGCGGATCACCAGGCCACGCTGCCCATCGACCGACATCGGATGAACACCGAGCAGGTCGTGTGGCCGGGCAGACGCACCGCGCACCAGTCGGAGCGCGGCGTCGTCGGGCGTAGTCGGCAATGCGGGCGAGGGCATCCCCGAAATGTAAGCGACCATCAGAAGCGCAACGGCCGTTTGCCGATCATGGCGGAATGGACGGTGGATTGCCCGAGGCGGTCCGGTCCGCCTGATGGAAGGGCCCCATCCATGCCGGTGCGCTCCAGCGCGGCGCTCCAGCGCGGCGCGCCGAGGCGGAGGCCAGGGCGAGACACCGCACCCCGATGTCTCAGCGATACGTTTCGAAGAAGCCTCGCCCGCGGCCGACGATCTCCCGGCCTCGAATGCGACCGCGCAACTGTGCCTCACCGGCCATCTGAACGAAGAACGGTTTTGACAAGCCCCGGACGTAGTCACCCTCCCCACGTTCGGCGAACCGCGCTCGGGTGTCGGTTGCTACGGCGTCGTCGATCGTGAGCGTGAGTGATACGGTATCGGCGCCGCGCACCTCGTACAGGTGTGCCACGGCCGGCACGCGGAGCGGACCGTCGGTGGTATTCACCACGCGCGCATCCTCGTAGCGGATTTCACGCGGGCGGAAGAGCGCCAGGAATCCACTCGCATCAGTCACATACACAAATAATGGCGACGTGCCGCCCGTACGATCCTCGGGCTGAACGCGCCCGTACAGCACGGTGTACTCGCCGGCTCGTGTGGCCCCCCATTCCCACGTGACGCCGCGCCAGCCGCCCCAATTGTGATCGTGGTACGACTGCGCCCCGTCGTAGCGCTCGCAGCGGCCACTCACGCAGATGCTGCCACTGGCGGCCGCGCGCAGCCCGGGCACGGCGTAGCCGCTCGTGAAGTCACCGCTGACCAGCATGGCACCGGGGAACTCCACGCGCGGCGCCGGCGCGACGATGAGATCGACGGTGACCCGTGCCCCGCCTCCCACCTCGCGGGCGATCGCCTTCACCGCATACCGGCCATCTGGAAGGACTCGCACACGGCCCTCGCCGACCTGCACATCGGCGTCGCGGAGACTGAAGCGCACGCGGGCACGCGGCACATTGGTCACGAAACGCCGCGGCGCCCGCCCGCGCTCGTGCAACGTGACCAGCATCTGACCACCCCACTGCGTACCGCGCACATCACCGCCAGCCAGCAACGTGATGAACGCCCACCGGGTGGCATCTGGCGAGATCACGTTGAAGTAATGCCACTCGCCCCAGGAGTCGGCATTGGCCATGTCATCGCCAGGCCGATGGAAGTGGTCGATATCGTGCCGCAACTCCGCCGCGGTGGGTGATATCCAGCGGTGATCGCCCTCGTCGTCGTCCCACGTTCCGCGCGTCACCACAGGCATGGCATCGAGGGCACGTGTGGCCGAAGGGACCTCCCCTGTGGCCCGCACGGGGTGCTCCACGCCGTCGGCCGTGGTGAGATAGAGCAGCTTCCCCTCGAGCTGCGGTGCCACCACGGCCACCGCATCCGAGAGCCGCGGTGATGCCAGCACCTGCCGATGCACGAAGCGCGCGTTGGGGACGGAGAAGAAGAGCCCTCCCAGCCCACCGGTCGTGAGGACCTCGATATCGATCCCCTCAGGTAACACCGTGACCTGACCGCCGCCAACGAGACGCTCCTGACTGGCCTGACGCACCATCGCTTCACCGACCGCCAACAGCACGATCATCACCCCCACCCCCACGCCGAAGCCACCGCACAACAGCAGGGCGCGCCCCGGCCGCGACGTGACCGTACGCCACGCGAGCAGCCACGACATGGCAAGACGAAGCGCGCCCGTCGACGGTGAGGGAGGTGATGACGGCGACATCAACCGACTGGCTCCGCCCTGCGAGTGTCGGCCGCCACGCGTCCATCGAGCAGGCGAATCACGCGCTGCGCCGTGTTGGCAACCACCGCGTCGTGCGTCACGAACACCAGCGTGGTGCCATCGCGGTGGAGCTGACCGAACAGCTCGAGCAACCGCTCACTCGTGGCCGCATCGAGCTCACCGGTGGGCTCATCGGCCAGCAGAAGCGCGGGCTCGTTGGCGAGGGCGCGCGCAATCGCCACGCGTTGCTGTTCACCACCCGACAGCTGCGTGGGGCGATGACCACGCCGGTCACCCAGCCCCACGTACCCCAGCAAGTCAGCCGCCCGTGCCTTGCGTGCGCTCCCCGCCATGCCCGCTTCGGCCAGCGGCAGTTCTACGTTCTCGAGTGCCGACAGGGTGGGCATGAGATAGAACCGCTGAAAGACGAACCCGATGTGGCGTAACCGGAAGGCGGTGGCATCCCGATCCCCCAACGTGCTCGTGTCGCGTCCGTTCACGAACACGCGCCCGCTCGACGGGATGTCGACGGCACCCAGCAGGTGGAGCAAGGTGCTCTTGCCACACCCGGACGGGCCCGTAAGGGCGGCGAATTCTCCGCGACTGATCGAGAGGTCGATCCCGCGCACCGCCTGCACGGTGGCATCGCCCATGCGATAGCTGCGGGTCACCTGCTCACAGTGGATCACGGCGCTCGGCGGTGAATCCGCCGCCAGCGCGGACCGTGCAATGATCGGCGTGTCAGCCAACGGCGTCCTCACGCAAGGCGCGAACGATGGGAATGGAGGCGGCGCGCCACGCCGGCACGAGACCGGCGAGGGTCCCGGATACCAGCAGCAGAGCGAGCGATTTCCAGGCGGCCTCTGGGCTCCAGAGGAAGAAGTCGAAGGCCGCCGGCAACCCCGGAAAGTCGCGCAGAATGCCGTTGAGCCACTGCGCGGTCACGAGCCCGAGCACGAGGCCCGCAACAATGCCGGCCGTGCTGAGGAAGAACCCCTCGAGGAACACCTGCCGGAGGACCCCGTCCTTCTGGGTACCGATCGCACGGAGCACCGCGATCTCGCCGCGGCGCTCATTCACACTCAGCGTGACCAACGTAGCCACCAGGAGGAAGCCGATGCCCAGACTGATGGCCCCAAGCACGAAGGCCAGCTGCCGGAAGTACGACAGGCGTTCCTCGACCTGTCGAATGGCCGTTTCAGTACTGATCGCCGTCACGCGCGGCTGTGTGGTGGCGATCCAGGCCCGCACCGCTTCCACACCCGCCGAATCGGCACGGCGCGACTCGGCCATCGCCACCGACATGCGATCCCGATACGCAGGGCCGAGCAACGACCGCACGACGGTGAGCGGCAGTGCCATGACCGGCGTCTCGCCGGGCACGTAGAAGAATCGGCCTTCACCGGTCAACCGGACCACACGGGCCCGCGCCGCCGTGCGCAGCTGGGCGTCGATTCCCGCTGCCACCGTCAGTGTGTCCCCAAGCGCGCGACCGGTGCGAACGAGGAACGCGCGATTCACCACGACCGGGACGGGAACCCCTCCCCCGAGCGTGTCGTCCACGGGCATATCGTGCCCTGCATCAAGCGCATAGTCCCCTTGGACATTGCTTTCGAGACCGAGCGAGAAGACCGAGGGAATGCGCTGCGATGGCAACCCGAGCGTGGCACCCAGCCCGGGGCTGACGGCAACGATATCAGGGTTAGCGCGCAACGCCCCGACGATGGCGGTGGCACCGTCGATCGTAGCTTCACTGTCGAATGGCAGCGTACCCTTGGGTGACACGCGCAACTGATACCCGCGGGTGAGCAGGAGCGACCGGAACGACTCGCGCATGCCGGTGGCCAGCATCACCATGTCGAGCAGCAAGGCGGCAGCCACCGCGATGCCCAGTACGGCGAGTGCGGTACGTGCGGGGTGCCGCCTGAGGGTCGCGGCAGCAAGTGTGACACGCATGCTCACGGGATGCGGCATCGCATATCGGTCGCCAGCAGCGCGCTCATCGTCCGAGCAGGGCAAGTGGCGGCGTGCGTACGAGACGCCAGGCGGCAAGGGTACCGGCGCCGATGCCCAGGACAAGGCTCGTCAGCGTCGCAAACGCGAAGATCTTGGGCGTCAGGAGCGAGAAGAGGAGCGGCGTACGGTATACCTGTTGGAAGTGCGCGTTGACCAACACGCTCGCCAACCAACCGATGCCGGCACCGATCACACTGCCAATCACCGATACGAGCGCCGCCTCGAGCACGATGGCGCGAACGACAGTCCCTCGCGAAATGCCCATGAGCCGGAGTGCCGCGATATCGCGCCGCCGTTCTTCCACGCTCAGGAGCAACAGACAGAGGAGAAAGACGGCGCTCGCCACCACGGTGATGAGCCCGATCGCGGTATGAAAACGCTCCACCACGCGGAACGTGCGCGAGCTCTGCACCGCCACGTCGGTGGATTTGTGCGCACGGAATCCGAAGGCGACGTGATTGATGCGCGCGATCGCCGAGTCTGCCGAGACACCGTCCCGCACACCCACCGCGAAGCGGTCCACCCGGTCGTCGAGCCCCAGGAGGTCTTGCAGCTGTCCGAGATGCGTGCGAATACGGTACTCGCGTCGGGCCACTTCGGCGGGATCGGCCTTGCGCTGGAACACCGCATCCACACGCACCGGCGCTCCGGTGACCCCTGGCTTGCCGGAGAGGCGAACAACGCTCCCGACGTTGAGCCCGAGATCCTCGGCCATCCGCACATCAATGGCGATCCCCCGCACCGTCGGCGCACGACGCCCGTAGGTGGGGGACAGAAGGCTGTCGCCCTGTGCGGCCACGGAGCGTGGCACGCCCCCCGCCGCGGCGGCGAGCACCATCACCGTTGCCACCGCGCGTACGACCATGGGCACCACGCTCCGAACCCTCGACATCGGCCGGCGCCTGTCAGCGGGCGGACTTACGGGAACGCTGACGGGCGGGAGTGGATGCGTCCGACGCATCGCGGACGGTGGACTCGGTAGTCGGGGTCGTGGCAAGCATGGACTCCACCAACACCTGAGCGGCCAGATTGGGTCCCACGATCGCTTCGCGACCATCCACGGAGAGCGTGAGTGGTCCGTCGAAGGGGCCACGCGCGGTGAGTGCAATCTGTGCCCCAGGCTGCAGGGCGATCTCGGCGAGATAACGCAACAAGGCAGGATCCTTGTCACTCACCTGCACCATGCGCACGGTTTCCCCCACCACGAGGTCAGCGAGCGTGCGGTGGGAACGTTCTTCCACCACGCCGTCCGCCGTGGGAATGGGTGCCCCATGCGGGTCGGCTGTGGGGTGGCCAAGGGCCGCCGCCATCCGCTCGATCAGGTCATCCGAGGCGGCGTGCTCGAGTCGCTCGGCCTCATCGTGCACCCGGTCCCACGGATACCCCAGCACGCGCGTGAGGTACGTCTCGAGAATCCGATGGCGCCGGATCGTGCGGAGCGCGGCACGACGCCCGAGGGCGGTGAGCTGCACCCCACGGTACGGGACATGATCGAGGAAGCCCTGCGTAGCCAAACGCCGGATCATTCCCGTGACCGATGCCGGCGCCACGTCGAGCGCCTGCGCCACTTCCGAGGTGGCGGCAGCGCCGAAGCGCGTTTCGAGCGCGTAGATCGCCTTCAGATAGTCTTCGACCGGCTCCGTGAGGAGCGGCGGCGGGGCCTCGACGCGGCTGGGCATCATCGAAAGATCAACGCGGGCGACCGCCGGCGGGACCCCGCACCATGAGGACCGGCACCATGGTGCGGTGGCGAACACCGTTCGCCGTGGTGCCGTACAGCAGGTCCTGCAGCCCGCGATGGCCGTGCGTGGCCATGGCGATCAGATCACACGCTTCCCGGTCAGCCGCCGAGGCGATCTCCGCGGCCGGATCGCCGCCAGCGAGGATCGATTCGGTCTCGAAGCCTTCCGCGCGCAGCGCGGCGCAGCAGCCTTCGAGGTACTCACGGTCTGCACGCATCTCCTCAGACTCGCGCAGCTTCAGCGCCTGCTGATGGCGCGCCGCCCAGCCATCGGCCACGTGAATGAGCACGAGCGAGGAATGACAAAGCGTGGCCAGCTGCTTGACATGGTCGAGGATCACCCGGTCGTAGGTGGAATGCTCGAGGGGCACGAGAATGCGCCGGTACATCAGGCCACCCATCCCCGCAGGGTCTGCACAAGCAGCCACGCATTGAGGGAAGCGATCACCGCGGCCACGGTATAGGCCGCGACCTTGAGCGGCACGGAGTTGACGAACTCGCCCATCTTGGCCCGGTCGGAGGTGAACTGCACCAGTGGAAACACGGCAAACGATAACTGCAGCGACAGGATCACCTGACTGAAGACCAGTAGGCGGGCCGTCCCGCTTTCGCCGTAAAGTATCGCCACGATCGCCGCCGGCACGATGGCGATGGCGCGCGTGATGAGACGCCGCAGCCAGGGGCGGATGCGAAGATTGAGGAAGCCCTCCATCACAATCTGGCCAGCCAGCGTGCCGGTCAGCGTGGAGTTCTGCCCGGAGGCGAGCAGCGCCAGCGCGAACACTGCGCTGGCCCCACCGACGCCGAGGAGCGGCGTGAGCAGCTTGTAGGCATCCTGGATCTCGGCCACCTGTGTGTTGCCGGTGCGATGAAAGGTGGCGGCCGCCACGATGAGGATCGCGGCGTTGATGAAGAGCGCGAAGGTCAGCGCGATGGTGGAGTCGAGGAAGGCAAACCGCACCGCTTCGCGCTTGCCCTCGGCGTTCTCGGCGTACTTGCGCGTCTGCACGATGCTCGAGTGCAGGTACAGGTTGTGCGGCATGACCGTGGCGCCGAGGATGCCGATCGCGATGTACAGCATCTCGGGATTGGTCACGATGTCGCGGCTGGGCAGGAAGCCACGAGCCACAGCGCCCATGTCCGGGCGCGCGATGGCCAGCTCGAAAAGGAAGCAGCCACCCACGACCGCGATAAGGGCAATCACCAGCGCCTCGAGCAGTCGGAATCCCTTGTTCTGCAGGTACAGCACGATCATCACGTCGAACGCGGTGATCGCGATCCCAACCGGCAGGGATATGCCGAACAGCAGGTTGAGCGCGATCGCGGTGCCGATTACCTCAGCGAGGTCGCAGGCGGCGATCGCGAGCTCGCACAGCACCCACAGGATGAACCCGGTGCGCGGGGCGTAATGATCACGGCACGCCTGCGCGAGATCGCGGCCGGTTACGATGCCGAGCTTTGATGCGAGCCCCTGCAGGAGCACGGCCATGAGGTTGGACAGCAGAATGACCGAGAGCAGCGCGTAACCGAACCGGGAGCCGCCGGCAAGATCGGTGGCCCAGTTTCCGGGGTCCATGTAGCCCACCGCCACCAGATACCCGGGGCCGGCGAACGCCAGCAACTTGCGGAACCAGGTAACGCCGTTGACCTCGACCGAGCGATGCACTTCGGCGAGCGACGGAGCCAGGCGGGCGCGACGCCAGCCGGGCTCGTTGGTGGGCTGTTCTGGCGAATCTGCCAGTGACTCAGTATTTGGTGGGACCATACCTAAAGTTTAGGACAGACTAAACTCTACGGCAAGCCCACGATGGCCGCCCCAGCCGTGCGGCGCCCTCGCGGCGCCGCTGCCTCTCAGTTGCCGGCGGCGACGCCGTCGCGTCGCGGATCCGCCACACCGATACGCGTGCCATCCGTGCGCACATAGACCGCGTGTACGCCGCCGAAGGTGATGTCGGCCACGCGACTCACCGGGCGATAGCCGCGCGCCACCAGGGCCTGGTACACCGCCGGCGCAAACCCATTCTCCACCTCCACATCCTTCTGCGATGCGGCCGTGTGAATGCGCGGGGCCGCAATCGCCATCCACGGATCTTCCCCGAACGCCAAGGTCCGCAGCGTGACCTGTGTGATCGCCGGCTGGATGTACTGCGAGCCCGCCGCACCGATCACCAGCCGCACGGTATTCCCCTGCAGAATGAGCGTCGGCGACATCGTTGTGTTGGCGTAGCGGTTGGGCCCCCGCGTACGGGCGTCGAAGTTGGACGCCGAGGAATTGAGCCAGAACCCTTCGGTATACACGCCGGAACCGAAGAGCACACCGATGGTCGTCGTAGCCGAGACGGCGCTGCCGCTGGCATCCACCACGGCCAGATGGGAGGTGAAGCTGCCACCCGCATTGGGCTCGGCAGCGGCTTCTTCCTCGCGCGGACCGTTGCCCGAGCCGCTGCCCGAGCCGGCGCCGCCCGCCACGGCCGGATAGGGGTCGTACGGCGCACACGACGACGCGGGAGCCACGGTATCGTGCGCCCAGGCATCGCCTGCCCGCACCGTGTCGGCGAGCGCACCACCAACCAACCCTGCCCGCTGGCGCGCATAAGTGGCAGCCACCACGCCGCGCGCCGGCACCCGCATCGACAACGGGTCACCGCGCCAACGGTTGGCATCCGCATTGGCGATGCGCAGGATGTCGGCCATCTTCACGACCGCCTCGGGGTGCGACGTGAATCCCCGCGCACTGGTCACGCCGGAGAACTCCGCCATCTGCAGCATCTCGAGCACGGACGAACCACCCATCGGCGGCGGCGCACCCAGCACGGTGTACTCACGCCAGCTGGTGCACAACGGACGCATCGCGGTGACGGGATAGTCCTGCAGATCTGCGGTGGAAATGAGCCCGCCCATGGCGCGGACCTTGGCGCTCACGCGCTCGGCCACCGGGCCACGATAGAACGCCTCACGACCACCGTCCTGGATCCGCTGCAGCGTGGCCGCGAGTTCTGGCTGCACCAGCCGCTCGCCGGGACGGAGCGCGTCGCCGCGCGGCATGAAGCGCGCCATGGCCAACGAATCGGCCTGCATCTTGGGACGTGACGCCGCGATCGTGCGTGACAACAGCGGCGATACGACGAATCCGTCACGCGCGAGCCGAATCGCCGGCGCCATGACCTGCGCCAGCGTAAGCGTGCCCCACTTGGCGTGCGCCTGCAGGAGCCCTGCCACCATCCCCGGTGTGGCCGCAGCGCGCCCGGGAGCACGCGAGGTCTCGGCCATGCCCCACGCCGGATCTGCGCCGGAGCGGGGATAAAACGAGAGATGCTCCACGCGCCGCGTCTTCGCATCATAGAAGGTCATGGCACCGCCGCCGCCGAGTCCGGTCTGCGACACGTCGGTCACCGACAGGGCGAACGCCGTGGCGACGAAGGCGTCGACCGCGTTGCCGCCGAGCGCCATCACCTCCGCACCAGCTGCGGCGGCATCCGGATGCGATGCGGACACCATACCACGTCGCCCCTCTACGCGCTTGCCGGCCATCGGCGACTCGGGGGCGCTACGAGCGGCAGGGGCACAGGCCGCGACGGCCATGGCGACGACTGCGGCCACGGCGATCGGACGAAGACCAACACGAACTGCGGTCACGGAAAACTCCTCTCTAGCGGGACGGCCATGGTGTACGACGCGTGCAAGGGCAGGACTAGGGCTCCAGCAACGACAACAGTTGCTGGACGATCCGTTCGGTGAGCCCCCAGACGATGTGCTCGCCCACGCGGAATCCGGGGAAGCGTGCGCGGACGCCGTTGATGATCATCTCGTGGTCGGCCCGCGTCTCCTCATGACGCAATACGGTCAGCGGCACCCAGAACGTTGCCGCCACTTCCCGACTGGGCACGAAGGTCACATCAGGCGAGACAATCGCCACAAACGGACGAATGATGATCGGGGGCAGCACCGGGTTGCGGGGCGCAAGATCGTCGAGACGGCCCACCACTCGACCAAGGGTGAGGTCGAGTGCCAGCTCCTCCAGGGTCTCGCGCACCGCCGTCTGCTGCAGGTCGGCGTCGCCTGGCTCGCGCCGACCGCCGGGAAAGGCCATGTGCCCACTCCACGGATCGCCCTCGTGCTCCGATCGCTTGATGAAGAGCAACTCGGGTTCTCCGTCCACCACGCGCATCACCGCGGCGACTGCGGCCAGTCGGCTGTCCTGCCGCGCCGTCGCATCGATGGCCACACGCGTAGCCAGCGCGTCGACGATCCGCGCCACAAAGGGATGCTGCAGCGACCGCTCCACGATCCGAACGTCCCCTTACTCGGCGACCTCACCACCCGATGCCACCCAGTCACGGAAGCCGCCCGCCAAGGAGGCGACGTTGGTATAGCCCATTTCCATGAGGGTACGCGCCGAGAGCGCCGACCGATTCCCGCTCGCGCACATGAGCACCACCCGGGCGTTGCGAGGCACCCGGGCTTCGATTTGGCTCTCGAGCACACCGCGACCGATGTACTCCGCCGGCTTGGCATGCCCCAGCGCCCACTCGTTCTGCTCGCGAATATCGATCAGCACCAGTGACTCGCCATGGGCAAGGGCGGCCTGCACTTCCTGCGAAGTCACCTCGGCGATGGCGGCCTTGGCTTCGGCGATCAGCTGCTGAGCGGTCTTCATCGGCATCTCATGGATTGGAGAGGAAGCGGAATGGCACGGACAATCGTGGAGTTCAGGACGCAGCGGGAGACGAGTAACGATGCACGTGCAAGGTCCGGGCATCCGCATCGAGCGTCGCAAGCGCGCCGAACGGCAGCGTCCACTGCTGCTCGATGTGGCCGACGGGAATCCCGAAGAGCGCGGGTACGCCGAGCGTCTGGGCCACTTCTTCAATGACCGCGTGCAACGTGCGCTGGCCGTCTTCGGTCGTATCGGGGCAGTCCGTGAACTGCCCCACCGCCAGGGCGCGACAGCCCGTAAACGCCCGCGCCAGCTGCAACTGCACCAACATACGATCGAGCCGATACGTGGCCTCGTTGATGTCTTCGAGCACCACGATGGCATCGGTGAAGTCGACGGCCCACGGTGTGCCACAAAGGGATGCCACGAGCGCCAGGTTGCCGCCCGCCAAACGCCCGGTGGCGGTGCCGCCGGCAAGGATCTGCGCGTCGGACGCATGCAGGAGACACGAAGCACCGTGCTGCACTGTCTCGACCAGCGACGCGCGCGAGAATGCGCTGAGCGGTGAACGGGCCGTGGGACCATGGAAGCTCACCAGCCCCGCCTGCTGCCACGCCGCATGGAGCGCCGTAATGTCGGAGTAACCGAGCAGCGCCTTCGGCTTCACCTGCGGCAGCACCGCCTGCACCCGTGGCAGCAACCGCGCGGCGCCGTACCCGCCACGGATACACCAGATGCCGTCCACGCGGTCGTCGGTGAGGGCTTGGATCAGGTCGTCGCCACGTTGGGCATCGTCACCGGCGAAATAGCCGTGCCGCGCCAGGGCATGTGGCCCAACGCTGACCGTCCACCCGAACGACTCCGCCGTGGCCACGGCCCGCTCGAGTTCGTGCGGGCCGAGGAGCGGCCCGGATGGGCACACCAAGGCCACGTGCGCGCCTGGCGCCAGCCGAGGCGGCTCGCGCAGGGGACGGAGCGAAGGGAGGGCGGTGGACGGCGCGGACATGTTCAAACCTACTGCCTTCGCCAAGGGGCGATCAGCCGGTGAGGCGAGCCGCCCGTGCCAGATACCCGTCGCGCATGCGCATGGAGACCGGTCCGACCACGCCGTTGGCCACCCGCTTGTCGCCGATCTGCGTGACGGGCAACACGAAGCTGGTCGCGCTCGTCATGAAGCACTCATCGGCGGCGATGGCCTGCTCCACCGTGAAGGCACGCTGCTGCACCGGCACCCCTGCGTCCCGCGCCACCTCCAGCACCACATCGCGCGTGATGCCGGCGAGAATGTCGCACGACGTGGGCCGTGTGTAGATCGTGCCGTTCCGCACGATCCACACGTTGCTCGACCCCCCTTCGGTCACCAGGCCATCTTCGTGCATCATCGCCTCGAAGGCGCCGGCCTGCCGCGCCGCCTGCTTGGCCAGCACCTGCGCCAGCATCGACGTGCTCTTGATGTCACACCGCTGCCAGCGAAGATCGGGCACCACATGCAGCCGGATCCCCACCGCATTGGGATCGTCGCTCAGCTTCTTGGGACGCGCATACGCGAACGCCGTGGGGGTGACCTGCGACGGGAACGGAAAGTCACGCTCGGCCGCGCCACGGGTGACCTGCAGGTACACCAGCCCCTCGCGGATGCCATTCTCGCTCGCGAGCCGCTGCATCATGTCTTGGAGGGCGTCGGCGTCGTAGGGCGCCGGCAGGCCGATCTCACGCATCGAGCGCTCGAGCCGCACCAGGTGGCGGTCGGCGTCGAGCAGACGACCGTTGAAGACCGCGGCCACTTCGTACACGCCGTCGCCGAACAAGAGACCGCGATCGAAAATCGAGACGTGTGCATGCTCTTCGGCCACATAGGTGCCGTTCAGCCAGCAGGTACGATGAGACACAGGGGTATGGGCAGAAGGTCAGGGGCCGGCCAGCAGCTGCCGGAGCAGGCCGACGACGGCGCCACCAACCAGAACCCACCCGGCACCGATCCGCGTGCGCAGCAGCAGCGCGCTGGATGCGAAGAAGATAGCCAGTGTCCACGGCGATGGCGCGATCCCCCGGCCGATCGTCAGCACCACCGACGCCAAGAAGGCCAGTGTCACGGCATTGACCGCATCGAGTGCCCGGGACAGCCCCGGCGTGCTGCGCAGACGCCGCACGAACGGGGCGGTCACGGCCACACCCACGAACGCCGGGAGAAAGATCCCCGCGGTGGCTGCCGCCGCCCCGGCGTGCCCGCCCAGCAGATACCCCACGAAGGTGGCCGCCGAGAAGACGGGCCCGGGAGTCACCTGCCCCACCGCGATCGCATCCAGCAGCTGGGCGTCGCTCAGCACGCCGAGCCGGGCCACGAACTCACCGCGCAGAAACGTGAGCAGCACGTAGCCACTACCAAACAGCACGCTGCCGATCTTCGCGAAGCTCAGGAAAATGCCGGAACTGCTCACCCCTCCGAGCGTGATTGCGCCCCCCGCGGGCACACCGACCGCCAGCGCGGGGACAACGCCCTGAGTCGGCGGCGAGGTGTCTTCCTTCTGACGCGTGGTCATCCCGGCCAGGGCGAGGGCCACCATGACCGCGCCGAGCAGGATATGCAGCTCGGAGATGCCAGCGAGCACGCCCACGAATGCTGCCCCCGCGAGGCCGGCGGCAGGACGCGAGCGCACGAGGCTTCCACGCAGCCGCCAGATGGCCTGGACCACCACCGCCAGCACGGCGGGCTGCACACCCTGCAGCATCGCGCCCACCTCCACACGCTGCCCGTACGCCACATAGCTCCACGCGATCCCCCACACGAGCAGGACGGCAGGCACGATGAAGCAGGTACCGGCCACGAAGAGCCCAGCCCACCCGGCACGATGATAGCCCAGATGGATCGCCAACTCCGTCGAATTGGGGCCGGGGATGAGATTGGCCGCGCCCACCAGATCGGCGAACTGGTCGCGCGTGATCCACTGTCGTCGCGTAACCAGTTCGTCTTCCATGGCCGCCACGTGCGCGGCCGGCCCGCCGAAGGCGGTGACTCCGAGGCGCGTGAATACCCGGGCCACTTCGGCGAGAGGCGATGGCGACGTCATGCCTGCAAGATGCGTAGGAACGA
Organism: Gemmatimonas sp.; assembly: GCF_044344655.1. Lineage (GTDB taxonomy): Bacteria > Gemmatimonadota > Gemmatimonadetes > Gemmatimonadales > Gemmatimonadaceae > Gemmatimonas. The sequence goes on from NZ_JBIJCN010000050.1 coordinate 22,735, forward strand.
TCCAGCACGCACGATCCCGGTGACACACACACGCGGCGATGCGCGCACTGTGCCGCCGTGCTCACTCTCCGCGCTGCCGCTCAACTGCTCGCGAACGCCACGGGCGTCGCCTCCCTCCGTCCGCTGGCGGCCCTACTCGGCGCCAGCGGCACTCCCCGTCCCGTACGTGCGGCCCTCCGTCGCGAGATGGGACTCGCCGGGCTGACGGGCCGCACCCAGCTGGTGCCAGGCGCCGGCGCGTTTCGCGTCCTGATCGCCGAACTGGAGCCCGCAACGGACGTGGGACCGGACACCGACGTGCGCGAGCGCACGCGCCGGGTGGGAGCCGCCTTGCTTCGGTACGGGCCCGCCATGTACTGGGCGATCGTCGCGGTCGATCTGCGCCAGCTGTGCGTTGCCACGGTGTCGCCCGGCGACGGCGGCCCGCGCCTCGCCGTCTTGCGCGTGGATCGCAGCCGAGTGCTCGACTCCGACGCCGAAACACTCCGCGTCCTTGCTGAGGTCAACGAGACGGATGACGTGCTGCGGCATGCGCGGCTGACCGACATGCTGCGCCGCGAGGCACTCGGCCTTCGCTTTTATCGCGCACTTGACTCGGCAGTCGCCCGCCTCGCCGACTCGCTGCCATCGACTGGCGCGTCACGGAGCGAGCGACGCGAACTCGCCCTGCTCTGCGCCTCTCGCTGCCTCTTTCTCGCCTTTCTGGAGGCCAAGGGTTGGATGGATGCGCGCCGCGACTTCCTGCTGCATCACACCCTGCACGCGTTGGAATCAGGCGGCCGGCTCCATGA
>NZ_JBIJCN010000040.1:0-29639 GCF_044344655.1 Gemmatimonas sp.
GGCACCCTCAACACACCGGTCGACAAACGAGCCCCGCACGCTCGTCGGTTCGGTGCCGTCCCCTTTCTCAACGGCGGTCTCTTTTCCCCCACCCCGCTGGAACAGCGATACCGCGCACTGCGCTTCGGTGATGACGCCATCACGGGCCTCGTTACGGGGGTGATCGACCGCCATCGGTTCACCGCGCGCGAGGATTCCGTTGCGTGGTCCGAGGCCGCCGTGGATCCCGAAATGTTGGGACGTGCCTTCGAGGGGCTTATGGCCGCCGACGAACGCCGCGCATCGGGGGCCTTCTATACGCCTCCACAGCTGGTGGCCCACGCGGTGCAGCAGGCGTTCGAGGTGACCTTCGGGGTGAACCCCGACCTCGGACGCCTCCTGGAAACGAGGCAACCCGACACCGCCGCCGCGTCGCTCAACGACGCGCGATGTGAATCCCTGCGCGCGCAACTCGGGCAGTACCGAGTGCTCGATCCGGCCTGTGGCTCCGGCGCGTTCCTGGTGCACGTACTCGAACGGCTCGATGCCCTGCACGCCCTGCTGCGGGACCCGCGCGATACCCACACGCGTCGACGCGCCATTCTGGCGCAGTCCATCTTCGGGGTGGACCGGAACCCCATGGCCGTGTGGCTCTGCGAACTCCGGCTGTGGCTCTCAGTGGTGATCGAATGTCCCGAAACGGCGATGGAGCGCATTCCACCGCTCCCCAACCTTGATCACCACATCCGCGTGGGGGACGCCCTGAAAGGCGGCGCCTTTGCCTTCGCGCCCCCCAGCGCAAGAACACTCACCAGACTGCGCGAGCGCTACACCCGCGCATCCGGCGGGCGCAAGCAGCGCCTGGCCCGTTCCCTCGACCGCGAAGAACGCTCCCGCGCGATCGCCGAACTCGCTCGGCAGGCGGATGCGGTGGACCGCGAACGCCGCGAACTCCTCACCGCGCTGCGTGGGCGCGACCTCTTTGGGGAACGGCGTCCGGCGTTCCGCAACGAGTGCGCCCGCCTTCAAGAGCTGCGCGCATCGGCGCGCGCGCTGCGCCTCCAGCGCAACGCGCTGCAACTCGGCAGTGCGCTGCCCTTCCGTTTCGGTGCGATGTTCGCCGATGTAGCGGCACGTGGTGGCTTCACGCTCGTTGTGAGCAACCCACCGTGGGTGCGGCCTCACGCGATTCCGAGCCACGAGCGAGAACGGCTGCGTACAGAGTTCCGTACCATGCGCGATGCCGCCTGGAGACAGGGCGCCGCACGCGCGGGCGCCGGCCATGGGTTTGCCGCGCAATCCGATCTGTCGGTGGCGTTCGTCGAGCGGAGCTTGCAGCTGCTCGCGCCCGGCGGCACCATGGCCCTGATCGTCCCGGCAAAGCTCTGGCGCACGTTATCCGGCGGCGGGGTACGACGCCTCCTGCTTGAACGGAGCACGCTGCGTGTCGTGCACGACTGGAGCGATGCGCCTGCCCAGTTCGACGCTGCCACGTATCCGTCACTGGTGGTGGCCAGCCGACCGCATGCGGTCACCGGCCCCGCTGCGCACAACAGTCCGCCCGCAGACGGCACGGTCCGCATCAGCATCACCCGTCGCCGTACCGTCTGCTTCGAGCGCCCAGTCCACCTGCTCTCACTCGATCACGACGTTGGCGCACCGTGGATCCTGCTCCCCGCGGCCGCCTTCCAGGCATTCTCTCTGCTGCAGCAGGCCGGCCCTCCCCTCGCCTCCACCACCCTCGGCCGCCCTCTCCTAGGGGTGAAGTGCGGCTGCAACGCCGCATTCCTGGTGCACGCCGTCGAACACGATGATCACGCGGCCACCGTGTCGGCACTCGACGCCGCCGTGCGACAGGGGGTGATAGAACGCACACTGCTGCGCCCTGCACTGCGCGGCGAATCGATTGGGCGGAGCGGAGCGGAAAGCATTGGGGAGGCTTCCCACGTCCAGTGCGAGGCGCCGCCAAGCGCCAACCATGCAGCCGACCTCCGGATCCTCTGGACACATGGGGTCGATGGGCAGCCGCTGCGCACCCTGCCGCCCGCCACCGCCAGATGGCTCGCCCACTGGCGTCCGCGCTTGACTGCTCGGCGTGATGCCCGCCGCGGGCAACCATGGTGGACACTCTTTCGCACCGACGCTGCCCGCGCCGACACCCCACGCGTAGTGTGGGCCGACATCGGTCGACAGCTACGCAGTCAGGTGCTCGACGCCGGTGACCCCACGGTCCCGCTCAACAGCTGCTACGTGATGCGCACCCCCTCCATCGACGCCGCCTGGGCCCTGCACGCCTTGCTCACCTCCACGGTAGCGAGGGCCTGGCTCGATGCGATCGCCGAGCCCGCTCGCGGCGGCTTTCGACGGTATCTCGGATGGACGGTGGCGGCGCTGCCCACGCCGCGCGATTGGACGCGCGCAGTGCGCCTCCTCGCCCCCCTCGGACAGCGCGTGACACACCCGGACCATGACCAATCACGCCTCGACGCCGCCGTGCTGCACGCATACGACGTGAGTCACGACGCCGTCGCGCCCCTCCTCGCCTGGTACGACGCCGACCGCTACCACGCCCGCGCAACCTTACCACAGGAACATCAGCCGTGACGCTGTACCACCTGCAACGCGCCATGGCGCGCGCCGTACTCCCCGCTCCAGTGGCCGATACCCTTGGCGACATCACCCTCTTTCCGCATCAGCAGCAGGCGGTCGCACGACTGCTTCGGGCACTCCGCTGGTTCCGCGGCGCGCTCCTCGCCGACGACGTCGGACTCGGCAAGACCTACTCGGCGCTCGCGGTCGCCACCCGGTATCGACAGGTGCACGTGCTGGCGCCCGCTGGCTTGCTCGCCATGTGGCGCGGGGCACTCACACGAACCGCGCAGCCACATGTTGCCCTGCATTCGCTCCACGGTGCGTCCCGTGGGGTACCCGACGTCGGTCCGGCTTCGCCAGACACGCTCGTCATCATCGACGAGGCACACGTGCTCCGCAATGCCAACACGGCACGCTACCGCAACGTGGCGACAGCAGTGGCGGGGAGCCACGTATTGCTCCTCTCGGCCACTCCACTTCACAACACGCCGCAGGATCTCTCCACGCTCATTGGCCTATTCCTCGGGGCGCGCCGCAACACACTGCGCAATGCACAACTCGCCCAACTCGTCGTGCGACGAGATGCGGAGCTGCTGCACCCCGGGTCGGTGGGCGCATCGACGGCAGCCCCACGTACCCCCCCGCGGCAGACCGCGCCGCAACCCGTCGTACGCAGACACCGCGCGCTGGTCATGCCACAGCACCGGACCACCCTCGACGCCATCCTCTCCCTCCCCGCACCCATACCCGCTCGCGACGGTGCCGTCGCCACCGCCCTGATCAAACTCGGCTTGCTTCGCGCCTGGTGCTCCAGCGATGCCGCGCTCACGCACGCCATTGTCCGGCGCATCCTGCGAACGGAGGCGCTGCAGGCCGCGCTCCAAAGCGACCGACACCCCACGAACGAAGAGCTCCGCGCGTGGGCCATCGGCGACGACCATGTCCAACTGGCGTTTCCTGAACTGATGACAGCAACGACGCCGACGATCGCGCCACCAGCGCAGGCCGTCCGTCAACACCTCGAGGCACTGCGCGCCCTCCATGCACGGCATACCCAGTCAGGCGATGCCGACCGACTGCGGGCACAGGCGCTTCGCCAGATCAGGGATACGCATCCGGACACCCCGATCGTGGCGTTCTCGCAGTACACGAGAACGGTGCAGGCATTGTATCGCGCCCTCTCGGATATCGCCGGGGTTGGAATGATCGCCGGCTCCACTGCCCGCATCGCCAGCGGGGCCATCACCCGGACCGATCTTCTCGAACACTTCGCCCCGCGCGCCCACGGACGGCCGCCACCGCCGGCACATCTGGCGGTGACCCTCCTGCTCACCACCGATCTGCTCGCCGAAGGCGTCAACCTGCAGGACGCCGGCGTCGTAGTACATCTCGATCTTCCGTGGACAGCCGCGCTCGAGGCACAGCGGGTTGGACGTATCGTACGCATCGGATCCCCTCACGCGACAGCGCATGTGTATCGCTTTGCCGCGAGCACACCGCTACGCCGTGCCCTCCGCTCGGAAGCTCTCCTTGCCCAGAAGCAGCGACTGACCCAGCGGCACGTCGGTGGCACGGGCCGCGTGCCGCATGCCGTGCGGACCACACCCACGAGTGCCGCCGATGCGCAGAGTGCGTGGTTCGCAACCCTTACGCGCTGGGCCTCGGGCACACCACCCCCACACCGGCGGCACTCCGCGCACTCCGTAGATCCCAGTGACGCGCGCCATCCTGCGCAACGCCGCCGGATAACCGTGGCGCTTCCCATGGAGTATGTGCGCTGCCTGTACAGCGCAGGTGATCCAGCGGAACCGATCGCGCCGCTCCTCACGCACGGCGCAATCGACGCCCTCGTACTCGTGCACCTCGGGACTCGGCGCATGATGCTGCGGGTCGTTCGCACGAGGCGCGGGTGGCGTGTATCGATGCGCGCGGCGAGTCTGTCCCAAGTCGCCCGGGTACTCGATCGCATCGCGGGGCAGACCGAGGACGGTCCGGCACAGCGCGCCTCCGTTCGGCCAAGTGCACTACGCGAAAGCGCAAGGCTTGCGCGCGTGGTGAGACGCTGGCACGCCCGGAGGTCGGTGGCTGTACTGGCGGGGCACACGATGACGGCGGACGTCACGGATTCCCTCACGGGCCAGCACCGTACGGCCTTACAGTGGCTTCAGCGCGTCGTGACCTCGTTGAGCACCGTCGAGCGCGCAGCGTTGCGGCAGGAGATCAGTGCGGCGCGCGCGTGCATCGAGAGAGCACGTGGCGCCGCCGCGCTGGACGCGCTGAACCAGTGGATGCAGGCCGTGCAGGCAGTGAAGTGGGGTCCCCCCCGGCCGGTGGCCGATCAGCTCCAACAGTGGCAGGCGTACGAGGTGCTCGCTCGAACAGCCGCGCCGCCGTCGGGTGGGCCCGACTCGGCAATGCCTACGCACGCCGTGCCGGGAGTGGGGCGCTGCGTGATCACAGCCATGATCGCCATTACTGTTGAGGCATGACACGCCCAGCCCTGCTCTTCGACCTTGACGGCACCCTGATCGACTCCATCGGCCTGCTGGTGGAGTGCATGCAGTTCGCCTTTGCCGAACGGGAGCGTGCCCCCACGGTGCCGGAGTGGGTGGCCGGCATCGGCACACCGTTGCGCACGCAATTGGCGGACTGGTGTGTGGACGAGTACGACGTGGAAGCCATGGTCGGTCGGTACCGCGACTACCAGGACCTCCATCTCGAGCGTCTCACCGCGCCGTTCCCGCATGTCGTGGAAACGCTGCGCTGGGCCAAGGCGGAGGGGTACCCCACCGCCATCGTCACCAGCAAGGGCAAGGGGATGACCAAGCGGTCACTCGATCACGTGGGGCTCGGGGACAGCTTCGATGCGATCGTCACCTTCGAGGAGACGACGCGACACAAGCCGCTCCCCGATCCCGTCCTGCTGGCACTGGACCGCTTGGGTGCGTTGCCCGCGCACGCGCTATTCGTGGGGGATTCCCCGCACGATATGCATGCGGGCGGAGCCGCCGGCGTGAAGACCGCCGCCGCGCTCTGGGGGCCGTTCTCCCGGGAGGAGCTGGCCGTGGCCCACCCGACGTGGTGGATGACCGGCTTCGACGAACTGCCGGCGATCGTTCGCCGTCTGGAGCTCTGAGCGATCAGGGCGGACACGAATTGTGCCGCCCTGATCATGCACGGGAAGGTCAGGGCGCCTTGGCCGAGTCGGCAAATACGAAGATCGCAATGGCCTTTCCTTTGCGCTCGACTCCCGTTCCGAGGAATGCGCCGGCAATCTTCGCGCCGGCACTCGGCTCGCTGATGCCGTCGAGAATGATCGCGTTCGCACCGAGCTTCGCGGCTTTGGAGCGCATCGACTTTGCCATCCGCCCCTCATTCGTCCAGTTGGACTCCCCTGCCGAGTTGAGGATCGCGATCTCCTCATACTTCGACTTTACCTGATCAGCAGTGCGGTAGATGCGAACAGACTCAGCTGAAAGTTGAGGACGTACCGCGGTCGCTGTTCCGAGCATCGTCGCGTTTGTGCGTACGCAAGCGCTCAGCAGTAGGGCCAGAGAGAGAGATCCAAGGCGACGGCGCATGGTGTATGGACGAGGTGGTGGAACCGGATGCATTCCGTCCGTTTTGACGAAATAAGTCCTTGGAATATAAAGTGTTACACATTGGTCCGACACGGTCCCGTCGCGCAAAGGGCGCTGACGCTTACCTGGCGGCGAGCCCTTCGATGGCTGCAGCGAGCGTGAAGTCCTTCACCGTGATGCCGCCGCTGTCGTGCGTGCTGAGCGTGAAGGTCACCTTGGTGTAGCGAATGTCCACGTCGGGGTGGTGCTGCTGCACTTCCGCCACCTCGGCCACGCGGGCAATGAAGGCGATGCCGGCGGGGAAGGTCGCGAAGTGGTAGCTCTTCGTGATCGTGTCCCCCTTCCGGGCCCAACCGGGCAGGTTGCCCAGGCTGCGCTGGATCTCGATATCGGATAGCGCGGGTGCAGTGCTCATGCTCTGGAGACTACGGACCCGAGCCGATGGCCGGAAGCGGTCATCCTGTCTCTTGCGTATTCGGTCTTTTTTCGGTACGGTCCATTCCGGCCGGCTGTCCTGCGACAGATCGGCAGGAGCACGCGACGCCGACCCGCCGGGGCATTACGCGGCGGTTTTTTGCCTCATGATCTTCGGTTTTTATTCGGTTATTCACATGTCCACATCGCAGGCACTCGCCACCCCCCATCATCTGCCGCGCGCACTCGGCGTCGAGCTCCAGGAGCAGGTGGAGGCCGTGGTGGCAGGCGGGCGCAAGACGGGCACCCCCTGGCCCACCGGCATTCCGGCACTTGATGCGGTGCTGGGGGGCGGACTGCCACGGGGGCGCATTACCGAGCTCACCGGCCCCATGGCGGTGGGAAAGACCGCCCTCCTCCGGCAGGCGGTGGCGGGGGTGCTGCACAGCGGCGCGTGGGTGGCCTGGATCGATGCCGGTCGCACGCTTGCCGCAGCGCCCTGGAGCGACCTCGGCGAGCGGTTCGTAGTCATCCGCCTCCCCGCCGAGTCCACGCGGCGGGCGGCGTGGACCGCGGATCTGTTGCTGCGCAGCGGCGTGTTCGGACTGGTCGTGATCGACGGGGCCCCTGCGCTGTCGCGGGTGCACGGGGTGCGGTTGGCGCAGTTGGCCCGCGAGCGCGATGCGGCCTGCGTGGTGCTCGAGCATGTCCTGCCCGGCCACCGGCGCACGAGTCGCCTCGCCGGCACGGTGCGGGTGCAGGTCACGCAGGCCATGCCGTCTCCCCCGCCCTCGCTGCAGCAGCGGCCGGCGTGGGGCACCGCGCGCCAACGCCGAAGCAGACCGGGGAGCGACATGGTGGTCACGGTGGAAAAAGGTGGGGCCTTCAACAGCAGCAAGACTCTCGAGGTGAATCGTGTCGTCGTCGTGGCGCGTCGCATGTGTACGGATCCCGCGATTCCCGATCGGCGCGGGGTGGCGCGAAGCGCGCGTCGTCCCTGGAACGCCCGGAGTAACAGCACCGACCGCGAGCACGCCGAGCAGTGCGGCACCCAGCAGCAGGAGCACCCCGTCACGTGGGGTGGGCTCGGCGTTACCGCCCACGACCTGTACGGAACTGACGTTCCGGGACATCCAGCTCGACTTGCTGCTGGACTCGACCTGCCCGACCGTCTCCCCAGCGACCGCCTCGCGCCCTTCACCGAGCGCGAGCTCGACCGGCGCACCCGTGACTGGACCACATACCGTGGCCGACGGCGCGCGGCGGAGTCCGGCTTCGGGCGGCGCGGCCGCCGCGAGTTCGCGCGGGAGCAGACGGGGGCCGTCCTCACGAGCGGTGGAGGCCAGTCCGCTCCCCGCACCGACCGGCGACGCGACCTCGGCGCCCCTACCGCACTGGGATGAGCTGCCGCGCGCGCTCGTGCACGAATCACGACTGCGCGTGGTGTCGCTCGCCGCCGGCCGCGCGGGGGTGCGCGCGGGGATGACCATCGCCGAAGCGCGGGCCCGCTGCGCCGCGCTCGACGTACGCGCATGGGATGACCACGCCATTGCCGACGCCATCCTCGCGGCCACCTCGGCGTTGCTCGCGGCCAGTCCCCAGGTGACCCCTGTTGCCGGTTCCCCCGGCATGTGGTGGGTGGGAGCCACCGGCTTCGAAGCGCTGGGGGGCGAAGAGCAGCTCGTGCAGACCCTGCTGCAGATCGCACAACAGTGGCATCCACAGGCGCGTGTGACGATCGCCGACAGCTGCGTGGCGGCGCGCGCGGCCACGTGGGAGCCACTGAGACCGGCCACGGCGGACACACCCCGGTGCTCCCGCATCATCCCCCGCGGTGCCTGCGCCGTGTATCTCGCCCCTGCACCGCTCGGGCTCGTGCCCATGAGCGCCGAACTGCGCGAGGCGCTCCGCATGCTGGGGCTGCGCACCGTGGGCGCACTGGCATCACTCGACCCCGGTGATGTGGAGCAGCGCTGGAGTGCCGACGGGCTCGTGGCGTGGCGCCTCGCGCGCGGTGAGGATCCGCGTCGGCCAGGGCTTGTGCGCGTGGAGGCGCCGCGCAGCGCCAGTGTGGAACTGCCTGCGGCCGTCGACAGTGCGGAGCCGGTGCTGTTCGTGCTACGCGCGCAGCTGCAACGGTTGCTGCACGACTGCGTGCACGACGGACGCGCGGTGGCTGCGGTGGCCATCACGCTCGTGCTCGATGCCGGGCGTCTCTATCCGATCGAGGAGATCGGCAGCGAGATGCAGGGGCATATGCACGTGCCGGACACGTCGGACGACACGAGTATCGGCAATGCGCACAAGAGGGAGCAGGGCGCGGGGGGCAAGACGCAGGGAGCGGGACCAACGACGACGCACACGCTGCGCAATGCCCTCCTCTCCATTCCGCAGCGTACCATCACGCGCGAAGTGAGGCCGGCGCGTCCGCTGGCGCGCTTTGAGCCACTCTTCGACCAGTGCCGTTCGTTACTCGAGCGGTGGCCCATTCCCGCGCCCATCATCGGTGTGACGGTGCGCATCCCCGCCACTGCGCCACTCGCCGCCGATCAGGGGGATCTGCTCGTCCCCTCGTGGCGCGATGCCGCCATGAACGCCGAAGCCGTGCTGGCGCGCCTGCGTACCGCGCTCGATCCCGACAACCGCGGCGATGTCATCGTGCACCCTGAATCGCACGACACGCATCGCGTGGAAGAGACGGGGACATGGATCAGCGCCGACGCGATTCCCCTCGCGGCCGCGCCGCTGCCACCGGCGCCTACCGTGCCATCCGCGCCGGCGGCGGTGCTGCGTCTGCTGCCCGCACCAGAAGTGGTGGACGTAGAAGCGCCACGCGGCGTCCCCGGCGCAGTTTGGTGGCGTGGACAGCGGATGTCGTTCGCAGCCGTGCACGGGCCCGAGCGACTGAGCGGCGACTGGTGGCGCGGTGATGGGTACGCACGTGACTACTGGCGCTGCACCGCGGAGCAGGATGGCGAACTGCTGCTCTATCACGACCGCGCGCAATGGTTCCTCCAAGGGTGGTACGACTGACCGAATACGGCCATGTCCCCGTCAGGGGATTCCCCTCACCTGTCCAGGTGCGCGGCCACATCCTATGGCACCCCCGCACCAACGGACCATGCCTACCGCCAATCCCCCCCACCTGCCATGGCACGCCATGAGCGCGCAGGACGCGCTCAACGTCCTGCGCAGCGACCGCGTGCAGGGACTCGACGATCACGCGGTTGTCCGGCGACGGGCCGACTACGGCGAAAACGTCCTGCAGGATGCTGTCCGACGCTCCCCCATTCGCATCCTGCTCGCCCAATTCACCGATGTCATGGTCCTCGTACTGCTCGGGGCGGCCGCGATCGCCGCACTACTCGGGGAACCGGAAGACATTGCCGCGATCGTGGCGATCATCCTGCTCAATGCTGCCCTCGGTTTCGTACAGGAGTACCGCGCCGAGCAGGCCATGGCCGCGCTGGGCGCGATGGCCGCCCCGAGCGCCCGCGTGCGACGCCACGGCAGCGAATCCATGATCGCGGCCCATGCGCTTGTTCCCGGCGACATCGTGCTCCTCGACGCAGGCAACATCGTCCCGGCCGACCTCCGTCTCCTCGATACCATCGGCCTGACCATCGAGGAAGCCGCACTGACCGGCGAATCGCTGCCGGTCGACAAGCAGACCGTGCCGAGCAGCACCGCCGATGTCCCACTTGGCGACCGGCATGCCATGGCCTACAAGGGAACCAGTGTGGCTGTCGGGCGCGGCCTCGGACTCGTCGTGGCCACCGGCATGGATACCGAACTCGGACGCATTGCCGCCATGCTGCGCGACGAGGATGATGGGCGCTCGCCACTGCAGCAGCGGCTCACCGCCTTCGGTCGCCGCCTGGCCGTGCTGGTGCTCGGGCTGTGCACCGTCATCTTCGTCACCGGGTTGCTGCGCGGCGAACCCGTCGTGTTGATGTTCATGACGGCCCTCAGCCTCGCGGTAGCCGCCATCCCGGAAGCGCTTCCCGCCGTCATCACCGTATCACTTGCCATCGGCGCCCGACGCATGGTACGACAGCAGGCGCTCATTCGCCGGCTTCCCGCCGTCGAGACGCTGGGCTCGGTTACGTACATCTGCACGGACAAGACCGGGACGCTCACCGAAAATCGTATGCGCGTCGACCAGGTGCGTGATGTGTGCGGCGATGCGTTCAGCCTCCCGAGCGATGGGCACCAGGGTACCGTCCTGCCGCTGTCCCTCGCCGAGGTCCTCGCGCTATGCACCGACGTGCAGCAGACCCCGGACGGCACGATGCGTGGTGATCCGACGGAAGCCGCCCTCGTCCGGTGGGCGGCGGCGCATCACGTCGACAAAGCCACCGTAGAGCAGCAGTGGCCCCGCGTGGCGGAGTTGCCGTTCTCCTCGGGGCGGGCACGCATGACCACCGTCCACGCCGCATCGCGCGGCGGCATGCGCGTGGCCTGCACCAAGGGCGCGCCGGAACGGGTCGTCGCCTCCTGTCACCAGATGTGGCTCGCCGGCGCCGTCATCCCCCTCGACGAGCGCGCGGTGCTTGCGCAGGCCGAGCGCATGGCCGACGCCGGCTTGCGGGTACTCGCCGTTGCCGTTGGCATCGATCAGCGCGCGCCAGGCGATCCAGTCGAGGCACTTGAGGACGGACAACTGCTCGTGGGCCTCGTGGGGTTACTCGATCCACCGCGCAGCGAAGCCGGTGACGCGGTGCGCACCTGCCGCGCTGCCGGTATTCACGTCGTGATGATCACCGGCGATCATCCGGCGACGGCTCGCGCCATTGCCCAGCGGCTGGGGATCGTGCGGGCACGCACCGACCGCGTACTCACCGGGGGGGAACTCGCGTTACTCGACGATGCAGCGCTGCAGGCGGTCGTGGATCACGTTCGCGTGTACGCGCGCGTTGCGCCCGAAGACAAGCTGCGGATCGTGAAGGCGCTGCAGGCGCACGGGGAGTACGTCGCGATGACCGGCGATGGCGTGAACGATGCCCCGGCGCTCAAGCGCGCGAACATCGGTATTGCCATGGGGCGTGAGGGTACCGACGTGGCGCGGGAAGCGGCACACATGGTACTGCTCGACGACAATTTCGCCACGATCGTTCACGCCGTGCGCGAAGGGCGCCATATCTACGACAACATCCGCCGGTTCGTACGCTTCGTGCTGTCCACCAATGCCGGTGAGATCTGGACGCTCTTCCTCGCGCCGTTTCTCGGACTACCGCTCCCCCTGCTCCCCATTCACATCCTGTGGATGAACCTCGTCACCGACGGCCTCCCCGGTCTGGCGCTCTCCGCGGAGCCGGGGGAAGCAGAGCTCATGGCGCGCTCCCCGCGCCCCCCCAACGAGGGGATCTTCGCCCATGGCCTGTGGCAGCATGCGGTGTGGGTCGGTCTCCTCATGGCCGCGCTGGCACTGGGCACACAGGCCTGGGCCATACGGACAGGGAACGCCCATTGGCAGACGATGACGTTCACGGTGCTCACACTGTCGCAGCTGGCACACATCCTCGCCATCCGCTCCGAGCGCCGCTCGCTGTTCGCGCTCGGTGTGACGAGCAACCCGTGGTTACTTGTTGCCGTAGCCGTCACGCTGGGGCTGCAGCTCATGACCATCTATGTTCCCGCCATGGCCAGACTGTTCCGAACGGCCCCCCTCACGGCGGGCGAACTCGCCGCGTGTCTCGGCATCTCATCCGTGGTGTTCGTTGCCGTCGAGTTGGAAAAGTATCTTGTTCGCCGGAGAGGATTGTATGCCGAAGGCTGAAACGGGCACGCTGGTCGCATGGGCACTGGCCCTGCCGTTGCTGGCCTGTGCACCGCCGTCGCGTGCGGCGCACGACGACCCCACCGCTCGCCCGGCCGTACCATCGCCGGGCACCGCTCCGCACGCCACCGTCCTCATCTCGCTCGACGGCTTCCGCGCCGATTACCTCACGCGTCCCGGCGCGGTGACGTTGCGGGCCCTCGCCGCGCGCGGGGTGCGTGCCGAACGACTGGTACCGGCGTTCCCCAGCAAGACCTTTCCGAATCACTACACGATCGTCACCGGCCTCCACCCTGAACATCACGGCATCGTGGCCAACACGATGCGCGACAGCACGATCGGCACCACGTTCACGATCGGCGACACGATCATTGCCCGTGATCCACGCTGGTGGGGCGGCGAGCCGATCTGGAACACCGCCGAGCGGCAGGGGGTGCGTACCGCCGCGTTCTACTGGCCCGGCAGTGATTACGCGGTGAATGGGCGCTATCCCACCTACTACCGCCCGTACGACGGCCGCGTGCCCAACAGTGCGCGCGTGCAGCAGGTCCTCGACTGGCTTGCGCTCCCCTCGGCGCAGGCGCCGCGTTTCATGACACTCTATTTCAGCACCACCGACGACGCCGGGCATAGCCACGGTCCCGACTCACCGCAGGTGGATAGCGCCATTGCCCACGTGGATTCGATGGTGGGGCGGCTCGTGCGGGGGCTCGCAGCGCGCAACCTCACCGATCGGGTGAACCTCGTGCTCGTCTCCGATCATGGCATGACGCCCATCGGTGCCGACCGTGTGATTCATTTGGACGATCACATCGACCTGAACGACGTCGACGTGGTGGACTGGATGCCGGTGACCGCGCTGACGCCTCGGACGGGCCAGCTCGATGCGGTGTACCGTGCCCTGCGCACCGTGCCCCACCTGCAGGTGTGGAAGCGCGACAGCGTACCGGAGCGGTATCACTACCGCGCGAGCCCGCGGATCACGCCCCTCGTGCTGCTCGCCGATGAAGGGTGGACGATCAGCAGCCGTGCACGCATCGCGCGGAATGGTCCCCCCACGGGTGGCACGCACGGTTACGACAACGTGCTTCCCAGTATGGGCGCGCTGTTCGTGGCCGCGGGCCCCGACATTCTGCAGGGGCGGGTGCTCCCGCCGGTGAGCAACGTGCACGTGTACCCGCTGCTTGCGCGCCTCCTGCGCATTGCGCCGGCGCCCAATGATGGCCACGCCGACTCACTGCGCATCACTCGCTGGTAGTCCCCGGTGTCACCGGTCCGAGTGGCTTCCCGTCGTGATCGGAGATCAGCACCCACACCGTACGCGTGCGCTTCGAGTAGAGCAGACGCACCGTCACGTCGCGCGGGTTCTGCTTGAACGCGAAGTGGAAGTGGAAGCTCGTGTCGAGCGCCTCACGGATCACCCCTTCCTTGAAGCGCCCGTAGAACTCTTGCACGCGCGTGCAGGGCGCGATCTCGGTAAAAAACTGCTTGCCGATCGCCTGGTCCTGGCGGAGCGACGCCAACCGCGACTCGACGGCGTTGTAGTTGAGGATACGCCCGGTCGCGTCGAGCTGAATCATCCCGTACGGCAGGTGATCCAGTTCGGCAGCGGTCATCTGATCGGCGGCCTCGAGGACCTTGTCGATCTGTTGCGTGTCGCGGTTCGGCATTGCGGTGATACGGGATTACTGGGGAGGTACCTGCAAGGATAACGCGCGGACGGGTCTTCGGGTTCAGCCGACGCCCCGGCCTTATTTTCGGTGTATATTCGGTATCTGATGCCTTCCCCCGGATACGCCGAACTCCATTGCCATTCCGCCCTCTCCCTGCTCGACGGCGCCTCCCTCCCGGAGACGCTCGCCGAACAGGCGGCCGCTTTGGGCTACCCTGCCCTCGCCCTCACCGACCACGACGACATGGGGGGCGTGGTCCGCTTCGGCACCGCCTGTGAGGCCGTGGGCATCGGCGGGATTCTGGGCGCCGAACTCACGGTGCGCATGCCCGACCTGGGAGGGCGTGGCGGTGAACGCTCTACGCACCTTGTGCTGCTGGCCGAAACGCGGGAGGGCTATCGCAACATTGCTTCACTCGTCACACGGGCCCGCATGGACAGTGAACGTGGACGGGCGAGCGTACCGTGGGCGCTCGTCACGCGCCATGTGGAGGGGGTAACCGCGCTCACCGGTTGTCCCCGTGGCTGGATTCCGCAACTGCTCGCCGAAGAGCGTCCCGACGAGGCATGGACCGCCGCGTGCGAACTACGCGACGTGTTCGGCACGCACCTCGCCATCGAGTGCTGGGATCATCGCCTGCCGGAAGAGCGCGTACTCGTGAACCGGCTGCGCCCGTTGGCCGCGCGCCTCGGGGTGCCGTGGGTGGTCACTAACAACGTGCACTACGCCACCCCCGATGCGCGTATCGTGCACGACGTCCTATGCACACTCCGTCACGAGCGCACGCTCGATACCATGGGCACACGCCTCAAGCCCAATGCGGAGTGGGCGCTCAAGAGCGTGAAGCGCATCTACCAGCGCTGGCGCGGTGCGGAGGAAGGCGTGCACGCATCGGTCGTCATCGCCGAGCGGTGTGCCTTCCGGCTGCAGCAGCTCAAACCCGGTATGCCGGCGTTTCCACTGCCGCCGGGCGTGACGGCACAGGAGTATCTCGCCCGCCTCGTCGAACAGGGCGCGTACGAGCGCTGGGGGACCGCGCGGACCCTCAAGCACGAGCGCCAGCTCGCGCATGAACTGGGCATGATCCGCAAGCTGGATCTCGCGGGGTTCTTTCTCATCGTGTGGGACATCGTGCGTTTCGCGCGGCGCGAGGGGATTCTCTGCCAGGGGCGCGGCTCCGCCGCCAACTCCGCGGTGTGCTACTGCCTCGGCATCACCGCCGTCGATCCCATTCGTATGGAGCTCCTCTTCGAGCGGTTCCTGAGTGAGGAGCGCAAGGAGCCCCCCGACATCGATATCGATTTCGCGCACCGCGATCGCGAGCGCGTGCTGCAGTACGTGTACAACCGCTATGGTCGCGAGCACGCCGCCATGGTCTGCGAGCAGATCACCTGGCGCGGACGCAGTGCCGTGCGCGATGCCGCACGTGTACTGGGGTTCAGCACCACCCAGGCGGATATGCTGGCAGCCCTGAGCGACCGCTTCAGTGCGAAGAGCACGGCCGAGGCCCTGGGTGTGGACGTAGCGGACAACGGAAGCGACAACGACGGGAGTAGCGGTACCGACGCCACGACCACCCGCGCTGGGACCAGTGGGCGCGACCTGCTGCAGCGCGCGGGGCTCGACCCGAACGATCCGCGCGTACGGCAGCTCGCCCACGTGGTGAACGGATTGCACGCGCTGCCGCGTCATCGCTCCATCCACGTGGGGGGCTTCATCCTCACCGAGGAGCCACTGGGCTCCGTCGTGCCACTCGAACCCGCGTCGATGCCGGGGCGCACGGTCATTCAGTGGGAAAAGGACGACCTCGATCCCGTGGGGCTCGTGAAGATCGATCTGCTCGGCCTGGGCATGCTCACCGTGGTCCAGGACTCCCTGCTCTACCTTCGCCACACCCGCGGGGTGAACGTGGACCTTGGGCAGCTCGACATGAGCGATCAGGCCGTATACGACGTCATGTGCCGTGCCGATACCGTGGGGCTCTTCCAGATCGAGAGCCGTGCGCAGATGAACACGCTGCCGCGCCTCAAGCCGCGCTGCTTCTACGACCTGGTGGTGGAGGTCGCGCTTATCCGCCCGGGGCCCATTCAGGGCGAGATGGTGCACCCCTACCTGCGTCGTCGTGCGGGGCTCGAGCCCATCACCTATCCCCACCCCAGCGTGGAGCACGTGCTGCGCCGCACGCTCGGCGTCCCACTCTTTCAGGAGCAGGGGATGCAGGTGGCGATCGCCGCCGCTGGCTTCACACCGGGGCAGGCCGATGTGCTGCGCCGTGCTATGGGACACAAGCGTTCACGCGAGCGCATGGCCGCGATCTGCGAAGAGCTCATCGCCGGCATGGCACGTAACGGCATTCCCGAGGAGACCGCCCGGCGCATTTACAACCAGATCAACGCCTTCGCGGATTACGGCTTTCCCGAGAGTCACGCCGCGAGCTTCGCGCTCATCGTGTATGCCACGGCGTGGTTGCGGCACTACTACGCTCCTGAGTATCTGTGCGCGATCCTCAACGCGCAGCCCATGGGGTTCTACTCACCAGGCACACTCATCGAGGACGCAAAGCGCCACGGGGTGGAGGTGCGCCCCCTCGATCTCACGAAGAGCGTCTGGGATCACAGCCTCGAGCTGTCTGATGGCCGTACCCTCATCCCCAACGACGGCACTGTGCATTGGGGCACACGGACCACTGACACCTGTGACTCAGCACTGAACACTCCCCACCCCCCACGCGAGGCCTGTGCCGTCCGCCTCGGCATCCGCCTCGTGCGCGGCTTGGGCGCCCGCGCACGCCAAAGCCTCGAAGCCGCGCTGCGCCACGGCCCCTTCACCAGCATCGAGAATGCCGTGCAGCGCGTGACCCTCGACACGGCCGCGTGGCGTCGGTTGGCCGAAGCCGGCGCGTTCGACCGTATGTTCGCGCACGAGCCGCCCGAGCGCCGGCGCCGTGCCGCATTGTGGGAGGTCATGGCCGCCACGCGTGGCCCGGAACTGCCACTCGCACCACGTGTGAGGTCGGCAGCGGATCGCGCCGCCTCATTGCCTGCGCACACCCCGGTGGAGCTCACCGAAGCCGACTTCCGCATGACGGGGCTGTCCCTCGCAGGGCACCCCATGAAGCACGTGCGTGCACATCTCGCGCTGAATGGCGTACTCACCGCACGCGAAGCGCACGACATTGGCAAGGACGGACAGCCGGTGGCGGTGGCGGGGCTGGTGATCTGCCGTCAGCGCCCCGGTACCGCCAAGGGCTTCGTCTTTCTCACGCTCGAAGACGAGACGGGGATGATCAACATCGTCATCACCCCCGATCGCTTCGCGCAGCATGCGCTGCTCATTTCGAGCACGCCGCTGCTGCTCATTCGCGGCACGCTACAGGTTGAGCAGCAGGTGGTGAACGTGCGGGCGAAGCAGTTCCGCGCTCTCGAGCTTGGTGGCGGTGAGCAGTACGCGAAGGGGCACAACTATCGGTGACCCCCCATTACTCTGGTGCACGTTCGGCGCTACACTTGGCGTATGGACCCACGCGCACGGAGCGGTACATGAAGGGCGGAAAGGGAGGGACGGGGCGCAAGCATCCACCGTCGCAAAAGGTGGAAAAGTCGCGAAACCCGCACGACGGTCCCAAGCGTGGTGCTCCAAAGAAAGATTGGGGGGCCGTCGAGCGCGATCCGGCCACCGCACGCCCCCTGACGAAAGGCCCTGCCCCGCAGGGGCTCCCGCGCTCCGCCGGACGCTGAGGGAGGCAACCCTCAGGAGGTCGTCAGCTCGGCGGCGCCTCGTTCCTCGAGGAGCGCTTGTACACGATTGATCAGCGTATGCTCCGAGATTGGCGGAGCAAGCCAATGGATACCACGTGGATCAGGGCGTGATGGCTCCGTCCCGTGCGGCGGGAGCGTGGGAGCGCCATCGAGGATCAGCATCGGCACACCGGGCCATTGCGCACGCCATCGACGCGAGAGGCGTG
Organism: Gemmatimonas sp.; assembly: GCF_044344655.1. Taxonomy (GTDB): domain Bacteria; phylum Gemmatimonadota; class Gemmatimonadetes; order Gemmatimonadales; family Gemmatimonadaceae; genus Gemmatimonas. The sequence goes on from NZ_JBIJCN010000040.1 coordinate 17,983, forward strand.
GCGCCTTGCGATGAATCCCGGCGCTCATCACGACGAGCGCCGGTGCCCCCACATGCCTGACCACTTCGAACAGCTCGGCTTCGGAGCGCACGAGCAGCACACGATTGCCGAGGTCTTCGAGCCCACGCACCGCCGTGGCGTGCGCTCCGTCTGTGTCATCGACCAGAATGATCGGACGAGGCGCAGCGTGCGGCACCGACGCCGGCACCGCTTCTCCGACGAGGGGGGGATTGTCACCTAGCCGGAACCAGCACACGAACGTCGAGCCGGCGCCGGGACTACTCGAAAAGGTGAGAAATGCGCCATTCTGTCGAAGCAAGCCTTCCACGACAGCGAGCCCGAGGCCGTTACCCTCACCGACAGGCGACGTGGTGAAGAACGGCGTGAACATCTGCATCTGATCCGCCGAGTCCACTCCGGTTCCCGTATCACGTACTTCGAGCGTGATGTATCGTCCGCGATCGATCCGTCGACCGTCTGTCGAGCGGCGAGGAGTCGGCAGGGTAGTGCCGGCGACAAACACCACGATTCGCCCGCCGGCTCGTGTCGCCGCGCGCGCGTTGGAGACCAGGGCGGCCAGCAGCTCGCGCAGTTGGCGGGGATCGATCAGGACCGCGTCGACCGCTTCCGTGACGACCGAGATCCGCCCCAGCAGGTCGGCGTCCTGCGCCCCAAGCTCCTGCAGGGCAACCCGCGCCAGTGCATCGAGATGCACCGGCTCTCTCACCTGTGGCAGGACCCCCGCGAACTGCATCAGCTGCCGTGTGATGTCGGCCGCTTCATCCGTCGCACGGATGATCTCGTCGACATCAAGCCGCTGCTCGTGCGTCAGGGGGCCGTCCCCGAGGAATTCCGTAAAGCCGCGAACGATTTGGAGGCGGTTGTTGATGGTATGCGCCACGCCACCGGCAATGCGCGTGGCCACGGCGCGTGCCTCCGCGGCGTACTGCTGCCGAAGCTCCTCGAGGACCTTGTGTGCCGCGGTGTGGTGCGCGCGCAGATCATGCACCCACACACAGACGGCTGATTGCCCGTCGTCGAGCACGATCATCTGGGCGTGGGCCTCGACCTCGCGGATCGATCCATCGAGGGCGTACAGTCGCTCGGGCACAAACAGCGACGTTTCCGGAGGCGGCGTACCGGATGTCAGCTGGCGCTCGACCCATTTGAGGTGCGGGTATTCGAGCAGGCGCCCAATGGGCCACCCGATCACGTCATCGCGCCGGGCCGCTCCGACGAGCCGAAGGACCGCCGCGTTGACGTCGAGAATATGCTCGCCGTCATGCACGATGATGCCATCGGGTGACTCGTCGAACACCTTCGCGAGCATGGAGGTCATGGGATCGGGTGGCGCCTCCTCATCGGCGTACCCGTCATGATGGCTTCGTAGTCCTTGAGGTTGTCGCCGAGCGACACCCCTTGCGCCGTTGACGAGTAGAGGCGGAACGCCCGACTGTGATCGCTCCCCCGCATCTTCACCACCAGCAACGCCTTCAGGAGTTCGCCTTCAATCTCTACATAGCGCTGGCTGAGCACGATATCGGTGAGGAACGACACCCGATACCCAGTCAAGGTCGCTCGCTCCTGGGTCTCGAGTTCGACGGTGGAGAACATCGTGACGCCAAGGCTGGTGAGCGTGCCGATAAGCCGATAGAGGGACTCGCGGAAGTCCTCCCGGAACGTCGGCGCCAGTGCCATCTCGAATCCGTTGATGGAGTCGATCACGACGCGACTTGCACCGATGTCCTGTACGGCCCGATTGATTTCCTGTAGCGTTTCGTCGACCGACAGATCGAGCGGTCGCAGATAGATCACCCGGAGCGTGCCCGCTTCAATCGCCTTGGCGAACGTGGTGCTGAAGCGCGCCGCACGCGCGAGATACACGTCCGGACGTTCCTCGAACACGGCGACGACCGCCGCTTCACCAGCCTCCAGGCCGGCTTGCACGAAGTGCATGGCGAAGGTCGTCTTGCCGGATCCCGTCGGACCGGCGAGCACCAGGGAGTCACCCGCCGGGATGCCGCCGCCCATCATGTCATCGAGCCCGGCAATCCCCGAGGAGAGGCGACGCAGTGCGGTCGGCCGGCTGATGGCGTGTTGAATCGGCACGCGAGGGAAGACCTGCACCCCCGCGGTCGTGATCTTGAGCGTATGCAGTCCGGGCATGTGCGACACGCCTCGCGACTTCACCACCTGCAGCTTCCGCACGACCGAATTGCGCTCGACGTCCTGGGTCAGCCAGAAAATGCCGTCCGCGACCGTGAAGACCGGATTGCGCAGCTCCTGCTGCTGGTACTCCCCGATCAGGAGCGAGGTAACGTCCCAGGTGGTCAGGTGCAGGGCCAGGCGCTGGACGAACCGTTCGAGCTCACCGTGGGGGGCCTCCACAGGCACGGCGTGGACGAGCGAGCGGAACGAATCCACCGCGACCATCCCGGGGCGCAAGGCATCCACTTCGTGGACGATCCGCGCCAGCACCGCATCGAGATCTCCCCCCAGCGCCTCCTCACTTAGATTGAGGAAGTGCACACGCTGCCCGACGGCGGCTTCGTCGAAAAAGTCGAAGCACTGCTGATAGCGCAACATCTTGAGCGAGGTCTCACCAAGGAGCGTGATGAACAACCCCGGCCGTTCCTTCGTGGCGGTCGCGAACAGCAGCTGCATGGCCAGCGTCGTTTTACCGGAACCCGGCCCTCCGGCGACCAGATTGAACGAGAGTGCCGGCAGCCCTCCACCGAGCACCGCATCGAGCCCGGGCACGCCCGTCGCCAACAACGTCAGGGCATGTGCAGCATCGGCAGACGACATCGTGGTATTCTTCATGATGAGAGATCCTTGGGCTCCGTGCCGACGGCACCAGACAGTGCTGGGGTGCCGCTTTGCTCCATGAGCCGAATGGCCATATTGTCTCCGATGATGTCACCGAGCCGGCGCATCATGGCGATCAGGAGCGCTTGCACTGCCGCATGCAAGGCGCTGGGATCGAGCTGGGCGACATCGGCGGCGTGGCTGGTCGTGATGACCGAATCGACCGTCGGTTCCCCTCCGAAATCGGGGAGGCGTGCCAGAATCGGATGCGCCTCGACACTCTCCGCGATGGCCCGCGAAAGCAGCGAGGCAAACCCCTCGGCACCGATCCAGCGACGCAGCCCCACATCGATGACCGCAAAGAGTTTTTCGGTCAGCGTGGACGCATCAGCGTTTGGATCACGCGCAAGGGCCTGCTGCCAGAGCCGCTCCGCCACCGCGAGCATGCGCTGCTCCCGGGCGATCATGGACGCCCTCTCGCCGCGCGCGCAAGAGCCACGACCTCGAGACGACTGCGCAGCGAAAGTTTCTCGAGAATGTTGTGCACGTGGCTCTTCACAGTGTGAATCGCGATACGGAGACGGGCGGCGATTTCCTTGTTGCTCAGGCCCTCCCCCAGCAGTGCAGTGATCTCGCGTTCGCGGGAAGTGAGCACCACGCTCTCCTCAAGGGCAGCGGAAAGCGCGGCGCGTTCGCGAACGAGCTGCGTGAACAGGGAGGAGGTAAGTTCCGCTGGCAAGAAGTATTCCCCGCTGGCGACACGATGGATCGTGGCCACGGTCGCGCTGGCAGTGGCTTCCCGCGTCAGAAAGGCGGTCGCCCCGGCACTCACGAGATCCGCAAGGCCGTCGTACGGCGCCACGATGCCCACGATGATTATACCTGCGGTCGGGATGAACCGCCGCAATTGGGCGCAATTGAATGTGGTGTCGTCGCTGCCCGCACCGGCGTCGAGGAGAAGCGCGCTCGGCGCACCGGTGGCGACATCGTCCCGAAGGGCGGCCACCTCACTAACGGCCCGCTGGATCACCACCGAGGGATGACCTGCCAGCAGGGCACACAGTGCGTCACGGCGATGTTCGTCGGCCGCCACAATCGCCACCGGGAGCGGTGGCACCACCCGGTCACCCTGGTCGTTCCGGCCAGCGGCGACCTCCCAATCGGCATCCATTGCATGTCCGTCTCCACGTGTGCGGGCGAGCCGCCTGCCGTCGAGACCTTCGCGGGTCGGACGGTCGCCCTCAACCATTAGGAGAACAAGTTACCCACGACGCGGATGATGCGCAGCAGCCCGGCGTGAGCCAGGCGGACATGTCACGGCCCACCGTCAATCCGCCGCCCTGGTGCGCCGAGCTCATCGATCACGTGTCGTGTCGATGGCACCGCTCCGTTCGGCGCCGTTCGTCTCGCGGCGCGCGACGCCACCGTCTCGCCCGCCGGCGGTGCGGCCTCGGGCCACGTGCCTTTGAGAAAACCGTTCATGAATGCCATGCGATCGTACATGCCACAGGCCTCGTACCGGGGTGGGCGACCTCGACTCGCGTGGAGACGAATCATGGTCCTCAGGCATACCTCGGACGCCGAGGTGTAGGGCGGGCCGCACCCTGAGTGTAGTCCGGACTGGAGCATACCGATATCGCTCCTAGGATTGAGATGTGCCCGGCCCGGGTGGTCGACCGTGGCGCTCCCGGCGGTACGTCCCGCCGGTGTGCGCCACGCTCACTGGGCCGCGCCCTACAAGCCGAGCCTGCTCCCTCAACGCCGCTTCGCGCCGGAGAGTAAATACAGGGTATTCTCACCCACTGGAGGCTTGCTCCATGTCGTTCCCCACCCGTCGCCTCGCCAGTGCGCTCCTGCTGCTCGGCGCCGCGACGTCTTCCCTCCAGGCCCAGCTCGCCGCGCCGACGGGCCAGCCCGACGAAGCCCGCCCCAACAAGGCGAACTGGGCTCTGGCCAACCGATTTGGTACCGGGGCGCTGCGCAGCGTCACGTACACCTTCGGCGTGCAGCCGCGCTTCCTTGGGAAGTCCGACACGATGTACTACAACTGGCGTGACCGAAGCGGCTCGCGCTTCATGCTGTACGTGCCCTCCCCGGCCGGCGGTACCAAGCGCGCGCTCTTCGATCCAGCCAAGATGGCGGAGCAGCTGACGCTGCTCAGCAAGAAGCCCTACGACGCCACGAACCTGCCCTTCCAGGCCATCACGTTCCTCAAGAGCCACAAGGCGTTCCGCTTCACGGTGGACACGGTGCGCTACGAGTGGACGCTGGCAAGCGAAAGCCTCAAGTCGCTGGGCCGCGTGCAGCGCAACGCACCGCCGCCGGCCGACGAGGAGCGTGATACGCAGGGGGGCGGCTTCGGTGGCGGCGGTGGCGGTGGATTCGGCGGTGGTGCCGCCGGCCGCGACTTCAAGAACTATGCGCCCGACAGCACCGTGTTTGTCTTCGCGCGCGCCCACAACCTGTTCCTGGTGGACGTCAAGAAGGGCGACACCACGAAGATCAGCACCGACGGCGCTGAGGATTATTCCTTTGGCGCGCGGGACACGACGGAGAACCGTCGCCAGCTCAACGCCCTCAGCGGCGGTGGCGGACAGCAGAACGACGGCGAAGAAACGGAGGAGAACGACGCGAACAGCCGCGACATGCGCGTGCGTCCCAACGTGATCTGGTCCCCGGACTCGAAGAGTTTTGCCTTCGTGCGCCGCGACCAGCGCAAGGTCAAGGACCTGTTCCTCGTGAACGTGCTGGCCAACCCGCGCCCCGTGCTGCTGCACTACAAGTACACGATGCCCGGCGAGGAAAACGTCACACAGAACGAGCTGTGGCTCTATCGCCGTGGAGATGCCGCGATCAAGCAGGTCAACGTGCGCAAGTGGAAGGACCAGTCGCTGCAGGATCTGCACTGGCCGGTAAGCGGCGACAAGCTGCGCCTCGTGCGCCGTGATCGTCCCCAGCGCAGCGTGGACTTCATCGAGCTCGACGTCGCCACCGGCGCCATCAAGACGCTGCTCACCGACGCCATCGAAGGCGCCGCCCTCGAGCCGAAGCCGGTACGCTATCTCGCCAAGGGTGGGGAGTTCCTCTGGTGGTCGCAGAAGACCGGCTGGGGGATGTTCTACGTGTACGGTTTCGACGGCGGCGAGAAGCGCGCGCTTACCACGGGCCAGTGGAACGCCAACAGCATCGTGAAGATCGACTCCACCACGAAGCAGGTGTGGGTCTCCGGTCAGGGGCGCGAACCCGGCGAACAGCTGTACCAGACGCACCTCTACCGCGTGAACGGCGACGGCACGGGCTTCACGCTGCTCGACGCCGGCAACGCGCACCACGCGCTCACGCTGGGCGAGAATGGCACGCCCAGCATCGTGTCGCCGAGCGGACGCTATGTGTACGACACGTACTCCCGCATGGACCAGACGCCGGTGTCGGTGGTACGTGACGGCCTCACGGGCCGGGTGCTCACGAAGCTCGAAGAGATGGACGTGTCCAAGCTCAAGGAGCTCGGGTGGAAGCCCGCCGAACCGTTCTCGGTGAAGGCGGCCGACGGCGTCACGGAGCTCTACGGCAACGTCTTCAAGCCGTTCGATTTCGATAGCACCAAGCGGTACCCCGTGATTCACTACGTGTATCCGGGCCCGCAGACGGAAGCGGTAACCACCGGCTTCAGCGTGGGGGGGGGCCAGATGCAGCTCGCGCAGCTGGGCTTCATCGTGGTGCAGGTGGGACATCGCGGCGGCTCGCCGCTCCGCTCCCTTGCCTATCACCGCTACGGCTACGGCAACCTCCGCGACTACGCACTCGCCGACAAGAAGGCGGCGCTCGAGCAGCTGGCGGCGCGCCACAAGTACATCGATCTCGACAAGGTGGGCATCTACGGCCACTCCGGTGGCGGCTTCCTCACCGCGGCCGCGATGCTGCTCCCGCCCTACAACGAGTTCTTCAAGGTAGGCTGGTCGGAGTCGGGCAATCACGACAACAACATCTACAACCAGAACTGGAGCGAGTGGAACCACGGCGTACGGGTCGTGGCGAAGAACGACAGCGCGCGTGGCGGTGCCAGGGCGGGAGCGGCTGGCGCGCAGCGTCGCGGCGGCCCCGGTGCCGGCAACGGCGTTGGTGCCTCGCGTGAAGTGGTGCAGGACTCGACGAACATCGACAACGTGCGCTTCGAGATCCGCGTCCCCACCAACGACGAACTCGCGGCCAACCTGAAGGGCAACCTCGCCCTCGTTACGGGTGACCTCGACAACAACGTGCATCCGGGCGGCACCATCCGCCTGGCCAATGCGCTGATCAAGGCCAACAAGCGCTTCGACTACTACGTGTACCCCGGCGAGCCGCACGGGTACCGCGGCGCGGTGGGCACGTACAATCAGCGCATGCTGATGGAGTACTTCGCCGAACATCTCCTTGGCGACTACTACCGCGGCAACGGCGAGATCAAGTAAGCGTCGGACATGAACACGAAGGGCCGCCCGGTGCATCGGGCGGCCCTTCGTGCATGGCGCGAGGCGAAAAACCAACGGGCCACCAGTCCGAAGACTGGTGGCCCGTTGTCAGTTCGCTGAAGTCGCGGCTTAGCCGCGGAGCTTCACGACCTGCTCGGCCGCGGGGCCCTTCTGGCCCTGCACGATGTCGAATTCGACACGCTCGCCCTCGGCCAGCGTGCGGAAACCGCCGCCCTGGATGGCCGAGTGGTGAACGAAGCAATCCTTCGAGCCGTCATCGGGCGTGATGAAACCGAAGCCCTTGGCGTCGTTGAACCACTTCACCTTGCCGGTCGTACGCATGGCACTGCTCCTGTTGCTGTGTGTTCGGAGTCCGGCCCTGCCGTACGCACCGAGCACGCATGTTGATTCGCGGACCGTTCCCCCGCGCGGGTTAGTCGACGTCGTGCAACGTCGGCCAAGCATCGGATCGTGAAGTGAGTCCACGAGAAAGGGACCCGCGTTCAGCCAGGTCCCCGAAGTCGCCTGCTACTGCGTTTCCCGCGCCGTGGCGCCCCCTTCATTATCCGAAAGCTCCTAGACGTTAGCGCGGCCAGTTTCAGCCGTCAACACTGAAGTTGTGGGAGGCGGGTCACGCCGGAGTCACACCCGCGCCGGGGACGTCTGGACGGCCCACCGCACTACCTGCATGTTGGCGGCATGCTTTGGAATCAGTGCCGTTCCCGCCCCCGGAGTTTGCCTGCTCACGCGAACCGCCGCAGGGAGTCCGCCCGCGCGCGCCGCCACCAGAGACTACTGCCGGTAGCGCTGGCGCTGACCATCGGGTGGCCGTCGCTCGCCGCCGGGCAGTCCACGGCCCCGGTATCGCCCGGGCACGTACGCCTCCTCCGCGCCGGCGACGTGGATACCATGGCCGTCGGTGACCCCGGGGTCCGCATCGCCTACGGTGCCGATTCGCTCCAGTTCGGGGTGTTGCGGCTGCCCGGCGTGACGGGGAAAGCGCGTGTACCTCTGGTGATCGTGATCCACGGCGGCTGTTGGACTTCCTCGTTCGCCACGATCAGCAATACCTCACCGCTGGCCGACGCGCTCCCCCGGCATGGCGTGGCCACCTGGAACGTGGAGTACCGCCGGGCCGACCACCCTGGGGGCGGGTGGCCGGGCACTTTCCTCGATGTGGCTCGCGCCACCGACTACGTGCGCACGCTCGCCCGCCACCATCCGATCGACACCACCCGGGTGGTCGTGGCAGGGCACTCCGCGGGAGGCCACTTGGCGCTCTGGCTGGCGGCCCGACCGGGGCTTCCCGCGTCGAGCCCACTCGCAACCGCCAGCGACCGGCCCCTCGCGCTCCGCGGCGTGGTGTCGATGGGTGGCATCGCCGATCTCGCGGAATTCGCCGGACGTTCGCGCTCCGGCTGCAGCGTCGGTGCGGTACGACTGCTGGGCGGGGAGCCCGCTGCCTTTCCCGAGCGCATTGCACAGGGCTCCCCGATGGCGATGCTCCCGCTCGGTGTCCCGTCGGTGCACGTGGCCGGTGATCAGGACGGCATCGCCCCCCTGGCCGTTCGGGAAGCCTTCGCCGCGGCCGCCACACGCGCCGGCGACCGCGCCACCGTCGAGCGGGTCGACGGCGGGCACTTCGAGGTGATCGCCCCATCCACGACGCCGGGCAGGCGTGTCGTATCGCTCATCCTCGAGCGGCTCGGCATGGCACCCGTAGACGCGCGGCCGCCACGGTGAGCAATGCATCCGTGTCGATTTCCCCAACCGGCTCTTTACAGGGTTCTCCTCGCGCCGCAACGTGAAGCGGGAGCCGTCTCCCCGTGATCGCCCTCCCATGTCGCCCCACACGGAGCACACGCAGATGAAGGACAACCAGCTCAAATCGTTGCTCAAGAAGACGCAGGCCAAGGCCGCGCAGGTGAAGAAGCCCGCGGCACAGGGATACGACCCCACCCTGCAGGCCACGCGCGGCAACATCGAACGCGACGACTCGGAAGCCAAGGAAATCTTCAAGGAAATGAAGCGCCGCGAGTTCTGAGCCAGGAAGGGTCATGAGCACATCGTTTCGAACGATCAGCGCCGGCGCACTCGCCTGCGCGCTCGCCTTCACGGTCGCCGTGCTCCCGGCGTGCAACGCCTCCGATGCGCCGGTGTCGGACAGCGTAGCCGCCGAGGGCCAATCCTCCGCAACCGGCCGCATGGCCGCGGGCGCCAGCGCGCAAGGGACCTGGCAGGATGGCGACGAAACCGTTGCCTGGGCCAGCCAAGTAGAGCGCAGTGCGATCGCCGAGATCAGCGAACACGTGACCTTTGGCACCGACGGGAAGGCCGAGCGCGTGCTGCACTTCACGCAGGACGGCGCCTTGTCGGGCTATCGTGAAACGCGCACCCAGACGGTGCAGCAACCGGACCGGAGCCCGGCACCCATGACGGTGCAGATCAGCATGGCCTTCGCCGGCGACTCGCTCACCGCGCAGCGCAAGACGGTCGACAGCGCCGAGGTGCCCATCCGTCCGTACGAAATCGACAACATCCGGCGGCATGCGCGCGCCATATTTGACCACGTGCGCACCAAGACCCCGGCGCAGCGCTGACCGCATGACCGTGACGCGTGGCGACCTGATGATTCGTCAGCGCGGCTTCATGATGTTGAGCGACCAGTCGTATTCGCGCGGAAAGAGAATGGCCTTGCCCTCGAAGAGACGATCGCGCTGTTTCTCGTCCGTGCGCAGGGTGATGTAGGGTGCCAGCGCCTGCACCAGTTCCTTGCGCGACGAGGCAAAATCCCGCTCGTAGGCCGCGAAGATCTGGTTCACCCCGAGGACGCCCTTGCGGTACCAGGTACGCGTGGTGTCGGAGAGCAGCCGCCGCGCCTGATCCTCCAGTTGCGACTCGAGGCGCTCGCCGGTGTACGCCTCGCTGCGCAGGGGCGGGGCGCCCATGCTCCCCGGCACCACGGCGTAGTGCACGCGGGGCTCGTGAAACTGCTTGCGCAAGATCCGGTGCAGTACTTCATCGAGCGTGTACGTCCGACCGGCCGCATGCACCAGCCGTTCGTTCCACGGTCCCTTGAGCCTGAGGAAGCCGAGCGTGGGGTTGATCCGGCGAATGGACTGCCGCTCACCGTGTTGCACGATCAACTGGATGGTGTACGCGTTGTACACATTGAGCCAGAAGGCGATCTGCTCGGCCTCGTCCATCGAGGCCACGGGCGCTTTGCCGAGCGCGGCGAGGTAGCGGGGAAAGGCCGGCGCCTTCGCGAACGCGTCGTAGTCCACCAGCCCGTTGCGCACATGCGCGGCCAACAGGCTATCGAATGGCGCATGGTTGAAGCGCGCCGTGGCGCCCAGCGGCACCTGTGCGCCGCCCCGCACAACCGTTGCCGTCAGGAGACATCCCACCGCAACCACTACACGAACCCCGAACCGCATTATCGTTCACCCATGTCGACGGACTGGTTGCTTGGCACGTGGCGCCTCATGCGCGCCGATCCTGCACTCGATTTTGCGCCCGGCGTGCGCATGGAGTTCCTCCCCGCCGGGGTGTTGCGGTACCACGTGGATGTGGGCGGCAAGGACCAGGTGATCGAACTCGTGTACCGCGTAGACGGTGACACGCTGCACACCGACAATCCCGCGGCGCCACACTCCATGTCGGTACGCATCGTGCACGGGCACGGCGACGTACTCCTGCTCGACTTCGCCGGCCCGCAGGCACTGCTCGTGCGTGAAGCCGAGGTACCGCGCGCTCACATCCAGTAGGCGTACTGCTTCGTGACCAATACGAACCCCGCCAGCGCGGCGTTGGTCACGGCGTGCACCAGCACGAGATCTCCGAGCGACCGCGTCTTCCACATCCACCCGTTGTAGATCAGCCCACACAGCAGCCCCACGTCCCAGAAGGGGCCATGTTCGCTGGCGAAAAGCAGCGCGGTGCCCACGAACGCCACGGTGGTGTAGCTGCCGAGCGGCACCTTCGACCACTCCGTGTGCACGATCCAGCGCGGCAGGAATCCGCGCCAGAACAGCTCTTCGAGAATCGGCACCAGAATCGCGGCGCGGAACACGCGCAGCGACACCACCAGCGGGTCGGCCAGCTCGTTGGCCGGGATACTCGTGGTGATCGTTCCGGTCACGCTGTTCTGGAACAGCCAGTGCGAGCGGTAGGCCGAAAACAGCTGGTCCGGTGCGATCCAGATCACGAACACGCCAAGGCCGATGAGCACGCTCGGCAGCACGTGCCGCACGCGAAGCGAGACGATTAGGTCGCGCGAGACCGCCAGCAGCACCGCCAGCAGCACCGCCACGCGCGCCACCGATTCCCACGGTTGAGGAATGGCCAGACTCGGCCCGAGGGCCAACCATGCCATAAACACCGCAAAAGGGGCAACCC
>NZ_JBIJCN010000084.1:0-5445 GCF_044344655.1 Gemmatimonas sp.
CTCCACCCAGCACAATGGCGGCGCGTGTTCGCCAATCGAGCACCATCGGCCTGCGCACCGGCGTCGCGGTCGCTGTGGCGGGAGGCGTCTGCGGCGCGGAGCTCACATGCCCTGCTGCGCGAGATGGGCGATCATCTGCGCCACGCGAGTCGATGCCCCGGGCGTCCCCAACTGGTCGCGCACAGCAGACAACCCTGCCAGCGCATCAGCCCGCTCCGCGCTGGCACGCTCGAGCAACGGAAGCAGCGCGCTGGCCACCTGCGTCGGCACGAAGCGCTCCTGTACGAACTCGCGCGAGATCTCACGACCGGCCACCACATTCACGAGGCCGATATGCGGAATCTTCACGACCCGCCGCGCAATGGCGTACGTGATGGGATTGGTGCAGTAGCCGATCACATGCGGGAGCCCGGCCACGGCGGCTTCCAGGGTATTCGTTCCGCTCTTGAGCAGCCCTGCGGTTGCCGCGCGCTGCACGACGAACGACGCGCCCTGCACGAGGGGGAACGGACAGTCGGCCGGCGAAATGGAGACGGTGGGCGCGACCCCGACCACCACCTGCACCTCCGGTCGTGCACGCTGCACCGCCCGTGCCGCATCGATGAACGGTACCAGATGCCTGGCAACCTCTGCGCGTCGGCTTCCGGGAAACACGGCGAGGACCGGACGCTCCGGATCCAACCCGAGTTGCGCGCGGGCCTCGGCCGGCGTCGGAAGCGCCTGCGCGCGATCGAGCAGTGGATGCCCCACGAAGGTTGCATCCACGCCGTGTTCGCGCAGCAGGGCCTCCTCGAAGGGGAGGATACAGGCCGCCTTCGTCACGAGGCGCGCAATGCGCGGCAGGCGCTTCGCGCCCCAGGCCCACACCTGAGGTGTGATGTAATACAGCACCGGGACGCCGGCCGCCTGCGCCACTTCGGCCACCTTCAGATTGAATCCGGGGTAGTCGAGCAGTACGACCAGTCCTACCCGGCCACTCTCGATCCGCTCGCGCAAGCGCCGTAGCAGCAGCCAGTGACGAGGCACGTGCTGCAACACCTCCACGAACCCCATGACCGCGAGATGCTGCACATCTTCCAGCAAGGCGACGCCGGCACGCGCCATGTGGCCGCCACCGACGCCGGTAAGCGTCAGCGACGGCGCCAGCTCACGCAGCACTTCCGCCACCTTGCCGGCATGCAAGTCGCCAGAGGCCTCTCCGACGACGAACAGCACCTCACGCACCGGCGGCCTCGCTGGCCTGCATCACCCGATGCGCCTGCTCGATTGCAGACACGATGCGTAACGCCGCCTCGAGCGCCTCGCGCCCCTCCTCACCGGTAACCGCTACGGCGTTCCGGCCCATGATCGCGCCGAGGAACTGCGAGAGCTCGAGCACCAGCGGCTCTCCCTCGGGTGCCTCGATCGTGACACGTTCCACGAACTCCTCGAGGGCACGCGGCGCGCGCGCCAGCGCCATGGGATCGAAGTCTCCGCGAAGCCGGAAGAACTCACCCGTGCCGGCCGCGAGGTCGAGCGACAGATACCCGCTCCGCTGGAAGATGCGCAGCTTACGCAGCCGTTCCCGCGACACGCGACTGGCCGTGATGTTCGCCACCGCGCCATTCGCGAACGTCAGGCGCGCGTTGGCGATATCGAGTTGCGGGGTGAGCACCGGAATGCCCATCGCCTGTACGTCGGCCACGGGCGAGCCCACCAGCGTGTGCACGAGGTCGAGATCATGGATCATCAGATCGAGGACCACGGCCACATCGGAACCGCGCGGATTGAACGGCGCGAGGCGGTCGCTCTCGATAAAGCGAGGGCCATCGACGTACGGCATGGCGGCCCGCACCGCGCGGTTGAAGCGCTCCACGTGCCCCACCTGCAGGATCACGCCGGCCGCCCGCGACTGTCCAAGTAGGGCGTCGGCTTCGGCAAGCGTGACCGTGAACGGCTTTTCCACGAATACGTGCTTGCCGCGTGCGAGTGCCGCCGTCGCGACCGCATGGTGCGCGGTCGTGGGCACCACGATCGACACCGCATCCACTTCGTCAAGCAGCGCTGCCAGCGACGGGTAGGCGGTCACCTGATACTGCGACGCGACCGCCGATGCGCGCGCGGGGTTCTCGTCCACAAAACCCACGAAGCGCTCACCGCACAGGTCCCGCAGAATCCGTACATGGTGCACCCCAAGACCACCGGCGCCCACGACGCCGACACGCGGAGCCTTCGTGCCCGAGAACAGCTGCCGATCTGTCGCCATGCTCATCCCCGTCCCATTGGCGTCACGCCGTCAGAAGCCCACGCCACGCTGACTGGCTTCGATGAATTCCAGGAAGTGCTCTACATCGGGGAGCATCTCGAGCTCGGCACGCGCCTTCTCGACGCCCTGCGAGAGATTCAAATCCGAACGGAAGCAGTAGCGATACGCCCGTTTCAGTTCCCGCACCACCGGCTCATCGAACCCGCTCCGCTGGAGCCCAACGGAGTTGAGCCCGAAGAGCCTGACCGGGTTCCCCACCGCGCGCACAAAGGGTGGCACGTCCTGCGATACGCGCGAACACCCGCCGATGAACGCGTGCCGACCGACGCGGGCAAACTGATGCACGGCACACAGCCCGGAGATGATGGCCCGATCCTCGACCGTCACGTGCCCGGCGAGCTGCGTGCCGTTCGAGATGATGATGTGATCGCCGAGATGACAATCGTGCGCGAGGTGCACATAGCTCATGAGGAAGCAATGCTTCCCCACCGTCGTGGTCACCGAGTGCGCCGTACCGCGGTTCACCGTGGCGTATTCGCGAATGGAGGTGTCGTCGCCGATCTCCACCCACGTCTCCTCACCCCGATACTTGAGGTCCTGCGGGTCACCGCCAAGAATGGCGCCGACCCCCACCGTCACACGCTCACCAAGGCGTACGTTGCGCTCGAGCGTGGCGCGCGCGGCGATGCGGCTACCAGCGCCGATCGTGCACTGCGGGCCGACGATGGCCCACGGCCCCACCTTCACATCGTGCGCCAGCTCGGCAGTCGGGTCAACAAGGGCCGTGGGATGAATGCGCGCGGCGGTCATGATGCCTGCCGCGTCACTCATCGATCACGAACCATGGCCGCCATCTCCGCTTCGGTCACCACCTGACCGTCCACGTAGGCGGTGCCCCTCATCTTGCACATCGTCCCCCGCATCTGCAGGACTTCGAGCTCGAGCCGAAGCTGATCACCAGGCTTCACCGGACGACGGAACTTCACGTTGTCGAGCGACAGGAAGTATACAACTTTCGTGGACGGATCCTCGATCGTGCGCATCAGCAACATGCCGCCCACCTGCGCCATGGCCTCGATGATCAGCACCCCGGGCATGATCGGATGGCCGGGGAAATGGCCCTGGAAGAACGGTTCGTTGATGGTGACGTTCTTGAGCCCCACGATGCGCTTGCCTTCCTCGATCTCGAGGATCCGATCCACGAGCAGGAACGGGTAGCGATGCGGCAAGACCTGCAGGATGTCTTCGACAGTGTACACAGCGGGTTCCCGAATGGCGTGTTGTACGAGAGCTCGCACCAGTGACACCGTGCCGCGGTGGCTGGGCTTGTGAGCGACGATGCGGGCACGCACGCGCGCGCCCGCCAGCAACAGGTCCCCGATACAGTCGAGGGCCTTGTGACGAACGAATTCATCATCCCACCGGAGCGTCGTCTCCACCACCCCCTGCCCATCGAGGACAATGGCGTTGGCCGTGGAGGCCCCCTGAATCAATCCTTTTGCCCGCAGCGCGTCCACTTCATGGAGGAAGCCGAAGGTGCGGGCCGCCGCGAGCTCTCGCGCGAACGTGGCTGGCGACACCATGTAACGACCGCGCTGCTCCCCGATCAACGGATGGGGGAAGTCGATCGTGACGTCGAGCCCGAACCCGAAGCACGGGTGCGCCTCGTACACGCTCTCGCCGTCGACCACGCGGATCGCCTTGCGCAGCACCAACCAGTCCGGACGCCCAGCGTTGCACGCGAGGCCAGCCAGCTGTAGCGCCTCAAGAAACGGCGCCGCGCTGCCGTCCATGATCGGCGGCTCGGGCCCGTCCATCTCGATCAGGAGGTCATCGATCTCCAGGCCCCCAACAGCGGCCAGCACGTGCTCCACCGTGTGGAGCGCGGCCTCGCCGGTCCCAAGTTGGGTACGCCGCTCGGCCTCCACCGCGACGTCCACGTGCGCCGGAATGGGCGCCGTACCGGGCAGATCGACACGCAGGAAGACGATGCCCGTGCCGGAGGGGGCGGGCCTGAAGACGAGCCGACAGGGGCGCCCCAAGTGCAGCCCCACGCCCTCGACCGCCCGCTCACCGGCAATGGTGCGCCGTCCCATGCCGTGCACCGGCGACAGGCCACGCGCGGCCCCCGGGACGCTCGCCGCAGCGGGAGGCACCGCGCTGCCGGCATTGGCCCTGGCAATCATGGCGTCGACTCACCGTCGCCGGTGCCACCGCCAAGGCGGGCCACGAGCCGCTCGATGGGCCGCACCAGCCGAGCCAGACGCGCGACCGCCGCCTGCGTCCGCAACTGGTCCTTGTGCGGGCGCGCGGGATACCCGGACCAGATCTCGCCGGCCGGCACGTCACCGAACACCCCCGCCTGCGCAGCCACGGTGGCTTTCGCCCCGACCGTCAGATGGCCGCTCAAGCCCGCCTGCCCGCCAATCTGCGCACCATCCTCGATGCGGGTGGACCCCGCCACGCCGACCTGCGCGGCGAAGAAGCAAAACCGGCCCACGCGCACGTTGTGGGCGATGTGCACGAGGTTGTCGATCTTCGTACCGGCGCCAATGATCGTGTCGTCCACGCTGCCCCGATCCACGCAACTATTGGCCCCCACTTCCACATCATGCTCCAGTACACAGCGGGCGATATGCGGAATGCGCACGACGCCGGAGGGACGTGGTACGAATCCGAAGCCCTCCCGGCCAACCTGTGCGCCGGCGTGCAACACCACGCGATCTCCCAGCTCCGTGAAGGGATAGACCACGGCATTCGCGTGCAGACGTACATCGCGGCCAAGTGAGGCGCCGGCACCCACCTTGGCACCGGCACTGATCCAGCAACCGTCGCCGATCACGGCGCCATCGCCAATCACCGCGTACGCATCCACCGTGACATGGTGCCCGAGCGTGGCCGTCGGCGCCACGACCGCGGTGGAGTGCACCCCGGCGGCGCGAGGCTCCGCCCGATGGAAGCGGGCAAGCATCCCGACGAGCGCGTCGATGGGCTTGTCCACCACGATGCGTGTGGTTGGCGCCCCCTGCTGCTGCTCGAACGCTGGGGCAACAAGCACGACCCCGGCCTGCGACGTGGCGAACCAAGCGGCGTAGCGACGGTGCCCCAGGAAACTCAGGTCGCCCGGTCCGGCGCGATCGAGCGGCGCAATGCCCGTCACGACGACGGACGGATCGCCCACAAGGCGTCCGCCCACGTGT
>NZ_JBIJCN010000053.1:0-17631 GCF_044344655.1 Gemmatimonas sp.
CGAGGCACTCCTGGCGCGCCACGCGGGGACGTCGCCGGTGGTGTTCACGCTGTGGCACGGACAGATGTTGCCCCTGCTGTGGGGGCATCCATTCAGGACCGGGGTGCTCATTAGTGAGCACAAGGACGGCGAGATCATTGCGCGCATTGTCGCGATGTTCGGGATGTTCGGTGTGCGTGGCTCGTCGTCGCGCGGTGGCACCCGGGCGTTGCTGGAGGCGGCGCAGGTGGTCAGACGCGGCACCGACATGGCGTTCACGCCCGATGGGCCGCGGGGCCCGCGGCACAGCTTCGCCCCGGGCGCGCTCATTCTGGCTCACCGCGCCGAGGCCCCGATCGTGACCATCACCGGGCACGTAGATCGCAAGTGGCAGCTCTCGAGCTGGGATGGTTTCGAGATTCCGAAGCCGTTTGCGCGCGTGACAGTGCTGTACGGCACGCCGCGTGCCGTGGACGATCCCGACGTGCGCACCGCGGCAGAACGCACGGCGGAGTTCGCGCGGTACATGCACGATGATCTGGCCCGCGCGGCCGCGCTCGCGGCGTCCACGCATGCCGCGTCAGGCAGGTAGGCGCGGCGTGTCGATGGTGCGCCGCTTCGCTGAATGGACCTGGTACGACCGCGGGGTGGGGGCGCGCGTGGTGCGCTCGCTGCTCCTGCCGTGCTCTTGGCTCTTCGCCCGCATCGTGGCGCGACGCAATGCGCGATTCGATGCGGCCATTCCGCTTGGTACCATGCCGACGGTGTCGATCGGCAATCTGACGGTCGGCGGTACGGGCAAGACCCCCGTCGCTTCCTGGATTGCGGCACGCCTCGCGGCGCGCGGTGCCCGTCCGGCGATTGTGCTGCGAGGGTATGGCGACGACGAATGGCGGGTGCATCAGCTGCTGACACCAGCGGTCCCCGTCGTTATCGACGCCGATCGGGTGCGCGCCATGCAGGCCGCGCGGCAGCAGCAGGCGGACTGTGCGGTGCTCGACGATGCGTTTCAGCACCGCCGCGCTGCACGCGTGGCCAATATCGTGCTGATCAGCGCCGATCGATTTGACGAGGCCGTGCGGTTGCTGCCGGCCGGCCCGTATCGCGAACCACTCACGGCCTTGCAGCGGGCCACGGCGGTGGTCGTCACGGTGAAGGCCGCTGACGCGGAGGCCGTGCAGCGCGTGGAGGGGGCGGTGCGCAGCGTGGTGCCGGCGATGCCCATTGCGGTGGTGCGGTTGGAGCCGGGCGCCCTGATTCGTGTTCTTCCTGTTTCAGAAAATACCCCGCCCGACGTTCAGCCCCTCGAGGATTTGGGCAATCGTGCGGTCGTGCTCGCTTCGGCCATCGCCGATCCCGCGTCCTTCGAGCGGCAGATGGTTGCGGCTGGCGTGCGTGTGGTCCGTCATGTCCGCCACCCGGACCACCACGCATTCACCGCGGACGACGTGGCAGCGATCGATGCCGCGGCGGGCCCGGCGGGCATCGTGGTGTGCACCCTGAAGGATGCCGTGAAGCTCGCGCCGCTCTGGCCTCGCGCCCGCGCGCCGCTTTGGTATGTTTCTCAGACACTCGTGGTCGATCGAGGCGCCGAGGTCCTGGAGCGGGAGTGTGACCGGGTACTGACGGCGCGGACGGCCACCGGTCCCACCGTCGGCTAAGCCGGCACCAATAACTCCCCGCCATATGGCCATAGACCTCCTCCGGCTTCCGACGGACAGCATTGTCCGCCCGGACAAGGACCGGTTCCTCAACGAAGAGAACCCGTTCGAGGCGATGATGTCGCGCTTCGATCGCGCCGCCGAGTTGCTCGATCTTGAGCCCGGCATCTATAAGATCCTCCGCAATCCCGAGAAGCAGCTCATCGTCTCCGTGCCCGTCATGCTCGACAACGGTGACGTGGAAGTGTTCACGGGGTACCGCGTGCTGTACAACACCTCGCGCGGGCCGGCCAAGGGCGGCATTCGCTTCGACATGAACGTCACGCTCGAGGAAGTGAAGGCGTTGGCGGCATGGATGACGTGGAAGTGTGCCGTCGTCAATTTGCCCTTTGGTGGTGCCAAGGGTGGCGTAATCTGCGACCCGCTCTCCATGAGCGTGGGTGAGCTCGAGCGGGTCACCCGCCGTTACACCAAGGGCATCATCTCCCTGCTGGGCCCCGACACCGACGTGCCCGCACCCGACGTGAACACCAACGAGCGCGTGATGGCATGGGTTATGGATACCTACTCCATGCATCAGGGGCGGACCGAGAACGCTGTGGTGACCGGGAAGCCGGTCGAGATGGGGGGGTCTCTCGGTCGAAAGGAAGCCACGGGCCGCGGCTGCATGCTCGTCACCCGCGAGGCACTCGCGCACCTCGGCATGAAGATGGAAGGCGCGACGGTGGCGGTGCAGGGCTTCGGCAACGTGGGCTCGATCGCCGCGAAGCTGCTGGAACAGCAGGGATGCAAGATCGTGGGTATCAGCGATCGTGCCGGCGCATTCTACAACGCGAATGGCATCGACGTCGAAGCGGCCGTCAAGCACGTGCAGCAGCATCGCTCGCTCGACGGGTTCATCGGCGGGGACCCGATCGATGCGGAGGAGCTGCTGACCCTCGACGTGGACGTGCTCGTACCGGCGGCGCTCGAAAACGTGATCACCACGAAGAACGCCCCGAGGATCCGCGCTAAGGTGATCTGCGAAGGCGCCAACGGTCCAACCACGGCGGCGGCGGACCCCATCCTCGATGAGAAGGGCATCTTCGTCATTCCCGATATTCTCGCGAATGCGGGCGGCGTGACCGTCTCGTACTTCGAGTGGGTGCAGGACCGCATGGGCTATTTCTGGTCGGAGGCCAGCGTCAACGAGCGCCTCGCCGATATCATGACCAGGAGCTTCGCCGATGTGTTGCAGTTGTCCAAGCAGCACCGCGTGAACATGCGGACCGCGGCCTACATGCTGTCGATCAGCCGCGTCGCCACCGTGCATCGGTTGCGCGGCATCTACGCCTGATTCGCTCACCGGTTCGACGTCAGGGTGCGCATCTCAATGTGTGTCATCGGCCGGCCCCGGCATGCGGGGCTGGCCGATGCCATTCAGGACTACGAAGCGCGGGCGGCGCGCTATTGGCCGCTCGACGTGGTCGAGGTCAAGGAGGAGCCAGGGCGCGGGATGAGCCCGGAACTCGTTCGTGAGCGCGAGGGAGAGCGGCTCGCCGAACGTCTACCGGGCGACGCGATCGTGGTGGCGTGCGACCCCGGCGGGGTGGTCATGGACTCAGCGCTGTTCGCGCGCTGGCTGCAGGACCAGCGTGAATCGGCCCGCAGTGTGGCGTTCGTGATCGGTGGCGCCCACGGGCTGGGCACCGCGGTTCGGCAGCGGGCCAATCGCCGGTTATCACTGGCGCCATGGACGTTGCCGCATGAGGTTGCACGTTTGGTTCTCGTGGAACAGCTCTACCGCGCCGGTACGATCGTGCGGGGGGAGCCGTATCACAAATGAGGCCCAGATCGCCCCGTGACCAACAGTGACCTTCAGCCCATTCCCGCGCGCGACGCTCATGGGACAGCACCGGACATGACAAGCCTCTGTATTCGCACGGTACCGCTCGGTGGAAGCCGCCTGTCTCAGGCGCTTCAGGGCGGTGCCGTGGGCGATGGCTGGTACGTTCCGCGGCCCCGAACGGTGGCCGGTTGGCGTACGCAGGCGCAGGTGGTGCGTGACGAGGCGGCCGCGAAGGATTGGCTCGCGCCACTCGCCCCCGCCTTCGCTGCCACGGGTAGGGCGGCCGAACGGTTGGCCCGGGCGGCGGCGGAGGGGGTCGTGGTGACGACCGGCCAACAGCCGGGGCTCTTTGGTGGACCGATGTACACCTGGAGTAAGGCGCTGAGCGCACTGGCACTCGCCGACACGCTCGAGGCCGAACTGGGCATCCCCGTGGCGCCGGTGTTCTGGGCCGCCAGCGACGATGCGGACTGGCGGGAGGCCGCCGTGACCCATGTGGCCACGGGTAGGGGGCTGCTGACGGCATCGTTGGTGGGTCCTGTAACGGAGGGGGTGGCGCTGGCCGACGTGCCGCTTGGCGACCTCCAGACCGCACGAGCCGCGCTCGCGCAGGCCTGCGGCTCGGCAGCCCATGGCGGCGTACTCGATCTCGTGGATGCGGCCTACGTCCCCCATGCCACCATCGGGGCCGCCTATGTGCAACTGCTGCGTGGCTTGCTGGAGCCGCTCGGCATTGCCGTTCTGGACGCCTCGCATCCAGCCTTGCGCAAGGCCGCCGACGGTTTGCTACGCCGGGCCCTCACGCAGGCGATGCCGATTCAGGAAGCGCTGCGCCTGCGCGCGCAGGAGATCACCGCCGCCGGCTATACGCCGCAGGTCGAGGTCGGAGACGGGCTCTCGCTGGTGTTCCGCTCCTCGATCGTGAGCGACCACGAGCACGTGCAGCGCGTGCGTGCGCGTGTGCCGGTGGCGGATGCCGCCGCGGCGGCTCGCACTGCCGACGTGGGCTCGTTGGGCGCCAACGTGTTGCTGCGCCCTGTATTGGAACGGGCGCTGCTGCCCACCGTGTGCTATCTCGCCGGCCCCGGCGAGTTCGCGTACTTCGCGCAGGTCGAGCCCGTGGCCCAGGCGCTTGGCGCCTCGGTTCCGGTGGTCGCCCCTCGTTGGGCCTGTGAACTGGTCGAATCCGAGGTGCTGGCACAGCAGGAGCGCCTCGGTCTCGACGACGGGGCGTTGCGGGACCCGCATGCCGCGGAGCAGCAGGTTGCACGGGCACAGCTCGACGAGACCGTGGCCGACACCATGGAGCGTCTTCGGGTAACCCTCGATACACAGGTGCGTGCGCTGCGTGAGGTGCTGTACGGGGAAGGCGCCCCCGTACCCGACGAGGTTGTGCACGGGTTGGCCAAGGATCTGGCGCATCGCTTGGATCGCTTCGAACGTCGGCTGCTGGCCGGTGTGAAGCAGCGGGAAAGCGAGGCGCTGCGTGAGGTTTCGGCGTTGCGGGCGGCCCTCCGGCCGCAGGGGAAGTCGCCCGAGCGTGTGCTCAACATCGTCCCGTTGCTCGTGCGATATGGGCCCGGCGTGCTGTCGCGCATGCGCCAGGAGGCGCTGCCACACGCGCAGGCGCTCGTGTCGGGTGCCGGCCCCGCATGAGTGACGCCGGGGGCGGACGCTCCGCGTTCGTCGTTGGCGCGGGGATCCTCATCAGCCGCGTCGTGGGGCTGCTGCGCAACACGGTCTTCGCGTACTACTTCGGCGCGGGCGCGGCCTCCGACGCGTACAACGCGGCGTTCAAGATCCCCAATGCCGTGCGCAACCTGCTCGGCGAGGGCACGCTGTCCGCCTCATTCGTGCCGGTGTACAGCCGACTGCTTGGCCGCGGCGATGCTGCCGCGGCGCGCGCATTGTCCAACGCGATGCTCGGCGTGCTCCTCGCGGTCGTGAGTCTTCTCACACTGGTGGGCGTGGCGGCAGCGCCGCTGCTGACGAGCGTTCTCACGCCTGGGTTCGATGCCGACACGCAGGCGCTCACCACACGCCTGACCCGCGTCCTCTTCCCCATGACGGGGATGATGGTGATCAGCGGATGGTGTCTCGGCATCCAGAATTCTCACCGCCGCTTCTTCTGGTCATACGCGAGCGCCGCCGTGTGGTCACTCGCGCAAATCGCCCTGTTGCTCGTAGGCGGTGTCAGGGCCGGCAGTGCCGCCACGCTCGCGGTATGGCTCGCGTGGGCCACGCTGGCTGGGGCTGTGCTGCAGGTGGCTGCACAGCTCCCGCAGGTCATGCAGCTGGCCGGTCCAATCCGGCCCACGCTCGACCGGGCGGCCGAAGGGCTCCTGCAGACGTTGCGCAATGTGGTTCCAGTCGTGACCGCGCTTGGCGTGGTGCAGATCTCGAGTTTTGTGGACCTGCAGATCGCCTCGTTCCTCCCGGCAGGGGCGGCGACCAACCTCACGTACGCCAATACGCTTGCCTTGCTGCCGGTCTCGTTGTTCGGTGTGAGCGTGGCGGCATCGGCGTTGCCGGAGTTCTCACGCGAGAGTGGTGCGCTCGCCCTCGACGCGCTGCGTGAGCGTCTGCGAGCCGGTTGGCAGCGTATCCTGTTCTACGTGGTGCCGAGTGCCGTGGCGTTCGTGTTGTTCGGCGACTACTGCGTGGGGTTACTGTATCGCGCCGGCCAGTTCGGCGCGGCCGAGCAGCGCGTGGTGCATTGGGTGCTGGCGGGCTACGCGGTAGGCCTTGTGAGCTTCGGGTCCGTCAAGCTGCTCGGATCGGCGTACTACGCCATGCAGGATTATCGCACGCCGTTGCGTGCATCCGTGGCGAGTATCACGGTGTCGGCGATCGCTGCGGTGTCGATCGCCGTGCCGCTCCGCGCATCGCCGTATGCCGCTGCCGGGATCGCCCTGGGTTCAGCGCTTGGTTCCTACGTAAATCTCCTAGTACTCGCGCGCGGGCTGCGTACGCGGCTCGGACCGCTCTATACCGCTGCGATGTACACGGGGACCCGGCGCATTGTGGTCGCCGCTGCGGTGGCGGGGGCGGCAGGGTGGGGAGCGCGGTTCGTGCAGGTCACGTGGATGTCATCGCTGCATCCCCGGTATGCCGCACTCCCGATTCTTGCGGCCTTCGGCATGACCTACCTGGTGGTTGCGTGGGGGATGGGATCGGCGGAGGCCGCGCGATGGTTGAGGCGACCGCCACGCCTGTCCGGGCAGGGAGCGCAGGACGCCGCCGGTGAATAACGAGGGGGAGCCGGTCGCGCTGATGGGCGGTGCGCGCGACGAGCTGATGACCGCGCAGTCGATCGACGCGCTTCCTATTCCCGACGATGAGTGGACGCGTGCCGCGCTCGAACGTGGCATGCCGCTCGCCGTTGCCCGACGCTTGCCGCATCTGCCTGATTCGCCCGGGGTATACCTCTGGAAGGATGCAGACGGGGGCGTGCTGTACGTGGGCAAGGCAAAGCGCCTGCGCTCCCGGGTGCGCAGTTATTGGGCGCAGGACCACGAATCCAGCCCCAAGACGCGTGGACTACTGCGCAAGGTGCGCGACCTCGACACGATCGTGGTGCCAAGCGAGGCCCACTCGCTGATCCTTGAAGCGACGCTGATCAAGGAGTATCGGCCGCGCTTCAACATTGCCCTGCGCGACGACAAGTCGTATCCGTACATCAAGGTCACGGTGTCGGAGCCGTTCCCCCGGGTCATCGTCACGCGCCGCCTCAGTGACGACGGCGCTCGCTACTTCGGGCCGTACACCGATGTAGGCGCCATGCGTCGCGCCCTCAACGTCGTGAAGCGCATCTTCACGGTCCGGTCGTGTCACTACGCGCTGCCGCGCGAAGCGCCGGAACGTCCCTGCCTGGATTATTTCATCAAGCGGTGCAAGGCGCCGTGCGTGGGATACCAGAGCACTGAGGACTACCGCGCGATGATCGACGAGGTGGTGTGGTTCCTCGAGGGGAGGACCAGCGACGTGATTCGTCACGTGCGCGATCGCATGCTGGAGGCGTCGGAGCGTCTCGATTTCGAGCGGGCAGGGGAGTTGCGCGATGCGCTCCGTCACCTCGAGAAGATGGAGGAGCCCACGGTGGTCCTCGAGGTCGAGGGTGGCGATCGTGATGTGGTGGGATACGCCCGCGACGGCGAGGATGCCTGCGTGGTCGTCTTGCGCATTCGCGGCGGAAAGCTGCTGGCCCGCGATCATCGGCTGCTCGAGCATGCCGAGGGCGAGGACGATGGGGCCGTGTTGGCTGCGTCGTTGTCGCAGTGGTACCGCACGGCTGACGCCCGCGCGGCCGATCTGCTGGTACCGTTCGAGTTCGAGGATCGCGAGACCCTCGAAGCCTCCCTCGAGGGGACGCGCATTCGCGTACCGCAGCGGGGGCCGCGTCGGGCATTGGTGGACCTCGCCGACAAGAATGCGCAGCACCTGCTCGAGGAGTTCAAGCTCGCCTCGCTCGAGGCTGAGGAACGGGCCGCGGACCCCGTGTACGAGCTGCAGCGGGAACTGGGGCTGCCGCGACTGCCGCGATCACTCGTGTGCTTCGACATCTCGCATGCGCAGGGCACCGACGTGGTCGCGAGTGCGGTGTGGTTCGAGAACGCGCGTCCCAAGCGCTCCGAGTATCGCAAGTTCAAGATTCAGCTCTTCGAGGGGAACGACGATTTTCGCTCCATGCACGAGGTGGTCACCAGGTTCTTCCGCCGCCGCTTGGACGAGGAGAAGGCGCTCCCGGATCTTGCGGTGATCGACGGCGGCAAGGGTCAGCTCGGGGCCGCCCGTGAGGCGCTCGACGCGCTGGGCGTGAACCAGATCGGGTTGATCAGTCTCGCCAAAAAGGAGGAGGAGATCTTCCTGCCGGGACGCAGCGAGTCGGTACGCCTGCCACGCCGTTCGCCGGCGCTGCGGATGCTGCAACAGGCACGGGATGAGGCCCATCGGTTTGCCGTGACTTTCCAGCGCCAGAAGCGTGCGGCGCGTACCATCACGTCGGAGCTGCTCAAAATCCCCGGGATCGGCCCCAGCAAGCGTCGGGCCCTGCTGCACGTGTTCGGCAGCGTGCAGGGGGTGAAGGACGCGACGGTGGAGCAGATCGCGACGGTGCCCGGCTTCGGCGATACGTCGGCACGCAAGGTCTTGCAGGCGCTCGGTGTCGAGGTCACGGTTCCTGACAGCGACACCACGCCAGATGTGTCCGCGCCCACTGATCCTCTCCTTGACGTCACCGACGGTCCCTCAGGACCGCCGCCCTCCGCTTGATCACTTCCGATCACCGCATGACGACCGCCACCTGGACCCTCCGCTGTTCCGCCTGCGATACGCCGGCGGCGATCACCCGCCCCTCACTGTGCACAGCGTGCGGGCAGCCGCTGTTCGCCCGCTACGCCCCGGTCGGCCGCGACACGGCGCTCCTCTCGCGCTGGGATATGTGGCGATACGCGCCGTTCATGGCGCTGCTCGACGGGGAAGCGCCTGTCACGCTGGGCGAAGGGCTCACGCCTATGATCGAGTCGCCCGCGCTGGCCCAGGCCATGGGCGTGCGGCGTCTGTGGATCAAGGACGAGGCGCAGAATCCGACGGCCTCGTTCAAGGCGCGCGGCATGAGTGCCGCGGTGACCCGCGCCCGTGCCGAGGGCTATCCGGGGATCGTTGTGCCCACCGCCGGCAATGCCGGGGCAGCCCTCGCCGCCTACGGCGCCGCTGCCGGCATGCTGGTGCGGGTGTACGCTCCGCGGACGACACCGCGCCCCATCCTCGATACGATCGAGGCCATGGGGGCGGAACTGATCCGGATCGACGGCCACATCGGTGATGCCGGTAAGCTGTCGCTCGCCTATGCGGCCGAGTCGGGATTCTTCCCCATCTCCACCTTACGTGAGCCGTACCGCGTGGAGGGGATGAAGACCATGGGCTTCGAGATGGCCGAGCAGCTTGGCTGGCGGGTGCCCGACGTGGTCGTCTATCCCACGGGCGGCGGCGAGGGCACCGTGGGGATTTGGAAGGCGCTGCAGGAGTTGGCCGCGGGCGGGTGGATCCCCGCCGATCGCGTGCAGCCTCAGTACGTCGTCGCCCAGGCTGCCGGTTGTGCCCCCATCGCCCGCGCGTTCGCCGCCGGGGCCGACCGGGCCGAACCCTGGGTCGATCCGGTCACGTACGCGTCGGGCCTGCGGGTGCCGTCGCCACTGGGTGATCGGGTCCTGCTCCGGGTGCTGCGCGAAACGAACGGGGTGGCCGGGACCGCCACCGAAGAGGCCATCCGCGATTGGACGTACAAGCTGGCGACGGCGACAGGCATCGATGCGGCCCCAGAAGGGGGGTGTGCCCTTTCTGTACTGCGTGACGCCGTCGTGGCGGGGCGCATTGCGTCCGACGCGGAGGTCGTGGTGTACAACACCGGAAGCGGCGCGTCGTACCGCGCATAGCCCAGTATATTCACCCTGTGAAAAGTCACCTGGATGTTTTCGATGGACTTCGAGGAGCAAGGATGAAGGGTTCGATGTGGACGCGCGCGCTCGGCGCGACGCTGATGGCTGCCGGTATGCCGATGCTGCAGACGCTGACGGCGCAGGCGACCTGCAACGTGAACGACGGGAGCCCGTTTCAGTTGGCGGGGGCCAAGCAGTACGTCATCAAGGCCGCCAACTCGCGGAATGATGACGAGATTCCCAAGCATCTCGCCAACGCCATTCGCCTGCTGACGGACACTCCCGAGAAGATCAAGAACGAGGCGGGGCGGCAGTACCTGCTGCTGCGCACGTTCGCGCAGTTCCGTGCGCGCAACGAAGGCACGTTTGTCCTCAAGCGCAGTGACATGGGGTACACCGCGAACCCCCAGGGCACGCAGAACCTGCTGCTGGCGGTCGACACCGCGGCCACGGCGCTCATTGCCGTCGCCCCGCAGTGTGCTGAGGCGTCGAAGGCCTATCGCCAGCAGTTCTACGGCGATGTGTACAATAAGGCCATCTCGGCACTGCAGGCCGAGCAGGACGACTCGGCGGCCTACTATTCCCGGATCGCCTTGCTGGTCGGTGGCAGCGATCCCCGGCCGTGGAATATCCTGAACGCGGTCTACCAGAAGCAGAATCAGATGGACAGCAGCATGATGGCGATGGAAAAGATCATCACGCTGTCCGGCGGCGATACGCTGTATCTCAAGCTCAAGCAGCAGAATCGATATAATCTGGCCGTGATGAAGCTGCAGGCGGCTGATGCGGCCACGGGCGCGGCCAAGGACGATGGCATCAAGCAGGCCCGGACGCTGCTCGAGGCGTTCCTCAAGGACACACCCGGCGATGCGAATGCCGCGCAGGCACTTGGACGTGCGCTGCGGATGTCCGGCGACACGGCAGCCGTTGCCAACATGTTCACGGACATGCTGAAGGATCCCGCGCGGTTTACCGCCGACCAGCTGTTCGAGGCGGGGTCGAACGCGGCGGCGGGCGGGCGTGATGCCGATGCCGTGAAGCTCTTCGAAGCCGGATTCACGAAGAATCCGCACCACCGCTTCGCGCTGTACAACTACGCGAACGTCCTGTTCGCAATGAAGGACAACCAGCGTATGGGGCCGGCGGTGCAGCGACTGATGACGGTCGATCCCAACTTCGAACGCGGTTGGCGCCTGATGGCCGGCTACTGGCAGAACCAGGCCCGAGCCGAGCAGGATGCGGCGAAGAAGAAGGTGTTCAACGATTCGGTGCTCTTCTACCTCGACAAGCAAAGCAAGACGAATCCGAAGGTGGACATCACGCTCGCGCAGAAGGCCGGGCCGGCGTTCACCCTTCAGGGGAGCGTGGTCAACGGCGGCGAGGCGGCTGGGTCGTGGACCATGAAGCTGGAGTTCCTCGACGCCTCGGGCGCGACGGTGACGAGCAAGGACGTGGCGATCGGGCCGGTGGAACCGGGTTCGGGCACGACCTTCAGCGTGAAGATCGAAGATCCCAAGGTGGTGGCCTTCCGGTACGCGCCGTTGAAGTAGTGTGTGGTCAGGGCGTGGATCGCCGAAGTCCATGCCATTGATTGACTTCGGTCACCACAGTTCGTAAGTTTTCTCAAGTGGGCGGCGACGCATCCGTTGCCGCTCGCTTGGTTTTTGGGGGAGGGCCGATGGCCTCGCCCCCGTTTTCGTCCCCGGGGCATGGTACGCGTCACTCGTGTCGAGTCAGGGAGCATCGCCGACCAGATCGGCATGGTGCCCGGCACCGAACTGCTCGCCGTCAACGAACGGCCGTTGGATGACTTCCTCGATTGGGAGTTCCTGACGGCCGATGAGGCGTTCGTGGTGTCGGCCCGTCTCCCGGACGGCACCGCCGTGGAGTACGACATCGAGCGCGAGGGGGGCGATTCGATGGGCGTCGAGCTCGCGCCGCCCACGGTGCGCCGCTGCGCGAACCGCTGCGAGTTCTGCTTCATCGAGGGGCTCCCCAAGGGGCTGCGGAAGGGGCTGTACATCCGCGACGACGATTATCGACTGTCGTTCGCCTACGGTAACTTCGCCACGTTGTCCAACGTGAAGGAGCGGGACATTGCCCGCATCCTCGAGTACCGGTTGTCGCCGCTCTATGTGTCGGTGCACGCCACCCCATGGGAGGCGCGTAAGGTCCTGCTCAACAACCCGCGCGTCCCCAATATCCTCGAACAGCTCACACGGCTGGCCGAGGGCGGGATCCAGTTCCACTGCCAGATGGTGATCGTGCCGGGGCTCAACGATGGCGCGGTACTTGAGGAGTCCCTGCAGGACCTGTGGGCCCTCGAGGATGCGGTGCTCTCGGTGGCCCTCGTGCCCGTGGGCGTGACACAGTTCTCGCACCTGTACACGGGCACGCCCATGGACGCCGCCAATGCCGGCGTGTTGCTCGACGCGGTGCACCGGTGGGAAGAACGAGCGCTCAAGGAGCGCGGCGATCGCTGGGTGTTCGGCTCGGATGAGCTCTACCTGCTGGCCGGGGAACCGCTGCCCGACGTTGAGCACTATGGCGAGTTTTCGCAGATCGAAAACGGGGTGGGTGCCGTGACATCGCTGCGCGCTCGCGTGGCCGACGGCCTCGCGCAGCTGCCGCGCCTCGAGGGGAAGCGCATCGGCGTCGTCACGGGCGTGTCCATGGCGCCGCTCATGCCTGCGCTACTGGAGCAGCTCACGGAGGCGACCGGCGCGCAATTCGTGTTGCTTCCTACCGAGAATTCGTTGTTCGGCCCCACGACCACGACCGCTGGTCTGCTGGTCGGGGCCGATATCCGTCGAACGCTCGCCGGGCGAACCGACCTTGATCTGGCACTCATTCCGGCCGAGTGCATCAACGACGACGGTCTCTTTCTCGACGAAGAGCCGTTCATCGCGCTACGCGAGTCGTTGCCCATGCCGGTCTATCCGTCGTACGACTTCATTGACGCGCTCGTGCCCGAAGGGGATGCGGCGGTCGTTCCCGCTGCCTGATCCCTTCGTATGAGTCTTCCAGTCGTCGCTATTGTCGGTCGCCCCAATGTGGGCAAGTCACATCTGTTCAATCGCATTATCGGCGAAGCCACGGCTATCGTAAGCGACGAAGCCGGTACCACGCGTGATCGGCATTTCGGCGAGGCCGAATGGGCGGGGCACAGCTTCTGGCTGGTCGACACCGGTGGCCTGGTGGAGGACTCCGATCTTCCTATGGATGTGGCCATCCGTCGCCAGGTGCACGAGGCCATTGAGGAAGCAGACCTCATGCTCTTCGTCTGCGACGCGAAGGTGGGCGTGCACCCCAGTGACGCGCGCATCATGGACATGCTGCGCGCGTCGCAGAAGCCGTGGTTGCTGGTCGCCAACAAGGTCGACAATCCCGAGAGCACCGACTTCTACGAGTTCTATCGCCTTGGTGTGACGGAGGTCTACCCGGTCTCTGCCTCCAACGGCAAAGGCTCCGGCGATCTGCTCGATGCGGTGGTGAACGCCATTCCCGAAGCCAACGAGGAGCGCCCGGAGGCGATCCGCGTGGCGGTGATCGGTCGCCCCAATGTGGGAAAGTCGAGCTTTGTGAACCGCCTGCTTGGCGAAGATCGCCTCGTGGTGAGCGACGAGTCGGGGACGACGCGGGACGCGATCGACGCGCCGATGAAGTACCATGACACCGAACTCATTTTCGTGGATACCGCCGGGCTGCGTCGCCAGTCGAGGATCGACGATGGGGTGGAGTTCTACTCCTCCCTCCGTTCACGGCGCGCCATCGATTCGTCGGACGTGTGCATCCTGATGATCGACGGCACCGAGGGGCTGCAGAATCAGGATCTCAAGATTGCCACGCTCGCCTGGGAGGCCGGCCGCGGTCTCATCATCGTGGTCAACAAGTGGGACATCTTCGAGGACAAGAGCGACAAGAGCGCCGATAAGTTCAGGAAGGAAGCGGTCGAAAAGGTGCCGTACTTCGCGTTCGTCCCCTTCCTGTTCACGAGTGCCAAGACGGGGCAGCGCGTGACCAAGGTGCTCGATCTCGTGCTCCAGGTGCAGGAGCAGCGCACGCGCCGCATCAGCACGTCGCAGGTCAATGATGCGCTTGAAGAGCTGATCGCCCGCCGCCAGCCGCCGCAGGCCGCCGGCCGCGAGGTGAAGCTCAACTACGCGACGCAGGTGGAAATCGAGCCGCCCACCATCGCGGTGTTCGGTAATCATCCCGAGGCGATCCCGGAGCACTACATCCGGTTTCTGCACAACGGCTTCCGTGACAAGTACGGCTTCACCGGCTCGCCGCTGCGGATCATCCTGCGGAGAAAGAACAGTTGAGTCCAACGTCCATGCCACTGTGGACACTCGGCGTGGCGTACCTCGCCGGGTCGTTCCCTACGGCGTATCTCGTGGGCACAGCCAATGGTGTGGATCTGCGGACGGTGGGATCGGGCAATCTCGGGGCGACCAACGTCTTCCGCACGCTCGGCTGGAAATGGGGCCTGCTCGTGTATCTCGTGGATGGCCTCAAGGGCGCGCTGCCCGTGGTCCTGCTTCCCAAGGCGGTAGGGCTCGACGGTGGGTGGCCGTGGGGCGTACTGGCCGGCGTGCTGGCCATCGTGGGCCACGTGCGACCAATCTTCCTCATGGGAAAGGGTGGCGGTAAAGGTGTCGCCACCGCGAGTGGTGTGTTCTTTGCGCTGGCGCCGCTCGCCGGGCTCTGTGCGGTGCTGGCGTTTGCCGTGGTCGTGGCGATCACGCGCTACGTATCGCTCGGTTCGCTGGTGGGCGCCGTGGTGTTGCCGATCGCCATTCTCGCGCAGGCCCGCGAGGTGACGCCGCTCGTGCTCGTGAGTCTCGGCATCGCCCTGTTCGTGTTCTATACCCATCGCGATAACATCGGACGCCTGCTGCGCGGAGAAGAACGACGCATCGGCTCCGGTAAACCGGCGTCGTCCGATGGGAGCGCGGTTTGATGACCAGTGGCGAGGCTGCACGCACCGTCGACGGTAGTGGCGTCATGCCGATGCGGTGTGCGGTGATCGGTGGCGGGGCATGGGGGACGGCGATCGCCGATCGCTTGGCCCGCAATGGGCACCACACCGTGCTGTGGGCGCGTGAAGACGATGTCGTGGATGCGGTGAATACGCGTCACGAGAATCCGCGCTTCCTGGCCAATATCGCGCTGGCGCCTTCGCTCACGGCCTCGACCGACATGGCGGCGGCTCTGCACGGTGCCCGGCTTGTGGTCTACGCGGCACCGTCGCATGTACTGCGGCCGGTTGTTGCGCGTTGCGCGCAGTCCATCGAGCCCCAAGCGGTCTTGTCGGTGGCCACCAAGGGCATCGAGCGCGAAACGCTGGCACTCATGACCGATGTGGTGGCCCAGGCAGCGCCCGGACATCCGGTCGTAGCGGTCAGTGGTCCAAGCTTCGCGGCCGAAGTGGCCCAGGGACAGCCCACCGCCGTCGTCGCAGCCTGCGCGGATCATGCGGCGGCGAGACGGGTGCAGGGGGCCATGAGTGCCAATGCGTTCCGGGTGTACACCAGCGACGACGTGGTCGGCGTAGAACTCGGCGGCGCACTCAAGAACGTCATGGCCGTGGCGACCGGAATTCTCGACGGCCTTGGCTTGGGCTTCAATCCGCGCGCGGCCCTGATGACCCGCGGCCTCGCGGAAATGACGCGCCTTGGCGTGGCGCTCGGCGCCAAGCCTGACACCTTCGCGGGGTTGGCCGGTCTCG
Source organism: Gemmatimonas sp. (assembly GCF_044344655.1). GTDB lineage: Bacteria > Gemmatimonadota > Gemmatimonadetes > Gemmatimonadales > Gemmatimonadaceae > Gemmatimonas. Next base: position 15,637 of record NZ_JBIJCN010000053.1, read on the forward strand.
GCGATCTGGTGTTGACGTGTACGGGCGCGCTGTCGCGGAATCGCGCCGTGGGCGTGGCGATCGGGCAGGGGCAGTCGCTCGATCAGGCTCTCGCCGGCAAAGACAGCGTGGCCGAAGGGGTCCTCAACACGCAGAGTGCGAAGGCGCTCGCGGACAAGGTGGGGGTCGAGATGCCCATCATCGACGCGACCTATCGCATCCTGTTCCAGAACTGGGCGCCGCGGGACGCCGTGGCCGAGTTGATGGCGCGTGAACTCCGGCCGGAGCGAGACTGACATGGCGGCCTCCCGTGGGGAACTCGTCCAGGAGTTTTATTCCATTGGCGACGTGTGTGCACTTACCGAGCTGAAGCCGCACGTACTTCGCTATTGGGAGAGTCAGTTCAAGCTGCTCAGCCCGGCCAAGAATCGCAGCGGCAATCGGGTCTACTCCCGCCGCGAGGTGGAGCTCATCCTTCTCGTGAAGCACCTGCTCTATACCGAGAAGTACAGTATCGACGGTGCCCGCCAGAAGCTCGACGAGCACCGCAAGGGCGGATCGCTGCGGCCGGCGGCACGTGCGGCGCTTGAGGTGGAAGCGCTCGAAAGTCTCGAACGTGAACTCGCTGATTTGCAAGCGCTGCTGGACGATACGCTGCGCTGACTCAACCTAATCCCATGCGTATTCTTCTCAGCAACGACGACGGTATTCTGGCCAAGGGCCTTGCCGTGCTCGAGGAAGCGGCCTCGCCGCTCGGTGACTTGCACGTGGTGGCGCCCGATCGGGAGCAGAGTGCCACGAGCCATTCGCTCACGCTGCATCATCCCCTGCGGCCGGTGCGTCTCGGTGAGAAGCGGTGGCAGGTCGACGGTACGCCCACCGATTGCGTGATGCTCGCCTGCGAGGCGCTGCTCGCAGAGCGCCCTGACTTCGTGTTGAGCGGCATCAATCACGGTCCCAACATGGGTGAGGACGTGCTGTACAGCGGCACCGTCGCCGCCGCGATGGAAGGACTAGCGCTTGGCATTCCCGCGATCGCGCTGTCGTTTGCCGGTAGCGTGCTGCGCGCGGATGCGATCCTCGAAACGCAGGTGTCGCAGATCCGGGCGCTGCTCGATCACCTCATGCGCTTGCCGGCGTTTCCCCGTGATACGCTGCTCAACGTGAACCTGCCGGCTGTTGCCGGTGAGGCAATCAAGGGGGTTCGCCTCACCCGACTTGGGCGCCGCGTGTTCAGTGATTCCATCACCCGCATGAAGGATCCGTGGGGGAGGGAGATCCTGTGGATTGGTGGAGGATCCGTGGCGTGGAGCGGACCGGATGACAGTGATTTCCGCGCCGTGCATGACGGATACATTTCGGTAACCCCGTTGCATCTCGATCTCACGCATCGCGACGTCCTCAACTCGGCGACCGACTGGTGGCAGGCCCCGTAGAACCCGAGTTCCGGGGCGCGCGCCGCCGACTGGTCGAGACGCTGCAGGACAAGGGGATCAAGGACCTCGCGCTCCTGCGTGCCATCGACTCGGTACCGCGGCACCTGTTCGTGCCACCCACGGTGCGCCACCGCGCGTACGAGGATTCTGCCTTGCCGATCGGGAGCGGGCAGACCATCTCGCAGCCGTTCGTGCATGCGCGGTCGGTCGAGCTGCTCATGCTCACGGGGCATGAGAAGGTGCTCGAGATCGGCACCGGATCTGCCTACCAAACGGCGCTGCTTGCCCAGCTGGCGGCGCAGGTCTTCTCGGTGGAGCGCTACCGGGAGCTGCTCGACAGGGCGCGCCCCATTCTGCAGCAGGCGAATGTGCGCAACGTCTCGCTGTCGTTGGGCGACGGTACGCTCGGGTGGCGGGAGTATGCCCCGTACGATGGCATCGTGGTGGGTGCCGGCGCGCCACATGTTCCGCCGGCCCTCGAGGAACAGCTGGCAGAGGGCGGCCGCCTCCTCATCCCCATTGGCGACAAGGAGGAGCAGATGCTCTGTCTCTTCATCAAGCAGGGGGGCCGGCTCGAGCG
>NZ_JBIJCN010000023.1:0-48960 GCF_044344655.1 Gemmatimonas sp.
GCAGATCGCGACACCGCTCCAGAAGAGGGCGGACGACAAAGGAGATGCCAGCATGTGGGTGACTGCAGAAGCGACTGCGCGACGGACTGCATGCCGAAGCGCCAGCAGTCCATCGGGGAGTTCATGTCCAGAAGAAAACTAGGCGGTGTACCGAGGTGGTGAACCCCCGTCCCGCAGGCTAGCATAGCGACCATGGCCAACGCCCCCGCTCCTTCGCCCGCGGCTCCCCCGAACGCCGCCGCCGCTCCCGGTGAACTTCCCCGCTCCCTTGGTCTCTGGAGCGCCATCGCCGTGTTGGTCGGCACCACCATCGGCTCCGGCATCTTCCGGTCCCCCGCTGGCATCGCCGACAAGCTGCCCGGCCCCCTCCCGCTCATGGCGGTGTGGACGGTAGGTGGGCTCTTTGCCCTCTGCGGAGCGCTCACCCTCGCCGAACTCGCCGGCGCGATGCCGCGCACTGGTGGCTACTTCGTGTACATCCGTGAAGCGTGGGGGCGCCTGCCCGCGTTTCTGTACGGGTGGGCCGAGTTCACGCTCATCCGCGCCGCGGCGCTCGGGGGGATCTCCCTGACCTTCGCCCAGTATTTCCTGCGAGCCATGGGGATCGACCCCAGCATCGCCCCCTATGATGCCTATGCCCACTACATCGCGGCTGGCGCCCTGGTGCTGATGGCCACCATCAACGTGGTCGGGCTCAAGTGGGGCTCGCTCGTGCAGAACATCACGACCGTGGCCAAGTATGGCGGCCTGGTGATCATCGTCCTCCTGGCGCTCGCCCTCGGGCTGCCCCGGACCGGGGGGCACTTCACCCCCGCTACCCCGCCAGGAAGCTTCTCGGTGTCAGCCTTTGGCCTGGCGCTCGTCTCGGTGCTCTGGGCCTTCGACGGCTGGGGGGACCTCAGCAAGGTGGCCGGTGAGGTGAAGGACCCCGAGCGCACCCTGCCGCGCGCGATCGTGATCGGCACCGTGGCGATCATCGCGATCTATCTCTTGGCCAACATCGCCTACCTGTCGGTCCTCTCGGTCGAGGAGATGCGCCGGGCCCCGTTGGTGGCCGCTGATGTGGCGCTCCGCCTGATCGGCCCGATCGGCGTGACGCTCGTGTCGCTGACGGTGCTGCTCTCCACCTTCGGGTCGGTCAACGGTTCGCTGCTGACCGGCCCACGCATCTTCTTTGCGATGGCGGATGACGGGCTCTTTTTCAAGGCCGTGGCCAAGGTGCACCCCACCTTCAAGACCCCGTATGTGGCGATTCTCATGACGGGCGCGCTGGGGGTGGCCTTCGTACTGCTGCGCAGCTTCGAACAGCTGGCGGACATCTTCGTGACCGCCTCGCTGGTCTTCTACATCCTGTCGATCGGGGCGGTGTTCAAGTTGCGCCGGCGCCCCGATTGGAACCCGCCGGTCCGAACGCCGCTGTACCCCGTCGTCCCGGCGCTGTTTTGCCTCGCCGTCCTGTTCCTGCTGGGGAACGCCCTGATGGACCCCGCGCAGCGTGTGCCAACCCTCGGCGTGTTCGGCGTGATCCTGCTGGGGGTGCCGGTGTTCTACGCAACGGTCGGTCGCCGGGGCTGAGCTGTAGGCGCGCCCACCCCCCCCTCGATGTGGCACGCCCGTTACAAAGTCGGGCCCGTTCCGGTTGCCCCGAAAACCGGGCCTCCCTAACTTTTGCGACTATGACGGCCTTGCGCCATTCATAGTTGTTCCCGTTTGCGGAAACGCCCCGGGTACAGACGCCTTACCCTCCACAAAAACCATGCGAATCTCACGTTGGCTCGGAACCGCGGTCGCGGTGCTCGGCCTCTCACTGACCCCCTCCGCGCCGGTGCTGGCGCAGGGGACGACGACCGGCGCCATCGCCGGGACCGTCTCCGACTCGAAGAAGGCGCCGATCGCCAACGCGCAGATCGAAGTCGTCAACAAGTCGAACGGCGCCCGCACGGGCGCCATCACGCGCGACAACGGTCGCTACTTCGTGCCCAACCTCGAAGTGGGCCAGTACACCGTCAACGTGCGCCGCATCGGCTACAAGCAGTACACGGCGCCCGCGGTCACGGTCAGCCTCACGCAGACCACGCGCCTCGACATCGACCTCGAAGATCAGGTCGCGCAGCTCGCCGGCGTCACGACCCGCGCCGCGGCCGCGACGGCCGACTTCGCCGCCACCCGCACTGGCGCGCAGACGGTCCTCTCGGACACGCTCACGCGCCGCCTCCCCACGCTCAACCGTGACCTCACGGACCTTGCGCGCAACTCGCCGCAGGTGAACGTGTCGACCGACGGCCGCATTTCTGCCGCTGGCCAGAACAACCGCTTCAACAACATCCAGATCGACGGTGTGTCGCTCGCGAACCGCTTCGGTCTCGGGGCGTCGCCCACGGTCGGCGCGCAGGTCGGTGGCCGTGCGCTGCCCCTCGACGCCATCAAGGAATTCCAGATCCTCGTCTCGCCGTACGACGTGCGCCAGGGCAACTTCACCGGTGCGCTCATCAACGCCGTGACGCAGTCGGGCACCAACGAGTTCCACGGCTCGGCGTTCGTGTACTACCGCGACCAGCAGATGGGTCGCGACACGGCGTTCCTGCGCAACGCGCCGTTCCTGCGTCGCCAGCTCGGCGCTTCGCTCAGCGGCCCGATCTTCAAGAACAAGCTCCGCTTCTTTGCCACCGTCGAAACGAGCGATCAGAACTCGCCGGCCTCCGGTCCGTTCTTCGATCCCTCGGCGCCGAACGGGCTGGTGAACTCCCCCGTCGCCACCGCCCGCATCACGCAGGCGCAGATCGACTCGTTCACGAACAAGTTGTCGAGCTACGGCATCGCCGCCGGCGGCGTGGGCGTCCAGCAGAACGTCAACCCGCTGCTGAACACCTTCGTTCGTCTCGACTACCAGATCAACGACAAGCACCGCATGGTGCTCCGCAACATCTACAACGACCAGAAGGGCTTCGACTTCTCGCGGTCGCTCGGCACGTTCGCCTTCACGTCGAACGGTTTCGAGCGCACCGAAAAGTCCAACCAGGTCGTGGCGCAGGTCTTCTCGAACTTCTCGAATGGGTTCTCCAACGAGTTCACCGTTGGCCTGACCAACACCCGCTTCAAGCGTAACCCGGACGTGATCGCGCCCATGATCACCATCCAGAACATCGGTGGCCGTGGGTCAGGGATCGGGTTCCGTGCCGGTACCGAAAACAGCTCGCAGGGTAATGAGCTGCGCGAAGACCTGTACGAAATCTCGAACAACTTCACGATGCCGCTCGGCAACCACCTGGTGTCGATCGGTACCCGCAACGAGATCTACAAGGCCTACAACGCCTTCCTGCAGAATTCGTACGGCAACTACACGTTCGACTCGCTGTCGGTGTTCGTCGGCAACGGTCTCGCCAACTCGTTCCTCGGCTCCGGATCGCTCGGCGGCGACGTGGCGGCGCAGTTCACCTCGGCGCAGCTCGCCGGCTACGTGCAGGACCAGTGGACCGTCACCCCGCGCCTCACGGTGACCTACGGTCTGCGTCTCGACGTGCCGATGTTCTTCACCGAGCCGTCGTACGCCCCGCGCGTGCAGGACGCGTTCGGCTACGACACCCGCCAGCTCCCCTCGGGCAACCTGCAGTGGTCGCCGCGCGTGGGCTTCAACTGGGATGCGACGGGCGATCAGAAGAACCAGGTCCGCGGTGGCGCCGGTCTCTTCCAGGGTATCCCCGCCTACGTGTGGATGTCGAACCAGTACCAGAACACCGGCGTGGGTCTCGCGCAGATCAGCTGCGGTGCTGGTGTGGCCGCCAACAACGGCGTGTCGCCGACGTTCAACCCGAACCCGGTCGCGCCGCGCGGATGCGGCCCCCGCACGGGTGGCCTCCCGGGGCGTAGCCTCGACAACGCCACGGCGTTCGGCAACGTGAACCTCGCCGAGCCCGACCTCAAGTTCCCGCAGCTGCTCCGCGCCACCTTCGGCTACGACCGCAAGCTCCCGGGCAACGTGGTCGCCACGGTCGAAGGTCTGTACTCGCGCAGCATCAACAGCTTCTTCTACACCAACATCAACATTTCGAACACCAGCTACACCGCGGCCGACGGGCGCACCGCGTTCTCGCCGATCGGCGCGAACGGCGTGCCGGTCATCGCGCGTCCGCAGGCGGCGTTCGACAACGTCCTGCTGCTCTCCAATCAGAGCAAGGACTACAGCTACAGCATGACCGGGCAGCTCCGGAAGCGCTTTGAGGGCGGCTTCGAGGGCGGCGTGGCGTACACCTACAGCAAGGCGTACGCGGTGTCCGACCTGACGTCGTCGGTGGCGCTCTCCAACTGGCAGTTCGGCCGCGTGTACTCGGGCCAGCAGGGCGACCAGCCGCTCAACACGTCGCTCTTCGACCAGCCGCATCGCCTGCTCATCAACGGCACCTACACGGCGCCGTGGAAGAGCAACCAGACGAGCTTCACGTTCTACTACAGCATGCAGTCGGGTACCCCGTACGCGTTCGTCTACGGTGGCGCGGGTGGCCGCGGCGACCAGAACGGTGACGGCTCGAACGCCAACGATCCGATCTACATCCCCACGGGTGTGGGCGATCCGAAGCTCCGTTTCGTGAACCGCGGCTCGGGTGCAGCGACGGTCACGGCCGCGCAGCAGGAAGCGCTGCTCGACACGTTCATCAAGAACAACAGCTGCCTCGAGAGCCAGCGCGGTCGCATCATGGACCCCACGTCGTGCCGCAACCCGATGTTCACCCGCTTCGACGCGACCATCGAGCAGCAGCTCCCGTCGGTGACGGGTGAGAAGGTCTCCTTCCGCCTCGACATCTTCAACGTGGCCAACCTGCTCAACAGCAAGTGGGGCAAGGTCCGCTCCGCGACCGGCAACGGCAACGCCACGCTGCTCGAAGTGCAGAGCATGAGCAGCGCCGACGCGGCCACGCAGGTCCCGCAGGTGACGTTTGCGAACACGTTCAACCCGAGCTTCTCGCCGATCAACTTCACGCAGTTCTACCAGATCCAGGCGAGCCTGCGCTTCGCGTTCTGAGCGAGGCGGTAGGGTAAGGAATTGCGGGGGCGCGTCCTTTGGACGCGCCCCCGCTTTTTGTTGACAAGGGAGGGAGCAGGGGGAAGACGATCAGGAGGAAGAGCGAAGCCACGTCCTCCTTCCCCCGACAGCCCTCTTCTTGCTTCCTCCCGTGTAAAGCGAAAGGGCGCGCCGTCAGGCGCGCCCTTTCCTCTATCAAAAGATCTTGAGGTTGATGTACTTCCTCGGATTCCGTTTCAGGTCGATCGCCAGTGAGTCGAGACGCGCCAGCAGTGTATCCACGCGCGCGTACACCGAGGGGTCGTTCATCAACTTCCCGGCCGTGCCGGGGCCGTTGTTTACCTTGGCCACCAGCGACTGCACCTGCGCGTTCGTTTCTCGGAAGTCGCGTGAGAGCTGCTCGAAACTCGCGCTCGTGGCCCGAAGGTTCACGAGGGTCGAGTCCACTTTCGCGCTGTCCACCGACGACAGCGTCTTGCGCAGCTGCGCCTGCGTGAGCGTGAGCTGACGCGACTGCTCGGCGCTGATCTGACTGAGCTGGGACACGAGCTTCGTGAGGTCGGCCACCGTCTGGCGCACATCCTTCATGCCGCCCCCCTCCACGAACTGGCCGCGCGTTTCATCGGTGATTGCGCGCACATTGAGGGCGATCGAATCCCCCTTCTCGAGCAGCTGCCCCACTCCCGGTGACCCGGGGCCCGTGGGGATCGTGTCGCCGGGGGGAAGCTTACCCTCCACCCCCTTCACGGGCGTCAACGCAATCAGCATGTCGCCGAAGATGCCGTTGGCTTCCACCGAGGCGGTGGTACCGCTCGGGATCCGGTACTGATCCTGCACCTGCATCGTGACATCGAGCGTGCCGTCGGGAATGAGCTCCACCTTCTCGACAAAGCCCACCTGGACCCCGGCGAGCAGCACCGGCTGCCCCTGCTTGAGTCCCGCGCCCCACGGGAAGCGCGCATGCATGGTGTAGCCCTTCGACAGGCCGCCGCGGGCAATCCAGATCGTGCCGCCAAGCGCCAGCGCGATCGCCACCATCAGCAGGAGGCCTACCAGCAGTTCGTCTCGTCGTTTCGTGGTCATATCTGATGGGAAGACAGGCTCACGCCTGAATGAACGGAGCCAACACGGCCGCGACGATGGCGTCGAGCACGAGAATGGATACGGAAGCGATCACCACGGCGAGCGCCGTCGACCGGCCCACGCCTTCAGCGCCGGCTTCCGTGACGTACCCCTGGTACGAACAGACGAAGGAGATCGCCGCGCCGAAGCAGAACGCCTTGATCAGCGAGTACACCACCTGAAAGGCCGTGAACGCGAGGCGCAGACCGGCCACGAAGTCGTCGGTGCGCACATCGGTCGCAATCACGAGCGTGGCCCACGCGCTGAAGATCGCCGTGGCGTTGGCCAGCACCGTGAGGACCGGCAACATCACCAGCCCGGCAATGATCCGGGGCAGGGCCAGGTAGGCCACCGGATCGAAGCTCAGCGTTTCGAGCGCGTCGATCTGCTCGGTCACGCGCATCGTACCGATTTCCGCCGTCATGCGGGCGCCCACGCGCCCCGTGAGTACCAGCGCCGTCAGCAGCGGGCCCAGTTCGAGCACGATCGACTGCCGCACGATCAACCCCACCACCGACATCTGCACGCCGGGGAAGAGCTGGTAGCGTGTCTGGAACGCGGTGACGCCACCCAGGAAGGCGGCCACGATGACCGCTAGCGGCACCGAGTCCACGCCGATGTTCTTCATCTGGCGGATCGCCTCGGGCACCCAAGTGCCGGGGTCGCGCACCCCGCGCACGATGTCCCGCGCGAAATAGGCGCGCTTGCCGAATGCCTGCAGCACGCCAGCCACGCGACGCTGCGCCAGCCCAACGGTATAGGCCACCGGCATCAGCGTGCGGAGCGTAAGGAGAGGGGGCGCAGGATCGCGCGCGGCAGCATGGGCATTCGGGGGGTCAGGTTCGGACTCGGGCCAGCATCACGATACCAAAGATGCCCACGAGGAGATTGGGAATCCATGCCGCGGCCTCCGGCGTCATCAGCCCCTTGCCACCGATCGCTTTGGTGAGCTGGATCATCACGAGGAAGAACACCGTGGTCGCGAGGCTGACCGCAATGCCGTAGGCCGCACCGCCACGCTGCGAGCTGGTCGCCAGCGGGGCGCCGAACAACGCAATGATGAGGCAGGTGACCGGAATGGCGATCTTCAGCATCCGCTCCACGCGCAGCGTGTTCACGTCGGCCCCAGAGCGTTCCATTGCGCGGATGAAGCGCGTGAGTTCAGCGAAGCGCATCTCGCTCGGGTCCCGATCGGTGGCGCGCAGTTCTTGCGGCGTTTCCTTGAGACTGCGGTCCATCAGGGAATCGAAGGCGAACGCCAGGTCGGCGGTTTCATTGGGGATCACGTGCATGACCCCCGACTGCAGGGTCCATCCCCGCTTCGGCGTCCAGTCGCCGCGCTTGGCCGCGATCAGGAGCCCCGGCCGTTTCTCGCTCCCCCGCTCCTCGATCTCGATATTGTCGACCGACTTCCCGCGCACGTTCAGGGTGTAGATGCGGTATACGCGCCCCTGATCGCCCGCGAACGCGAAATTGTAGCGGTCATCGTCGGCGCTCCCCTGTGCACCGGCCAGGAGCGTGAGCCGTTCAGCGTTGGCCGGCGGCGCCACTTCACTGAACACAAGGTCGAGCCCCATGGCGAAGGTGGCCATGACCAGAATCGGCGCGATGAAGCGGTAGAAGCTGATCCCCGACGCCTTGGCCGCCGTGATCTCCGAATGGCGCGTGAAGGTGCCGATCGAGAAGACCGTGGCGAAGAGCACGGCCGCCGGCATGATCATGAAGAGCGTGTCGGGGATCCAGTACAGGTAGCTCAGCGCGAGCGCCTGCATGGTGAGCTTCTTCTCTTGGTACTTCCGCAGATTGTCCACGAGGTCGATCACGAACACGAGCACGGGGAAGCCCATGAGCGTGACACCGAAGATCCTGGTGAACTCCGTGGCGATGTAGCGATCGAGCGGGGTAATGAAGCGGCGACTCATGGGGTCACCGTCGGCCGGCTGGTGCGGCTTTCCCGCTCGAGCTGCCGGCGGACCTTGCGGTCGGCCCACCAGTCACGGAGCCCACCGCCGCGCGACGTATCGGTGGTGCTCTCCACGCGCCAGAGCAGCGCAATGCCGGCCAGAGCGAAGATCACGTTGGCGATCCACATCGCGACGTAGGCGGGGAGCCGCCCCTTATCGGCGAGCGCCTCGCCACCCATGAGACACACATAATAGAGGCCGAATACCACGATGCTCACGCCGATCGTCACACCCACGCCACCGCGCGGGAAGCGCAGCGCGATCGGCGGGCCGAAGAGCACGAACACCAGACAGGCGAACGACAGGGCAAACTTCTTGTGGATTTCCACCGCGAGCCCGTCCAGAATCTCGCGCTGGGCCAGCAGCTGCAGGCCCGCCGACTGCATCGCCCCCTGATACACCGTGGTGGTATCCACCACGGCCGTCGTCGGCACCGGGACCGGTGGGTTGGCGGCGGCCATGCCAGCGGCGGCCACGCTGTCGGCGGGGCGCTGCGAATCGGGCAGGACCGGCGTGCCCTGCATCGCCGTGCCGGTGACCGACCCGGGTACCGGCGGCGTTACCGGCGGCGCAATCACTAGTGGCTGGGCCGGTGGCTGGGCTGGCGGCTGCACCGCGCCCTGCGCCTTCGCCTTCTTGGGCAGCACCAATGCCGTCACGCTGCCCAGCAGCGTTTCGCAGTAGAACGTGGCCAGCACCTCCTTCTTGGGGCGCGGACGGCTCACCTTCACCGGCTTGCCGGGACCTACGAGGCGCCCCGCGTAGCCGATGTATTCCTGACGCAGTCGCGTGAACTCCTGTGACTGCCGGATGTACTCCCGGTGCATCTGACACACCGATTGTTCACGGTCCCCCCGGTAGCTGTCCTCGGCTGTGGCCTCGAACTGCTTGACGATCCCGCGGAGCTGCACCGTCTGTGTACGGAAGAAACTCCGCTGCAGCTTCTTCGCGTCCCCGCGCACGAACTCCTGCGCATAGCCGTCGTCGAGCTTCAGCTGGAGATCTTCGCCGTCGGTATCGAGCAGGAAGATGCCGCTGTCGGCGTAGATCGTCTGGCGCTCCGGTCCCTTGCGCAGGTCGTAGATCGTGACGTCGTACAGGCGGTTGGTCCGCGCATCGGTCCGCGCGACCCGCAGGAAGAATTGCTCGGTGATGGGATTCATCACCTGTTCGCGCAGCGCCAGCGTGGGCTTGGTCTTCGCGATGTCGTTGTTCAGGATGCGCAGGGCATGGTTGGTGCGAGGCAGCAGCTGGTCGTTGAACCAGACCATGAAGAGCGAGAGCAGAAACGCGCAGAAGAGCACCGGCGCCATGAGCGAGCGCACGCGCACGCCACTGGCTTTGAACGCGGTGATCTCATGCTCCGCCGCCATGCGGCCGAAGGCGTAGAGCGTGGCGACCAGCACCGCCATGGGGAGCGTCATGGCGATGGTGAAGGGGAGCGACAGCACGAAGAACTTGCCGATCGCCGCCCAAGGCAGTCCCTTGCCGGCCAGATTGGCCAGCTGGCGCGCCACGTACTGCAGCATGAGCAGTGACGTCAGCGCCGAAAGGGCGAACACGAGAGGGCCCGCGTGCTCGCGGATGACATAGCGGGTAAGGAGCTTCACGACGTAAATTCCCCGGAGACCACCCGTATAAGCAAGGGCGCGTCGCCTTGGATGTTGGCCAGGCGCGCCCGTCGTTCGAGACCGTACCGCGGTCCCTCGGGCAAACGCCCGGCGGCACGCCGCTGGTACCCCACGATCGGAGTTCGGTGCGCAGGCTGTTTCACGCGGTCGTAGTGGCCGCGGCGCTCGTCTGGGGCCCCGAGCCCCTGACCGCCCAAGAGGCGCCGGCCCGGGCCCCCATCCCCCTGCCGCCTGCCGCCAGGCTCCTGCGCGACTCCCTCGTGCTGCGGACCCGCGCCCGGCCCGGAGCGATCGACCGCTCCCCCGCCGTCCGTCCTGACCCGCAAGGGGTCGCGGAGCGCGCGGCGCAGGCGGCGATCCGCCTCCGCCAGCAGCGCCTGGCCGCCCGCTGGACGCGGACCGTCATGCGCGGGACCCCCAGCGATTCCGCCACCGGCACGGCGCCGGACGCCTCGGCGGTCGCTCGGCTCGCCCGCCCCGACAGCGGCCCCACCCCCGGGGCGTTGGTGCCGCTGGCCCCCGCGCGCCGTGCCGAGGCCACCCCCCTCGGGGCTGCCCGTGGGGCCGAATTCCTCGACGATCTCGGAGGCCTCGGCATCTCCCTCAACTCGCGCCTCGAGTCCAAGGTCCAGCGCAGCCGCAATGAACGCTGCACCACGGCCCAACTCACCATCGTCGGCAACAACTGCTCCGGCATCTTTCAGCCGGCCTTCGACTTCCAGTTCAACGTACGCTCCGGTGGCGTCGTGGCCGATCGGGTCTTCGTGAATGTGGACTACGACTCCCAGCGCGAATTCGACGCCTCGAACAACATCTCCGTCCGCTATCAGGGCAAGACCGACGAGATCCTCCAGACGTTGGAGGTGGGCAATGTGACCTTCCAGCCCCCCAACTCGCGCTTCCTCACGTCGGGCATTCCGTCGGGGAACTACGGCGTGCAGGCCACCGGGCAGTTCGGTCCCATGCGCTTCACGTCGATCGTGGCGCAGCAGAAGGGCAATGTGTCCAAGGACAACGTCTTCACCGTCGGCGAGCGCACGCAGCAGCAGGTCGATCGCGTGATCGAAGACATCCAGATCGAAACGCGGCGCTTCTTCTTCACGATCGATCCCCGGCAGCTCCCGGGCTATCCCAATGTGGACCTGCTGAACCGTCAGCAGATGCGCCAGCTTGCTTCGGCGCTCCCCGACTCCATCCGCCCGGTGCGCCTCTACGTGTACCGGCAGCTGCTCGGCGCCGCCAATCAGAACCCGCGCGGGCCCCAGTTCTCCGTACGTGGCGCGCGCAATCCATCGCGCCAGATCTACGAAGTGCTGCGCGAGAACGTGGACTACTATGTGGATCCGTCCATGCTCTGGATCGCGCTCGTGCGGCCACTCAATATCAACAACGAGCGTCTCGCGGTGGCCTATGAGGTCAACGTGAACGGGCAGCCCGGGCGCAACATCAACACCGGTGGAACCCCCGACATCGAGTTCACCACCGCCCCACAGTTCGCCAACCTGCTCTGGGAGCCGGAGCTGCAGCCGAACAACCCGGGGTACTTCTTCCGCGAGATCAAGTCGGTCTATCGTCTCGGGGGGGAAGACCTCCTGCGCAACTCGATCTCGGTGAAGCTCGTCACGGGCACGTCGGGCGATCAGGAAAAGCCCCTCGATCCGTCGCGTGGCGAAACGTACCTGCAGCTCTTCGGGCTGTCGCAGGCCACCAACTCGGCCACATTCGACGTGGAGAACCGCGTCTGGCCACGCCCGAACGACCCCAACTTTCGGGCCAATTTCTCGGGGACGGGACAGCAGAAGCTGATCCCCGACTACTTCGTCTTCTACCCGTCGTTGCAGCCGTTCGCGCGTGCGGGGCTCGCCCAGCCGGCGGCCAATCCCGCCAACGATACCCTCTATCGGTATCCCAACGAGTACATCTATTCGGCCCAGCGGCCACAGGCCATCTATCGGATGGCCGTAAGCTTCCTCTCCGAAGGCGGTGGGGAGAGCCAGTCCATCAAGCTCTCCACCATTCAGGTCCGTCCCAATTCGGAACGCGTGTCGGTCGAAGGGCGTGTGCTCGAGAAGGACAAGGACTACACGATCGACTACGATCTCGGCATCATCAACTTCACGCGCCCCGACACGCTCTTTGCCAGGCCCCGGCAGGTGGGGGTGCGCTATGAGGAGAATCCGCTGTTCGCGGCGGCGCCCACCACCATTCTCGGATTCGCCTCGCAGTTTCCGCTCGAGAACGGGCAGATCGCCTTCACCGCCATTTCGCAGCAGCAGCGCTCGAGTCTCAACCGACCGCCCCTCGGCTTCGAGCCGGTGGGCTCGCTCGTAGCCGGACTGACCGCCAACATGCAGTGGGACGCCACCGCCTTGTCGTCGCTGGTGTCCAAGTTGCCGCTGCCAACAAGCACCACGCGCTCGCGGATCGCGCTCCAGGGCGAGTTCGCGATGAGCAAGCCGCAGCCCAATGCGGCCGGGCAGGCGTACGTGGAGAGCTTCGAGGGAGAGGCGGAGCGGCAGATCCCCCTCGCCGAAGGCGCCTGGTATTTCGGCGCACGCCCCGCCCTCGGAAATTCGCTCGCCTCGGTGGGCAACAGTGTCTTCTCGCTCAATCGCGCGGCAACGCTGGCCTTCCAGAACAATGGCGTGGACGCGGCCGGCAACTTGGCGCAATTCAACATCCAGCAGATCGACCCTGCGGTTCGCATCGTGGGCAGTGGCGTGCAGCCGTCGGAACAGCTGCTCTGGATGACGCTCTATCCGCTGAAAACCGGCGGCGTCTTCGATTTCGTGCCGGGGACGGGCACCCGACGCTTCGCCTGGACGATTGGCGACAACAGCCTTGTCGGGGCCACGCCGTCGGGGCGTCGCTGGCGCTCCCTGCGTACGGTCCTCAGCCCGAGCGGCGCGGATCTTTCGCGCATCGAAAACATCGAGTTCTTCGTGCTCCTTCGCTCGGAAGAGTCGAAGCTGCGTCGCAATCCCACGCTCGTCTTCGACTTCGGTGATCTGAGCGAGAACAGTGTGGCGTTCGCGCCGGAAACCCTCACGGTGAATGCGCCGGTGCGCGCCGGTCTCCCCGTCGACACGACCTTCCGCGGGAAGCGTCTGGTGGGGTACAACCGCCTTGACTCCGAACGTGACCCGCTCTCTCGTGCTTTCAACGCGGTGGAGAACGATCGGGGTATCGCCGGTGACATCGCCGATACGCTCGTGGTGGTGAACCGGACCGGGGCCACCCCCGTGGTGACGGTCGAGAACCGTGTGCCGCTGTGCACGCAGTCACTTCAGGTGGTGCAGGTGCTCGGCGACAGCCGAGCCAATTGCACAGCGCGCAACAATCGTCTCGACGAAGAGGACATCGACCTCGATGGTCAGCTCAACTTCGACGATCCCAGCGGCGCGCAGGAGCAGCTGAAGCGGTTCGTCGTGGACCTCGGTGACCGGAAGAACTGGACGCGGGTGGGACGCTGCTATCAGCAGCGCGACTCGTCCTCGGCCGGCGTCACCACGGATTCGCTGTGCTGGGTGCAGGTACGCCTCAACTGGCGTGCGTCCACCGAGGAGCTCAACAATCCCAACGATCGGCGCATGCGCGCCATGCGCCTCACGATGGTCTCGAGCGCCGAGACCCGCGATGACGACTTCACGCGCATCGCTCTGGCGCGCCTGCGCCTCGTGGGAGCGCCATGGCTCAAGCGCGGTCCGGAGCCGCTGACTGGGATGGCCGGCGACTCCACCGGAACGCTCGGTGGCTATGTGATCGCCAGCGTGGTGGGCACCTTGGACTCCACCGCCGCCCTGCCGTACACCGCGCCGCCTGGTGTCGCGGAAACACCAGAGAACCGGCAGTCCGGCTATGAGAACCAGCGCATCCAGGTCAACGAGCGCGCGCTGCGCTTGCAGGCCGGCTTACCCGGGCGGCAATTCCGCCCGTTCGATCGTGCCGAGGCGTTCTTCCGCTTCCCCGAAGGCACCAAGACGTTCATGGGGTACCGCACGCTGCGCCTCTGGATGCGTGGTCGCGGCAACGGCTGGGGAGAGCAGGGAGAGCTCAACGGCTACGTGAAGATCGGCCGTGATGAGCACAACTTCTACATGTATCGCACGCCGGTGAACTCTGGGCCTGGCCAAAGTTCGTGGCTCCCCGAGGTGCGCGTGGACCTCACGCGCTTCCAGATGCTGCGCGCCCGCCTGGAGAATGCCTTCCTGTCCGGCAGCGCCGATTCCGTGCAGTGCAGTGGGGCCGATCTCGA
Source organism: Gemmatimonas sp. (assembly GCF_044344655.1). Lineage (GTDB taxonomy): Bacteria > Gemmatimonadota > Gemmatimonadetes > Gemmatimonadales > Gemmatimonadaceae > Gemmatimonas. Next base: position 13,990 of record NZ_JBIJCN010000023.1, read on the forward strand.
GCTCATTCGGCGCTCGGGCAAGCCTCGTGGTCTTCAGGTGCGCCGCTACGCCGTATGTGAAGACGGCTACATCGTCTACAGCGCCGATCCTGCCGTCACGCCGCCAAATCTTGCCGGTGTGCAGGAGCTTTCGGTGGGCATGGTGCGCGTGGACAGTATCGCGCGCGGCGGCTCGGGGATCATGAATGGCGACACGCTCGAACTCTGGGTCAACGATCTTCGTCTCACCGACGTGGTCGATGACATCGGGTTCGCTGGCGAAGTGGGTGTCAGTATGAACGCTGGTGATCTTGCTGATTTCAGGGTGAATGTGAGCCGCCGGGATCCCAACTTCCGTCAGCTCAACGAAACGCCCTCGTTCCTCACCACGAGCGGCGTCAGCGTGGGCACCACGCTGCATCTCGACCGCATGCTGCCGGCACGACTCGGCATTTCTATGCCGTTCACCGTCGACTACGCGTCGAGTGGGGTGCAGCAGCTGTTCATCAACCGGTCCGACGTGCGCGCGGAGGGGATCGACGGGCTGCGTAACCCGCGCGACCGGCGGGTGAACTACAGTCTGTCGTTACGGCGGGCTGCGCCTCTCGAGAAGGGATGGTACGCCCCCCTCGTGAACGGCTTGGCGCTCAACGGCATCTGGAGTACCTCGGGCTCCCAGAGCGCCTTCCAGGAACTCAGCACCAGCAACTACGCCCTCTCGGGGGGGCTCAATCTGTCGGGTGAGTCCCGCGACAGCCGATTGCCCGGGTTCGTCGATGCGCTCTTCCGCCTGTTGCCGCGGCGCCTGCGGGAATCGCAGGGGATCCGCACCTTCCGCGACCAGCGCATCCGGTGGGCGCCCACCGCCTTCCGTCTGGGCAGCTCGTTGGCGCGCAACGCGAATTCTACCACGTCGTTCACGAAGTCGGCGGCGTCACTCACGGACACGGGTCAGGTCACCAACGGGTTGACCCACTTCTGGCAGAACACGGCCTCCCTCGAGTTCCGGCCGATCACCACGCTCAATGCGACGGTGAATGCGCGGCAGCTGCTCGATCTGCGTGACTATCGTGGCCTCCCAGGTCAGCCCGACAGCACCGACCGTGGGCAGGCGGCATTCGCCGAGCGCCTCTCGCTGTTGGGCAGCAATCTGGGGCTCGAGCGCGAGCGGTCGCTCACGTCATCGCTCAACTTTTCGCCGACGATCTCGGCGTGGCTGCGCCCGCGCGTGGACTTTACGAGCAACTTCACGCTCAACAAGGATCCCAACGCGCGTGCCCTGCTGCGTGAGCAGGACACGACCGGTGCCTTCCGCCTGCCCACGCGGTTGGGGGCGGCGCAGTCGCTCAACCTCGGGACCACCATTGATCTTGGGCGCTTCATCACGACGCGGACGGCCGAGCGCACCCTCCTACGGCGCGTGGGGAGCCTCTTTGCTCCGGTGGATGTCCAGTGGCAACAGAGCCTCACGTCCAACTACGACAACACCGCGTTCATTCCGGGGTTCGGCTATCAGTTCGGTCTCGGCGGTGTGGACCTGTATCGCGGGGTCACTTCGAACCTCGCCACCACGGCAGGACGGTTGCGCCGCGGCACCATTGCCGGGTCGCTCAACCTGCCGTTTTCACTCACGCTGCAGTCGCGGGTGGAAAGCGGGACCACGGATACCTGGACGCGCCGGACGCTTGATGGCTTCCAGGCGGTCATCACGAGCACCCAGCTCACGCGTCCCGACCTCACCGTACGCTGGAGCTGGCGCCCCCAGCGACTTCGCCGGATCATCTCCCTGCTCAGCGTAAACGGCCGCTACGTGATTTCGGAGCAGGAGACGACCATCCCCAACGAAACCGGTGGTCTCGCCGATCGCAGTCGCACGATTGCGCGTAGCCAACCGCTCTCGGGGACCATCACGTGGACATTCCTTGGGAATCTCAGTACCAACGGCTCCTATGATCATCAGCGACGCGAGGACCTGCGCCCCGGCGCAGTGACCAACGGCGACACGCGCCGGATGTCGTTCGATGTGGCCCGCTCGTTCCGCCTGCCGAAGAAGTGGAACACCCGAAACGGCCTCATGCGCACGTCGGTGTCGTACCAGAGCGAAGAGACGTCGAGCATCGTGAACGGCACGAGCGTGGCCACCGGTACGGCGGCCGCCACGACCGCGACGAGCGTGCTGACCAACAATGGACGGCGCGCGTTCAATCTCAACGCGAACACCGATTTGTCGGAGCTGGTGAGCTTTACGCTCACCGGCAGCCGCGTGCTCAACTTCGATCGCAACTTCAACCGCCAGACGTCCAATATCATCTTCTCGGCGGTCCTCCAGCTGCGGTTCTTTGCGGGGGAGATGCGCTGAGCGGCGGTCGGTGATCTTCGCCGGTGACGGACCGTAGAATCGATCCAAGGCTCGTTCTTGCGATGACACACCGACGGCGACAGTGAGCTAGGGTGGCCCCATGGCCACTGCCGACGAACGCCGCGCTCTCGCCTTCCTGGTGACCCTCGCCCTGGTGGCGGGGGGCGTGCGCTACGTGGGCGTGCAGCGCTTCGAGCGCGAGGTCCGGGCGGCAGCCGGCGGGAGCCCGCGCCCCGATCTGTCGGGCCGGGCACTCGCTGCCCAGATCGCGGCCGTCGATTCTGCACAACGGGCGCCGAAGAAACGAAAAACCAGAGTGCGAAGTGCTTCGTTAAGCCGAAAGCCGGCCGCGCCGACACTCGCTGCTAATGACGCGCCCCTACCGCAGCGGGTCGATGTGAACGCGGCCACAGCCGAGGAGCTCGAGCGACTTCCGCGGGTCGGACCGGCGCTCGCCAGTCGAATCGTGGCGTGGCGGCTCCGTAATGGCCCCTTCCGGCAATCGGAGGACCTCCGTCACGTCCGTGGCATCGGCCCCTCCACGGTTCGCTTGCTGGATACGCTGGTGACGTTTTCCGGACGGCCCCGTCCATGAAATGGTGAGCACAGGCCCTCGCCCACATGCCACGTCCCATCGGCTTCCAGACGGAACTCAGAGTCATATGGCTGCACCCGCCGCTCCCCTCTCCGGTCGAGCCACCGAACGCCTCGGGGATCTCCTCGTACGCGAGGGGCTGCTGTCGAAGGACAATCTGGCCAAGGCACTGCAGGAGCAGTCCAACAACCCCGGGCAGCGCCTCGGCCTGACGGTGGTCAAAATGGGCCTCGTTCCCGAGACGGAGGTCGTCCGCATGTTGGCTCGGCAGTTCCGCATGCCGGCCGTCGACCTCTCGCGGTTCGAAGTGGATACCCGCCTGCTCAAGCTCATCCCGGCCGAGTTGGCCTCCAAACACACCGTACTGCCACTCAAGCGAGACGGGCGGCAGCTCACGGTGGCCATCGCCGACCCCACCGCGATGTCGGTGGTCGACGATCTCAAGTTCATCACGCGGTACGACATCGTCCCCGTGCTCGCGGGCGAGTACTCCATGCGCGCGGCCATCGAGAAGCATTACGAGGCCAGCGAAATTCACATGCAGTCGCTCCTGCAGGACATCGCCGCCGAGGACGACGACAATGTGGAAGTGCTGGAGAACCTGGAAGACAGCCTCGATGCCACAGTACTTGCGGCGCAGGTCGACGAAGCACCGGTCGTCAAGCTGATCAATGCCCTGCTGGTCGACGCCGTGAACAAGGGCGCCTCCGACATCCATTTCGAGTGCTTCGAGCACGAACTGCGGGTGCGCTACCGCGTGGATGGTGCCCTGCAGGAAGTCATGAAGCCCCCCCTGAAGATGCGTGCGGCGCTGATCTCACGCTTCAAGATCATGGCCTCACTCAACATCGCCGAGCGCCGCGTGCCGCAGGATGGCCGCATCAAGCTCAAGGTGGGCAAGAAGGTCATCGACTTCCGGGTGAGCACGCTCCCCACGCTCTTCGGCGAAAAGGTCGTGCTGCGCATTCTCGACAAGGGCAACCTCACGCTCGAACTCGAGACGTTCGGGATTGAGCCCCGCGCGGAGCGGGAGCTCATGGAGGCGATCGCCAATCCGTACGGCATGGTACTGGTGACCGGTCCCACGGGATCAGGCAAGACCACCACGCTCTATTCAGCGCTCTCCAAGATCAACACCGGCGATACCAACATCATGACCGCCGAGGATCCCGTGGAGTACAACCTCTACGGCATCAATCAGGTGCTGGTGCGCACCGAAATCGGTATGACGTTTGCCGCAGCGCTGAGGGCGTTCCTTCGTCAGGACCCCAACGTCATCATGCTCGGTGAAATCCGTGACCTCGAGACCGGCGGCATCGCCATCAAGGCCGCCCTCACGGGGCACATGGTGCTCAGCACCCTGCACACCAACTCGGCACCCGAGACGATCGTTCGGCTTCTCGACATGGGGCTCGAACCGTTCAACGTGGCCTCGGCGCTCAATCTGATCCTCGCGCAGCGTCTCGTGCGTCGCATCTGCAGCAAGTGCAAGGTGAAGTACACCCCCGACATCGCGGAGCTCACCGGTGCCAAGGTGAAGCCCACGACCACGCTCGGTGAGCTGCGCTTTACTGAGGAGGCCCTCAACAACGCCCGCGCCAAGGCCAGTCCTGAGGCGCTTCCGCATCTTGGCACCCTTTCGCTCAGCACGCGCATCGGGGACATCCCCTTCTTCAAGGGCCACGGCTGTGACGCCTGCGGCGGCACGGGCCTCAAGGGTCGCCAGGGGTTGTACGAGGTGATGTTCATGATCCCCGCTCTCAAGAAGCTCGTGATGCAAAACGCCGACGTGCAGGTCATCCGCGATGCGGCAATTACCGAGGGCATGCTCACCCTGCGCATGGACGGCTGGCTTAAGGTGCTCAAGGGCGTGACGACCCTCGAACAGGTCATTCGCGAAACGTCAGCCTGAGGATCTGTGATACCGCCGTTTCCCCGAAGCGGCCCACTCGTCCAGTATCGGGAACGACAAGGCGCTCCCGGCCCCCCCATGTGACCCGATGACCGTTCCCGCCCCGTCTCCCGTCTCTCTCCGCCTTCTGCTCGACGAAATGATCGAGCGGGATGCCTCCGACCTGCATGTGACGGCCGGTGATCGGCCGAAGCTGCGTGTGGACGGCGACATCGTGAATTCGTCGGTGGAGCAGGTGCTCACGCCGCGTGACACGCTGCAGTTGGCCTACTCGGTGCTGACGGAAAACCAGAAGAAGCGCTTCGAAATGGAGGACGAGCTCGATTTCTCGTTCGGCATTGCGAACCTGTCGCGTTTCCGCGGCAACGTGTTCAAGCAGCGAGGCTGTGTGACCATGGTCATTCGCTGCATCCCGTTCCAGATCAAGACCTTCGCCGAGCTGCAGTTGCCGGCGGTGATTGCCAGCTTCGCCGAACGTCCCCGTGGTCTGGTGCTCGTGACCGGTCCGACCGGCTCTGGCAAGAGCACCACGCTGGCCTCCATGATCGACAAGATCAACACCGAGCGTCGCGGCCACATCATCACGGTGGAGGATCCCATCGAGTTCATTCACCGGCATCGCAACTGCATCATCAACCAGCGCGAGGTGGGGGCCGACACCAGGAGCTTCGCCTCGGCACTCAAGTACGCACTTCGTGAGGATCCCGACGTGATTCTCATCGGTGAAATGCGCGATCTGGAGACCATCCAGGCTGCCCTCACCATCGCCGAAACCGGCCATCTCGTGTTCGCCACGCTGCACACCAATAGCGCGGCCGAGGCGATCAATCGCATCATCGATGTGTTCCCCAGCCATCAGCAAAGCCAGGTGCGGGCGCAGCTGGCGTTCGTGCTGGAGGGGATCATCACCCAGGTGCTGCTCCCCAAGCTCACGGGGCGTGGGCGCGCCATGGCAGCAGAGGTCTTGGTGGTCACGCCGGCCATCCGCGCGCTCATCCGCGACGACAAGGTGCACCAGATCTATTCGCTCATGCAGTCCGGCAAGAAGTTCGGCATGCAGACCATGAACGATGCGCTGTACCAGCTCTACGTGAACCGTCTGGTGAGCGCCGACGAGTGCACGCGGTCGTCAGGGGACCCCAATGAGTTTCTGCGCATGATTGGCAAAGGCCCCATGGATGACGGCGGCTCCGGCAGTTTGCCCCACCCCACGGGGAACCGGGGCACCGACCGACCGCCCAACAGCGGACTGCGCCGATAGGCCCCTCTGCACGGTCGCCCCCCCCCCGTCCTGCGTCCCGCGTTCTGCGTCCCGCGTTCTGCGTCCCGCGTCCCGCTCCCCGCAACCCGAGGCTGCTATGCCGACGTTCACCTACACCGCGCGCACTCAGTCCGGCGACCTCCGGTCGTCCACGATCGACGCGCCCAGTCGTGATGATGCCGTGGCACAGCTGCGCCGACAGCGACTGAGTATCGTCAAAGTGGATGAGTCCAAGTCCACGCCCACCAGGAGCGGCGGTTCGATCTCGATGCGCGACATCGTGATCTTCACCCGACAGTTCTCTACGATGATCAACGCGGGCCTGCCGCTTGTGCAGGCGCTCGATATTCTGGCCCGCCAGAGCGAGAATAAGGCGTTGAGTGCCGTGGTGCGCGAGGTGGTGTTCGACGTGGAGTCTGGCAACACGGTGGCCGACGCGATGCGGAAGCATCCGAAAGCATTTTCGGACCTCTATACCAACATGGTGGCTGCCGGTGAGGCGGGTGGTATCCTCGACACCATCCTCAATCGCCTGGCGATCTTCATGGAGAAGAACGACGCCCTCCTTCGCAAGGTAAAGGGCGCCATGATCTATCCCACGGTCATCCTCTGCGTGGCCGCACTCTGCGTGATCATCCTGCTGTGGAAGGTCATCCCCGTGTTCGCCAATATGTTTGGCAGCGTGGGGATGGAGCTTCCGCTTCCCACGCAGGTCGTCATCGGGTTGTCCAACTTCCTCAACAGCTACTGGTGGATGATCCTGGGCGGCGCTGCCGGCGGCGCCTTCGCGATCAAGCAGGTCTACGGGACCCCAAGGGGCCGGCTGGGCATCGACAAGATGCTTCTCAAGGTGCCGGTGCTCGGCGACGTGCTCCGCAAGTCGGCCGTATCGCGCTTCACCCGCACGTTGGGCACGCTCATTTCGTCAGGCGTCAGCATCCTGGATGGTCTCGAGATCACCGCGCGCACGTCGGGCAATCGCGTGGTGCAGGACGCCATTATGGGAAGCCGTGCCAGCATCGCTGGCGGTGACACGATCGCCGGCCCGCTGCAGAAGAGTGACGTGTTTCCCCCCATGGTGATCAGCATGATCGCGGTGGGCGAGCAGACCGGCGGACTCGATGAAATGCTTACCAAGATTGCCGACTTCTACGACGATGAAGTGGACGCTGCCGTGAGCGCGCTGCTCAGCCTCCTCGAGCCGGTGATGATCGTGTTCCTCGGCGTGGTGGTGGGTGGCATGATCGTGGCGATGTACCTGCCGATCTTCGATATGGTGAATGCGGTGAAGTAGAGCGGATGGCTGTGGGCGCAAAGGAGACCGCACCGACCTCGTCCGAGCGCAAGGCGGCAGTGCCAAACATGGCCTGCCGCCTATCGTGTTCTTGACGTATCAAAAAACATTGATATATATCCGGATGCCAATGGCCCATACCCTCGATCTCACCCGCTCTGCCCAGCTCTTCCATGCGCTCTCCGACGAGACGCGCCTGGCCGTGCTCGACATGCTGCGCGAGGGTGAGCGGTGCGTGTGTGATTTGCAGGAGGTCCTCGGCGCCGCCCAGTCTCGCCTGTCGTTCCACCTCAAGGTCCTGCGCGACGCGGGACTGGTGACCGACCGCAGGGAAGGGCGCTGGTCCTACTATCACCTGAGTCCCGATGTGCTCGAGGAGGTGCACAACCTCGTGCGTGACCTCGGCACGGACCCTCGAAGTCCCAAGCGCGCGCGTACGGTGTTCGGTCGCTGCTGCGACTAGCGGTGTACGCTTCACTACAATCCGGAGCAAGCATGGCGAGCACCACCCCCGACGTCACCACTATCGTTCGCGAGAAGTACGGAGAGGCTGCGCGGCGCGTCCTCGACGTGGCTGAACCCGCGGCCGCCGACTGCTGCAGCCCGGTCAACGCCTGCTGCGGCGGTGCCGCCTTCAACGGTACCGTCGATCCCATCACGTCGAATCTCTACGTGAACGGGGAGACCGACGTGCTCCCGAATGCCGCCGTCCTCGCCTCTCTCGGCTGTGGTAACCCCACCGCGCTCGCCGAACTGGGCGAAGGCGACGTGGTACTCGACTTGGGCTCCGGTGGCGGTATCGACGTCCTGCTGTCGGCACGACGTGTGGGGGCCACGGGAAAGGCGTATGGTCTCGACATGACCGACGACATGCTGACCCTTGCGAGACGAAACGCCGCCGAGGCAGGGGTGACCAACGTGGAATTCCTGCGTGGCCGCATCGAGGCCATTCCGCTGCCGTCCAACTCGGTCGACGTGATCATCTCCAACTGCGTGATCAACCTCTCTGGCGACAAGCGACAGGTCCTAGCGGAAGCCTTCCGTGTGCTGAAGCCGGGCGGACGGTTCGCCGTGAGCGATGTCGTGGTGCGCGGCACCGTCCCCGCCGACGTGCGCCGCTCCATGGAGTTGTGGGTGGGGTGCGTGGCCGGCGCGCTGGAAGAGCAGGAGTTTCGCACGTTGCTCGCGGAAAACGGCTTCACCGCCATCGACATCGAACCCACACGCATCTACAAGAGTGAGGATGCCCGTACCTTCCTGCAGGAATCGGGGGTGAACGTGGACGAACACCTTGCGAATATCGACGGCAAGTTCATGGCCGCCTTCGTGCGCGCCACCAAGCCACGGGTCCCCGCATGAAGGCCGGACACCCCTTCCGCGTGTTGGTCCTGTGCACCGGCAACTCGGCGCGCAGTCAGATTGGCGAGGCCTTGTTCGCCGTGCGCGGCGCCACCCGCTTCGCCAGGACGGTCGAGGCCGAAAGCGCGGGGTCGCACCCGGCGTCGCGCGTGAATCCCTACGCCGTGGAGACGCTGGCGCATCACGACATCCGGTGGGACGGTCGCACGCCCAAGTCCATCGCGGAGGTGGAGGGGCGCCCGTTCGATCTGGTCATCACAGTGTGCGGTAACGCCCGCGAGGCGTGCCCGTACTTCCCGGGCGCCACGGCGCAGGTGCACTGGGGGCTCCCCGATCCCGCCGGCGCCGCCACCCCCGACGCGGCGCGTGAGGCGTTCGCCCGCACCTATGATGCGCTCAGTGAGCGGGTGGACGCGCTGCTCGCGCTCCCCCTCGAAGCGATGGACGCTGGTCAGTTGAGCGCCGCGGCGTCGCGCATTCACGACACGCGGCCTGTGCCGGTCTTCTGACGCGGGGGCTGCCGTTTCCTGGTCTGCTCAGCGAGCTTCGATCGTATGACCTTACGCCGTCTCCTTGCCGCCGTAGCCCTGCTGATCGCGGTATGCACCGCGCTCCCCGCGCAGCGTCGTCCCGGGGTCGGCATGGGCTTCTACACCACCACGGGGCTGCTCACGGGCGATATCGAGGGCGGCTCGGTGACCTCGTCGGCATCGGTAGCGCTCGCCCCTACCTTCGCGCTCTCCGGACTGGTAACGGCCCCCTTCCGCGCGAGGCGCAAGCACGCGTGGATCGGGGGCCTCCGCGTCACCGCGCTCTCGTTGGGGAACCGGCGGAGCTGCATCGTGGAGGGCGGCCCCGGCTGCCGAAGCCGCCGCTTCGAGGAGCGCGGCGCGCTGCTCACCGGCGGGGCCTTCGACGTGCGTGCAGCGGTTTTGCGCGCCATGGTCGGCACGTCGCTCTACGACGTGGCAGGGCAGGGGGCACGCTTGGGTACCGCCGTGCGCGTGGATTTCTCTGCCCCGCAATTGCGCGGGTCCTCGCCCACGCTGTTCGTCACCCGGACCTTCCTTGGTAGTGAACGCGGCGAACCCGTGGGCATGACCACGCTGGGTGCCGGCTTTCGCTGGGTGCGGAAGCGCTGAGCCGCTGTCGCGTGGCTTCGCGGCTCAGCGTGCTCGCTCGCTAGGGAACCAGCTCCAGACGGCTCACCGCCACGTCGGCCTCGAACGCCTGCTTGCCGGCGACGATGCCAATCCGTTGCAGCTGCGTCACGGCGAGCGGAGTGCTGAGCGACACCGGAGTGAAGGCATGCCACGGCAGGTAGACGTCGCGCCACACGTCCTGCACGTTGAGCGTCGCGCCGTAATACTGCCACGGGGCCCTCGTATCGATCGTGCGCAGGTGCACGAAATACCTGCCGGGCGTCCCGCACACGCGCAACTGGAGGCCGCTGAACGTCGAGGCATTCATCCCGCCATCGGACAGGTGGCGCGCCATCTGGATGAAGCCGCCGTTCCGCTCGAGCGACACGTGTCCGGTCAGGCGAAGCGCACGCTCCCCCTGCACGTCGACGAGCGCGGCCCTGGCCACGCTCACGCCTCCCATCACACGGTCGCTGAATACGCTCCACTCCCGCGCAACGGTCGCGCCATCGTGGAAGTCGTCGAGTACCAGCATCACGCCACGTTCACCTGAAGACTGCGATCTCGTCGAGCGCTTTTCGCGACAGCGCCGGCACCTGCGCATCAGCAGCGGGGTAGCCCACCGGCATCACCAAAAACGCTTTCTCGTTCGCCGGACGGGCCAGCAGGTCCCCCAGAAAGCCCATGGGGCTTGGTGTGTGCGTGAGCGTGACCAGCCCCATGGTGTGCACGGCCGCGATGAACATCCCGGCCGCAATGCCGCAGCTCTCCTGCGTGTAGTAGTAGGTGCGCCGACTCCCGTCGTCGTGGTGGCCGTACGCTTGCCGGAACAGCACCACGACCCACGGCGCATCGGTCAGGTGCGTCTTCACCGAGTCCGTGCCGAGGGGGGCGAGCGCCGCGCGCCACTCCGGCGTGATGCGCTCGGCGTAGAAACGACGTTCCTCTTCCTCGGCCGCGTCGCGCATGCGCTGCTTGAGCGACGGATCGGACACAGCCACGAAGGTCCACGGCTGCTGATGTGCACCACTGGGCGCGGTCCCTGCTGCGCGGATGGCCTGCTCGATCCACTCGCGCGGCACCGCGTCGGTCGAGAAGTGCCGCGTGGTGCGCCGCGCATCGAGGTGCGCCGTGAACGCCTCGCCACGACGGGCCGACTCCTGCGGGGCGAGGCGCTCGTGCTGCAGTGGAACGAACGGAGGCATGTCGTGGTGGTACCGGCGCCGGTCGATCAGATCGAATCGTAGATCTTCACCTGCTTCCAGAGCGGCTTGCAGCCACTCACGAACGCCTGGTGTGCAGGGTCGACCTGATACGCATCGTGGGCCGCCATGTCGTCAAACGCGAGCACGAGCGCCCACGTGTAGCTCCGATCGATCACGGGACGGTCCGTCTCGGCCGGCTGGCCGATCCAACAATGCGTCGCGCTGGGGATGCCCTGCAGGGAACGCAGGGTGGTCTCGAAGAAGGCGCGCTCGTCGGCCGTAAGGTCGTCGCGCAGCCAGAAGTAGACAGCGTGAACCAGCATGGGGGCGTGGTGAGGAAGTGAGGTCCGGCAGCAGATGGCAACCGATCCAACTTAGCGATTCGTCGGCCTGTTCGTGGGAACGACCGGCATGGTGCTCGCCACCGATCAGCGCAACGTCTTCAGCAGCTCCGCGCCCTCACGTTTCCGGAGCTCATCGCCTGGTTCCTGATTGGCCAGCGACGGCAGTTGTTGCAGTAGTGCGCGCGCCTCGGACGATCGGTCGTTGGCCAACAGCGCACGCGCATAGTCCAGCTGGAACATCACGAAGCCGGGGCGCAGTTCGGTGGCGCGCTTGAGCTGTACCGCCGCCTCGGTGGCGTTGCCGAAGCCCAGCCCCAATGGCATGCGCAGCGGGCGTGGCGTTTCCGACAGCTTGAGGTGCGTGCGGCCGAGGATGTAGTGCGCCGAGGCGAGCGTGGTCGGTGGCACTCCGCGCATCGCGATCACCTTGTCGGCGTCCTCCTTGGCCTGCAGTACGTAATCGGCCGCATCGAGCACGCCCGAGAAGAGCGCCACCTTCCCGTTCGCCGCCGCACGGCGGAGGTAACCGTCAGGGGCAGCGCTATTGGCCTTGATGGCGCGTTCGGCCAGCGAGAGGGCATCGCGGTACAGCTTGTCCTGTGCCTTGCTCTTTTCCGGCTGGGCATCACCCTGCAGGAGGCGCACGCGCGACGCGCGCCACAATACCTCGTACTCTTTCGGCGAGGTGGCGAGGGCCTGGTCCATCTGGGCCACGGCGGGAGCCACCTGGTTGGCCGCCAGCAGGGTGTCGACTCTGGCAATCGGCTGCGCACCCGCGACAGTCGGCAGCACGAGGAGTGACACGCTGAACGCCGGGACCAGAAGGCGTTCCGTGATGGTGAATGCACGCATCTCAGTGATGGTTGAGTTTGCCGATAAAGACAGTCAGGATTATACCTGAGATTGGTCAACCACCTCACGCCGTGCAAGCACTGCTCCCGTCCCCATGAATCTCCGCCTCCGGATCGCCGCGGCCGTGGCCGTCGCCAGCCTCCTCCCCTGTGAGCTGATCGCCCAGCGCGAGCGACTGATCGTTCGTACGGAGGGCTTCGGTGCCACGCCGGTCACGGTGCCGGCCGGATCGGCCATGGCCAACGAGCACGCGCAGCAGGGCGTGCAGCTCACCCTCGCGCATCGGCTCGTGCGGCAGCAGGGGAGCACGGTGATCATGCTGGGGGCGCAGTGGCGTGGCGTCCGGGCGGATCTTCCCCGATCGGGGTTCGGCGGATCGACCGGACCGAGCGACCGCACCACGCTCCATGTGGCCACCGCCGATCTGATGCTGCTCCGTACGAGCGGGGCGAAGCACACGCTCGTGGGGGTGCTGCGCCCCGGCCTGTACGGCGATGGCTTCCGTGTAGAGGGGGCCGCCTTCGTGGACCGGATCGTGTCACCGCGCACCACGATCGGGGCGGGCCTGTCGTACGCCTCGAGTTTCGGGCAACTGCTCCCCATTCCGGTCGTGCATGTGGTGGCACGGCCGTCGCGCCGCATCCTGGTGGATGCCTTGCTTCCCGCGCGAGGCGATGTGTGGTGGATGCCACGCAAGGGATTGGATCTCGGGCTGAGCGCGGCGCTCGCCGGCGCGCAGTACGGGCTCACCACCTCGCAGCGCCGCAACGGGGCCGAGGCGCTGTGGCTCGCGAACGCCACGCTCGGCCCGCAGCTGCGTTGGGCTCCCCGTGGCGGCAAGCTGCAGGTCACTGCCGAGGCGGGGATGACGGTGGTGCGGCGCCTCGAATACGTACGCGACGGGCGCAGCATCGCCGATCTTGCGCCGGGGAACGTGCCCTACGCGCGGCTGGGTGTGCAGCGACTGTTCTAGGTGCGGGCCGTGTTGCTCACCATGGTGCCCGTTGCCTGACCCGCCGCCTGACCCGCCGCACGTCCGGTGACCCAGGCCCAGAGAAAGTTGTACCCACCGATGGGTCCGAAGCAGTCGAGAACCTCACCGCACAGGTAGAGCCCTCCCTGCACACGGCTCTCCATGCTGCGCGGATCGATCTCCGACAGCGGCACGCCGCCGCCCATGACTTCGGCCTTCTTGTAGCCTTCGTCGCCCGACCAGGGCAGTGGGCCGCGAACCAGCACATCCAGGAGGCGACGGCGTTCCTCGCGCGTGAGCTCCGCCAGCTTGCGGGCGGGATCCACCTTGGCTTGCTGCATGAGCATGTCGGCGAGGCGATCGGGGAGTTCCCCACGAATCACCGTGGACAGCTGCCGCGAGCCCTGGGGCTGCAGCCGCGACGTCCACGCCGCGTCGTCGTGCTCGGTCCATTGCACCTGCACCGATGCGGGCGAGCCGCCGGGCTGCTGCGCTCGCACCGGCACGTGTGACACGTTGAGCACCGAGGGGCCGCTGTACCCCCGATGCGTGAAGAGAAAGCCGCCGCGCGCGCGTGCCGAACGCTCCGCCGAGGTCGCCGTGAGCGATACGGTGAGCGAGATCCCCGCGAGGGCCGCATAGGGGCCGGCGTCGGCGGTGACCGGCGTGAGCGCCGCGTAGGTGGGGTGCAGCGAGTGGCCCAGCCGCTCGAGGATGCGGAGGCCGAGGCCATCGCTGCCGGTGTTGGGCACCGAGAGGCCCCCCGTGGCCACAATCACGGCGTCCGCCGGGAGCGCCCCGCCATCCTGCAGCTGCACGGTCCATCCGGCCGCACCTGAGGTATCCGGCGTACGGCGAACGAGGTCGGTCACGCAGCTGTCGAAGCGCAGCGACACGCCGCTTTCGCGCGCCAACGACAACAGACCGTCTCGCACGTCGCGCGCCTTGTGACTGACGGGGAAGAGCTTCCGCGACTCGACCTCTTCCTCGAGCGGGACCCCCACGTCGTGCTCAAAGAATGCGCGCTGCTCGGGCAGCGGCCACGCCCGCAGGATCTTGCGCAGGGTGTTCGGTGACGAGTCGGTCACATAGCGCGATTCGTCGAGCTGCGACGGGAGCACGTTGCACCGTCCCCCGCCGCTGATGAGGATCTTGCGCCCACCGTCCTTAGTGCGCTCGAGCAACGTGGTTTGCGCACCGGCTCGTGCGGCAAAGATGGCGGCCATCGTGCCCGCCGCACCCGCTCCGATCACCACCACTCGCCGCATCCGCCCGCCCGCCGTGAAAGAACCGCGTCACTCGGTCGGAGACGCCACGGAAGTATCGCTCCCTCGCGCCGCCTTGGGAACGGACGCCGTGCATGACGGCCTCGTCCGCACTACGTTTGACCGATGACCGTGATTGCCTCGGATTCTTCGGTTGACTCGTCCGCCGTCGCGCTCACGCCGGATGAGGCGGCAGCGCGAAAGCGCATCCTCACGGTGCTGTTCGTGGGGGTATTCATGGCTGCCCTCGATGCGGCGGTGATTGCGCCGGCCATCCCGGCGCTGCGCAGCGCGTTCGGCGTGGACAATCGGCAGATCGGTCTCGTCACGATCGTCTTCAGTCTCTGCTCGCTCACGAGCACGGCGCTCATGGCCGCACTCAGTGATCGGTTTGGACGGCGTCGGATCTACCTTCTCGACATCGCGGGCTTCGCCGCCGGATCGTTACTCATAGCCCGGAGCGACAGTTTCGGCATGCTGCTCATCGGGCGCGCCATCCAAGGGCTGAGCGCGGGTGGCATCACGCCCACGGCATCGGCGGTCGTTGGGGACACGTTCCCGGCGGACCAGCGCGGCCGTATTCTCGGGCTGATCGGGGCCACGTTCGGCATGGCATTCCTGTTCGGGCCCATCCTCGCGTCGGTCCTGCTCGTGGTGGCGAGCTGGCAATGGATCTTCCTCATTAATCTGCCATTCGCGGCGGTCGTCTTCGCGATGGGGTATCGCGCCCTGCCGCGCACCACACGCCCGCCGGTGCTGCCGCCGTTCGACTTTGCGGGCATCGGCATCTTGGCGCTCCTGTTGGCCAGCCTCACGCTCGGTATCAACCGCGGCATGGACATGTTCACCGGCTGGCATCTGTGGCCGTACCTGATGGGCGTGGCCGCCGTTGCCTTGCCTCTGCTCATGATCGTTGAGCGCCGGGCCACGCAACCGATCGTGCCGCTCACGCTTTTCGGAACAACGCAGCTTCGTACCACGTGGGTGCTGTGCACGGGCGCGGGGTTCGGCATGGGGAGCGTGATCTTCATCTCCTCGATCGCTGTCGCCGCTTTTGATACGCCCTCCAAGCAGGCGGGCCTGATGCTCCTGCCGCTGGTGCTGTGTTCGTCCGTGGCGTCGGCCGTGTTCGGGCGCTGGCAGAACACGCTCGGACCGCGGCGCGTGATGCTGAGTGGGTTCGGGACCCTCGCCGTGGGCTCGGCCCTTCTCGCGATCGGTGCCGATCGCTTCTGGGTGTTCATGCTCGCCACCGTGTGCATCGGTGCCGGCGTGGGCATCGTGGTGGGGGGCACGCTGCGCACCGTGGTCCTTGACGAAGTCGATGCCCGTCAGCGGAGCACCGCGCAGGCACTCGTGAATATTGGCATCGCCATCGGCAATCTCATGGTGGTGGCGGTGTTGAGTGCACTTGCGGACTGGGCCGGCGGCGGACTCCTGGGGCTGCAGACGGCCTACCTCGCCGCGACGGCCGTCATGGTGGGGATGATGGGGATCAGCCTGCGCCTGCGGCCGAAGCGTCCCGCCACCTGATACGCCACCTGATGCGCCGCCGCTCTCACCACGACCGCCGCGACCCCCGGTCGCTCGACGATCGCGTGGCCGGCATCTTCGACGACGCCGGGTCCACGCGCGTTGGCTCTGGGTGGATCAGTGGAACGGTCGCGGTCTTTCTTGGCGCGCTCTCGGTCGGGGCGGTGGCGTGTTTCCACTGGCCGGCGCTGCTGACCAGCCCTGATGTTCGGGCGGTGCTCCCCATGCCGGTCGTTCGCACCACCGTGCAGGTGGTGATCGGTTTCGGCTTCCTGCTCGGATTGCTGAGCGCCCTTCTGCGGCCGTGCAAGGTGCTGGGCATGACGGGTATGGGCCTGGCACTGGTGGCCGGTCTCGCCGGTGGTGGTGGTATCCCCGTAAACGGCCCGGTGCCACAGGTGCCCGCCTACCTCGGACTCGACTGGTTTCTGCTCAATGTTTTCCTGCTCGCCGTGCTGTTCGTGCCGCTTGAACGACTGTGGCCACTGCGAAGCCAGTCGGTGTTCCGCCCGCAGTGGACCACCGACACGATCTACTTCTTCGTGAGTCATCTCGTGGTGCAGGCGTCCACGTTACTCACGCTCATGCCGGCGACCGTGTTCTTTGGGTGGGCCGTCAGCCCGCCGCTGCAGGCGTTCGTTCGTGCGCAACCGGTTCTGGTGCAGTTCCTGGCATGTGCGGTAGTGGCGGACTTTGCCGAATACGGCATGCACCGGCTGTTCCACTCTCTACGCGCGCTGTGGTCGTTTCATGCCGTGCATCATTCATCCACCAGCATGGATTGGCTGGCCGGTTCGCGACTGCACGTGGTCGACGTGATCCTTACGCGCGGCATGACCTTCGTCCCGCTGTTCTTGCTGGGGTTCGATACCGGCCCGCTGTACGCCTATCTCGTGTTCGTGTCGATGCATGCGGTGTTCATTCATGCCAATGTCTCGTGGCCGTTCCCGGCGTGGGTCGAAGCGCTGATCGTCACGCCACGGTTTCATCATTGGCACCACGCCATCGACCGCGTGGCATGGGATCGGAATTTCGCCGTCCACTTTCCGTGGATCGACAAGCTGTTCGGCACGTTCTACGGTCCACCGGGGCAATGGCCTTCGGGCTACGGCATCGAAGGGGATCCCGTGCCCGACGGATTCACTCGGCAGTTGGTGTATCCGCTGCGCTCGGAGCGCTGAGCGCACGCTGTCCGCCGTCAGTCCATGCGCTCGGAGTAGCGTTCACGCCCGGTGTACTTGTCGATCCGCCAGGGCGGTTGCGACAACCCACCATAGGCGTGCTCGCGCAGCCAGGCCTGCTCCATTTCCAGCTCGCTGTCCACGAGATCGCGATACCAGGTCTTGGCCTTGCCGTTGCTGCCGGGGAACCAGCGGTAGCCGCGCGCCTTGAGGAGATCCTTCGATTCGATCGGGGTGCCAATGGCGGAGAGTCGCACCGTCGCGCGCCGTGCGTTGGTCAGCAGCACCGAGAGCGGCGTCTGCTGCTCGGCGTCGCGTGGCCAGGCCAGCACGTGCAGCGTGGCCTGACAGTCGTCACCGGCCCGATGCCCCGTGTGGAACATGCCGCATAGCTGATACAGCAGGTAATCGAGCTTGGCGCCACGGCACCCGAACCGTGCCCACGGGACATCCTGAAGCGAGCAGGCCCAGTGCTTGTCGGCGAACTGCGGAAAGCGCCGCTCCAGGATCCGTCGGTCGAAGCTGGCATTATGGGCGATCACGAGATGCGCGCGCGCCAGCTCGCGCTGCACCACCGCCTCATCGATGCGCTGGTCGTGCACCATGTCGTCGGTAATGCCGGTAATGGCCACGGCCTCCGGGGGTATGGGCATACCCGGATCCTCGAACCACTCCAGCTTCGCGTCCACGTCGAATACGGAGCCCGCCGAGTCGAAGGCGAAGGGTACCATGCCCAGTTCGATGATCCGATCATTGGTGGTATCGAGCCCGGTGGTTTCCACATCGACGATCAGCCCCCGTCGCAGGGGCCCCACGGGCGGCGTTGTGGTGTAGCTCCCGGGCGCCACGAAGCGTCGCACCACGCGGTAGTCGCCGCTGGCCTCGAGTGTGGCCGCCATCGCTTCCAGTGCGGCTGGGTCGGTTATCTTGTGGTCCATGAGCGCATCCGTGATTCCCGCTGCCGTGACCGACGCCCAGTTCGAAGCCGCAGTGCTCCGCTCGCCGGTCCCCGTACTGGTAGACGTCTGGGCTGCCTGGTGCCAGCCCTGCGTCACCCTCACACCGGTCATCCACCGGCTTGCAGAAACTTACCGTGATCGGCTGACCGTGCTTACCCTCGACGCCGACAGCAATCTGGATACGGTCACGACGTACGACATTCGGGCGCTTCCCACGGTGCTGGTCTTCGATCGGGGGGCGCTGGTGGCCCGCCAGACGGGCGCACAGTCGTACCATACCTACGCCGAGCTGCTCGATACGCAGCTCGCGGCGCGCGCGACCGGTGCCCCAGTGGTGGCCCTGCCGCACGGCATGTCGAAGGCCGCCCTGCGGCCGACGGGCGATCCCCACGGCTCGCCCGCGACCGCGGAGGCGCAGGCACTCGCTGCCGCGCTGGTGCCCACGCTGATCTTCAAGCACAGCGCGACCTGCAGCATCTCCATCGGCGTGAAGCAGGAATACGATACGTTCGTGCGCGAGTTCCCCGGTGTACCGGTCCGGCTTGTGGTGGTGCAGCAGGAGCGGCCGCTCTCCAACGCCATCGCTGATGTGCTGCGGGTGGAACACGAGTCGCCGCAGGCCATTGTGGTGCACAACGGGCAGGTCGTCTGGCACGCCTCGCACCGGCGCATCACGGCGTCGCGCATCGCCGAGGCCATCACCGCCGCCGCGTCCGGCGCACGCTGACCGACGTCACGGCCGGTCAACCGTTGCTCGAGGGCGCAAGACCGCGGTAGCGTTCGGGGTCCTCTTTCCGAGCCTTTATGCCCCGTCTCTGTCTGCGCGCCGCGGCCCTCCTGCTGGCCGTTCTTTGCTCGCCCTCGACGCCGTCCGCCATTGCCATCGCACAGGTGGCCCCCGCGGCCGGGGCGTCCCGCCCGCCGCGCGCCGTCCGTCGCGACATCCCGTTGACCAACGCCATCCGGCGGGCGATGGCCGCCGGTACGCGCGACTCCACTGGGCGCCCGGGTGCGAAGTACTGGCAGCTGCGTACCGACTACGCCATCGATGTCTCGCTCGATCCGGCCACGGCACGGCTCAGGGGCACGGCACGCATCACCGTGCACAACACCAGCCCCGGCCCACTTGCGACGATCGGTCTGCGTCTTGACCCCAATCACTTTCTCGGCAACGCGCCGCACGCTGCGCCGTGGGTACCGTCAGAAGTCACCGATGGGATGGTGCTCTCGCGCATGACGGTCAACGGCGCGCCCGTCAACATCGCGTCCAATGCCGCGGGAGGCGGGATCAGCGCGGAAGGCGCGCGCGCCATTCAGAACGCCCAGCAGGCGGCGGCCAATGCCGCGGGCGGCAATACGCTCGTCAACGGGCGCGCTACCAATGCGGTCGTGCGGCTTGCGGCGCCGATCGCGGCGGGGAGTCAGGCCGTCCTCGAAATCGACTGGTCGCACAAGCTGCCTGGTGGGCCGGGCACGGGGCACCGCATGACGCAGCGCTGGGCCGATACGCTCTTCCAGCCCACGCAGTGGTTCCCACGAGTGGCGGTCTTCGACGACCTCCGCGGATGGGACGGTGAACTCTACCTCGGCCCCTCGGAGTTCTACAACAATTTCGGCACCTTCGACGTGAACATCGATGTGCCGGCCGGCTGGATTGTGAGTGGCACCGGTGTGCTGCGAAATCCTGAGGAGGTACTCACCGCCTCGGCGCGCACCCAACTCGCCAGGGTCACCGGCAGCGATGACGTCACCACGATCGTGGGTCCCGACGAGGCGGGGCCCGGGCGTGCCACGGCCACCAGCGGTACCGGGCGGCTGACCTGGCGTTTTCACGCTGACACGGTGAACGATTTCGCGTGGGCCACGGCGAAACAGTTCGTGTGGCAGGCCACGCGCGCCACAATCCCCTCGAAGGGGCCGGTCCCCATCCACATGGTGTACCTGCCGGGGCGGGCCGCGCTTTATGCGAAGGCCGGACCGGTGACCCGCCATGCGCTCGAGTTCTACTCGCAGCTGTGGTTCCCCTACCAGTTCCCGCAGCTCACGCTGCAGGATGGCCCGAGTGCCGGGATGGAGTACCCCATGGTGATCAATTCCAATGTGGGCGCGGCGGATCACGAGGCTGGGCATCAGTGGTGGCCCATGGTGGTGAGCAACAACGAAACGTGGTACGGCTGGATGGATGAGGGGTTCAATCAGTACATGAACGTCCTCTCCGACGCCGATGCCGCTGGCAAGGCGCCGGTGTTCGACGGACTCGGACAGAGCTACGGGCGTACGAGCGGCAACGAAGCCGAGCCGCCGATGATGTGGAACGCCAACTATGCCGGGCCCCAGTTCTACGGTTTCACCACGTACAGCAAAACGCCGCTCATGCTCTCCGCCCTAGGCGGCATCGTGGGCGACAGTGCGGTGCAGCGCGCGCACCGTGAATGGGCCACGGCCTGGATGTACAAGCATCCATCGCCATGGGATTACATGTTCTTCATGAACCGGGCGCTTGGTCGCGATCTCGGGTGGTTCTGGAACAGCTGGCTCTTCACCACCGAAAGTGTCGACCATCGCATTGCGTCGGTGACCACGCAGCGGGCGCGCACCAGTGTGACGGTGGAACAGGCGGGACAGATGCCTGCCCCCATTACGCTCGATGTGACCTTTGCGCCTACCGGCGCGCCCATCCGCCCCATGCCGAACGCGGTGATGCTCGACAGCGCCACGGCGCGGGTGACCGTACCAGTCGACGTGTGGTTCGATGGACGTCGGGCGCACACAGTGCACCTCACGTTCGGTGGGCGTGCCATCACGAAGGTGGTGCTCGATCCCGGACATCGGTTCCCGGACCGGGACCCGTCCGACAACAGCTGGACGGCCAAGGCGGGCAAGTAGCGGCGTGCCGGGCATCGCGAGGGACGGAGATCGGCGCATATTCCCCGAATGCGTCCATTCCTTCCGTCCCTCGCCGCTGTGGCGGTTCTGCAGCTGGCTGCGCTCGTCTCTCCGGGCCACGCCCAGCCGCGCCCGTTTCCCGTGGATACGGCGTCCATTGCCACCATCCATGCGGCCTTCACGGCCAAGCGCCTCAGCTGCCGCTCGCTCGTCCAGCAGTACCTCGCGCGCATCGAGGCCCTCGACAAGCAGGGCCCCTCGATCAACAGCATCGTGCTGGTGAATCCTGATGCGCTGCGCGTGGCGGATTCGCTCGATCAGCGGTTTGCCCGTGCGGGTGCCACGGGCCCGCTGCACTGCATCCCGTTGATCGTGAAGGACAACTTCGAAACACTGGGGCTCCAGACCACCGGCGGGTCACTCGCGCTCGAAGGCTGGAAACCGCCCCAGGACGCGACAATGGTACGCCTGGTGAAACAGGCGGGCGCCGTCGTGTTGGCCAAGAGCAATCTCGCCGAGTGGGCGTTCACACCCTACGAAACGGTGAGCTCGATTCTGCCGGGATACACACGCAATCCCTACGCACTTGATCGCGTGACCGCCGGTTCGAGTGGCGGTACGGCGGCGGCTGTTGCGGCCGGATTCGGCACGCTGGGACTGGGGACCGACACCGGCAACTCCATCCGTGGCCCGTCGGCCCACCAAGCGCTCGTAGGCATTCGTTCCACGATGGGGCTCACGTCGCGTGCCGGTGTCATTCCGCTCAACGCCACAGCCGACATCGCAGGGCCCATGGCGCGCAGCATGGCCGATGCAGTGGCCGTGTTCGATGTGATTGCCCACGCCGATCCGGCCGACAGCGTGACGCGCGATGCCGATACCAGGCGCGCGCCCGATTATCGCCGCGCCCTTGTGCGCGGACGGCTTGCCGGTGCGCGCGTTGGTCTGCTGCGGCAGGCCTACGAGCGCCCCACACTCGATCCCGAGGTCAAGGCCGTGTTCGAGCGGGCGGTGGCGGACCTGCGGCGCGCCGGCGCCATCGTGATCGACAGCGTGCGCGTCGATTCGCTTGATGCCATACAGCGGCGGCAGCAGGGGGGCTGCAACCGCTTCAAGGCTGATCTCGAACGCTACTTCGCCGGGCGCGCGCCTAACGCGCCGGTGAAGACGCTTGAGGAGATTCTTCGCAGCCGCCGCTACCACCCCACGGTGGAGCAACGGCTCCGGGACGCCGCGCAGGCCAGTGAGCTCCCCGAAGCGAGCACCGGGTGTCAGTCGCGCGAGCGCGTACGGGAGGCGTTGCGTGTGGCGGTGCATCAGCTCATGGACTCGCTGCAGCTCGATGCCATGGTGTATCCCACATGGAGCAATCCGCCGCGCCTCATCGGCGATCTCAATACGCCCCACGGCGATAACAGTCAGCTCTTCTCCCCCACCACCGGTTTCCCCTCCATTACGGTGCCCATGGGCTATACGCGGAACGGACGACTGCCGGCCGGTCTGTCGTTTTTCGGTCGGGCATGGAGTGAATTCCGGCTGATGGAACTGGCCTTTGACTACGAGCAGCGCACGCGTCACTGGAAACGTCCTCCCCTGTGACTCGATGGTGAGCCGGCGGTATCCACTGGGCCGGGGAGGCACGCGCCTGCCTGACGATGCGCAATCAGCGCGCCGCGGCCAGCGGGCCGCGCTTCCGGGGGCTAAGTTCGGCAGGTGGAGCACCCGCGATGCCCCCATTCTCCAGAAACCGTGGACCACGAGCGCTGGTGCGACGCGCCTGCGCGCCGTGCTCGACGGGCCACTGATCGTGCCACTCGACTCCCCAGTAACGCATGACCAGCACCGAGCCGGCTAACGGCATCGTGGATAATCCGCGCGCAGGCGACCAGCCGTTGTTGGCGATCTGCGCGATCGGCGCCAGCGCCGGGGGCCTCGAGGCCCTGCAGCAGTTCTTCGACAACGCGGATCCCAATCGTGGGATCTCCTACGTGGTCGTGCAGCACCTCTCCCCCGATCATAAGTCGCTGATGGTGGAGCTGCTGCGGCGTCACACCACGTTGCGCGTGATCCGGGCCGTCGACGGCATGCCGGTGGAACCGGATACGGTCTATCTCAATCCACCGAAGACGAACCTCACCCTCGAGGGTGGGGTCCTCCGCCTCAACGAGCAGCCGGCCGGGCACGGGTTGCACCTGCCGATCGATGTGTTCTTCGCGTCGCTCGCGCAGGCGCAGGGGGAGTATGCGGTGGGGGTCGTGCTCTCGGGCACCGGTAGCGACGGCACGCGTGGCGCGCGCGAGCTCAAGGCCGAGGGGGGGCTCGTACTCGTGCAGGATCCCACGGAGGCGCAGTTCGACGGGATGCCGCGGAGTGTCGTCGCCACGGGGCTCGCCGATCAGGTCCTCTCGGTGGCAGACATGCCCGCTGTCATCAACCAGTTCTTCCTGCGGCGCGGTACGGTGCGCGCCGCCAGCAGTGCGGAGCAACCCGCCGGCACCGCCTCGCAGGTCCAACGCATCCTCGGCCTGCTGCGCGATCGCCTCGGCACGGACTTCACCGGCTACAAACCCAACACGATCATCCGGCGAATCGAACGCCGCGTGCTCATGCACCCGGGGCTGGGCTGGGACGACTATGTGCGGCTCATCGAGGACTCGCGCCCCGAGCTGGTGCAGCTCCACCGCGACCTGCTGATCAACGTCACCCGCTTCTTCCGCGACGACGAGGCGTTTCGCCTGCTCGAGACGCGTGTCATTCCGCAGCTCATTGCCGAGACCCCGGCCGAAGGGGAGCTGCGCGTGTGGATCCCCGCCTGTTCCACTGGCGAAGAGCCGTACTCGGTCGTGATCCTCATCCTCGAGGCGCTCGAGCGCGAGAAGCTGAGTCGCAACGTGCGGGTGTTCGCCACCGACGTGGATCAGGACGCCGTGGAGTTCGCGGCGGCGGGCCGCTACGGTGATTCCATCGCCGCCGACATGACTCCGGATCGGTTGTCGCGCTGGTTTGTGGCCGACGGCGATGGGTACAAGGTGAGTCGGGCGGTCCGCGACCGCGTGATCTTCGCGCGCCACAACCTGCTCAAGGATCCGCCGCTCACGCGCATGGACTTCGTGTCCTGTCGCAACATGCTGATCTATCTGGGCACGGAGCTGCAGCGCCGCGTGATCGCGTTGCTGGCCTACGCCCTGCGCGCGCGGGGCTTCCTGCTCCTGGGTTCGAGCGAGACGGTCGGATCGCTATCCTCGCTCTTCGATGTGGTTGACGCGAAGTGGAAGCTGTACCAGGCGCTCCAGCCCGGCCGGCATACGCTCGCTGAGGCGCTGCCCACGCGCCCGCGGCGGCCGCTCATGCAGTCATTTTCCCCCACGACGGCGGCTGAACAGGCGGTGGTCGCCACGCGCAATGTGCCATCGCGGACGGCTACCGAAGACGGTTTGCTGGAGCACGTGTTTCAGGAGCTCACCGACGTCCTGCAGCTGCGGTGCGTGGTCCTCGATGCAGACTATCAGCTCATTCACACCTTCGGTGACGTCTCGTCGCTGCTCAAGGTGCAGCCGGGGCGGTCCACGCTCGAGATCTTCAAGTTGCTGCCACGGCCGCTGAGCACTGCGCTGCGGGCGGCACTTGGCAGGATCGCCAAGGAGCACCGGGACATCCTGTACGAGGGCATCGAGGTCGATCCCGATCAGCCCACGGTCACCCTGCATGTGCGGCCGCTCGATGTAGGCCCCGATCGCAACCGCGCCTACGTGATTTTCTTCCAGAGCGGTCCCAAGCCGCTCCATGGCGGTGTGGCCGATACGCTGCAGCACGACGAATCCACGTCGCTCCGACTGTCGCAGCTCGAACACGAGCTGCAGTACACCAAGGAGAACCTGCAGGCCACCATCGAGGAGCTCGAAACCTCGAACGAGGAACTGCAGGCCACCAACGAGGAACTGCTCGCGTCCAACGAGGAGCTGCAGAGTACCAACGAGGAGCTGCAGTCAGTCAATGAGGAGCTGCAGACGGTCAACGCGGAGTATCAGGAAAAGATTGCGGAGCTGATCAGCCTCAATAACGACATCGAGAATCTGCTGCGCACGACGGGCGTGGGGACGTTGTTCGTTGATGGCTCCTTGCGCATTCGCAAGTTCACCGATGCCGCACTGCGGTTGCTCAACGTGATGCCGCAGGATATCGGTCGGCCGCTCGAGCACATTGCGGCCAAGATTGCCGGCGTGGATTTGGTGAGCATGTGCCGTCGCGTGATGACCGGGAAGGGGGCGGAGTCGCACGAGGTGCAGGCGCCCGACGGGTCGCACCTGCACGTCAAGGTGCTGCCGTACCTCACCGGGGAAACGGGCGTGCACGGCGTGATCGTGAGCGTCATCGATGTCACGGAGGTGAAGCGCGGCGAGGAACGGCTGCAGCACATCCTTGACTCGATCCCATCCTCGGTGGCGGTGCTCGGGCCGGACGGCGTGATCGTTCAGACCAACGCCGAGTGGGTGCGCTTCGCGCGGGCCAACGACGCGACGCCGGCGCTTATGGCCGGGATCGGGCTCAACTACGTGGCAACTTGCATGGCTGCGCCGGATGATCCCATAGCGCAGGCCACGGGCCGCGGGTTGCGCGAGCTGCTGGCCGGCAAGCGCGATCGCTTCGAGTTGCAGTATCCCTGTCACTCTCCCGACAAGAAGCGCTTTTTCCAGCTGCAGGCCACCGCCCTCACCGACACGGTGCCCCGTGGTGCGCTCGTTCAGCACTTCGACATTTCGGCGCAAGCGCTCCGCCTCGAGCAGCTCACGGCATGGGTGGAGAGCGTACAGGCCCTGCAGCTGGATGGCGTCCCCGACCTTCCTGAGTGAGGTCGGGTGGCCGGTGCGGGGGAACGCGCGCGAGGGCGGTGGTCAGGACGAGTAGTACGCCGCGTTCTCGTCCACGTAGCCCTTGGTGAGATCGCAGCCGTAGGCCCGCGCCTCACCGGTCCCCACGCCGAGGCTCACCTCGATGTCGACCACTTCGCGCGAGAGCGTTTCGCGGACGATCGCATCGTCGAAGGCGAGGCGCTCGCCGTGCGCCACTACCTGATAGCCGTTGATCCACGCGTCGGTGGTCAGCGGCTGGATCGTGCAGTCAAAGCACTTGCCGATCGCCATGAGCAGGCGCCCCACATTGGGGTCGGCCCCGTGTACCATGGTCTTAACGAGCGGTGAATTCACGATCGACTTGGCGATAACGTGTGCCTCGCGGGGGGTATGCCCGCCACGCACCGACACGCGCAGCAGATGCTCCGCACCTTCGCCATCGCGCGCGAGAATTTCCGTCATGCGAGTGCAGCCGGCCTGCAACACGGCGAGGAACTCGCTCTCGTCCACCGGGCCCGCGAGACCGTTGGCCAGGATCGCGCAGGTGTCGGAGGTACTCGTGTCGGTATCCACCGAGAGCATGTTGAACGAACGACTGACGGCCGCGCGCAGCAGACGATCGAGCGTGGCCGCATCGAGCGCGGCATCGGTGAAGATGTAGGACAGCATCGTGGCCATGTTGGGCTCGATCATTCCCGAGCCCTTCGCCACCCACGTGATGGTCGCGGCGCCCACCGAGGCCGACAGCGCCTTGGGGTGCGTGTCGGTCGTCATGATCCCCTCGGCTCCCACCATGGGGTTGTCCTGCAGCTCCCCCGTCATGCCGACGACACCGGCTTCGATCTTGTCGACCGGCAGCTGCACCCCGATCACGCCCGTCGAACTCACCAACACGCGGTCGGCCGTGGTGCCCACCTCGGCGGCGGCGGCGGCGGCCATACGGCGCGCATTCTCCACGCCGCGCGCACCGGTGGCCACGTTGCTCACCTTGCTGTTGGCGATCACGGCACGCAGTACGCCACCCTTGAGGGTTTCCCGCCCCAGCACGATTGGCGCGCCGGGAAAGTGATTGCGGGTGAAGACCGCTGCCGCCGCGGCGTCGACGTCGCTCACAAAGAGCGTGAGGTCACGGGCGGTGGGCTTGAGGCCCACATTGCGGCTGGCGCAGCGAAAGCCCCGGGGGAAGACCGGGGTGGCGTGGAACGGCTGGTGGATGTCGGACATCCGCCAAAGCTGGAACACCCCCACGGGTCGCGCCAGCGGTCCGCCGTGCCTGATGACCGCTGACGGTGGTAGGGGTGACAGACGCCGATCCTTCCGCGCGGTGCGGGGAGGTGCGTCCTCGAGATTAAGTGTTCTTTAGCGGCTCTGATCTGAGGCGTAATTTAATGTACGTGAAACGTGAAAATGGGGATCAGAACGCGGTTTTTGCAGGACGAAATTGGGGATGAACGACGGGCAGTTTTGGGAAAATGTGGTAAACTGACGGGTCTGGCATTACTCGCCCCCTCACCCCCCGTTCGTGCCTTCCCAGCCTTCCCTCCGTCCATTCGATATTGCGGTCGCGCTGCGTCTGGTCCTGGTGCCGGAGGATCGCTACGAGCCCCTCGCCATCGCGCTCGCCACGAGCACGAGCGCGGTGCACCGCTCGGTCGCCCGTCTGCAGCACGCCGGCATCTGTGGCCCCGGAAGCCGAACGGTGATCCAGCCGTCGCTCCACGAGTTTCTCGTGTACGGAGCACGCTATGCGTTTCCCCCGGTGCATGGTCCGGAGCGGATCGGTCTTCCCACCGCGGCCGCGCATCCCGAGCTGGCGGCTGCGCTGGGCAACGGCGACCCGGTGCGCTCCCTCGTCTGGCCCATGGACGGCGGGCCCGCGCGCGGTGATACACTCGTGCCCCTGTTCAATGGGCTGACGAAGGTCGCCTCGCGTGACCCGCGCCTTCACAAGATGCTCGCCTGCGTCGATGCGCTGCGCGTGTGTACCGCCCCGCAGCGCGCCACGGCGGCCGACCTGTTGCACCACCAACTCGCGACAGCGCGCACCCAGTAACTGGGCCGTTTCGCTCGGGCGTCACTCATCTCGATCGGGCCGGTCTCGTACCGGCCCGAGGCATTTCATTGCATTCGCATTCAGTCGCATGGCAAGGATTCGGCGATCGGCATTGCCTGCTGCCGGAGCTCCCCACGCGAGCAGAGTGTGAAGGGCGCGTCATTTTCCCGTCAAAGACCAGATGACGCGCGCAAGCGGCGAGCGACGGTTGCGTCAACTTGCCGTAAACTAGAAAAATAACTGTTCGGAATCACAAAAGAACGGCTCATAACGAATAGGCGAAGGGTCTTGGTCTGACCAATAGCCACCGCCGGCACACGGCCTGACCGGCAGCACGGCGGTGTGCAACGCAGCCACCCACCCCGGGCGAGGGATTCCCCGAGCTCGCGCATCGCTGTAGATCGCAGGGTGACCAATCCACCCGTGCCTCCTCGTGCCGCCAGCGCTTGTGTCCGTGCGCTGGCGCCTGTCCTTCTCGCCGCCGGCAGCACCCTGCTCGCGCCCCCCGCGCTCGTTGCCCAGCAACGCGCAGACTCCGTGCGAGTGACCGTGCGCCAGGACAGTACGGCGCGGTCGCTGCAGTCGGTGCGGGTGACCGTCACCCGAGAGGCGGCGCGTGCTTCCTTCGAGCTGCCGTTCGCGATTTCCACTGCCGCCCTCACTCAGCGGCCTGCGCTTCGCCGGACCGGGGTCAGCGACCTGCTGCTGGCTGTCCCGGGAGTGCAGGTGCAGGATCGGGCCAACCCGTCGCAGGATCAGCGGATTGCGATGCGTGGATTCGGGGCACGGTCAGCGTTTGGCGTGCGGGGGGTGCGCCTGTTGCGTGATGGCGTGCCGCTGTCGCTCCCCGACGGGCAGACACCGACCGACTGGCTCGATCTCGAAACGATCGATCGCGTGGATATTGTGCGCGGCACGGCGGCCGCGCTCTACGGCAACGCCGCCGGTGGCGTGATCGACATGAAGTCGCGGGCACCGAGTGCGCGGCCCTTCGCCGCCGAGGCGCGCGTGTGGGATGGTGGGGGCGTGCGACGCCGCAACGTGCAAGCCTCCGGGAGCCGCAGCGACAGCAGTGGCCTCTGGCAGCGCGCCGCATGGCTCGGCTCGTTCACCCGCACCAACGGCGACGGGCCACGCACCTGGTCGCGGCTCGACGCCACCAGTCTGTTCGCGCGCGGGCTGGCCACGGTGGCCGGTACGCGGCTCGAGCTGCAGGGCACGCGTTACGACGCGCCGCGCGCCGAGAATACCGGCGCACTGACCGCGGTGGAGCTCGCCCGTGACCCGCGCCTCCCTGATTCGCTCAACATCACGCGCCGTTCGCGGAAGGCGGTGCTGCAGTCGCAGGTGGCGCTGCTCGCGGAGCGTGATGTGCCGGGGGGGACCGTGCGGGCCTCGCTCTTCACTGGCGCGCGCGAGCTCGATAACCCACTCCCCTTCGCCATCGTGGCGGTGGACCGACGCGTGCTCGGTGGTGGTGTGCACGGGGCGTGGCGCTTCGCGCGCACGGCGTGGCCCCTGCGGTTCGGAGCCGGAGTGGATGCCCAGCGACAGGTGGATGAGCGCTCCAACTTCGAAAACTGCGCGGCGGTCCTTCCCACGGCGCCCGCGACGGCGAGTTGCCCGCGCCCCGGTACGGAGCGCGGGAGCACGCGCCTTGATCAACAGGAGCGTGCGGTCAACGTGGGCGGCTATGGACGGATGGAAGTCGAAGCCCCGCACGGAATCTTCGCCAGTGCCGCACTCCGCTACGATCGGGTGCAGTTCCGTGTGCGCGACCGTTTCGTGACGGCGACCAACGCCAACGATTCCGGTGATCGTACGCTGGGTGCGGTGAGTCCCATGGTCGGCCTCGCATGGCGCGCGACGCCGCGCTGGTCGGTGTATGCGAACGCTTCGACCGCCTTCGAAACGCCCACCATTACAGAGCTCACCAATCAGGTGACAGGCGCCGCGGGGCTCAACACGCAGCTCGAGCCACAGCGCACCCAGACGCTCGAAGTCGGGACCCAAGCCCTGCTGTGGCAGCGCGTGCGCGCCGACGTGGCGCTCTTTCGCGCCACCGTCCTGGATGAATTGGTGCCCTTCGATGTGCCCAACCAGCCCGGCCGCCGCGCCTTCCGCAACGCCGGGCGCACGTCACGCGCCGGCGCGGAGACGAGCCTGCGGGCGCAGGTCGGTGCGCTCGAGGTGGGGAGCGCGTACACCTGGTCGACGTTCCGCTTCGATCGCTACGACGTGGGGGGCGCGTCGTTCGCCGGCAAGCCCATTCCCGGGGTCCCCGAGCACTACCTGCAAGGCTTCGTCACCGCGCGTGCGCGTTCACTCTTCAGCACCGCGGAGTGGACCGGCGCCTCCCGGGCGAGCGCAAATGATGCCGCCACGGTGTACGGCGCCGGTTACGCCGTCTGGCACTGGCGCGTGGGGCTTTCGGCGCCGCGCGTGGCCGGTGTCCGGGTAGACCCGGTGCTGTCAATCGAGAACCTGTTCGATCGGCGCTACGCGTCCAGCCTCGTCGTGAATGCCACGCGGAACCGCTTCTTCGAACCCGGGCTGCCACGCCGGGTGTCGCTGGTGGTGCAGGTGAGGTGGGAATAACAAACTGGACACTGAAAACCTTCACTGACCACTGAAAACTCCCCGCCGTCCACGGGATCCCGTGCACGGCGGGGAGTTTTTATGCGTCAGTCGTCAGTGCGCCTGCCGGTTACTGATACTGGATGTACAACGGCTGCGGCGTGAGCGCGAGCAACTGCTTCGGGGTCATCAGCGGGCCGCCGTACTTCCGGTCGTTCTTGTAGAACAGCTTGAAGCCCGTGAACTGCACCGGCTCCGCGTACACGTAGGCCGCATACGAATCGCGCTTGAGGCTGGGCGGGCCCCAGCCGTCCATGTGAATCACCACCTGCACGCGCGGGTCACGCTTGATCTTGTGTGCATTCGTGAGCATCGGCCGCGTGAAGCGGTGGATGACCAGCACCTTGGGTGGCAACTTGTTCGCGGTCACGATGCGCGCGAGCTGGTCGATCACCCAGTTCACGTCGGCGGCATCATAGCTGCCGATCTTCCGGCCCGGCTTGGTCCCGTCCTTCATCGAGAATTCGGGATCCATGCCGAAGTGGACGTCGGGCTTGGCGAGCCACGGCTCGAGGCGCGGCAGCTCCTGCTGGATGGTGCTGAGCCCCACCTGCACGTCGAGAAAGAGGAGGGCGTTTCGCTCCTTCGCCCAGCCGTAGACCTTTTCGGTGAGTTTGTCGCCGTGCCGCATGCGGTACGTGCCGTCCTTACCGGCGTCGCCTTGGGCTACGGTGGTGATCAGGTGCAGGGCGGGCTGCACCGGCGTGGCGGGATCGGCCTTGCGCCACGCGGCCACCTCGCGGTCCAGCATGCGCAGCATTTCGTCCTTGGGATACTCCCCCAGCACGCCCATGCGCTTCGAGAACGGGTTGCCGTAGTAGGCCACGATGCGCGTGGCCGGCAGGATGCTGCCGGCAAGTGGCGCCGGGCCAGGCACTGGCCACACTGGCGCCGGCTTGCCAGCCAGTGCCCTCGCCGCCGCCGATGTCCCGCCAGTGCCGTAGGGGCTCGCGGCGCTGCTGTCCTTCCTCGCACTGGCTTTGGGCGACTGACCGGTCGTCCCCGGCCGAGGCGTGGGGCGCTGCTGCGCATCGATGCCCGCGACCGGAAGCAGAGCACCGAGCAACGTGACGCCGGCCACGATC
The DNA here is from genome assembly GCF_044344655.1 of Gemmatimonas sp. Lineage (GTDB taxonomy): Bacteria > Gemmatimonadota > Gemmatimonadetes > Gemmatimonadales > Gemmatimonadaceae > Gemmatimonas. The sequence goes on from NZ_JBIJCN010000023.1 coordinate 45,714, forward strand.
ACGACTCGACGGGCGGAGCGTGCCGCTCCGCGCATCGGAGTATGGTGGGTGTGCATGCGTGCAATCTAGACGCCGTGGGAACTCCCGGGGGGTTGCCGCTTCTTGAGTAGGAACCCGCCCGGCCGTGGCTTCTGGCTCCGGTGCGTCTGGCGCGTTTCTTCCCCTCCTGGTGTTTCCCAATGAGCCTGCACAGTTCGGACGCCGCGCACTCCATCCCGGACGATATCGACGGCTTCCTCTTCGATTACATCCCCGTAACGGATGGCATCTGGTCGCTGTACGGCATCGATGACGATCGCCCCGTCGCCGCGTGGAGCCGCTACCACGCCACGCGTTGCGTGGAGCAGTTGCCGATCGCGCGTGCGCGCGTGCGCGCCGCCGAATGGGCGCTCGCCGACGTCCAGGCGCGCGGACTTGCCGCCTGCATCGCCAAGGCGGGGGCGCATCTCGCCCGTGTGCGCGCGGAACTCGCCGACTGGGAAGCACAGGCGCGTCGTCTTGAGGCCGCTCGCAAGGTCACCTACGGCGCGTGGGCCACGCCGGTCATCGACGACTGACCGCGGGGCAAAGCGCCGGCACCGCCTTCTTCGGTGCCGGGCGCGCGCGCGGGGCGGCCGCTCACTGAGCGACCGCCCCGCGCGCGTCATAGAGGCCTGCTCAGCGGACCCGCAGAATGTACGGCATGCGCGCGTACACCCCGCGCGGGTCGTTATAGGTGAGCAGCACCGCGAGTTCGCGCGTGACGTCGCGCGCGAGCGCCGCGGCCGGACCCCGGGCGCCCAACCGCTCCAGAGCGGCATCGGTGCGTGCGGCAACCGGCGTGGGCTTGTCCTCGAGGAGTTCGGTGATCTTCTCGGTGATCGACTTCACGCGCGGGTACTCACGCACCTCGTAGTCGCCGGTGAGCTTGGCCAGTGACGCGGCGCTCTTCACCGCCACATCGAGCCCGCCCAGAGAGTCCACCAGACCGATGCGCCGTGCCTGCAGCCCCGACCACACGCGTCCCTCGGCGATCTGGCGCACCGAGTCGGAGGTGAGCGCCCGCGCCTTCGCGACACGCGCGATGAACGCGTCGTAGACGGCATCCGTGCCGCGCTGCAGCACGGCGAGTTCGGCCTCGGTACGCGGCCGCGCGATGGAGAACAGGTCCGCGTAGCGCCCCGTCTTCACGGTGTCGAAGGTGACGCCCTGTCGCGCGGCGAGCTCCTTGATGTTGGGCACCAGCGAGAACACCCCGATCGATCCGGTAATGGTGTTGGGCTCCGCGAAAATTCGCTGCGCTGCGGTGCTGATCCAGTAGCCGCCACTGGCCGCGAGGGTCCCCATCGATACCACCAGCGGTTTCTTCGCGGCGATCAGCGTCAGCTCGCGCTGGATCTGCTCGGACGCGATCGCACTGCCACCGGGACTGTTCACCCGCAGCACGACTGCCTTGATCGCCGCATTGCCACGCAGCTTGCGCAGTTCCCGTGACAGCGAGGCCCCGCCGATCTGTCCATCGGTCCCCTCGCCATCGACGATGTCGCCCTCGGCGTAGACCACGGCGATCGCCTGGCTGCCCCCGATGATACGCTCCTTCGCCGCCGCGATCGGGGCGTAGGTATCGAGCGTGATCTGCGGCAGCGTTGGCTGCTCGATGATGGCCGCCAGTTCCGCCGCGCGCGCACTGTCCTTGGCCGAGGTCGCGCCGCCGCTCTTGCCGGCCAGTCGTTCAAGATCCGCCAGCACCACGTCGAAGTACGCGACCCGGTCGACCAACTTCGCGGTACGGGCCGCGTCGGGGAGGAGAATCCCCTCGGCATCGACGAGCGTCTGCAGGGCGACCGTATCCACCCCCCGCGACTCGGCGATGCCGCGCTTGACCTCGCTCCAGAGGTCGCCCACGTAGCTCGCCACCTGCTGGCGGTTTTCGGGGCTCATACTGCTGCGCGTGAACGGTTCGACGGCGGCCTTGAAGCGGCCCACGCGGCTCACTTGCACGCCGATGCCGTACTTCTCGAAGAGGCCGGCGAGAAACACTTGTTCGCTGGCAAGCCCCGGAATGAGCAGGGAACCAAAGGGGTCGAGCGTGATCGTGTTCGCAACGGAGGCCACGTAGTAGCTGGACACGTCGGGATTCACGAGCCACGCGTGTACCGGCTTCTTCGACGCTTTGAACGCCACCAACGCCTGACGCAGTTCACGGAGCGCCGCATACCCCGAGCGCACGCCGTCGCCCGACACGCTGCCACGCACCAGGACGCTGCTGATCCGGTCGTCCTCAGCGGCCGCCCGGATGGCGACCAACGCCGAGCGAAGGGGGAGGGCGTCACCACCGGGTGTGAGGGCCCGCCCGAAGAACGACCGCTCCTCGTCGCTCGCCGGGCGATCAGAGAGCGGGCGGTCGAGGTCGATCACGAGGATCGATCCCGCGCGCACTTCGGTGACGGGCTTGTTGCCGGCCGACGCAATCACGCCGACGGTCAGCAGCACGAGCGCGACCACGCAGACGGCGATCGTGACGAGATTCGCGGCGAGGGCGGTAAAGAACGACTTCATCGAGCGCACACTCCATTGAGGACGAGGGACAATAACCGATACGGCGGATGTCTGCGCCTGGTTCCGGGGGCCGGGGCGGGCGGGGCCGGGGCGGCGCCATCGGCGGGCTCAGAAGAAACATGACGCCACCGTCGCAATTTGCTCTTGCCCGTCCACGGTTCCAGCCACAGGTTGAGAGGACCCTCACCCGAGCTATCGCCAATGCCCGCCTATCACGCCCCGCTCGACGACATCCGGTATCTGCTCAACGAGGTGCACGACATCGGGCAGTTGTCCCGATTGCCCGGTTTTGAGGACGCCACCCCCGACATGATCGAAGAGGTCTTGGCGGGCGGCGCGACGTTCTGCGAGGAGGTGCTCTTCCCCCTCAATCAGAGCGGCGATGCGGAGGGCATCACGCTGGTCGACGGCGAGGTGAAGACGCCCGCCGGCTTCAAGGCGGCGTACCAGCGCTATACGGCCGACGGGTGGACGGCGATCAGCGCGACCCCCGAGTACGGCGGGAGCGGCCTCCCCGAGATGGTGCGCTTCGTGATGGAGGAGATGCTGTGTTCGGCCAACCTCTCCTTCTCGATGTACCCCGGGCTGTCGCATGGCGCATACAGCGCGCTCGTCAGCCACGGCTCCGAGGAGCTCAAGCAGCGCTTCCTCCCCAAGCCAATCGACGGTACCTGGGGCGGCACCATGTGCCTCACGGAGGCGCACGCGG
>NZ_JBIJCN010000002.1:0-164162 GCF_044344655.1 Gemmatimonas sp.
AACCCACGGAATGGCCGACGACCGATCCGTGGGTTGCGCAGTCATTTGGGGTGCCATCATGCTCCAATTCTACAGGAAGTACCGCATTAGGTGCGCCCGAGCGCTCACGGTCCGTAGACGATCGGTGCGATGCCCTGACGGATGTCCCGGGCGCCGGCGGCCACGCCGGAACCGACGGCCAGCGCCGCCGTGAGTGCCGTGCCAACGCCCACGAGCGGGAGGATGCCTACCGCCACACTGCCCACGAGAAAGGCGGCGCCACCGGCGAGCCACGGCGCCAGCGACTTCTGCACCACCTCCACATAGCGCAGGCGGTTGCGCACGAACTTGCGCGTGGTGCCGTACAGCACGACGGCCAGTATGCTGGCGATGGCGAACGAAAGCAGCATGGCGATCATGAGTCCTCCGGTGTCGTGTATCAGAACCGCGGGCGGCTGCGGGCATGTCCCGCGGGGCTGTTCACCCTAACGACGAAGCGGCACGGAGGTTTCAGCCTCGTTCCGCCGTGTCGCAATTGCACGTGCTCGCCGGCCGCCGATCAGACGGGGGGACGCCTCTGCGGCATCGCCCTCTTGCGGTAGTGCTCGGGCACGGCGAACAGCTCGTCGGGGAGGCGCTTCCGCTCCACTCTGGTCACCTCGAGGGGCACCGTGCCGTCGGGGAGCGTGACCTTGAGCGGGAACTCGTTGGCGATCTGCTTCTGCCACGGCGCGACGCTCCCCTGCCGCAGCCCCTCCATCGGGTTGACGAAGCGCCCCAGCTCCTTCGAGAGGCACATGTCGGCAGCGCCGGACCGGGACGCCAGCTGCACATGCTCGCACGAGAAGCCCGCCACCGTTTCCATGCGGCCGGTGCGCGTGAGCTTCACGTCGTCGGGCTGGCCAACCGCACTTTTCGCTGCGGCGGCGGCCTCGGGGAGCGGCATCTCCATGTAGGTGTTCTGCGCCGCCACGAGCATGTACATCTTCTTCTCTTGGGGTACGGCGATCATGGCCATTCCCCCCATGGGCCCCGGCACATTCACGCGCAACTTGCCGTTGCGCATCAGGTACTCCATCTGCTGGCGCTGCACACCCTGCGGCGTCTTGGCCGACATGCGCAGCGTGACCGCCCCCTCGAAGGGTGGACCGCCTGCCTGCGCGCCTGCCTGCGCGCCTGCCTGCGGCGCGACACCGCTCCACACCAGCACCGCCAGCGTAGCGGCCCTGCCGCGCCGACTCGTCATGCCATGCCTTTCTGTATGGCGGTAAGGACCAACTCTGCGAACCGGTCGATTTCTTCCACGGTAGTGTACACGTTGGGTGTCACGCGGATCCCCTTGAACTCCGGATGCACGATCGGCGTCTGGACCACGCGGTACTTGCTCATGAGCCACTCACCGAGCTTGACCGGGTCGATGCCGTCCACGTTGAAGAAGCCGATCCCACCGCCCCAAGGGGAGTCGAGCGGCGTCAGCAGCTGCACGCGCCCGTTGCCTTCGGCGAGGAGCCGTTTGGCCCAACGATCCCGCAGATAGACGAGCCGCGCCTGCTTGCGGCCAGCCCCGATCGCCCGGTGAAAGGCCAGCGACACGGAGATGGCGTTGTGATTGGCAGCCGGATGCGTGCCGATCTCCTCGTATTTCCGGATGTCCTTGCCCTGCCCCTCGTTTTCGGCGTACAGCGGCCAGATCGACGGGATCTTGTCGCGGCGCACGTACAGGAACCCCGTACCGATCGGCGCCAGCAGCCACTTGTGCAGGCTGGTGCCGTAGTAGTCGCAGCCAAGGGCATCGCGCGTGAAGGGAAACTGCGCGAAGGCGTGGGCGCCGTCCACGAACACTTCGATGTTGCGCGCGCGCGCCATGTCCACGATCTGCTTCACCGGCATGATCTGGCCGGTAAGGTTGGTGATGTGCGTGATCTCGATGACCCGCGTGCGTGCGGTGATACCGGCGGCGAAGGCATCCACGATCTGCTGGGGTGCCGTGCACGGCACCGGGAAGGAGATTTCCTTGACCACGATCCCCTGCCGTCGCGCACGTTGCTTCCAGCCATTGATCATGCGCCCGTAGTTCTGGTTGCTGAGCAACACCTCGTCACCCGGCTTGAGATCGATGCCGTGAATCAGGGTGAGCAGCGCCTCGGATGCGTTGCGCGTGATCGCCATTTCTTCCGGATCGCATCCGAACTCGGTGGCGAGTTCGCGGCGCACCACTTCGATGCGCGGCTCGAGGTCGCGCCACATGTGAATGACCGGCAGTTCGTTGGAGTAGCGCAGATCGCGCTCGAGCTGCGCCATCACGTGTGAGGGCGCAGGCGAACAGCCACCGTTATTGAGGTTGATCCAGGTCCGATCGAGATCGAAGGCGCGCTGGATCGGCTCCCAGAAATCTTCGTCGCTGGCAAACGCAGCATCGGCCGCCGCATCGCCGCGCCATGCGGGTGCATCGGGCCCGAGCAGCGGCGCACCGCGGCTCTTCGCCACATCGGCGGCGTCGAGCAATCGACGGATGGCCCCGGGCGCGAAGCGGGGCGAGAAGGCCGGAAGCGCAGACGTTCCGGCGAGCGCGGCGACGAACAGGCGGCGGTCCATGCGGGAACATGGCGTGAAGGCGCCGCCTCCGCGAGGGGCCGAGTGGGCCACGGGCCGTTCCACCCGGTGGCGGCGCCTGTGCCCCGGGCATAACGTCCCCGTATGTTCCGATTCCGGTTCTTCCCTGCCCTCGCGCTCGCGGCGCTACTGCCCGCGGCCATGTCGGCCTGCGTGCAGCCGCTGACGCTCGCCCCGAGTGACGCCGCCACGGTCCTGGCGCACCGCACCATCACGGCGCCCAATCCGGGACTTCCCGGGCCATTGGCGGTGAACCGGCTCTACTACGGCAGTGGCAAGGACAAACGCCGCCCCGAGTATCGGGACTCCATCGCCTACCGCACGGCCACGGTGAACGCGGCGCCATTCGCGCGCACGGAGCCGGCGTTGGCCAAGAGCCGCAAGAAGTATTGGGGCTACGACAACACGGCGTTTCCTCTCAACGCCCGGGTGTGGTATCCGGAGGGCAACGGCCCGTTCCCCCTGGTGCTCGTGGTGCACGGCAATCACAGCATGGAGGAGTACTCCGACCCGGGGTATCAGTGGCTGGGCGAATTGCTGGCGTCGCGCGGCTTCATCCTCGCCTCGATCGACGAGAACTTCCTCAACGGTGCGCTCCGCGGCGAGAATGATGCCCGCGGCTGGATGCTACTCAAGCACCTCGAGGTGTTCCGCGCCCTCAACGACTCCGCCGGCAAGCCGCTCTTCGGCAAGGTGGACATGTCGCGCATTGCGCTCATGGGGCACTCGCGCGGCGGCGAAGCGGTGGCGATTGCCGGCGCCTTCAATCGGTTGCCGGCCTACCCCGACGACGCCACGCAGACCTTCAACTTCAATTTCGCCATCAAGTCACTCGTCGCCATCGCGCCGGTGGACGGCCAATACACTCCGGCGGACCGTCCCACACCGGTAAGCGACTACAACTACCTCGTCATACACGGCTCGCATGACGGCGATGTGTCGAGCTTCTCGGGCCTCATCCAGTACAATCGTTTCCGCTACACCCGTCCCGGCCCCGAGTTCAAGAGCGCGATCTGGATGCACCGCGCCAATCATGGCCAGTGGAACACGGTGTGGAACGAGAAGGACAACGGCCGCACCTCGGGACGTCGACTGCGACTTGATGCCCTCATCGATGGTGAGGAGCAGCGCCGCTTCGGCCGCGTGGTGATCGGCGGCTTTCTCGAGGCCACACTGAACGGCCGCGACGAATACCGCCCCCTCTTCCGCGATCATCGCACCGCCGGCGACTGGTTGCCGCCGAGCATGTACCTCACGCGTTACGCCGATGCGCAGACGCAATGGCTGGCGACGTTCGAGGAGGATGTCGACGTCACGACCGGCTCGGTGCCAGGCGTGCGCATTGGCGCGGACTCGCTGAGCACCTGGAAGGAGGGCGACGTGCCGGCGCGGTCACGTACCGCCACCTTCCGCAGTAACGCCGCAACCGTGGGGTGGAACAACACACCGGCCGGCGCCGATACCACGACGCCGCGCTGGCCAGCGCGCCTCACCGTCACGCTCTCCGATGCGGCGCGACAGACCCTTCGCTTGAGCGCGTCGAGTGCGCTGCTGTTCACCGTGGGCAGCACCGACCAGAAGCCCAGCGTGCGGCGTGTGCCGCGCGACAGCACCCAACGCGACTCGACACCCAAATCCGCGTCGACCGCGCGCCGCCCGGCTGCCAAGCCGACCGCCAAGCCGACTGCCAAGCCCACCAAAGATACCGTCCCCCCCGATTTCACCATCGAGGTCGAGGACGCGCGTGGCCGCACGGCGCGACTGCCACTGAGCGCCTTCGGTGCCGTGCGCATGCCCATCGAGAGCTACATCTACCGGCGTCGCGGCCGCGACAAGACGGCGTTCCCGACGCTCGCCGAGCCGGTGATGCAGACCTATCTCGCCCCGCTCTCGGCCTTCGCTGCCCAGACCGCCGAATTCGATCCGGCAGCCATTCGGGCCATTCGCCTGGTGTTCGACCGCAAGCGCGTCGGCGCGATCCTGCTCGACGACATCGGCGTCACCACCATGCGGTGACGACACACCGGTTCAGAACACCGTCCGCACGCCCGCGGTCATCGTCCGGCCGGCCATGACCGCCGTATTGTCCGGCGCCCCGGTCTGCACGTTCAGCAAGTTGTCGCCACTGACCAGCAGCGACAGGTCCCCGCGCAGCCGATACGTCACGCCGGCCCGCCACCGCGTTACCGCGCCGTACGACAACCAGTACCGGCGCAACGCCGGCCCATCGAGCTCGCGGGGCGCCGTCGTCGCGGCGAGCGCGTCGGCAATCGCCGCCCGGTCGTAGCCGACCCAGTCGGCCGCCCGGATGGCGGCGGTGGTGAGCGTCCAGCGCCCTGACCCATACGCCGCCGAGAGGCTCATGGTGCTGGACGGCACATCCAGCATGCGGTCGCCAACGCGCAGTTCCCCGCGATAGCCCTCCGCGAGCTGTGCGACGCGGCTCTCCACCAGCGATAGCGCCCCAGACAGCGACAGCCGCGCCAGTCGCGTGCTCGCATCGACTTCCCAGCCGCGATTCGTGATCGCGCCCACATTCTGCAACGTGTAGGCCATGCGGCGCACCGGGCGCCCGTTGCTCGCCACGGTGGTCGTCAGCGTGGAGACAGGCTGAATGAGCCCCGCGGCCCGCTGGTCGAAACGCGTCAGGTGCAGCGAGAGCCGCGAGCCCACAAGTACATCTCCGCCGAATTCGGTGCCGCTCTGCCGCTCGGCCTCCAGGTTGGCCGCCGAAGCCCACGAGGCCGCCCCCATCCAGGTGGCGTTACGAACGAGTGTGCGGGCGGGACGGATACCGGTGCCGTAGGCCCCACGCAGCTTGACCGCGGCACCACCGAGGTCGCGCACGTAGGTCGCACCGAGCATCGGCAGGACCGACTGCTGCGGAAGCGGCGTCGCCCCGGTCGTGCGTTCCACGCGTGCGCCGGCGGACAGGAACCAACGATCGTGCCACGCCATCACGCCCTGCGCCAACAGGCCGTGGTTGGCGTACGTCGTCTGCTCGCGCGAGGCGCCGAGCAGTGGCCGCGTCAGCGCCCCAGGCCCGGGGGCGCCCGTCCCGCCGCCCCTCGGCGCCGCCAGCACACTCGCCGATGCGCGACCGAGCACTTCGCCGGTGATCGCCTGCTCCGCCCCCAGCGTCAGAGTGAGCAGCGTTGCCGGAGTCAGGTCGAAACGCCCCACTGAGCGGAAGCGCAGGCTGGCCCGATCGGCAGCGCCATCGGAGTCGCCGATCTGCGCCGCGCTGGACGCCTGCAGCGGCCCCGGCAGGGCTGCCGCCGACAGTCCCCGTACGCGGTAGCCATCGACGCCCGCGATGATCGTATGCGTCCATCGCAGCGATGGCATTATCGCCACGTTCCCGCCGACGGTGTAGTGTGCGACATCCTGCCCGCTTCCGGCCACGCCGTAGTCGTCACCGCCATCGGGCACCGGCTCGGTGCTCGCATTCGCCTGCTGAAGCGAGAGGCGCGCGGTTCCGCTCAGCACGGCGTGATCACGCGTGACGCGCGCATTGGCATCGGCTAAGAGGCGACGCTCCGATGCGCCCGGCACGAACGCCCCCACGGTACCAAGGGTGAGCCCCATGCCCAGACTGCGCGACGGCGACCCTCGCCGCAACGACGCGGCGTGCTCCTGCACCAGAGGATCGCGGGGGGCGTAGGCGGTGTTCGACACGCCTGCCGTTGCACTGATCTGCCGCTGCGCGCGCCCGTCGCTGGTACCATCGGAGCGCGTGAGGATGTTCACCACGCCGCTGATGGCGTCCGCACCATACAGCGCCGCTCCCTGCGGCCCGCGAATGACTTCGACCCGGGCAATGCGGGCAGGATCGAGTTGCGTGACGAGCAGGGGATTGGCGACCTCGATGCCATCGAGATACAGCTTGGGGGCGCTCACGCCGAAAGAACTCGCTCCGCGAATACTGCCGTAGCGCGCCGTGATCGAGCCCGCGGCGTTGGCCCAGGTCCAGATGCCGGGTACTGACAGGTCCAGGGCCTCGCCGAGGGTGCCCGCGCCATGCTGCGAGAGCTGGGCGCCATCGATGACGTCGAGCGCGAACGGTGAGCCGCGCTGCGGCGCCCCATCGGGCGAACCGGTCACCACCACGCGATCGAGAACGCTGGCGTGCCGAGATCCCTGCCCCTCGCGAGTCCCCCGAGACACGCGCGATGGCGCGAGCACCACCTGCGTGCTGGCCAACACAATGGGGCGCAGCCCGGTGCCGGCCAACAGCGTTTCCAGTACGGCGCCCACCGGCACACGCGCTGCCACCAGACAGGCGCGTCGCGTAGTCGGCAGCAGCTCGGCGCTGTACGAGAGTTCCACGCGCGCTGCCGTCGCCAGCCGGTCGATGGCGTCGCGCACCGAGCCTTCCTCGAGGCGGATAGTGACGATGCGATCGAGCGGCGGCGCCCACAACGCCGCGCGATCGTCGGAGGCGGCCGGTGTCGTGCACGCCGGTTGGCGTCCTACCACAGAGCCGCCGTGCGGCATCCCCGCCCATGCCGAAGCGGGCGCCAGCAATGACGCCGCCAGCGTCATGACGGCGCCCACGGGAACTCGCGGCATTCGCCTTACGGCCACGGGGAGCATGGACACTCACGCATGCGCGCCTCGATCATGGCGTGGGTATCGGCCCGCTCCCCTGCGGCTGCAGCAGTACGGTATCCCCACGCTGCACCGCGTCGGCTCCCAGCGCGAGGGCGATCAAGCGCACCACCTGCGCCGCCGAGTCGCCCCGGAAACTGGCCGTCAGTGTGCGCGTGGCCAGTACCGGATCCGTGATTCGGAGGTCGAGGCCATACCACCGCCGCAGGTCCGCCTGCACTTCAGCAAGCGAAGCATCGCGATACGCCAGCTGACCGCGTGTCCACGCCACGTCGGCGGCCGTTACGACGCCGCGACTCACGGTGACGGTGCCCGCCGCGAGCACGCCGCGATCACCAGCGTGCAGTGCTGCCGTGCCCACGGTCGCCGCGGCTCCCGTCGTGCGCGGCGCCACCCCCATCTCCACGATGCCGTGTGTCACGTGCACGGCCACCGATCCAGGAGCGGTGGTCTTCACCGTGAACGCGGTACCGATGTCGCGGATGGTCGCTCCCGCGGCGTTCACCACGAACGGATGGGCCGCGTCGTGCCTCACGTCGAAATAGGCGGCCCCGTCGAGCACGAGCGAGCGGGCCCCCACGCCGTAGTCCGCCGCAAGGGTGAGACGACTGCCAGGCGCGAGCACCACGGTGCTGCCGTCCGGGAGGCTGATGGAATCACGCTGCCCGATGGTGGTGCGGTACTCCCGAGGCATCGCGGTCGCCGGTGCGCCATCCCGGAGTTTCGTGAAGGCGATCGCCGCAAGACCGGCGGCGACCGCAAAGCCGATCAGTCGCTGGCTCCAGCGCGGCCCGCGCGAGGCGCCTGCGGCGACCCGACCGACCGCAGGCTGGCCACCGCGCTCCACGCGCAGCGTGGGCATGCGCTCATGACGGGCCAAGCGCGCCAGGACCACCGCCAGCGCCCGCTCGGTATCGACCGAGACATCCGCCCGGGCATTCAGCCGCGCCGACCGGTCCTTAACGAGCTGCACGACGCCGGCGTCTTCCGGATGGGTGGCCAACCAGGCGGTCACGACCGCCGCCTCGGCCGCCGCGCTTTCGCCGGCGAGGAAGCGCGCGAGGGCATCCCACCCGGCGTCGGTCGGCTGGTCGGCGGAGAACAGCGGCTCGTGAGGAAGGTCGGACATGCCCTTGAGACACGGTGATGGTGCAAGACCCTACGTGCCGACCCCAAACCGCAAGGCGGCAGCGCCCCAGATTCTGGCGTGCGACCGTGTAGTATACCTGCAGGATGGGGGCTGCCAGAACCGCTCGCGGGCTGCGCGCCATGCCATGCACGCCGTCTCACCTGCCGCCACCACCCCCTCACTGGCCGTGACCGATTCCGATCTGCTGGCGCGTCTACGTCAGGGCGATCACGCGGCCTTCGACGCCATCTTCCGGCAGTGGTACGAGCCGGTGGTGCGCTCGGCGAACCGGATCCTGCACGAGCCGGGCATTGCCGAGGAGCTCGCGCAGGACGTGTTTCTGGAGCTCTGGAGACGGCGCGAGCAGTTGCCCGACGGCAGCAGCATCCCGGGCTATCTGGTCCAGTCGGCCCGCAACCGGGCACTGAACCACCTGCGGCATCTGCAGGTGCAGAAGAAGTCGCAGGTCTACGTAGAGGCCCTGAGTGAACCGGCCGAGCATGCCGACGCCGACGCGGAAGCGCGGGAGCTCGAGGTGGCCATTCGCGAGGCCATCGCGGCGCTGCCGCCCCGCACCCGCGAAGTGTTTCTCATGAGCCGCGAGCGCAATCTCAAGTACAGTGAGATCGCCGAGCTCCTGGGGGTGACGGTCAAGGCGGTGGAAGCGAACATGACGCGCGCATTGCGACAGCTGCGTGAGACATTGGCGCCGTTCACACGACACAGCCGTCAGCGGTAACGGCACGTAGGGTAAGGAACCGCTCACGTGTCTCCAGATTGAACGTCCGAGCGGTCCCCGACGACGGTCGTCGGCACCGCAGGCCGCACCTCAGGAGTCCTCCCTATGGCTCGCAACGTCTACCGCTTGCTCGTTACGTCGACGGCGCTGATCAGCGCGTCGGCGTGCACGCTCGACAGCTTCGGTGGCCCCAACGACACCATGCAGTTCGAATCGGCCTTCAGCAGTGCACCGGCCGGCATGGAGGCTGCGAGCAGCTCGTACGCGGCTGACGGCGAAGGCGCCTGGGGTGGTCCGCGCCGCGGCCGTGGTCCCGGTGGCCCCGGTATGGGGAGCTTCATGGGCGGGGGCCTCGGCGATGACTTCACCGGCAACGCCGGCTTCGGCCGCGGCGCCCATCGCGGCCCCTTTGCGGCGAAGATCGATGACGGCTGCACCGTGGCCGGCGGTGACGTGACCTGCACGCGCAACGTGAACGGGCTCACGGCCACGACGATCTACACCATCCGCGACGCCAACAACGGCACGCAGACGAGGATCGACACCGCCACCACCAACTCGGTTCGCACGCGTACCACGGTGACCGGTACCACGACCCGCGGCCGCGATGGGGCGAACGTGACGGCCACGGTGAACAACGTCAGCGATCGCACGGTCACGGGGCTGGCGCAGGGCGCCACGCAGCGCACGGTGAACGGCACGTCGGCGGGGAGCGAAAGCACCACCGGCACCAACCGCGATGGCCAACAGTTCACCGCCGTGCGCGTGTCGCACGACACCACCGCGGGGCTGATCGTTCCGGTGTCAACCACCACGCCGACCTACCCCACTGCCGGCAAGGTCGTGCGCCGCATGAAGATCACGACCACAATGACCGGGGGCACGCCCACCGTGCGTGAGCGTCGCGAAGAGATCACGTACACTGGGAGCGCCACGGCCAAGGTGTCGATCACACAGGATGGCACCACGAAAACCTGCACCATGGCGCTTCCGCGCGGCCGCCCAAACTGCGGCTGATTCTCGCGGCACTGCAACGATAAAGCGCGCCGACCGGTTCTGGTCAGCGCGCTTTTCATTTCCGTCAGCACCGGCAACCGCCCACGTGGGCTACCGGATGCGCAACCCCAGCCGGTGTGACACCGGCCGGCCTCCACGCATCGGCTCGACCGCGTAGTCGAGCGACCAGCGGTCCACGGTCACCCCGAGGCCGCCGGTCACGAGGGGTTCGTCGCGCTCACGCGGTAACCGCAGCCCCTGCCGCACGACAACGGCCACGCCCTCGATGGGTACGTATGCCAGCTCCACGCCACCGGCCGGGCGCACGAACCCGTCGCGCTCCACCGCCACCTGGGTCTGTAACCCGATGTCCCAGCTGGCGCTCAGCGGAAACAGGCCGCCACCGTAGCCAATCGTGAGGCGTGTCGGCAGCCGCCCCGGCATATTCGCAACCGTGAGACCAGGGCCGATGTTCTGTACCGCCACGGCGAGCGTAGCAAACCCCAGCGGTCGCGACACGCCCACGTCGAATGCCGCGCCACCATCGCGACCCGCTGCGATGCGATCCTCCACGTATTTCACCGCCGTCCCGACGCGGACCCCGCCCATCGTACCTGCCACGCCGATGGTGAACGCGCTGCTCGAGGCGTGTACTCCGCCCCCGTCTGCCAGCGGGGGGGCCCCATTCCGCACGGCCGCGACGTAGTCCGACGGCATGGTCGTGCGATAGTCGAGAAGCTGCGCACCGACGGCCACGGCAAACGACCCGACGCTCTGTACGCTGGCGTAGGAGCCGGTGGTCGCCTGCGATCCGTACCGTTGCACCGAGACCGTCACGCCGCGCGCCTGCTGCAGCATGCCGGGGTTGTAGAACACGACATCGGCATCCGTGGAGGCGCCCCCCACGTTGGCCATCGCCGCTACGCGGGCTCCCGCCGGTAACCGCAGCACCAGCGGTGCTTCCGGCGTGCCGGGCGTGCCGGGCGTGCGCGCCACTTGCGAAAGCACGCGCCATCCCCGGTCATCCTGCGCCTGCACCACCTGCGAGGGAACCACACCGCAGAGTACGGCGAACAGACCAGCAGTTGGCGCCCATGGCCCCAATGGACGACGACGCGGGGTGTGACGAGGCCTTCCCACTGGGGCCGTGCCCGTGGATGACGTGATGGGCGATCCCGTCGGTGATCCCGTCGGTGATCCCTTGCGCAGCGATTGGCTCATGCGTTCAAATGAACGCCATGTCCTCCCCTGTCGCCAGCGCTTCGGCACCCTCTCCCGCACCGCGCCCGACCGACTCGGCCACGGTCACCCATCCATGGCGGCTCGGCCCGGACGCGCCGCAGTCGCACAAACCGTGGTTGCGCGCACTTGGCTGGTTCCTCATGCAGCGCGCGGGATGGTCGTTTTCGGGACAGATGCCCAACCTCCCCAAGTTCGTGTGCATCGTGGCGCCCCACACCTCCAACTGGGACTTCCCGGTCGGGCTCGCAGCAAAGTGGGCGCTGGGATTCGATGCCCATTGGTGGGGTAAGGACACGCTGTTCACGCCACCCCTCGGCTGGTTCATGCGCGCCAACGGCGGCATTCCGGTGGTGCGCTCCAACAAGAACAACGCGGTAGAACGCACAGTAGAGCTCGCGAGAACCCGCCTGCACTTCGCGCTCGCGCTCGCGCCGGAGGGGACGCGCAAGAAGGTGAGTACATGGCGCAGCGGCTTCTGGCATGTGGCCAAGGGGGCGGGGATACCCATCGTGCTGGTCGCGCTCGATTGGGAGCACAAGCTGGTGCGCCTCGGCCCGACCGTTACCCCCGACGAGGATGATCCCGCAGACGGCATCGCTCGCATTCGGGCCATGTACGAGGGCATTCGCGGGTACGATCCGTCACGGCAGGGGTGAGCGCGACCGCTCTCAATCATCGGTCGTCTGGCCAGGCGACCTGAGGCATTCGGCATAACATGACGGCGGCGTCGCATTTTTTGGGCCTGGCCCCTTCCGCCACGCCGTCTCCCCACGGATGTTTTCTCCATCCCTTTCGGAGAGAGATTGCATGCGCGTGACGACTGTCGGTGTGGTAGGCGCCGGCGCCATGGGGAGCGGCATTGCCGCCCTCGCGGCGTCGGCCGGCTGCCGCGTCGTGCTGCTCGATATCCCCGGCGATAACGACCCAGCGTCCCCCAATCGCAGCGCCCCGGCGCGAATTGGCCTGCAGAAGGCCATCAAGAGCAAGCCGGCCTCGTTCATGGAAGCCGCTGCGGCGGCGCGCGTGCGGACCGGCAACACCGACGACCATCTCGCGTGGCTCGCCGAGTGCGACTGGATCTGCGAAGCGATCATCGAGCTGCCGGAACCCAAGCAGCAGCTGTTCGCGCGCATCGAAGCGCTCATGAAGCCGACCGCCATCGTGTCGTCGAACACGTCGGGCATTCCGATGGCCACGTTGCTCGACGGGCGTGGGGAGACGTTCCGGCGCCGCTTCCTCGGCACGCATTTCTTCAATCCGCCGCGCTACATGCATCTGCTCGAGATCATTCCGTCGGCGGAGACGGATCCCGTGGTGATCGGGACCATGCGTGAGTTTGCGGAGCGCACGCTCGGCAAGGGAATCGTGATCGCGAAGGACGTACCCGGCTTCATCGCCAACCGCCTCGGCGTGTACGGCATGGTGGCCACCATGCGTCGCATGGAGGAGCATGGGCTCACCGTCGACGAAGTGGACGGCCTCACCGGCTCGCTAATCGGCCGGGCCCGTTCGGCCACCTTCCGCACCGGTGATCTCTCGGGGCTCGACGTGCTCGCGCACGTGACGCGAGGTATCGGGTCCGCCACCGGCGAGGATTTTGCCCTCCCTGGCTGGGTGCACGAGGAGCTCGTGGCCAAGGGCAAGCTGGGGGACAAGACCGGCGGGGGTTTCTACAGCAAGACCAAGCAGGGTACGCTCACCTTCGACTGGAAGACGAAGCAGTACGTACCGCAGCAGCGAATCGAGGGAGGCGATATCGGTCAGGCCATCCGGCTGCCGATTCCCCAGCGCCTTCCCGCGGCGAAGAACGTGCCCGGCGCACAGGGTGCGTTCCTGCGCGATCACCTCACCGACGCCGCGCACTACACCCTCACCCTCGCCTCGCAGCTTGCCCACGACATCGTGGCGATCGATCGGGCCATGGAGTGGGGCTATGGCTGGGAGGCCGGACCCTTCCAGGTGATGGATGCCCTGGGCCTCGACTGGTTGCGCGAGCAGTTCCGTGCCGACGGCAAGGACATTCCGGTGCTGCTGGAGCGTGCACAGGGCTCGTTCTATCGCAACGGCGAGTACCTCACCTTCGAGGGTACGTACGAGCCGATCCCGGCGATCCCCGGGCGTATTTCCCTCGCGCACCTCGCTCAAAGCGGTCGCGTGCTGGAAGACAACGGGCTGTCGCGACTCATCGACCTCGGCGACGGCGTGGCGTGCTTCGAATTCCGTTCGAAGATGAACAGCCTTGGCCAGGGCGTTCTCGAGGGACTCGAGAAGTCGCTGCGCAAGATCGAGACGCTCGGCTTCAACGGCATGGTGATCGGCAACGAGGATGCGCGCGCCTTCAGTGTGGGCGCCGATCTGTCGCTCGTGTCGTTTGCCGTGGCCGCCGGTGCGTGGGATGACATCAATGCCTCGATCCGCACGTTCCAGGAGGCCGTGATATCGATCCGCCGCGCGCCCTTCCCGGTGGTCGTGGCACCGGCGGGGATGACGCTGGGTGGTGGCGCGGAATTCACGCTGCACGCCGATGCCGTCCAGGCGCATGCCGAGACCTACATGGGACTCGTCGAAGTCGGCGTGGGGCTCCTGCCCGGTGGCGGCGGCACGAAGGAACTGCTGATGCGCTTTACCGCGGAGCTGCAGAACTACGAAGAGGTCGATCTCTTCGCCGCCGTGAAGCGGGCGTTCAAGCTGATCGCCTTCGCGACCACCAGCACGTCGGCGCACGAAGCGCGCGCGCATGGCTTCCTGCGTGACCGTGACCGCATCAGCATGAACCGTGACCACCAGATCACCGACGCCAAGCAGCGTGTGCTCGATCTGGCGCCGGGCTACCTGCCGCCGCTGCCGCGCACCGTGCGGGCACTCGGCCGTGAGGGGCTTGGCAATCTCGAGTATGCGTTGTGGGCCGCGAAGGAAGCGGGTCAGGCCAGCGCACACGATGTGCGCGTGGGGCGCGCCGTGGCCTACGTGCTCTGCGGTGGCGATGGTACGCCGCGCGATGTGACCGAACAGGATCTCCTCGACCTCGAACGCGAGCAGTTCCTCTCGCTTCTCGGCACCAAGGAAACACAGGAGCGCATCGCGTACACCCTCAAGACCGGCAAGCCGCTGCGCAATTGAGCGCGCCACAGGAGATCAACAGATGACCGATGTCGTGATCGTGAGTTGTGCGCGCAGTGCGGTGGCCCGCGGCAAGGCCGATGGGTCGCTGGCCGGCGTCCACCCGGTGGACCTGTCCTCCGCCGTAATGAAAGCGGCGATCGAACGCGCCGGGGTGGATCCCGCCGTGATCGAGGACGTACAGTGGGGATGTGCGATGCCCGAGGCGTCGCAGGGGCTCAACCATGCGCGTCTCGCCTGGTTGCGTGGTGGCCTGCCGGTGGAAACGTCGGCCGCGACGATCAACCGGTTCTGCTCGTCGGGACTGCAGTCGGTGGCCTATGCCGCACAGGCGATCATCGCGGGCATGGGCGACGCGGTGATGGCGGGTGGCATCGAGATGATGTCGCAGGTACCCATGAGCGGCTACAACGCGCGACTCGCCCCGGAGCTCACCGAGAGCTACATCGGCATGGGCTTCACGGCCGAGCGCGTGGCGAAGCAGTGGGGAATTTCCCGCGAGCAGCAGGATGCCTTTGCACTGGCCAGCCAAGAGAAGGCTGCTGCGGCAATCGCACGCGGTGCGTTTGCGCAGGAGATCGTCCCTATCCACACGCAGCGGTTTTCGTGGACGGGGGCAACGAAAACGGTGACCGACGTGGTGTTTGACACGGACGAAACGCCACGCGCCACCACGGCGGATGCGCTGGCCACGTTGCGTCCCGCTTTCATGCCTGCGGGCACCGTGACGGCAGGTAATGCGAGCCCGTACTCTGATGGCGCCGCGGCCGTGCTGGTGATGCGCGCGGACAAGGCGAAGGAGCTGGGCCTCACCCCGCTCGCGCGGTTCGTGAGCTTCGCCACCGGTGGTGTGGCCCCGGACATCATGGGCGTGGGCCCGATCAAGGCGGTGCCCAAGGCGCTTGCTCGGGCCGGCCTCACGATGCACGACCTCAAGCTGATCGAGTTCAATGAAGCCTTTGCCGCGCAGGCACTCGCGGTGATCAAGGAGCTCGACATGCCCACCGATATCATCAACGTGAACGGCGGCGCGATCGCCCTCGGACACCCGCTCGGCGCCACCGGTGCCAAGCTCACCACGCAGCTGGTGCACGAACTCCGCCGCCGCGGCGGCGGCTACGGCATGGTCACCATGTGTATCGGCGGTGGCATGGGCGCCGCGGGCATCTTCGAGGTGTACGGCGGGTAAACACACCCGTGACCCGAAACACGAAACCCGAAACTCTCCGCGGTCCGCCGGGAGTTTCGGGTTTCGCGTTTCGCGTTGCGGGTTGCTGTCCTACATCGCGATCGGCTTCTTCACCGGCGGCACGAGCTTCGGCAGGTCGAGCTTTTCGAGCAGCGGGTTGAGGCGCTTCGCCGTGGCACCAACCTGCGTATCGACCATCGTGATCACGACGTCGGCGTCACGCCGGACTTCGCCGGTGTACTCCACCTGCCCCGGGATCACGGGGGTGAGGCCGGCATCCACGTTTTGCAGCAGCGCGCTGGCCCGTTGCAGCGGCCGCGGTCCCTCGGAGTAGTACGGCGCCACATCCGTGTTGGGACGGGTGAGCTGTAGGCGGATGGAGTCGAGCTTGCGCAACTCCTCTCGCGTGGCGGTCACGAGCTCACGCGCCGCGTCTGCACGCAGCGCCGTGGCCGTGTTGGCCCGCTCCTGGGCCTGCACCGCAAATGCGGCCAGGCCGCGCTCCGTCTCGATCAACGTATTGACCGTCGCCACCAGTCGGGTGGCCTGCTCGAACTGCGCCTTTACCTCGGCCTCGGCGAACTTCGCCGTGGGGTCGAGACGGACCGAGACCGGCTGCTCCATCGTCTGCCCGCCAGCGGTGATGCGCACGGTGTAGGTGCCCGGAAGCACCTGAGCACCGGGGACGCGCCCACGCGCCCCATCGGCGTCGGCGCTGTCGGCGGGCGTGTCACTCAGCGCAAGCGACGGGGCCATGCGCAGGTCCCAGGCGATGCGATTGAAGCCCGCTGTACCGGGCACCTTGCGCAGGCGGCGAATGACGGCGCCGTCCTTCAGAATCTCGACCTTCACGCCGGTGTCCGCCTTGGCCATCCAATACGTGATGAGTGCCCCGTACTGCGCATTCTGCCCACGATACTGCTTGTGGCCGAAGTTGAGCGACTGATCGCCCATGTTGTAGCGCGTCGCCGTGCGCATCGGGAAGAGGTGTACCGGCTTGGCGGCCACCTCCGCACTCATCTGCTGAATAGGCGTGGCGTCATCGAACACCCAGAGCGCGCGACCATGGGTGGCCACGATGAGATCATTCTCACGCGGATGCACGAGGACCTCGTGCACCGCTACGCCGGGGAGATTGCCGAGCGACAGCTTCGTCCACTGAGTGCCACCGCTCCACGAGGCATACAGGCCATACTCGGAGCCGTAGTAGAGCAGATTCGGATTCTTCGGATCCTCACGGATCACCTGCGCATACGCGTTGGCGGGGAGATTCCCGGTGATGTTCGTCCACGTCTTGCCGAAGTCGGTGGTCCTGAACACATACGGCTTGAAATCGTCGCTCATGTGCCGCTCGAACGTGACGTAGGCCGTGCCGGCGGCGGCACGAGAGGCTTCGAGGCCGCTCACCACGGCATCCGCGCCAACGCCCGGCACATTGGCGGCCACATTCGTCCACGTCTTGCCGTCGTCCTGTGAGACCTGCACGTTGCCGTCGTCGGTGCCCACCCACAACACCCCCTTCTTCACCGGACTCTCGGCGAAGGAATAGATCGTGCCGTAGTACTCGGCCACGGTGTTTTCCTTCAGGATCGGCCCACCGGCGTTCCCCTGCCGCGACTTGTCGTTCTTGCTGAGGTCACCCCCAAGCGGCGTCCACGTGCGCCCCCAATCGTTGCTTCGGAAGAGGACGCTGCCACCGAAGTACACCACGCGCGGATCGTGCGGCGATGCCACGATCGGTGCATTCCAATTGAAGCGCACCTTGTTGGAGTCGGCCGGGTAGCCGTCCATGCGCTTGGGCTGCGGTGAGGCCTCACGCACTTCATAGCGACCGAGGTGCGTGGCCTGAATGCCACCGGCCTGATAGTCACTCAGGAACCAGTCGGGATCATCCGGATGCGCAATGGCGTAGTAGCCGTCGCCATACTGGATGAAGCGCCAGTCCCACAGAAAAATCGCGCTCTTGCGCGTGCGCGTGGGGCCGGTCCACACGCCGTTGTCCTGGAGGCCGCCCGCCACGTGATAGAATGGCTCGCGCATGTCGTACGACAACTGATAGAACTGCCCCACGGGGAGATTGCCGAACCACTCCCAAGCGCCGGCGCCATCATACGAGACCTCAAGGCCACCGTCATCGCCCATGAGCAACCGCTTGGGGTTGAGCGGATCGATCCACAGCGCCTGATGATCGCCGTGAAAGTTGCCCGGCACGTTGGTGAACGTGCGCCCCCCATCGATGCTGTGCATGTACGACATGCCCAGCGTATACACGTGATGCTCATTTTTCGGATCGACGCGCAGGTCGGCGTAGTAGAAGCCACGCCCGATCGTGTTGGCATTACTGCTCACCTTCTGCCAGCTCTCCCCCGCGTCATCGGAGCGGAATACGAAGCCGTCCTTCGTTTCCATGACGGCATAGACGACCCGCGGATTGCTGGGCGCGACCTTCACACCGATCCGCCCCACGAGTGCGGGGATCCCCTTGGTGAGCTTCGTCCAGCTCTTGCCGCCGTCTACCGACTTGTACAGCCCGCCCTTTTCGTCCCCCGAGGTATGCGTCCACTGCTTGCGGTCGAAGTACCACATGCCGGCGTACAGCACATTGGGGTTCTGCGGATCGATATCGATATCGGACGCACCGTGGCGGTCGCTCACATACAGCGTGCGCTTCCAGGTTTCGCCGCCATCTTCCGACATGAAGACACCGCGTTCGGTGTTGGGCCCGTATTCCGAGCCAAGCGCGGCCGCGTAGATCTTCTTCGGGTCGCGCGGATTGATCACCATACGCGTGATGTGACGGGAGTCGGCAAGCCCCAGCCACTTCCAGCTCGTGCCACCGTCGGTGCTCTTGTACACGCCGTTACCGAAGGACACCGAGTTGCGCGGGTTGCCTTCGCCCGTGCCCACATACACCACATCGGGATTCCCCGGCTCCAGCACCACATCGCCGATACTGAGTGTCGTCTGCTTGTCGAAGATCGGCGTCCAGGTGGTGCCGGCATTCACGGACTTGAATACACCACCGGATGCACTGCCCACGTAGATGATCGACGGATCACCGGGCACACCCTCCACGTCGGCGATGCGCCCCGACATGTTGGCAGGTCCGATGTTGCGATACGCAAGGCCGGTGAAGGTGGAGTCGGCGATCGGGGCAACCGGAGCGGCAGCACGGCGCGGCTGCGCCGCGGCCAGTGCCGGCCAGCACGCCGCGAGCAAGGCAATGGGAGCGCCGGTTCGGCGCGCGAAGGAAGATCTGGTCATGACAAAGGGGGACGAAGTGAACTTCGATTTTCCCTCCCGGCGCGCCACGGCGCAACTCCGATCATCCGCGCCGGCCCGGCCTGCGCTGGCCTACCCTTGGGCTGCGGTCGCGGCAGCCTGCCGAGCCAGCGCCTCCACCACCTGACCGAGCGCGCTGAAGCGCGGATCGGCCGTCAGCCCCTGCACAAAGCGCGCATGGATCTGCTGGGCAATGACCGCCACCTTGAACAGCCCGAAGGTGAGGTAGAACGGCGCCGCCGCGATATCACGCCCGCTCGCGGTACCGTATGCCTCCACGAGGCCGCGGCGCGTGTAGGCGCCTGGCAGCACGGTGATGCCGAGCCCCATCGACCGGAAAATCGGGGCATCGCCCGCTTCCACCCAGTAGGCCAGCGACGTGCCGAGATCCATGAGCGGGTCGCCCACGGTGGCCATCTCCCAGTCGAGGATAGCCCGCACGGACGACAGGTCGGGGTCGAGGACGAGATTGTCGAGCTTGAAGTCGTTGTGCACGAGGCAGGCGCCGGCATCAGCAGGGCGGTTGGTGTTCAGCCAAGCTGCCACGACATCCATGTCCGGTACGTCGTGCGTGCGAGCGGCCTGCCAGCGCCGAGTCCAGCCCTGCACTTGCCGCTCCACGTATCCGTCGGGGCGTCCGAAGGCGGCGAGTGGCCCGTGGGACACGTCAACACGATGCAGCGCGACCAGCGTCTCCACAAACGTGCGCGACAACGCCGCCATGCGCCCGGGCAACGCATCGCGATCGGCCACGAGCGAGGCTGGAGGGGGACCTCGGAGGATAGGGCCCTCCACATGCTCCATGAGGTAAAACGGGGCGCCGATCACCGACGGGTCGTCGCAGGAGGCCAGCGGGCGCGGCACCGGAATGCCCAGCGGGTGAAGCGCAGCGAGAATACCGTGCTCGCGCCCCATGTCGTGCGCTACCCCTTTGGCCACACCACGCGGTGGCCGACGTAACACCAGCCGTCGCGCGCTGCGCGCGCTCCGTAGCGTGATCTCATACGTGAGATTGGAGAATCCGGCAGCATACTGCCTGATCTCCACGCGGCTGTCGGCGCTCACCAGCTCCGGCGCAGCGGCCGACAGCCAGGCACGCAGCGCGGCGCCGTTGATCTCCTCGCCAGGGCGTATGGCGATCGTACCGTCACCCATGCCGGTCCCTTCAGGCGTGCGACGCTGAGCGGGTGACACCGGTTCATCCCGCGGCGCCATCGCCCGCGCGCTCGTACCTCTTGAGCGCACGCCGGGCGATGACGGTCTTGTGCACCTCGTCGGCGCCGTCATAGATGCGCGCCGCGCGCTCGTGACGATACCACCAGGCCAGCGGCGTATCGTCGGTCATCCCCAGCGCGCCGTGCACCTGAATGGCCCGATCGAGCACGCGCTGCAGCGTGTTGGCCACGAACACCTTGATGTAGGCGATCTCGTCACGCGCGGCCTCCTGCCCGTCCCGCGCCATGCGTGTGGCCGCGTCCATCACCATGAGCCGAGCGGCATGAATGTCGATGCGCGACTCGGCGATCCAGAATTGCACCTGCTGTTTACCGGCGAGCATATCGCCGGGGCCAAGCTCACGCGTCACGGCGTAACGGCACATGAGATCGAAGGCGCGCTCGCAGATACCGATCCATCGCATGCAATGATGGATGCGCCCCGGTCCGAGGCGCTCCTGCGCGAGGGCAAAGCCATGCCCTTGACGACCGAGCAGATTCTCCGCCGGAACGCGCACATCGTCGAATCGCACTTCGGCGTGACTGGCCCAGCCCCCACCGCGCTCCCCCATCACCGGCAAGTTGCGCAACAGCGCAAAGCCCGGTGTATCGAGAGGCACGATGATCTGACTCGCGCGAAAATGCTTTCGTGATTCGGCCGGGTCGGTTACCGCCATCACCACGGCAAACGCCGCCCCATCGGCGCTGCTGGTGAACCACTTGTGGCCGTTGACGATCCAGGACGCGCCGTCGCGGACTGCGGTGGTGGAGAGATTCACCGGATTGGACCCCGCATGCTCGGGTTCCGTCATGGCGAAGCAACTGCGGATCTCGCCGCGCGTGAGTGGCTCGAGCCACGTGCGCTTCTGCTCGTCGGAGCCGAACTCCAGCAGCAGCTCCATGTTCCCCACGTCGGGCGCCTGACAGTTGCACACAAAATGGCCGAACGGGGTCCAGCCGAGGACTTCGCTGAGTCGGGCGAACGCATCGAGCGGCAGCCCCAGTCCGCCGTACGCCGTGGGCAAGAACGGCGCCCACAGCCCCAAGGCACGGGCGCGTGCACGGAGCGCCAGCAAGGTGGGCTCGATCGCGTGCCAGGCACCGTGCAGGAGCTCGGGTTCCAGCGGGACGAGCTCCTCTCGTACGAAGGCACGGGCCGTTTGTAGCATCGCCTCGAGCTCCGTGTCGCTCACGGTGGTGGCCGGTCGTCTCACGTGAGATAGCCCCCGTCGACCATGTACACCCCGCCGGTGCAGTACGCCGAGGCATCCGATGCGAGAAAGAGCGCGAGCCCCGCGACATCATCGGGCACACCGATCCGACGTAGCGGCTGCTGTCCCAGCACCTTGTCGGCGATCGCGTGGTCCTGCCAGAGGGCGGCGGAAAACTTCGTCTTGATGAGCCCGGGGCAGATCACATTGGCACGAATGCCGTCCGCCCCCCACTCCTGCGCCATAACCTTGGTAAGCGACACCAGCGCCGCCTTGCTCATGCTGTAGAGCCCGAGGCCGGCCTCGGGGGTGACCCCACCGATGCTCGAGATATTCACCACCGCACCGCCGCCGCGCTCCACCATGATGGCGTGCGCCGTCTTGCACAGCTCGAGCGGCCCCTTCACGTTGACCGCGAAGATCTTGTCGAACGCCTCATTCGTGGCGCTCTGCAGCGGCCCGAACATCGGATTGGTCGCGGCGTTGTTGACGATGATGTCGATGCCGTCGAATTGCTCCACCGTGCGCGCGGCCAGTTCGTGCGCGTCGGCCGGTGTGCCCATATTGGACGCGAGTCCCGCCACCTCATGCCCTTCGGCACGCAGCGCCTGCACCACGGCGTCCACATGATCCACCTTACGGCTGGAGACCATCACCCGGGCGCCGGCGCGGGCGAGGGTAGTGGCGATGGACAAGCCAATACCGCGCGTGGCGCCCGTGACAATCGCCACCTTGCCGTCGACACGAAAACGGGAGAGCACGTCGGCACCCGCCGGCGTGAGGGGTTCATGCAAATCGTGCGTGCTCATGGGAGTACCCCCGTCAGAATCGGTGAATGACCACGCTCGCAATGTGCACTACCGACTGGGCAACGTCACGTCGAGCCGCTGCACCCGCCCGAGCGATGGCGCGACGATCCGGCCCTGCATCCGTTCGAAGTGCTGAATGACGAGGTCAACCGTACGCGGTGCGGCGGTGGGCGTCTGCTCGAGCGCGCGACAGGTCGGTGCCGCCTCGGGAATGCGGTAACCATCGCCGCTTCGGCAGGCGGGGTACGTTACGAACGTCAGCCGCACAGTATCGGAGGGCGCGATGACGCGGCCGTCGTCCCGCCGAAGGTCACCCACCACCCGCGACCCACTCGGCAACCGGGCGTCGAAGGCAAAACGCACCCCGCTCACCTGCGGATAGGGGCCACTCCCCAGCCCACCGAGACGGACTCCCGTTTCAAGCAACGCCCGCAGGCGGGCACCGGTGATCGGGAAGGTCACGGCCCGTGTTTCGTCGGCAAAGAGGAAGATCCCCTCCACCTGATGCTTCGAAATGGGCCCTGCCGCCATCACATCGTCGAAGCGCAGCGCGCCCGAATTGATCATTGCCACGTCGGCCTTGGTGCCAACGCGCATCGCATCGGCGATCATGTTGCCGAAGCGGCTCTCGCGCTTGCTGACGGAGTCGACCGCGTTGATCGGCTCCGGCGCAACGCCCAGCACCCGATCCGGACCGATGCGACGTGTGAGCGTATCGCGCCAGCGCTGCACCGACGCCGCGGTCGCCGGGTCCTCGCGCATCCCCTGGCCGATCTCGAAGACCTGATCGCGCGCGCGCCATCGTGTGGCGGCGCCTCGGCCCTCGCGCGTGAAGGTGACGAGCACCGCCGTGCGCGCGTTGGAGACCGCCTTCACCAGCAACCGGCCCTCGTGGGCCATGCGGCGGCCGTCATGCTCATGGCCGCCAAGAATCGCATGAATGCGCGGCTCGCGGTATAGCGTGGCGGAATCCTCGAAGATGAAGCGATGGGTGAGCCCCACCACCAGTTCGGCGCCCTGCGACACGAGCGTATCAACGAGCCGCGTGGTGGCGCTGTCGGCGTCACGGCAGGTCACCCAGGCCGGATAATCACGCACCACGGTCGTCCCGAAGATCCCCACCTTCACGCCGGCCAGCCGCAGCGTGTCCCACCCCTTCACGCCAGGAAAGGGTGCGCCACCGGCCTCGCCACAGTTCGCCGAGAGCCATGGGAAGCGCGATTCGCCAAGCCGGGCCACAAGACTGGCGCGCGAATTGTCGAACTCGTGGTTCCCGAGGGTGGCGAAATCGAGCCGGGCCGCGTTGAAACCGTCGACCATCTGCGCACCCATGTACCACTTGCTCAGCACACTGGGGCTCAGCACGTCACCGGCGAGCACGAACAGCACCCGCGAGCGTGTTGCCTGTTCGATCGAATCCCGCAACGCCGCCACACGCGCCAGCCCACCCTTGCCGTCACGCAGTGTGTCGGTCACGTACACATCGTTCACGAGCAGCAGGCGCACCACGCCATCGCTGCCGGTCGGCCCCGGCGACACGGCGGACGACGTCGTCCCGCCGCACGCCCCCACGAGCGCCGCGCCCCCCACGGCGAGACTCGTCATCGCGACCTGCAGCCACTGCCGCACCTTACCCATGGTCACCATTCGACAGACCTCGCGGGGGGGACTGAGACGCGCTCAGGTCACACGGGCCGGGTCGATACCGCGAATGGCGAACACCCGCGCCACCGACTGCCCGATCTTGTTGTTGGGCGTGCTGGCGCCGGCGGTGATACCCACGCGCAACGGACGGTCCGTGGGCAGCCACGGATGCATCGTGTCCTCGAAGTGCTGCTTGTGGATGCGGCGGTACCGGATGCTGTTGCCGTCCACGTCGATGTCGTCGGGATCGGCAATGTGATACGTGGGCACCTGCTCGGCGCAGAGCGCCGCGAGCGAGATCGTATTGCTGGAGTTGTAGCCACCCACCACGACCATCAGGTCGAGCGGTTCACGCAGCAAATCCACCACGGCATCCTGGCGGTCCTGCGTGGCGCTGCAGATCGTGTCGAAGGTGCGGAAATGCTCGGCGCGGTGCGACTCGCCGTAGGCGCGCGCCATGGCGTCTCCCACCGCGGCACCGATCGCCAGCGACTCGCGCGCCAGCATGGTCGTCTGGTTGGCCACACCGATGCGGTCGAGGTGCACATCAGGATCGAAGTCGTCCGACGCCGAGACGGCGAACTTCTCGAGAAATGCGTGCCGTGAGAGCGGCGCCCGCGGTGTGGGACGCCCCGCCTTCGCCTCGATGTAGTCCATCACCAGTTCGGCTTCGGCCATGTCGCGCACCACGAGATACTGCCCGCCGGAGTACTTCTCGACCTGCGAGGCCGTGGCCCGCGTTTCCTCGTGGTAGTACTTGCCGTGAATGAGTGAGGTGAAGCCGTCGCGCGCGTACACCTCCACGCGCTTCCACACGTTGAGCACCGACCCGCAGGTGGTATCCACGATCACGCAGCCGAGGTCGCGCAGCGTCTGGAAGTCCTGGATGGTGACCCCGAAGGCGGGGAGAATCACCACATCGTCCGGGCGCACGGGCGAGTAGTCGAAACCCTTGCCGCTGGCGGAGAGAAACACCACGCCCATTTCTTTGAGCTTGGCGTTGACATGCGGGTTGTGGATGATCTCGCCCGCCAGGAAGATCCGCTTGTGGGGAAACTTGAGCCGCGTCTGGTAGGCGTAGTCCACCGCGCGCTCCACACCGTAGCAGAAGCCGAACTCGCGGGCGAGCCGGATGGTCGTGTCTCCTGCACTCAGCGTGTATTCGCGAGCGATGAGGAGATCGACCAGGTTCCCGGTGTAGTCGGCAGCCAGGGTGTCCTGCACTTCGGCCTTGAGGCCGAATCCCTTGCGGACGTAGGTCGAGGCGGAGGTGTCGGGGGTGCTGTTGGCCATGTCGGAATCTAGTCGCCGCAGGCCGCCCGGGTGACGGTTCCGGCGGGGGTCAGGCTGGGCCGGGCGCCGGCGCGTCCGTGCAGTGGTACGGCGCCAGCCGATCGCGGATGATGCGCGGCAGCGGGCGCTTGCCGAACGTGTCGGCGGTGACGCAGACGATCACCAGCGTCACTCTGGCCACCGACCGCCCGGTCTCCTGCTGCAGGTCCATGGTCAGGGTGAGGGAGCTCTCCCCCAACCGGGAGACCCAAATCACCATCGTCAGGAGATCGTCGATCCGCGCAGGGGAGAGAAAATCCACGGCGAGGTGCCGCCGTGGCATCCAGATCTCCGGCTTCTCGAAGATGAAGGCATAGGGCAGGCCGGCCGCCCGCAACAGCTCCTGCTCGGCCATCTCGAGGAATCGGGTCACGGCGCTGTAGCGCATGATGCCGACGAGGTCCACATCGGCCCAGCGGACACGATCGGTACAGCGGTACGGGGCGGGCAGCGCGTCAGGCATGTGGCGGCGGACTAGGGGACCAATTGTGACAGGCCGGTAAGGGAAAGCCCTCTGGCCGACAGGCGGATTCCCGGTGAACCTCAAGCTATGTACTCGTCCATCCTGGTGCCTTACGACGGCTCGGCGCACAGCGCGCAGGCCCTTCCGGTCGCGACCGCGCTGGCGCGGCGCACCGGCGCATCCGTGCAGCTCGTGATCGTGCACGATCCGAGCGCCTACATCCCGTTCGTACCCGGGGAAGTGGCCATCCCGGTCTACGATCAAGAGCTGGTGCACGCGCACCGTGAGCGGGACCAGCGCGTACTCGACGCCGCGGTGCACCACCTGCAGAGTCAGGGCGTCGGCGCCTCCGGTATGCTCTTGGAGGGTACGGTCGTCGAGGCGCTGGAGGAGCATGTCGAGCGGACCCACCCCGGACTCGTGGTGATGACCACGCACGGCCGCAGCGGCTTCGAGCGGCTGCGACTGGGGAGCGTAGCCACGGCATTTCTCACGCGAGCCACGGCCCCCGTGCTCCTGGTGCGCGGCGCCGGCAGCGAGCCCGCCGGCGACCACCCGGCGCTCCCGTCCGGCAAGCTGCTCTGCACCCTCGACGGCTCGCCATTCGCCGAGTCCGTCCTGCCGCACGCTCGTGCGCTGGCCGAAGCGCTGGGCATGTCGCTGCACCTGATCGCCGTGACTGTGCCGCACGCCGTATCGATGGCGCCATTCGGCACCGAGGCGCTCCTCGCAGACGACAGCGCGCTGCGGGTCGAGGAGCATGTCCGCGAGGAGTATCTCCATCGGATGGCCGCCACCTGCCCCGTCGGCACGACGGTCCATGCCCTCACCGATATGAGCGCATCCCGCGGCATCCTCGAGTGCGCCAACGACGACGCCGTGGGGGCCATCGCGATGGCGACCCACGGCCGCGGCGGCGTCAAGCGCTTCGTGCTGGGGAGCGTGGCCGACGAAGTGATTCGACACGCGCATGTGCCGATGCTGGTGTATCGGCCGCCCACCTGATCGATCGCGGGCCGCGCGAGGCACCATTGTCGGCGTTACCGCCGCCCGCCCAACGGGATTACCGCCGGAGGGTGGTCATCGACCCTCGCCGTGCCGCGCCCGATGTCGTGCCGCCTTGGCCCGGTTGCCGCAGGTCCCCATGTCGCACCAGCGACGCAGTCCGTTCTTGGTACCGTCGAGAAAGACCCGATGACAGCGTGGGTCGGCGCAGCGGCGCACGCGCGGCAGTTCGTCCTCGATGAGTGAGTCCGCCGCCGACTCGACGATCGGGATCATGAGCCCCGCGAAAGCATCGCCCGTGGGCACGAAGATGCGTACGAACCCGCCGTCGGGGCCGGGATCAAGGCGACGCGTGCCCGCACTGCGTCCCAACACCCGGTTGATCTCCACGATGGCGTCATCGCGCACCCGCTCGTTGTGATCCCCCCGTTCGGCGAGCGCCCGTAGTGCGGCGCGAACGCGTCGGGCATCGACGAGCGTGGCCGCCGCGGCCGCCGGTTGCAGCACGGCGCGACGGCGGATGCCAGAGGCGCGCTCCTCGTCTACCGCGGCCTCGTCCTGCAGCCAGGCGAGCAATGCCTCGAAATCCCGCAGCAAATCGCCCCCGGGCATTTGCGCGGCGGCGTCGGTATTGACGAAGTCGAGCCAGAGTCGTGTGCGAGGTGGCACCGGCCCCGGAGGCCGCTCGCGCGAATCGGCCCGCCGCGGATCGTGAGCGGAGACGGGCATATGGTGGTTGCTGTTCGCAGGAGGTTACTTGTCCACATCCCGGCAAGCAAGCGCTTTACCGGTTACGTCCGCACCGTACCGCTCCGTTCGCTCTTTTGCACTGCCCTATGCCTTTTCGTCAGGTCATCGTCGGGTCCACCAATCCCGTCAAGATCGCCGCCGTGCGCGCGGTGCTGCTCCGACTCGATCCGAACGTGCAGGTGGAGGGGATGGCCGTGGTGAGCGGCGTACCCGATCAGCCGATCGGTGATGAACAGACCCAGGCGGGCGCGCGGCAGCGGGCCGTCGCCGCGCTCGCCGCCCGGCCACACGCGGAGATCGCGGTGGGGTTGGAGGGCGGGGTGATCGTGTTGCCCGACGGGCGCATGCGCACCTGTGCTTGGGCAGTGGTTGTGGACCGCGAGGGGCGCGACGGGGTGGGCGGATCGTTGTCGATGCCGCTCCCCGATCGGGTAGCCGCGCGCATCCGTGCCGGCGAGGAGTTGGGGCACGCCATGGATGCGGAAGCGCGAACCGTTGGCACCAAACACGGACGTGGAGCCGTGGGGATACTCACCGCCGGCCTGGTGGACCGGCAACAGGCCTACGAACCGCTGGTGGCCTACGCGTTGGCGCCATGGTTGGCTGGCGAGTTCTACGCCTAGCCCCTGGGAGCGCGCAAAACGCAAAACCCGGAACCCATCCGTGATGGGTGCCGGGTTTCGGGTTCGGTCGGTGGTGACGTCGAGCGTCAGGCGCTCATGAGGGTGGTCACGGAGGGCGACAACACGGCATGCACGACCGACTGCTTGAGGTAGCCCATCTCCACGGCGTAGTCGGCGAGCTTCCGCTGCAACAGGCGACGACCGCGGAAGAGGCGCGACTTGACCGTACCTTCCGGTACGCCGAGCACGTTCGCGATCTCCGCGTAGCGCAACCCCTGCAGGTCGCTCAGCACGACCGCTGACCGGTATTCCTCGGGGAGCGACCGGATGGCGCGCGTGATTTCCTCGTCGAGGAAGGAGTCGTAGAACTTACCTTCTGGATCGGCTTCCCCGACGGCCTCGAACAGCGCCCATCCCTCGGTATCCTCCGGCTGCTGCACCTCGCGCGCATCGATGCGGCGCTTGCGGCTCACGAACACGTGATAGAGGATCGTGAAGAGCCACGCGCGGATGTTGGTGCCGAGGTGATACTGCTCCCAGCGCTCGAGGGCGCGGAGCAGCGTGTCGGAGACCAGATCCTCGGCGTCATCGCGTGAGCGCGCGAGTTTGAGCGCGAACGAATACAACGCATCCAAGTGAACGAGCGCCTCGCGCTCGAACTGGGCACGACGCGCCGCACGCTCCTCGAGGGAGAGCGCGGGGGCGGGCTGGGACTCACTGGTGGCGCCTGCGCGCTCCACCACTGCCTGCGTCATCACGTCGTCGTTCATGCTCACCATGGTCCGTCTCCAAAGCCGCGCCCTGCGCGACCGTCGCCGTCAGCTACCTCTGCGCAAACCGACATGCTCACGCCAGAGTCTTCGTCATGCATCTGCACCGGCCGTCTCGTGCCTACTCGAGAGCCCGGCCGTGCTGCATGGCCGCACCGTCGCGGACATGCATGGCGATGAAGCGTTTGAGATCCGCCGCGATCCCTTCGAGCACTGACAAGTCGCGTTTGACTCGGGTCATGAGCACGGCGCCCTCGAGCGCCGCGATGATGAAGCGCGACAGCCGCACGGCATCGACGTCATCGTGCAACTGCGGACGTGCTTCCCAGAGCAGGGAGCGGATCTGACTCGCCCACCGCTCGAAGACGGCCTCGATGCGCACCCGGAACCCCTCGTGCGCATCGGCCAGTTCTGCCGCAAGGTTGCCGAACGGCGACCCGCGGCGACCACCACTCTCCGACTGCAGCGCCACTACGGCATCGATGAAGAGATTCAGTCGCTCGAGCGGATCGATCATGGGCTCGCGCAGAATCGCCAAACCACGCTCGGCAAATCGCTCGAACTGGCGGTTCAGCACTTCGTAGCCCAGCTCTTCCTTGGACTTGAAGTAGTGGTAGAAGTGACTCTTCCCACTGAGTTTCGCGCCCTTGATGACGTCGTCCACCGACGTGGAGGTGAATCCACGCTCGGAGATAAGCGTTGCGGCGGCGTCGAGGATCTGCGTGCGTCTGTCTGACATCGTGCGCATACGTTAGGACCAAGTAGTCCAATGCGCAAGGGGGCGGTTTGCTGGCACGCAAACCTTTTCATTGTCGTGACTTAGGGTTTTTCGATCAATTCAGACCGGTCGACGAACAACCTCCGGAACCCACAAAGATTGGACCGATCGGTCCTATCGAGGGCCGGGAGCGGTCGGGGGCGCCTCGTGCCGCTGCCTCCGTAGAAGGACTGGGCCGTCGGCCCGACCCTGACGCTCAGCGGTGACCGCGACCCTTGCCGGGATGGCGATGCCCGCCGCCCTTGCCGCCCCCTCGCCCGCCATGGCTCCCAGGACGGCCGCCTCCAGGACGGCCGCCGCCAGAACGGCCGCCACCTGGACGGCCACCGCTGCGCTCATGGCGGCCGTGACCGCGCACCTCGCTTCGTTGGGCGCTACGATCGTGAGCGGCACGCTCCTCGTCGGTGAACGGCAGGTCCAGCTTGTCCTGCAGCGCCAGCAGGTCGTCGGCGCGGACCGCACCGCGCTGTCCGCGAGGGACGATGAAACGCAGTGCACGGTCGAGCGTGGGGAGCTCCTCATGCACCAGGGTGCGCGCCAGCTTCTCCGGCAACCGCAGCCGCGCGACGGGAATGCGCCCGCCGTCGTGCTCCTCTACGTCATAGTCGATCGACACCGTCCGATCGCGGATCTCCACGGCCCCAGGCAACGCCCGCGCCGTGGCGAGCTGCGCCTCGGTCACGAAGTCGCGACGGTCGATCAGCATGGCGAGCGCCCGGATCTCCTCCCAGCTCGCGGCCTCCCCCATGTGCGCCTCATACCAGGCAGTAAGCTCGGCCTGCCCAAGCCGCGGCGTGATGCCGCCGAGGCGACGCCACACCTCGCGGATCTCTTCCACCACCGGCTGATTGCGTCGCACGGCACTGTGCCGGAGCTCTCCCCGTGCCGCCGCCTCGGCCAGCAGGTGGCGCGCCCCCGCCGCGTATTCCGGCGGAAACACCGGGAGTGGCTCGCTCTCGCGCGACAGTTCGAAACCGACATAGGTCACGCGTCGCCGCAGCAGCACAGGCGAGTGCTTGCGGTCCGCGTCGAGCGCAAGTTCAGGCTCGTGCCGCTGCGCATACTGCCGCACGAGATCCATCGAGAGCTGCGTGCCCTCGATGCTCGCGCGCGGGATGCCGAAGCGGTCGGCGAAGTAGCGAAGCGTACCAGCCACCGCCCCCCACGAGCCGCACACGCTGGTCTTTGACACCCGGGCCTCGTGCCCGTCGACGGTCTCCTCCTCGATCACGAGATCGAAGGGCATGAAGCGCGCGAGCAGGTCGCCGAACGTGCGGTGCATCGCGTGCCCCGCGATGGGCAGTGTTTGGGGCAGCGGCATCCCCACGCTGCGATACACGCTGGCCATCGCCAGCGCCGCGTCTTCGAGCGACTTGACCAACACACCGCGGTTCTCGGCCCAGTGTGCGATGCGCTCCGCCTCGAACATGTGGCGCGGCAATCCGTACACTTCGCCGATGTACCCCGCCACGCGGAAGGCCTCGGCGTACACGTTGTACGCGGTGAGGTGATCACTGCCGCGCACCACCAGCCCCTCGAGATCGCGCCCCTCGCGCGTCATGCGGTGCAGCGACTCGATGCCGCTCATCACCGCGAGCGCGGGCAGCAGGTCATCGTCGGCGTTCACGATGAGCTCCCCCCACGCGCGCTCCACGGGGAGCTTCTCCACGGCGCGACCGTAACCGGTGAGCCGGCCGTTTTCGATCAGGCCGCGCGACTCGAGATGCGCGAGCGCTTTGCGATAAGCGGTGCGGTCGAGCGGTACCGGCAGATCGAGGGTATCGGCGCGCACGCCGAGATCGGCGCAGGTGAGGGCGACACGCTCGCTGTCACCGGCAAGCTGGAACTCGGGTTCGGTGGGACGCAGCGCCGCAAAGCGGATGTCGCGATCGCTCAGGATGTACACACGCCCGCCCTCCACGCGACCGTGCACGCGCCCCGCCATCTGCAGGATCTCGTTGGCGCCGAGATTCACGCGCGTGAGCACGTTGCGACCGCGATCGATCACGTTGGTGAAACGCGTGTCGTCGATGATGACGGTGTCGAGCCCCGGCACATTCAGCGCGCTCTGCCCCGCTGCCGTCATGGCAAGGAAGAAGGGCTTGGGCACCACCCCCTCGAGAAAGGGGCGGATCACACGAATGGGCTCACCACCGTGGTAGTGCGCCGCGGTGATGCGTGGAAAGCGCGCGCGCACCCACTCGGCCGCCTCCTCCACGCTCGCTCGCGTGGGCATGAAGATCGCTACGCCACGTTCGCTGCGCGCGAGTTTCTGCAGGAACCGGTCGTCGAGGAACTGGAGTGGCTGCTTGCGCTCCACGTCGACCTTGGCCGCCTTGGTCGCATCGAACGCGGAGACCTGCAGCACTTCTGCGCTCTCGAGATAGCGCGCGTAGAAGGTCGGATCGACCGTGGCGGAGAGCCAGATGTAGCGACATCCCACGCGCTTGCCGAGCGCGAGGCAGAGTTCGAGCTCGGCGCTGGTCTGGTGGATCTCGTCCACGACCAAGGTGTCGGTGGCCAGAATGTCGCCATCCTGGAACCAGCGACGGGCGATGCCGGTGGTGACGATGACGACGTTCCAGCTCGGAGTCTCGGGCGTAGCCTCCCGCTCGCGATTGACCACGCCCACGCGAAGGTCGGTGGTGCCGAGGATCGTCTCCGCGATGGGGCGAATGGCGAGGGTTTTTCCGGTGCCGGTGCCGGCGACGATGCCGAAGCCGTCGCCACTCGCGGCCAGCCGCCGCAGATCGACACCGCGGGTGCGCTCGAGAAAGGTGTCGAGGTGCAAGCCGACGGCGAGTTCGATGGTCTCGCACGCGGCGCGTGTGGGTGCGATGACGATGACGCGGCCGGTACTCGGCTTGGCCGCGAGGTAGGTCTCGCGGTCGGGCGGCAGAAAACGATCGGTGGTTTCTCTCACGCGCTCAATCTACCCCGGGACGCTCTGGGTCTGGGGCGGGGTCTGGGGCGGGGTCTGGGGCGCCCCGGCCCCTACCGCTGGATCAGCTTGACCCGCTGTCCGCCGCGGAACACCTCGACTCGGTCCGCCCGACCATCGCGGTTCACGTCCGTCCACACCTGCAGCAGCTCCCCCGCCCCATCGAGAAAGATGGCCCGCCACGGCACCCCGCCCCGCCCCTGATCCGGGATGCGTACGGCGAATTCGTTGGTGCCGAGCCACTGCATGACCTCGCTGCTGGGACGCCCCTCGATCACCTCGAGCGCGCTGCGCATCGGCGGGAGTACCTGCGGATAGGCGCGCGAGGCGAACTCCGGGAGATCATCGCAACGGCCGTCCGTGTCGCGGTCCGTGCACACCGGCGGCCCGTAGCGCAGGTCGTCGCACCAGCCATCACCATCACGGTCGAGACACACCGATGAGCCCGTCCCGGGCGGGTTGCGGCCTGGCACGAAGTAGCGCGGATCGTTCACCACCCCCGGTACCACCACCCCCCCGGGCGTCACATACCCCGCGCCGGGCCCGGCGTGTGACCCGATGGGCCCAGCCTGTGACGATGCCGTGCCCGGATACGACGAAGCCGGCGAGGTCATCGCCGGCCGGTCGCCGTACAACTGTTCATCGGTGATCTTCTTGGCGTCCCACGCCGCCCGCCCCCGCGGATCGACCAACGATAGATCGGGTGGAACGAGCGGCGGCCCCTTCTTCGGCTCCGTCCCGCGCAGCGTCCTGACCGGGAGGTCGTCGATCTTCTTCCCCTTCGCCTTGTCGGGGCCGTAGATCACCCGCGCATTGGCCGGCCGGTTGCGCACCGCGGCGGCGCAGTCGGTGGGTGCGGGCTGCTGCTGCGGCGGGACCCCGTCGATCCAGACGCGGCACATCCCCGCCGGCGGCTCGAACTCCTTGGGGACGCCACTCTTGTCGTCGCGATTCGTGTCCTTCGACTGCGCCATGGCGCTGCCGGCCGTCACGGAGAGACTCAGGACGATCGCTGCCGCCATCAGGCGCTTGGGCATTGTCGTGTGAAACTGCATCCGCACGTCCTCCAACAGGGACCTCGTTCGCGTCCGCCGTGAACGCCCCCTGGATCACCCGCAGATCACCGGGGCAGAGGGGGTGTCATACCCGGCCGGAGCGGCCAGCTGACCGGAAGTATCGGCACGACACTACCCTACGAACAGGGGGAGGATCCGCGTCGCACGCACCGCCCTCAATCCCCAAAGCTGATCCCGATCATCCGGGCCGTCTGGACGATGTCGTGCTTCGGGTCCACGCGCTTCGTCTCGCGCAGGACCTCGTCGATCGGAATCGTCACCAGATGCGGCGACTGCAGCGCCACCATATGTCCCCACTTCTTGTCGGCCACGGCCTGGACCGCCGCCGCACCGAAGCGCGTGGCCAGCAGACGGTCGTAGCCGGTGGGCGAACCGCCGCGCTGCAGGTGCCCCAGCACCATCGCGCGTGTCTCCTTTCCCGTGACGCGCTGGATGTCGAACCCCAGACGCTCGGCGATGCCGCCGAGCCGGCGATCTTGCCCGGGGAGCGACGCCCCGATGATCGATTCATGGCCTCCCTTGGGCTTCGCCCCCTCGGCCACCACCACGATGCTGAAGCGCTTTCCGCTCGCATCACGCGTCATGATCTTGTCGCAGACCTTTGCCAGCTCCCACTCGATCTCGGGAATCAGGATCACGTCGGCCGTACCGGCCACGCCGGCGTGCAGGGCAATGAAGCCGGCCTCGCGCCCCATCACCTCGAGCACCATGACGCGATCGTGCGACTCAGCGGTCGTGTGCAGCTTGTCGATCGCTTCCATCGCCGTGTTCACGGCCGTGTCAAAGCCGAAGGTCGTGACGGTCCCCGCCACGTCGTTGTCGATCGTCTTGGGGACACTCACCACCCGCACGCCCTTGGCCGATAGCTGCTGTGCGATCTTGAGCGACCCGTCGCCACCGATCGAGATGATCGCCTCAATGCCAAGGTTGCGGGCGTTCTCTACGAGCTCGTCCGACCGGTCGATGTGCGTCCAGCTCCCATCCGGCTGCTGGAGGGGATAGGCGAACGGGCTGCCGCGGTTGGTGGTCTTGATAATGGTGCCGCCCTGGCCGGCGATGCCGCGCACGCTGTCGACCGTGAGTGGCACAATCTCGTCCTCCCCCAGCAGCCCGGCGAAGCCACGCTTGATACCGAGGACGTCCCAGCCGCGGGTACGCGCCGAAAGGACGGCCGCCCGAATGACCGCATTGAGACCAGGGGCGTCACCGCCGCCAGTGGAGATGGCAATTCGCATGTTTCTGTAAATGACGTGACAGAGGGCGAAAGCCGTAATGTACCCTCGCGACCCGAATGGAGGGAAAGGGGCCGGGGACACCACAAGGCCCCCCTCGGCAACGTTTCGGTGACAGCAAAACCGGGCCAGTGTGCTACGGTAGCAGGCCGTTCACCCGGAGCGTCCTGTGTTGCGTCCTCGTTTCCCGCGGCCCTCGAGCCCCCGGCGCCCACCCCGTGGGAGCAGGCGTGGCACCACCGTGATTGAACAGCTGCTCATCATGGCCATCCTGGCCGTGGTGTCGACCCTTATGGTCGCCAGCGGCCTGCCCCTCCTCCAAGCGGCAGCGGTGGAAACCGCCACGCGGGAAACCGCCGACCTGCTGGCCTACGCCCGCGACCACGCGGTGGCGGCCAGCACGCGGACGGCGGTGCGCTTCGATGCGCCGCGGGGGGATGTGCTCGTGCACGTTGGGCCCGACACGATCGCTCGCGGCAGCTTCGCGCGGACGGGGGTGCAAATCTCCGCCTCCCGCGACTCCATGGCCTACGCGCCCTCTGGGTTGGGTGTGGGCGCGGCCAACCTGCGCATTATCCTGTCACTGGGGGCGCGCGCTGACACCATTACGGTGTCGAGGCTGGGGCGAGTGAGCGTGCAATGACGGCCAGCCGAGGCGCGCGCGCCGGCCTCACGTGCCGAAATCGAACCCCGGCACCGAGACGCGTGGAATCTCCTGCCCGATCACCCGCTCGATCGTGCGCACCATGCCGATCTCCTCACCCGACATGAACGTGTACGCATCGCCGGTGCTGGCGGCACGGCCGGTGCGGCCGATGCGGTGCACATAGTCTTCCGGCTGCTGCGGCACGTCGAAGTTGATCACGTGCGTGATGCCACTGATGTCGAGGCCACGCTGCGCGATGTCGGTGGCCACCAGCACACGCAACTTGCCGCTCTTGAAATCCTCGAGCGCCTGCATGCGCTCCCGTTGCGACTTGTCGGCGTGCATCGCACCCGCCTCGATACCGGCGCGGGCGAGGTCGCGCACCACGCGATCGGCACCGCTCTTGGTGCGCGTGAACACCAGCACCGTCTCGTGATCGTTGTCCTTGAGCAGGTGCACCAGCAGGTCGTTCTTGCGCGTGCGCGGCACGGGGTAGACCGCATGCTTGACCGTGGTGGCGGCCGACGAACGACGCCCCACCTGCACCACGATCGGCTTGCGCAGGTACTTACGACCGAGCGCCTCCACTTCGGGAGGCATCGTGGCCGAAAAGAGCAGCGTCTGCCGGTAGCGCGGGATCTGCTCCACGATGCGGTTGATCTGCGGCGCGAACCCCATGTCGAGCATGCGGTCCGCCTCGTCGAGCACCAGCGTCTCGAGGTAGCTGAAATCCACGTTGCGCTTCTCGAGGTGATCGAGCAGCCGGCCCGGCGTGGCCACCACCACATCGACACCACGGCGCAGCGCCTTCTCCTGCGGTTCGTACCCCACACCGCCGTAGACCGGGATGCAGTCCACCGGAGCGTGCTTGGAGTACTTCTGGACGCTCTCCTCCACCTGCAGGCAGAGTTCACGCGTGGGGGTGAGCACGAGCACGCGGGTGCGGCGCGGCCCCCCCAGCAGGCGGTGCACCACGGGCAACGTGAAGCTGGCCGTCTTGCCCGTGCCCGTCTGGGCGAGGCCGATCAGGTCGCGACCCTTGAGGGCGAGCGGAATGGCTTCGCGTTGAATGGGGGTGGGGCGTTCGTACCCGGCATCGTGCAGGGCGTCCAACAGGGGCTGCGCCAGCCCAAGGTCGGCGAAGGTCACATCGCCGACGAGCGTATCAGGATCGATGACTGTCATGTGTAGTCGGGAAAGCTAATCGCCGGACCGCCCGCCCGGGCAAATCCGTCCGATCGGCTTTCCGGACCCTCGGCCGCGCTCAGCTCCCGTAGAGCAATTCCAGCTCGCGCCCGGCCAACTTGG
The DNA here is from genome assembly GCF_044344655.1 of Gemmatimonas sp. Lineage (GTDB taxonomy): Bacteria > Gemmatimonadota > Gemmatimonadetes > Gemmatimonadales > Gemmatimonadaceae > Gemmatimonas. The sequence goes on from NZ_JBIJCN010000002.1 coordinate 36,703, forward strand.
CCACCAAGGCCAACCGGAAAGTCACATCGGCCGACAGCCCCACCGCCGGCGTGCCGGCCGCCTCCCCATCGTGGAGCGGCAGCACTGGCCACGACCAGGCCGGGACCTGCGCCGGCATCACCACCGAACGCGGTGGGGTCCACATCCCCTTTCGGTCGCGGTCATCGAGGGTGCGGTCGAGCAGCTTGACCCACCCCTCGTGGCGGGTGAGCAGGCCCAAACGCGCCATCGTCTCCAGCCAGGCCAGCGCACTGGGCATGTCACTGTCGAGTGCACTGCGCGTGGCGAGGAAATCGCCCATCACCAGCTGTGGCTGCTCGACGATTTGTTCCCCGACCTGCTGCACGATCGCCTGCCGCGGCCACGACTGCGTGAGCCAATCGTACAGGCGATCCATGAACGGGGCATGCTCGCTACGGAACTGGGGCATGTGGGCGAGCATCACCAGCAAATGGAACGACGGCGGGGTACTCTCCGAGGGGAGCACATGCTGGTTCCCCACGCGTACCCACGGCTTGAGCGCCGCCGACGAGCGAAGGAACGCGTCTACGCGCACGACCAGCCGGCGCGCCGCCCCCCGCAGACGGGGATCCTGTTCGTGACCCGCCTGCGCGAGTGCCGCTGCTGCCGCCTCGCGCAGCATCAGCCGGCCACGCAACACCCGCTCCTCGTCGTCACCGGCGGGGCGCAGCTCCCCCATGAGGATGGGATCGCTGTCCTCCGCCAGTAGGCGGAACAACAAACGCCGAGTGGCCTGCATGCCGGGCGTCTCCGGATCCCACCCCAGCTCGAGCAGGCGGCGATACGCGGGAATGGTCCCCACCCCGTCGAGCGACGTGCCCTTGGGGGTCGTCAGCCAGCCGCCAGGCCACATCCCCTCGCAGTCCTGCAGCCCCAACAGGTGCCACCCCAGACGGCTGCCGTACGGCACCATCGCCCACCCCGATGACGGAACCGCCTGGCCCAGCACGTCGCGGAGCAGCCGATAACGGACGGCCGCTCCCCCCTGCGCGAGGAGCCGGCCGACCGGGACCGGCACGGGCGGCGGCGGCGGCGGGGCGGGGACAAACACCGGGCGAGGGACGGTCAGTTCGCCGGGAACAGTGAGTTCCGACGACTCCGGCACGGGGCGCGTTTCGGGAGGAAGGGTCACAATTCCGCTATTGTACGCGCAATTGGCAGGTTCGCCAGAGGGGGACCAGCCTCTCGTCCCACGAATCCGCGCCCGGGTGGTACCAGTACGCCGACCGCGGGAACGGCCAAAACACCGCAAGTGGTGGCGAATTAACGGTTTGGCTCCGTGGTGCGTCTAATGGGTATCGGGCGCGCGCCGACGCAAGCGCGTAGACGCCATGCGCCCATGCGCTCCCCACAACTCTCCGACGCCATGAAGCACTCCCTTCGCATCCTCGCGGCCGCGGCCGCCCTCGCCGTGGCCACGCCCGCCTTCGCTCAGGGCGGCGGCGGTGGCGGTGGCGGCATGGGCCAGATGTCTCCCGAACAGATGATCGCGCGTCAGAAGGAGCGCATGTTCGCCGGCATCACGCTCACCGCCGAGCAGTCCGCCAAGGCCGACACGGTCATCATGAACGGCATGAAGCAGATGATGGAAATGCGCCAGTCCGGCGGGATGAACCGCGAGGCCATGCAGGAGATGAACACCAAGCGCAACGAGGCCCTCAAGGCCCTCCTCACTGATGAACAGAAGAAGAAGTTTGAGGAGAACCTTGCCGCCATGCCGCAGCGGCGCGGCGGTCAGTAAGCCACAGAGCGCCGGCGTCGGCCGGCAGTCACGGTAGACGAGGGCATCGGTTCCGCTGGGGACCGGTGCCCTCGCCCCGTTTGAGGCATTAGGCTTCGCAGCGCATGCCGAGTCCGGCACTCCCCTCTCTCGACCGCTCCTGAATGCGCGGCGAATTCGTGGACCTCGACGGGGTCCGGTTGTATTGCTACGCCTTCGGGCATCGCGGCGCCGGCCATCCAATCGTGCTCGTGCATGGATCTTTCACCTCCTCGCACCTGTGGCAGCACGTGTTGCCGCGGCTGCCCAAGGGCCACCGCGTCCTCGTGTTGGACCTGCTGGGGCATGGCCGCAGCGATCCACCGCGAGCCCGCGACGGTGCGGCCGGCATGACGGTCGCTGCCCACGCCACCAGACTCGAGCAGCTCCTCGATGTGCTTGGTGTGCAGGAAGCGATGCTCGTGGGCCACGGCATGGGAGCCGCCGTGGCTGCGCGGGTGGCGCACGAGCAGCCAAGCCGCATCGCCCACCTCATGCTGGTGAATCCGACCGTGCTGGACGCCCGCGCCGACGAGGCGCTGCTCAGCCGCCCGGTGCGCCGGGTGGCGGCGTTGGTTCCGCTCTGGCGGCGACTCGCTCCCGCATGGCTGGCGTCGGCACTCCACTATGCCCTGCTCCCTGGCTTTGCCCACCGCGATATGGGCGCGCGCGCGCTCGACGTGTACCTCAAGCCATTCCGGCTACGCGAGGGGCGCGATGCCGCCTGTGCCCAGCTCACGGCGCTGGACTGCTCGCGCGGCGACACCGAGGAGGTCCTGCGGCCCGGTGCCATTCAGTGCCCCACGGCCGTGGTTCTCGGTACCGCTGATCCGTTTCTCGACCGTGCGCGTGCGGCGCGCCTCGAAGCGTCGTTGCGTACGGCCACGAACCATCCGCTGTCGATCCACCGGCTCCCGGGCGTGGCCCACATGGCCCCGGAAGAAGCCCCCGACCGCCTAGGCACCCTCGTGGGGGACCTGCTGACGCAGTGAGCCCCTGCATCCCATTCCGACACTCCACGTCTCCCGCGATATGACGAACCGACTCGACAGCATGCGTGCCATGGCGGCCCGGCAGCCCAACAACCCCCTCGTGCGCTTCGGGCTCGCCAACGAACTCCTCAAGGGCAACCTGCTCGAAGACGCCGTGGTCGAGCTCTCGGCCTACCTCGCGTCGTACGACGACGAGGGGAACGGCTGGCTGCGCTATGCCGATGCGCTTGCGGCGCTGGGCCGGCACGATGAGGCGCGCGCGGCGTGCCACAAGGGCATGGACGCGGCCGCGCGTTACGGGCACGGCTCGATGGTGCAAGAGTTCGAGGAGCGTCTGCGCTGAGCGGGCGATCCGCCGTCGCTTAGAGTCGCCGCGATTCCTCGGCGGCGTCCAGCACGTAGCCCAGTTCGCGCGACACGGCGCGCGCCTCCTCGGTGGCACTCGTCATGTCGCCGGCCGCGTCCACGCCGATCGTACGCAGCTTCACGATGTCGAAGCGCAACGAACGGAGCGCCACGCTCGCGCTGTCGAGCTGCCGCTGCATCGTGTCGCGGCGTGAGTACAGGTCGTCGAGCGAGGCCCGCTGGCGCATGAGGAGCGACAAGCGGCGCTCACGATCGGGGCTCGACTCCGGCTCCGCCTCGATGGCCGCAATGCGGCGCGCGAGGTCGGCCAGTGCACCATCCGGGAGATCGCGTTCCAACCGTTCGAGCCCGCTCGCGATGGCCCCGATGCGCTCCAGCAGCGCGTCGGCGGTCGGCTCCACATCGGGCACGAGCGCGCGATCCTGCGGCGTGAACCGGGCAATGCTCTCCTGAATCACGAGGCGGTCGTCGGCGGCGTTGCGCACCACCTCGGTGTAGCGTGAGGTACCCGCGGTGGGGCCGCCGACGCTCTCCACGAGCTCCGCCAGTCGCTCCCGACGCGAACGGTTGTCGCGCGCGGCGGGCAACGTGCGCCATCTTTCACCCCACGCGGCACGAGGCGAGATGCCCCAGCGTCGCAGGGCGAGGGCGTGCCGCCCAGCGACCGCGAGACTGCCCAATCCCGTCACGAGGCCGCCGAGCATCGGCGCGATGAAGACCTCTTCGCTCAGCGACACGCCAACAATGAGACTGCCAATACCGACAGCCGCCGAAGCGACGAGCCACTTCAGGCTACGGCGGAAGCCCATCACGCGATCGGCCACCTGTGCCGGTGAGGCAAGGGGCCCACTGCCCGTCACGCCGGCAACACGAGGCACGTCGATCGCCGCCGCGTAAGCTGCAGTGGCCTGTTGCCGCTCCAGCGGGCGAGGCGCGGGCGACGGCGCGCTCACCCGTCGGGGCGCCCAGTCCTCGGCGCGATGGCCGAACTTGTCGTTGAGGCGCTCGCCACGCGCGTACGCGGCCGACGGCGGTGGTGCCAACGAGCCATCGCGTTGAATGTGGCGCAAGGTATCGCGGAGCTGCAGCGCCGAGTCCCAACGATCCTGCGGCTTCTTGGCGAGGCAGCGCTCCAGGATCTCCACCAGCACGCGCGGTGCATCGGGGCGGAAGCCGGGCAGTGGTGGTGGCGTTTCGCTCACGTGCTTCATGAGCATTGCCGGCGTGCTGGCGGCATCGAACGGCAAGCGCCCCGCCAGCATGAGATACCCGATCACCCCGACGGCATAGATGTCGCTGCGCCCGTCCACCTCCTTCTCGCCCATGGCCTGCTCGGGGCTCATGAATGCGGGCGTCCCCACGGCAATCCCCGTCTGCGTGAGCCGTGCGCCGCTTTCAGCGGCGCGGGCAATCCCGAAATCGGTGACCATCGCGCGCCCCGACGCCTGATCGATCAGCACGTTGTCGGGCTTCATGTCACGATGCACCACACCGTACGCGTGCGCGTAGGCGAGAGCATCCGCCATCTGCTCCAGCATACTGGCCACGAAGGCGAACGACGGTCGCGGTTCGCGGAGAATGCGAGCCGCAAGACTCTCCCCTTCCACGAGCGACATCGCGAAGCAGACCATGCCCTGCGCCTCGTGCACGGCGTAAATCGGCACGATGTGCGGGTGGTTGAGTCGCGCCGCCGTTTGCGCCTCCCGTACGAACCGCTCGCGGACGTCGGGGCGGAAGGCAAGGTCGGGCGGCAGCACCTTAAGCGCCACCTTACGCTGCAGACGCACGTCTTCGGCGGCATACACGACCGCCATGCCGCCGCGCCCGACCTCATGGCCGATCAGGTAGAGATCCCCGATCGCGGCGGTCACCCGGTCACGCAGCATCGTGGCATCGATGGCATGGGCTCGCGCCGTGCCCGCGGCCGCTGGCTGCTCCGGGAACCGTTCCGGCAGCGGGTCCGCGGCCCCGTCGGGGGTGTCGAACATGCCGACGCCCGCGCTCAGGCGGCGCCGGCGCCCGAACGCGCCGACGTGAGGTCGCGCACCTCGTTTGCGGCCTGGACCGCGATGTCCACGTCACGCGCGAGCTGCATGGCCTGCTCTGCCACGAGGGTGACGCTTTGCACCGAACTGCTGCCGGTGCGGAGTCGTACCAGATCGAGCCGCACGTTCTCGAGCGCAAGGCGGCAGCTCTCGAGCTGGCCGCGCCGCGATTCCAGCTTTCCCTGCCCCTCCACGAGCGCACGCCGCTCACGGCGGAGCTGCGCGAGCCGACGCACGCGCGCCTCACTGCGGGTGGTGTCGAGCGGATTAGCCTCCCCCTCGAGGGTGGTGATCTCCTGCTCCACGCGCCCGAGCAGGTCAGGCGACGTCGACGCTTCCAGCCGCACGAGATCCCTCGCGATGGTCTCGAGCGTGTTGACGAGATCCACCGCCGTGGCGGTCACGTTGGGAATGCGCTTGCGCTCGTCCGCCGGCAGTGTGTCGATGAGACGCCCGATCTCCTCACGGTCGGCACGCGCGGCACGCACGAGCGGCACGTAGCTCCCAAGCTCCTCGTCGCGCGCTGGCGTCAGCGGCGCGACCGCTCCGCGCCGGCCGGACGCACCGGCCGTCACGTTCGCATGGCCCGTGCCAATGGTGAGCGCCCCCGACAGCCGGTTCCGCAGCTTCCCCTGCGCACGCAGCTCCTCGCGCTTCTTGGTGCTGAACGTGGCAATCACGCTGTTGGTGAGGTCCTCGATCACCTCGCCGAACAGCCGATGCTTGGGCTGCCGCAGCACGTCCTTCCAGTCGAAGCCATCGGACCAGAGCTTCGCATACTGCCACGCCATGAACACCGTCCAGATGGTGGTCACACCGGAGAAGCCGGCATCGCCGACGACCGACAGCACCACGAACGCGGCGTTCACGTACAGATACGGCACCAGCTGCTTGCGGAACTTCCGCACTGGCGGCGCTTCCCAGCGCGCGAGATCGGCGGCCGTGGGGACATACGCGTCGTCGGTGCGGTCGTTCTCGCCGGCATATCCGCCGCCGTACGCTCCACCCGTGTACGATGGCACCACCGGACCGCCCGCCGGCGCGGTGCTCATGGTGCGCGGCGAATAGGCCGGGGGCTGGTAGGCGGGCGCACCGGCCGACGGAATGACCATGCCGCCGATGGGCGCCCCGTTGAAGGTCACGGGCGCGCTCGACAACGGTGGCGTCGATGCGGTGGTCCCCGCCGGCGCCGGTGGCACCATGCCGGTCTTGAGCGCCTGCGTGAGCTCCGTGGCGGCCTGGAAGCGATGATCGGGGTTCTTCTCCAGCAGCCGCATCACGATCGCCGCGAGGTCCGGTGGAACGTCCGCGCGTCGCTGCGTGATCGGCACCGGCGCTTCGGCCAGATGCTTCACGAGCAGCGCCGGCGTGGTGGTGCCGAGGAACGGCGGCTCACCGCACAGCATCTGGTACGCGACGATGCCGAGCGAATAGAGATCGCTCCGTGCATCGAGGTCGCGATCACCTGATGCCTGCTCGGGACTCATGTACGCGGGTGTGCCGATCGCCGTGCCGGTGGCCGTCAGGCGCGACATGTCCCCACTGTCGGTGGCCGCGCGCGCAATGCCGAAGTCGGTCACCAGGGCGCGGCCATCGATGCCATCGAGCAGGATGTTGTCGGGCTTGATGTCGCGATGGACCACGCCGCGCGCGTGCGCGTAGGAAAGCGCGTCACTCACTTCCGCGAGCCAGCGACGCACCTGCTCGATAGGGAGCGGCCCGCGCAGCTGCAGCAGCTTGGCGAGGTTGTCGCCATCGATGCACGCCATCACGAAGAACACCAGATTCCCCACCTCGTCGACCGAGTAAATGGGCACGATGTTCGGGTGACTCAACTGCGCGGCGGTTTCGGCTTCCCGCAGGAACCGCGAGCGCACGTCGCGGCGGAACGAGAGCTCCGGTGGCAGCAGCTTGATCGCCACGTGCCGCTTGAGGCGGCGGTCGCGGGCACGGTAGACGATGCCCATGCCGCCGCGGCCGATCTCCTGGTCGAGCTCGTAGGCGGCGCTGAGCGCCTGCTCGACGTGAGCGCGGAGTTCGGCGTCTTCGGCGTGATGGGCGGCGTTGTCGGACACGCGTAGGGGACTTGGGGAGGTGAACCGGCCTGTCCTAGTGTAGCACCGGAGGGAAACCGGGTACAGCTTCCCGCCGGGACGGTGCGTGCCATTCCGCGCGGTACGTCCCGTGCGTCCTGCGCGTCCTGCGGGTCCTGCGCGTCCTGCGCGTCCTGCGCGTCCTGCGAGCCCCGGGGAACATGAGACCTACGGGTCCAGCCCGGCCAAAAGTTGCAAAATGACTCACCGTGGGGAACACCGATGTGCGGCGACGGCCGTGGCCGCCCAGCGCCCCCGTCCCCGTTGCTGCTAGACTGGCTGGCCGTCCGACGATTCGGCTCGTCACCGGCCGTGTCTGGTTGCAAAACCTGCCGCAATGGCGTAATCCCGACGGTGCGGATCGTGCCTCCCTTGAGGCGCCATTCCTCTCTTTCAGGATTCGACATGGGCCAGCGCCAGACACTTCCCGTTCTGCCTCTTCGCGGTACGGTCATGTTCCCCGGGATCACCGCGCCGATTGCGGCGGGGCGACCGGGGACCCTGCGGGCGATTGAGACGGCGCTCAAGGGCGACCGCCTCGTTTTCGCCGTCGCGCAGCGGGACAACACCGAGGAGCCGACCCCCGACATTCTGTTCAACACGGGGGTGATCGCCCGCATTGGCCAGGTGCAGCGCGGCCTCGGCGGCGTGCAGCTGCTCCTGCAGGGAGAGCAGCGCGCCACGGCACTGCAATTCAGCGAGCAGGATGGTCATCTCACGGCGGTCATCGTACCCGCCGAGGAGATGATGCCGCTCGACGTGAAAGACCCGGCATTCACCGCGCTGCACAAGGAAGCCCGCGAGCGCGCCGCCGAACTGGGTGAGAAGCGCGGCCTCCCGGAAGAAGTCGTGCACCAGGTGCTCGACTCCGTCGAGGACGCCGGCCGTTTCGCCGACCTCGTGGCGGGCTACATCGAACTCACTGTACCCGAGAAGCAGGGGCTCCTCGAGACGCTCAGCGTGGAGGAGCGCCTCCGTCGCGTCCTGGTGCATGTCCAGCGGCAAATCGGCCTCCTCGAAGCCCAGGAGGATATCAAGACGCAGGTGCAGGAGGAGCTCGGCGAGCGTCAACGCGAAATGTTCCTGCGCGAGCAGCTCAAGGCGATCCAGAAGGAACTCGGCGACGACGACTCCTCGAAGGAGATCACCGAGCTGCGTGAGAAGCTCCGCAAACTCGACCTCCCCAAGGAGGCGGGCGCCGAAGTCGAGCGCGAGCTGGGGCGCCTCGAGCGTGCCGGCCGTGAGAGCATGGAGGCACAGGTCATTCGCACCTACCTCGAATGGATCGCCGAACTGCCCTGGACCACGCGCAGCGACGATCAGCTGGAGTTGGCGCGCGCGGGTGAGATCCTCGACGAGGATCACTACGGGCTGAAGGACGTGAAGGATCGCGTGCTGGAGTTCCTCGCCGTCAGGCAGCTCCGCGCGCAGCACGTGGCGGCGGCTGTGGCCACAGCTGGCGAGTTCCCGGTGTCGAAGCTCAAGGGCGAGGCGAGCGACGCAACGCCCTCCCTCGGTGGCAACGGGGAGGACCGGCAGATCACTGATACCAAGGAAGCCAAGGCCCGCGCGATGGCGCGAGGGCCGATCCTGCTCTTCAACGGCCCGCCGGGGGTGGGCAAGACGAGCATTGCGAAGTCGATCGCGCGCGCGCTTGGCCGCGAGTACGTGCGCGTGGCGCTCGGTGGCGCGCGCGACGAGGCCGACATCCGTGGGCATCGCCGCACCTATGTGGGGGCCATGCCCGGACGCATCATTCAGGGGATGAAGCAGGCCGCCAGCAAGAACCCCGTGTTCTTGCTCGATGAGGTGGACAAGTTGGGGCAGTCGTATCAGGGCGATCCGTCGAGCGCGCTGCTGGAAGTGCTCGACCCGGCGCAGAACGATTCGTTTACCGATCACTATCTCGGCGTGCAGTTCGACCTGAGCGAAGTGCTCTTCATCGCCACATCGAACTTCATTCAGAACATCCCCGGGCCGCTGCTGGACCGCATGGAGGTGGTGACGTTCAGCGGCTATACCGAGCGCGAGAAGGCGGAGATCGCCAAGACGTATCTCGTGCCGCGGCAGCTCGAGGAATCAGGGCTGGCCGGACGCCATCTCACCTTCACCGACGACGCGGTGATGAAGGTGATCAGCGAGTACACCCGCGAGAGCGGCGTGCGTCAGCTGGAGCGTCAGCTCGGCGCCGTGGCGCGCAAGGTGGCACGCCGCGTGGCCATGGGGGACGCGGCCACGATCGACGACAAGGTGATCAGCGCCGAGGAAGTGCGCGAACTCCTGGGGCGCCCCAAGGTGCACCCTGAGCGTGCCGCCGAGCACGACGAGGTGGGCATCTCCACAGGGATGTACTACACGCCCATGGGCGGCGACATCATGTTCGTGGAAGCGAGCATCCGTCGCGGCGCCACGCGCACGCGTCCGACCGAGGATGAGGAAGCGGTACGCGTGGGGCCGATCTCGCTGATCCTCACCGGCCAGCTCGGCGACGTGATGAAAGAAAGTGCGCGGGCCGCGCTCACCTACGCCACGAACAACGCCGAGTCGCTGGGCATCCCCGCCGACCGGGTGGCGAGTGCGAGCGAAGCGCACATCCACGTGCCGGCCGGCGCGATCCCCAAGGACGGCCCGAGCGCCGGCATCGCCATCGCCACGGCGCTCGTCAGCGAGATGTCGAACCGCAAGGTGCGCCGCGACGTGGCGATGACGGGCGAGATCACGCTGCGCGGTCGGGTACTCCCCATCGGTGGCGTGAAAGAGAAGGTGCTGGGCGCGCACCGTGCCGGCATCACAACGGTCATCATCCCGAAGGCCAACGAGGCGGACCTGGAGGATGTGCCGGAAGAAGTGCGCAAGCAACTCACGTTCCACTGCGTGGAGACCCTGCGCGACGTGCTGAAGATCGCTGTGGTGGAAAGCCCGGTCGAGGCGGAGCCGGTGGTGGGGGGGTGACCGGCAGCAGCGACTCGTACGTGGCCACCCGAAACGCGGGACGCAATCCGAACGTGCCACCGCCGGCGCGGCCGATCAGTGGGCCGACGCCTGGCGGATGGGCAGGAAGCAGGTCAACAGGAGTGCCGCGGCGCTGATGCGCGCGCGACGGATGCTCACGGGTTACGGACCGGCGCGTTGGGGGAAACCGGCGGGCGCACGATGCGGCGAGAGGCCGACGCACCGGCGTCACCCGACGTGCCACCCGTCGAGGCCGGACGCACCTCGGCGTTCACTTCGTTGGTCAGCAGCATCGGCGCCTTGCCGTCGGTCACGATGACCTTGGCATTGGGGCTGCGCGCCAGCTCGCGGAACGCCTCGATCGACTGATAGCTGATGATGGCGGGCGAGAGCCCCTGCGCAATGATGGCCCACGAGTCGCGGATACCCTGCGCCTCGATCGTGCGGCGTTCGGCTTCCTGACGCTCACGATCGAGCACGAATTTCATCTGCTCCGAGCGCTGCTCCGCCTCGAGCTTTTCCTCGATGGCGCGCGCCAGGTCGGCCGGGAGGCGAATGCTCTTGAGGAGCACATTCTCCACGACGAAGCCACGCGGCGACAGCACTTCCATCATTTGCGTCTTGATGGCCTGCTCGATGCCCGTACGCGTTCCCGAGTGCATGTCCTTGGCCATGTAGCGCGCGGACACGTCGGCCGCCGCCGAACGGAAGACGGGGATGATCACGTCCTCCTCGTAGCTCACACCGCTGCTCTCGAGGATCTGCCGGATGTTCTCCGTCTTGGCGCGGTACAGAATCGAGACTTCGGCCGCCACGTTGAGCCCTTCCTTCGAGGGCATCTCGAGGCGCACTTCGCGGTTCACGACACGTGCAGGCACACGCAGCACGGAGTTGACGCCGGGGATGATGAACTGGGCGCCGGGCTGTAGCGGTCCGCTGGCGATTCGCCCGAACGACGTCTTCACGCCGATTTCGTCCTGGCGGATGGTGGCGCACCCGGTAAGGACGGGGAGCGCGAGGAGCGCGCCGATCGCGGGGCGCGACAGGGAGACAGACGAGATTCGCATGGCTGCATCGGGATGTGCGAAGTGCGAGCGCTCCGCGTATTCCGCGATATCCTCAGGCTATACAGCCCGTGCGGTACAGCCGACATCACGGTCGCGAAGGTCTCGCGCATCGCTCAGCGAGCGACCTGCCGGCCCGTGCGCCCTCGCACGCGCAGTGTTGACGAACCGGCAGCATCCGGCGGGCGCTCACCCGCCGGACGAGGCTACTCCCCTTCAAGTGGCAATATAGGTCACCGCGACGACTTCGAGAAATTGATTGTCGCTATGGCATGCTTCGAGGAATTCGATGGAGTTCCGCGAAACCATTCAGTCCCGGAAAATATGCAGATCGTCCCTGCGAGGCCGACACCGAAGTGGCGACGCAACGCGACGGAGAGCCGCGCCGAGCGTCGTTCATTAATGCCCGATCGGCCCCAGACGAAAAAGACTGAGGGCCCAGCCGACCGCTCCAGGCTCGGTGCCGGTGAGAAACCACTCGGTGTAGCGCCGATCCGCGGGGGTACGTCCGTCGGCGGGTGCGCCGGTCGTGCGATCCAGCTCGACGGCAACCACACCTGGGGGGGGCGTCCAGAGACCGGCGGTGCGCCCCTCGTAGGCTGACGCCAGGACGCGACCAGCAATCGGCGCGGCGAGGGTACCACCGGCGGCGCCGGGGGCGATCATCGCGGGCCTGTCGAACCCCAGCCACACGCCGGCCACGAGCTCGGGCGTCATCCCCACGAACCACACGTCGGTGTTGTCGTTGGTGGTGCCCGTCTTGCCGGCCACCGGCACACGCGCGGGCACGAGGCCACGCAGTGCCGTCGCGGTGCCGCGCTCCACCACATCCTTCATGATGTCACGCATGATGAACGCCACGCGCGGGTCCATCGCAGACCGCATGGGGGCGCCCTGGGGGACGAAGACCGTGCGCCCCGTCCGATCCTCCACACGTGTGATGAAGCGGGGATCGACCGAGACGCCGCCGTTGTCGAAGGCGGCATAGGCCGCCACGAAATCGAGCGGCTGCACGACGCTCGCCCCGAGCGCGCTCGAGGGATATGGCGCGATCGGCGCGCGCAGACCGGCGCGCCGCGCGAGGGCGATCACGCTGTCCATCCCCACTGACATCGCCAGCTGCACCGCCACCGGATTGCGCGAGCGCGTGAGCGCCTCGCGGAGGGTGAGCAGGCCCTGAAATTCGTGGTCGGCGTTGTCGGGCGCGTATATCTGGCCGTTGTCGAGCCGCACGCGTAGCGCCGTGTCGGCCACGAGTGCATTGGCGGTCACCCCCTGACTCATCGCCTGCGCGTACACGAAGGCCTTGAAGCTCGACCCCGGTTGCCGGTTGCCGTCCACGGCGCGATTGAACGACGAGCGCGCGTAGTCCCGCCCACCCACCAGCGCGCGCACCTCGCCGGTGGTCGGATCGAGCACCACGACGGTGCCTTCGAGGCAGGCGTTGGTTCGGGGCGTGCGCGCGGCGGCGGCCGATAACGGTGGCGGAACGCGCGTCGCGCACCGGAGCCCACGGAAGCCCGGCCGCTGTTCGATCTCGTCGATCCCCTCCGAGAGGGCGCGTTGCGCACTGCGCTGGAGCGCCGGATCAATGGTGGTGGTGATGCGGTACCCGCCCGTGGTCACCGTCACGCCTGCACGCTCGGCCTGCACGCGCACCACATCGGTCACCCAGGGCGCGAGCTTGTCGAGCCGGTTTACCGTCTTGAGCGGTGCACGCTGCGCCACGGCCGCTTGCGCCGGCGTGAGGTACCCCTGCTCCGCCATCAAGGCGAGCACCGTGTTGCGCCGTTCGCGATTGCGATCGGGGTTACGCGACGGATCGTAGATGGTGGGACTCTTGGGCATCGACGCGAGACTCGCCGCCTCGGCCAGTGACAGGTCGGCGGCCGCCTTGCCGAAATACTGCCGCGCCGCCATCTCGATGCCGAACGCCCCACGCCCGAAGTCGAGCTGGTTGAGGAACGCCTCGAGGATCTGCTCCTTGCTGTAGCGCTTCTCCATTTCGCGCGCCGCCTGCTGCTCGCGGAGCTTGCGCGTTGGCGAGCGGTCGCGCCGGTCGATCACGTCGGGGTGCATGTTCCCCACCAGCAGCTGCGTGATCGTACTCGCTCCGCGGATGTTGCCTCTGGTGACGGCGTCCTTGAGCGCGCCCGCCACGCCCACGAGGTCCACGCCGTCGTGCTGGTAGAAGCGCTTGTCTTCGACGGCGATGAACGCCTGCCCCACGTATTTCGGGAGCGTGCGCAGCGGCACACTGAGGCGGCGTTCGCGGCCGATCTCGCCGATCACCGAGCCGTCGCGCCCCAGCACGAGGGTGACCTGGGGCGGGGTGATGATACGCCAGGGTTCACCAGTCGGCGCCGGCGTGGACTGCGCCCCGGCGGCCAGCCACGGGGCGGCGGCCAGCAGCAGGGCGGCAGACGGCACGAACCACAGGATGGCAGGGGGCAACGACCGCGCGGTAGGCATAGTGGGAATTCTACACGGGACGACTCCGTCGGTTCGTGACGAGCCCTGGGCCCCGCCGGTCTGGCCCGGTGTTCCGTTATCTTTCCGCCATGCCCGGTGACCCGATTCGTCCCCTGACCATCGCGCTGTGCCAGTTCGCCCCCCGCAAGGGCGACACGGCCGGCAACCTTGCTCGCATCGGCCGCCTGTGCGCGCAGGCCGCCACGCTGGAGCCGCGCCCACAGATCGTCCAATTCCCGGAGACCGCCCTGTCGGGCTACTTCGTGGAAGGGGGCGTGCGCGAAGTCGCCTGCACCGCGGGGGCCCTCGCCTACGACCTCGATGATGCGTACCGCACGGCGTGCGCCTCGGCGGGGATCGAGCCAGTTCCGCTCGACGTCGTGGTGGGCTTCTACGAGCGGTGGCGCGAGACGCTGCACAACAGCGCCGCGTACCTCACGATCGGTCTCGATGATGGCCCGCCCAATGTGCGCCATGTGCACCGCAAGAACTTTCTCCCCACCTACGGGCTCTTCGACGAAGAGCGCTTCGTGGAGCGCGGCACCGACATTCGTGCGTTCGAAACACCGTGGGGCCGTGCCGCCATCCTTGTCTGCGAGGATGCCTGGCATTCGATCAGTGGCACGCTGGCCGCCCTCGACGGCGCGCAGCTCGTCTTTATCTCGTCCGCGGCGCCGGCCCGTGGGCCGTGGCCGCGCAACGACGGGATTCCCGGACCCTACAGCGCGGCGCGATGGGAGCGGCTCATTCGCGACATCGCCGAAGAGCATGGGGTGTACGCGAGTTTCGTGAACCTCGTGGGCAGCGAAGGGGGCAAGCGGTTCTTCGGCACGTCGCACCTCGTCGGTCCCGGCGGCGACGTGCGCGGTCGCGCACCCGTGTGGGACGAGAGCTTCGTCTCGCTCACCATCGACCTCGATGATCTCGTGCGCGCACGCGCGGATAGCCCGCTGCTCAGTGACCTGCGCGTGGCGCTGCCGCACGTGCTCGACAACGTGAAGCGGGTGACCGAAGGGTGGCCGGTGGCCCTGTCGTACGACGGCCCGGAACCCGCAGCCGCCGACTTGCTGCGCGGCGCACGTGGCTTCACGACCGGCGAGTTCGCGATCCCCACCGACCTGCTGGAGAAGGCCAACACCGTCGTGCGCGCCCTGCCGGAGCAATTGCCGGTGGTGCGCCACGGGATGCGCGATCACGGCGGCCCGCCGCCACTGGGTCTCGATCCGGAACTCACCGAAGACTGGCTGATTGGCTTCCTGCGCGAGGAGATGGCACGCCGCGGCTATGGCAAGGCCGTCATCGGCATCTCCGGCGGCGTGGACTCCGCCGTCACCGCCTATCTCGCGGTGGAAGCCCTCGGCCGCGACAATGTGATCGGAGTGCGCATGCCGTACCGCACGTCGAGTCTGGAGTCGCTCGAACATGCACAGCTGGTGATCGATGCGCTCGGTATCGAGTCGCGCACGGTGGATATCAGCGCAGCGGTCGACGGTTATCTCGCCCACGAGCCCGACGCCGATGGCGGCCGACGCGGCAACGTGATGGCGCGCCTGCGCATGATCACGCTCTTCGACTTGTCGGCGCGCTATCGGGCGCTCCCCCTTGGCACCGGCAACAAGACGGAGCGGCTCCTCGGCTACTTCACCTGGCATGCCGACGACTCGCCGCCGGTCAATCCGATCGGCGACTTGTACAAGACGCAGGTGTGGCAGCTCGCGCGGCATCTGGGCGTGCCCGACGTGATCGTGGACAAGGCCCCCACGGCCGACCTGATCGTGGGACAGACCGATGAGGGTGACCTCGGGATCAGCTACCCGCGCGCCGACGAGATCCTGAACGGCATGCTGCACGGTTTCTCGCACGAAGCGATGCGTGCCCGCGGCTTCGGGGAGGACGAACTCGTCACGGTGTCACGTCGCCTCAACGGAACACACTGGAAGCGTCGGCCACCCGCCACGGCGCTGGTGAGCCACAGCGGCATCGGCGAGTCGTATCTGCGGCCGGTGGATTTCTAGCCCATCCTCGTCGTCGGCGCACCGTCCCCAACCTCAGGCCGGCGGCGCCCAGAGCCGCCGAGGATCGGCGACCGCCAGTTCGCAGCAGAACGCCGCGATGCGTTCGACGGCCGCCGTCATGAACTGCTCGCCCTTCTCCGCCGTCGCCGCGCGCGGATCCCCCACCCCGGTGTCGACGGTGGCCTGTGTCCAGCGGCGCGGCATCCACGCCACGCCGCTCCGCACGCCCTCGAGCGTGCTGGGATGGCTGCGTCCCTCGCCCCACGCTGCGCGATTGGCCGCCACCAGGTGCGGCGCCACGTGCATGACCGCCGCGGTCTCGAGCTCGCCGGCGTGATCACCCGGCACGTCGAACGTGGCGGGGTCTGCGGCCTGCCACCAGTTCACGATCGCCAGCATGAGCGACGTGGAGGGCTGTAGCTCACGGACCAGCGCGCGCAGTTCGTTCCCGCCGTGCGCGTTGAGCAGCACCAGCGCTCGCACGCCGTGCGGCTCGAGGCTCCGGATCACATCGCGCAGCAGCGCGAGCTGCGTGCTGGGCATGACGTTGATCGTGAGCGGCAAGTCGAGCTGCGTGGTGTTCACCCCAAACGGTATGGCGGGCAGCGCGATCACGTTGGTGCCGCGCCCGATGCACGCCGCCGCCACCCGCGCCGCGACTTCGCTCCCCAGCAGGGTGTCGGTGCCGTAGGGCAGATGGGTGTTGTGCGGCTCGGTCGCACCGAACGGCAGCAAGGCGACGGGCCAGGAACGGCTTGCGATGTGAGGCCAGGAAGCTTCGGCGAGTAGGCCGGGACGGGACATGACGTCGGATCGTGGTTGGGGTCGTGGTCTGGGTCGAAGTCTACCTGCCACGGCGGTCGACCCAGACCACGACCCCGACCCCCTGCGATAGCTAGATCACGAGTAGCCCCACCGTCGCCGCTACCACGACCAGCACCATCGGCACCAATCCCAAGGGCCGCCCCGTCGCGCGCGTCCTCACGCCGCCAACTCCTCGTCGAGCCGGGCAAATGCGAGACTCACCGCGCGCCGCGCGCCCCGCTTGAGCGCGCGTGTCACATTGCGCGCGTAGCGCACGAAGTTGGCTCCGGCCCAGGGATGCCGCGCGAAGAACTCGAACGGCAGCCGATCGCCCTTGAGTCGATTGCACGGGCCGCAGGCCGTCACCAGGTTCCCGGGATCGTGGGCCCCGCCGTGGGCGAGCGGCACCACATGGTCGAGCGTGGCGGTGCGCTGATCGAGCGACGTGGCGCAATACACGCACTTCTGACTGCAGTCGCGCAGCGCGCCCCGTCGCAACGCGCGCTTCATCGCCACGTGCACGATCACGGGCCGCGGCGTGTTGCCCCGCCGACTACCGGGGCGACTGCCACCGGCACGGACCGGTTCCTGTGTTCGACGGCTCCCCCGGGTGCGGACCGCCTCACTTCTGGAAGGACGGGTGCCGCGGGCATTGCTGTTGCGATCGCGGGCCGAACCGCGGCTCAGTTTGAGGGCTGGGCGCTTGGCCATGCGTCACCCTCCTCGCAAAGAAGACGCCCCGACGCGGGCAGTGAGCCTCGCGGCGGGGCGGATCGCGCCGGCGGGAAAGACAGCGGGGCGCGGCCGGAACACCAGCGGCCGGCAGGGCACGGCCGCGGGGCCGCGCATCGGGGAGCTACCGCGAGTGGAGCGCATCATCCTCCTGGAACACCAAGTGGACACGCCAACCGTCGAAGAACCCGGGCGTGGCTCGGTGCGCAGCAGGACCAGCATTTGCTCGCACACCCGACCCACGATGCGCGACTATACGATCACGTTCCTGCTCCCGTCAATAGCGCCGCACGCCAAAACGGGACCAGCTGCGTATCAGTCCTGCTTCATGCCGCCGTTGCGGAGCGGATCACGGAGCATGCTCCCGATCCGCGCCGCCATCGCGTCAAGCTGCTGGCGGTTGGGCATCACCGAGCTCGGGAACGGCAGCGGCACGTCGAACCCGTCCCCGTCGCGACGCGGGATCAGGTGAATGTGATAGTGCATCACGTTCTGCCCCGCCGCCGCGCCCGAATTGACGACGATATTCATGTCTGTCGCCCCCGACGCCGACTGCACCACCGGGATCAATTTGGCGGCCACCTGGTACAGGTGCGCCCCCAACGCTTTCGGGACGTCTTGCAGCACCTCGTAGTGATCTCGAGGGACGACCAGTACGTGCCCCGGGTTGACCGGTTGGATATCGAGGAAGGCAATCGCCATGGCGTCCTCGTAACAGATCGACACCTCGGCCGCACCGCGGATGAGGTCGCAGAAGATGCAGTGGCCGGTGGACGGCTTCATGGGCGAAATGGGGGCTTGCATGACGGATGACTGGTGAGTCCAGACTCGAATCCCAACCTGTTGCCCGGACCAACGCGAGGCAAGCGCGAGGTGGTTCCGCGCCCGGGTTGTCGCAACGGTCGCGGTGGCACATCCGGCGCGTCCACCGACTAATTTGCGTGGGTTGCCCGCGATCAGTTTTCCCTCGAGTCCTCAGATGGCCACATCGACCCGTCCGAGCCGCGCCCGCAAGGGCGAGGCCAGCGAGCCCGCCAGCGCATCGGCGCTGACCCGCGACCAGCTCATCAGCGCCTATCGCGTGATGTACACGTCGCGAAAGCTCGACGATAAAGAAATCCAGCTGAAGCGTCAGAACCGGATCTACTTCCAGATCTCCGGCGCCGGTCATGAGGCGATCGGCGTGGCGGCGGCCATGGCGCTGCGTCCCGCGTACGACTGGTTCTATCTCTACTACCGCGACCGCGCGCTCTGCCTGCAGCTGGGCATGACGCCGGCCGAGATGCTGTATAGCAGTGTGGGCGCCGCCATCGACCCCAATTCGGGCGGGCGCCAGATGCCCAGCCACTGGGGGCACAAGGCGCTCAACATCACCACGGTGTCGTCGCCCACGGGCACCCAGTTCCTGCAGGCCGTCGGCAGCGCCGAAGCCACGCTGCGCGCCCGCCAGCTCGAACTCACCGACGACCGCTTCAAGGGTGACGATGTTACGCTCGTCACCACCGGCGACGGCACGACCAGCGAAGGCGAATTCTGGGAGTCGCTCAATACCGCGACCAACCTGCAGCTCCCCATCGTCTACCTCGTCGAGGACAACGGCTACGCCATCTCGGTCCCCGTCGAGGTCAACACCGCCGGCGGCTCGATCTCCAAGCTGGTGTCGTCGTTCCCCGGCCTCTACATCCAGGAAGTGGATGGCTGCGACTTCCTCGCCTCGTACGAGGTGATGCAGCGCGCCGTGCAGCACGCCCGCGAGCGGAAGGGACCGGCGTTCGTGCACGCCAAGGTCATTCGCCCGTACTCGCACTCGCTGTCGGACGACGAAGTGTTCTACCGGCCGCCCGAGGAGCGCGACGCCGACGCCGCACGCGACCCGCTCACCACCTTCCCGGCCTGGCTGATCGCCCAGGGGCATGCCACCGCCGACGACCTGCAGGCGCTGCGGGACAGCGTCGACGCCGACGTGCTCGCCGCCACCGACGACGCCCTCGAGCAGCCCATGCCCGGCGGGGAGACGGTGCCGTTTGCCGTGTACTCCCCCGACGTGGACCCCACGTCGGAGCGCTTCGACACCGAAGACGATCCCCAGTTCGAGGGCGGCGCCACCACGATGGTGGACCTCCTCAACGCCTGCATGCGCGACGAGATGGCGCGCGACGAACGCATCCTCGTCTTCGGCGAAGACGTGGCCGATGTGTCGCGCGACCAATACCTCGGCAAGGTCAAGGGCAAGGGTGGCGTGTTCAAGGTCACGCACGGCCTGCAGACCAAGTACGGCAGCGCGCGCGTGTACAACTCGCCGCTCGCCGAGGCCAACATCGTCGGCCGCGCGATCGGGCTCGCGCATCGCGGATTCAAGCCCGTGGTCGAAATCCAGTTCTTCGACTACATCTGGCCGGCGTTCATGCAGATCCGCGATGAACTGGCCACGATGCGCTGGCGCTCCAACAACGCGTTCAGTTCCCCTGTGGTCATTCGAACCACCTACGGCGGCTACATCCGCGGCGCCATCTATCACTCTCAGACCGGGGCGTCGCTGTTCACGCACAACCCCGGCCTGCGCGTGGTGTGTCCCAGCAACGCGCTCGATGCCAGCGGCTTGCTGCGCACCGCCATCCGCTGCGATGACCCGGTGATCTTCCTGGAGCACAAGCACCTGTATCGCCAGACGTACAACAAGGCGCAGTATCCCGGCCCGAACTTCATGATCCCGTTCGGCAAGGCCAGCATCCTCAAGCCGGGTACCGACGTGACGCTCGTGACCTACGGCGCCACCGTGCAGCGCGCCCTCGTGGCCGCGAAGCAGATCGAGGAAGAGGGCGGCCCGAGCGTGGAGGTGATCGACCTCCGCACGCTCTCGCCGTGGGACAAGGAAACGGTGTATGCGAGCGTGAAGAAGACCGGCCGCGTGATCATGGCCACCGAAGACTCCCTGTCGTGGGGCTACGGCGCCGAAATCGCCGCGAGCATCGCCGACGAATGCTTCGCGTGGCTCGATGCGCCGGTCAAGCGCATCGCCAGCCCGGACGTGTTCGTTGGCTACGCCCCGTCGCTCGAGGATGCCACGCTCCCGCAGGTGGAGACCTTCCGCAACGCCTATCTCGACATCGTGAAGTTCTAGGGCGAACCCCGACGACGCCGCGTTGACCCGACACGCCGAACACTCCCTGCCATCCGCAGGGGGTGTTCGGCGTTTTGGCATCCGCGCGGGCACCGGTACCATCCGAGCCGACGGCCGCGGCTGTCATCGCGTATCTTCGGTGGTCCCTCACCCGGAGCTCCGATGCACCTACCCCGCCCGCACAGCGCAGCCCTCACGCTCGGGCTGACGCTCACCGCAATCGCCGTGGTGCCCGTCGCCCTCGAGGCGCAAAGCGCCACGCAAAGCGCCACGCAAAGCGCCACGCCGAGTGCCGCGCGCCGCGCCATGACCCCCGCCGACATCTCGGCGTGGAAGTCCATTCGCGGTGCCACACTGTCGTCCGATGGGGCGTGGTTCGCCCACCTGCTCGCCCCCAACGAGGGCGACGCCGAAGTCGTGGTCCGCCAGACGACCGCCGGCGGCAAGGTGCTGCGCTTCCCGATCGGGGAGCCGCCCGCCAACGGTGGCGCGCCGGTAATGGCCGCGGACGGGCGCTGGGTGGCCATGCTGGTCTACCCCAAAGCGGCCGAACAGAAAAAGCTGCGTCAGCAGCGCCGCCCCATCGTCAGCCGGGCACTCGTGGTGAACCTCGCCACGGGAGAACAGCGCGAGTTCGACCGCATCCGCCGGATCGCCTTCGGTGGCGAGGCGCCGAAATACATCGCTATGCAGGCCTTCGGCCCCGATGCACCGGCGGGCGGCGGCGGCCCGGCGGGCGGCCCGGCGCCGGGCGCCCCCGGCATGGGCGGCAACCTGATGGGCGGCGGCCCGCGCGTGGACGGCACCGACCTGCTGCTGCACGAGCTGGGCACGAGCGCGGTGTTCAACATCGGCAACGTGAGCGACTTTGCCTTCGACGAGGCGGGACACCAGCTCGCCTACGCGATCGAGGCCCGCGAACAGGTGGGGAACGGGGTGCAGCTGCGCGAACTCACCACGGGTGTGGTGAAGAGTCTCGACGCCGGCAAGGCGTTCTATCGCCGCCTCGCCTGGAGCGATACGCTCAACGCCCTCGCCTTCCTCAAGGGGGTGGCCGACAGTGCCAACACCGACACCACGTGGACCGCCATCGGGGTGTCGCGTATCGGCACGCCCGCGCCGCAACGTGTGGTCGTCGGCGCCGGCGGCACCGTCGCGCTCCCGAACGGCATGGAGATCAGCCCTGACCGTACGCCGCGCTGGATGGACGCACTCGACGGCCTCGTGATTGGCCTGCGCGTGGCCGCGCCGCCGGTCCCCAAGAGCGAACAGCTCGACGACGACGACCGCCCCACGCTCATCCTGTGGCACCACAAGGATCCGCGCCTCCAGAGCATGCAGCTGGTGCAGGAGCAGGCCGACCGTGGCTTCTCGTTCGTGGCCACCTACCTGCCCGCCTCGCAGAAGGTGGTGCAGCTCACCGACGACGTGGTGCGCACCGGCAGCCTCGGTGGTCGGGACGCGTGGCTGCTGGGCACCGACAGCAGCCCCTACGAGCGGCAGAGCAGCGTGGACGGCATCCAGCGCCGCGACATCTATGTGGTGAACGCGCGCACGGGCGAGAAGACGCTGGTGAAGCAGGACGCGCGCAGCATGCCGCAGCTGTCGCCCGACGGCCGCACGGTCACGTACTGGGACGACGGCCACTGGCAGGCGTTCGACATCGCGACGAAGGGCACGACGAACCTCACCAAGGGCGCGCCGGTCTCGTTCATCGACACCGAGGATGATCACAACGTGGATCGCCCCGCCACGCAGTTCCTCGGCTTCAGCAAGGACGGCAAGTTCGTGCTGTTGCAGGACAATTACGACGTGTGGCGCGTATCGCTCACCGGCACGCAATTCACCAACCTCACGGTGGACGGCAAGGCGAAGCGCATCCGCTACGCCCGGCGCATCGTGACCGACGCACGCGAGCGCGGCATCGACCTCACCAAGCCGCTCTACATGGCGGCGCTGCAGGCGCGCACCAAGAAGGAAGCGATCGTCCGTATTGATCCGGCGAGGGCCGGTGCGGTGGCACTCACCGGCTGGCGCGAGGCGCGGCATCTGCCCATGAAGGCAAAGAGCGCCGACGTGTGGGTGGCAAGCATCCAGACCGCGTCGCGCTTCCCTGACTACTGGCGCATCAGCTACGGCGCCGGTGCGCTGGCCGACTCGGTGCGTCTCACCGATGCCAACCCCGGCATGAACGGCGTCGCGTGGTCGTCCGGCTCGCGCCTGGTGGACTACGTGACCGAGAAGGGCGATTCACTGCAGGGCGTGCTGGTGCTCCCCGCCAACTATGAACCGGGCAAGTCGTACCCCACGCTCACGTTCATCTACGAGCTCCAGTCCGATAACCTGCACACCTTCTGGGCCCCGAACTTCTCGAGCTCCCCCAACGCGCTGATCGGCGTGCACGCGTCGCGCGGCTACGCGGTGTTCCTGCCGGACATCGTGTACAAGATCAACGACCCCGGGATGAGCGCGGTATGGAGCGTGGTGCCGGCCGTGAAGGCGGCGATCCGCACGGGCGTGGTGGACAGCACCAATGTGGGACTGCACGGCCACTCGTGGGGCGGCTACCAGACCAGCTTCCTGGTCACGCAGACCAACATCTTCAAGAGCGCGGTGGCCGGGGCGCCGCTCACCGACATGATCAGCATGTACAGCTCGGTGTACTGGAACACCGGCAGTGCCAACCAGGGGATCTTCCAGAGCTCGCAGGGGCGCTTCAAGGGCAACTTCCTCGACCACCGCGAGGCCTACGAGCGCAACTCCCCCAACCGCTTCGCCGACAAGGTGAAGACGCCGCTGATCATCCTGCACGACGACAAGGACGGCGCGGTGGACTTCAACCAGGGCATCACGTACTACAACACGCTCCGCCAGCTCGGGAAGGACGTGATCCTGCTCGAGTACGTGGGGGAGAATCACGGCCTGGCGCAGCTGAAGAACCGGCGTGACTACTCACTGCGCCTCATGGAGTACTGGGACAGCTACCTCAAGGGGCAGCCGGCGCCCGAGTGGCTCAGGAACGGCATCCCGCGCCTCAAGATGGAAGAGCACCTGCGGGAGATGAAGAAGAAGGCCGAAGGGAAGAAAATCGCGATGTGAACGACCGGGGGCGCCCGGCGACCCCCGGAATCCGGGCGCCCAAAACCGGACTGTTACTTACCCGAGTCATTATCCGGTCCCAGTGGTCAAACTGTCTCTTGACTCCGTGGCCAGAAAGCCGGAAGTTGTTCTTCCCTTGCTCGCCCGCACGTGTGCGGCCGGGCAAGGGGAGATCGCCTGCTTTACGACATAGACACTGGTCACCGGCTTCTGCACCCAGAGGTCGGCGCTAAGAGGGAACTCCGGTGAGAACCCGGGGCGGCCCCGCCGCTGTAAGGGATGACGAGGAAGCTTCCCGCCACTGCGCCATGTCTGGCGCGGGAAGGCCGCTTCCGAGGACGAATCCCGAGCCAGAAGACCTGCCAGTGTCCGAGTCCGCGCGCCCCCTCGAGGGAGGGTTCGCCGGGGATTGCTGCGCCGCACCGTTTTCATGAGATGCGCGCGGCCCCGTCTGGGCTCCCTGCGTTGTCTGCCGGGGGCCTTCGTGCTGCTCACGATCACGTGGGGGGCACGAGCGACGGGTGAACGTCCTCGGGTGGGTGTGCACACGCAGCTTTTATCCCCCTCTGGAGACACCGAATGACCACGTCCGTCGTCCCGCGCGCCGAGGTTCGCCCGCAGTTTGGGAGCTACGACTCGACCGGAGTGCGCACCATCACCGAAGTTATCAAGCGCGACGGCCGTCGAGCCTCCTGGGACCCGGAGCGCATCACGCGCGCCATCGCCCTGGCCTTCTGGGCTGCGCGCCACGACGACGCGATCAACCCGCACGCCAGCGACGCCGGGCACCGCTTCGGCCTCGGGTTCACCGAGTTCGCCGACGTCTGCGAAATCACGCAGCTCGTGGTCAACACCGTGGAGCGCAAAGCGCAGGAGCGCACGCCCACCGTCGAGGAAATCCAGGACGTCGTCGAAATGATGATCGCCGCGCGCGGTCATTGGGACGTGGCCAAGCGCTACGTGATCTATCGCGCCCAGCGCGCCCAGGTCCGGCTCCACGCCCACGAAGAAGACGGCCTGCAGGACTACATCTTCCTGTCGCGCTACTCGCGCTACCGGGAAGACCTCGGCCGCCGCGAAACGCCGTCGGAGGCGTTCACGCGCGTGATGGACATGCACCGCGCTCACTTCGCCGACAAGCTTGACCTCCCGGTCGCCGGCTTCGGCGGGCGTACGCTGCGCGCGCTGATGGACGAGACCGAGCAGGCGCTGCAGCGCAAGGCGATCCTCCCGTCCATGCGCTCGCTCCAGTTCGGCGGCCAGGCCATCGAGGCCAACAACGCCCGCATGTTCAACTGCGCCTTCACGCACATCAACCGCGTGGACGCGTTCAAGGAGGCGTTCTTCCTCCTTATGTCGGGCACGGGCGTGGGCTTCTCGGTACAGAAGCATCACGTGGCGCAGCTGCCGGCCTTCCCGGTGCGCGGCGCCGAAAACGATCTCGAGGTCATCCACTACACAGTGGGAGACACGCTTGAGGGCTGGGCGGACGCACTCGGCGCGCTCATCCAGAGCTATCTCGACAACAAGAAGATCGAGTTCAACTACTCGGGCATCCGCCGTCGCGGCGCCCCCCTCCGCACCTCGGGCGGCCGCGCCCCCGGGCACATCCCGCTCAAGAAGGCGCTGAGCGCCGTCGAGCGCATGCTCGAGCAGGTATCGGGTCGTTCGCTCCGCCCGATCGAGGTGTACGACATCCTCATGCACGTCGCCGTCGCCGTGCTCTCGGGCGGCATCCGTCGCTCGGCCACGATCTGCCTCTTCTCGGCGGACGACGACGAAATGGCGGCCGCGAAGACCGGCAACTGGTTCGAAACCAACCCGCAGCGCGGCAAGTCCAACAACTCCGCCGTGCTCGTGCGCGACAAGCACACCGAAGGCGACTTCCAGAAGCTCTTCGAGCTGCAGAAGGAATTCGGCGAGCCGGGCTTCTACTTCGTGGACGATGTGGAGTACGGCGCCAACCCGTGCGTGGAGATCGGCCTCGCGCCGTTCGCCGTGGTGGACGACGCGGCGCAGGCCAAGCTCGCCGAATACGGCATGCCCGGCGTAGACGTGGGCAGCACCGTGAGTGGCTGGCAGATGTGCAACCTCACCACGATCAACGCCAACGCCTGCGACGACGAGGCCGGGTTCCTCGCCTGCTGCCGCGCGGCGTCGCTGCTCGGAACGCTGCAGGCGGCGTACACGACCATCCCCTACCTCGGTGCCGCCACGCGGTACATCAACGAGCGTGAGTCGCTGCTAGGCGTGAGCATCTGCGGTATCCTCGATCGCCCGTCGCTCCTGCTCAACCCGCAGGTGCTGGAGCGCGGTGCGCAGGAGTGCCTCGACACCAACGCGGCGGTCGCCAGCCATCTCGGTATCCCGGCCGCGGCGCGCATCACCTGCGTGAAGCCCGAAGGCACCGCCAGCCTCGTGCTGGGCGCGGGCTCGGGGATCCACCCGCACCACGCGCGCCACTACTTCCGTCGCGTGCAAGCTGCGCGCACGGAGCCGGTGTACCAGTGGTTCAAGATGAACAACCCGCACATGACCGAAGCGTCGGCGTGGGATCCCGATACGACCGACGTGATCACCTTCCCGGTGACGGCGCCGGCCGATGCGATCCTCCGCAAGGACGTGGGCGCGGTGCAGTTCCTCGAGTACGTGCGCCTCGTGCAGCAGCACTGGGTGGTCGCCGGCCGTCGTCACGAGACGTACAACCCCGGCCTGCACCACAACGTGTCCAACACGGTCACCGTGCGCGACGAGGAGTGGGACGCCGTGCAGCAGTTCATCTTCGAGAACCGCGGCTACTTCACCGGCATTTCGCTGCTCCGCGAAACAGGCGACAAGGTCTACGCCCAGGCGCCGCGTGAAGAGGTGACCACCGAAACCGACATGGCCAAGTGGAACGCCCTCGTGTACCGCACGGTCGACTACACGGCGCTGTGGGAAGGCACCGATATGACCACGCTCGCCGATACCGTGGCGTGCGCCGGTGGTGCCTGCGAGATCATCTGATCCGCGGACGATGTGTGAACGCAAAAGGGGAGCGACCGACCGGTCGCTCCCCTTTTGCGTGGGCACGTCGTCAATGCTTCATGCCCGTGTTGCACCCTTCCTCGAGTACCTCGAAGGCATCGTGCAGCCCCTTCATCGCCGCCTTGAGCGCCGCGTCATCGGCCTTGGCCGCCACCATCGCCTGCACCTTCTCCGTCCCTGCGGTGAGCCCCGCCTGCGCCTTGGCCAGTTCGGGCTTCTGACAGGCCGTGGGCGCCGTGGAGGCCGCCACGGCCTTCGCGGCAGTCACCATCTCGCCGATCTTTGCGCGCGTGGGCGCCAGGTCACCCTTGTCCTTGGCAGGGTGCCACGTGGCCATCATCAGCATGTGGTAGGCGTCGAGCTCCTTCCAGGCCGCAGGCTTGGCAGCGCCCATCTGCTTCATATGCTCGGCGTGCATGGCGGCGTGGTCCATGCCGGCATGCCCCTTGTCGGCGGTACCGGCTTTGGGCGGGGTCTGCTGGGCAGCGGCGACCGAGGCGGAAAGGCTCAGCGCCGAGGCCAGCGCGAAGGAAAGGCGAAAGCGCATGGGATGGTGTGGTAAGGAATGTGAGACGAGGGGGAGCAAGGCTCCCGTGGATCTTACCCAACGCGGGCCGCGCCCGCATCGTAGTCCTTCTGGTACCCCCGTGCTCCCGCTAGGTCCCGGAACCCTGTTCCGGAAGCCGCCTCAGGGAGGTCCGGTAGCCACCCGGCTGACCCTGCACTCTCCACCCGTCCCCAGATGCCCCAGATGCCCGCCCCGCATCGTCTGCGTAGCGTGACCCGATGGTCCACGGCCCTGTTGCTGGCCGCGGTCCCGTTCACCGCCGAGGCGCAGCAGCGCACCACGCCGGAGCAGTTCTTCGGCCACAAGATCGGTGCCGACTACGAGCTCCCCAATTACACGAAGCTGCATCAGTGGTTCGCCACCGTGGCCAGAGAGAGCGACCGGGTTTCGCTCGACACGATTGGCCGCACGGAAGAAGGGCGCCCGCAGATCATGGCGATCGTCACGAGCCCCGAGAATCACACGAAGCTCGCGCGGTACAAGGAGATCGCCACGAAGCTCGCCAAAGCCGATGGGGTAGACTCCGCCGCCGCGGCCGCGATGGCCAAGGAAGGCAAGGTGATCTTCTGGATCGACGGCGGCCTGCATGCCACCGAAGTCCTCGGTGCGCAGCAGCTGATGGAAACGCTCTGGCAGCTCTCCAGCCGCACCGATGACGAAACACAGCGGATCCTGAACGACGTGGTCATCCTCATGACGCACGCCAATCCGGACGGCATGGAGCTCGTTACGAACTGGTACATGAAGGAGAGCGATAAGCTCAAGCGCACCACGGCCACCATCCCGCGCCTGTATGAGAAGTACGCCGGTCACGACAACAACCGCGACTCGTACATGAACGCGCTGGCCGAAACGCGCAACATGTCGCAGCAGCTGTTCGTCGAGTGGCATCCGCAGATCATGTACAACCATCACCAGACGGGCCCCACGGGCACGGTGATGGCGGCGCCGCCGTACCGGGACCCGGCCAACTACTGGTTCCACCCGGCAATGATCACGGGCCTCGACCTCGTGGGTGCGGCGCTCAATCACCGTTTCGTGCTCGAACACAAGCCCGGCCTCACCTTCCGCGCGGGCTCCAACTACAGCACCTGGTGGAACGGCGGCCTACGCACCACGGGCTACTACCACAACCAGATCGGCATCCTCACCGAAACGATCGGCAATCCCACGCCCATGCGCATTGCGCTGGTGCCGGAGCGCCAGGTGCGGTCGGCCGGTTTGCCGCTCCCCATCGAGCCGCAGGAATGGAAGTTCCGCCAGTCGATCGATTACTCGGTCTCGGCCAACTACGCCTTCCTCGACATGGCGTCGCGCTACCGGGAGACGTTCCTGTTCAATCGCTGGGTGATGGGCCAGGACCAGATCAAGGCAGGACAGAAGGACAACTGGACGATCTCGCCCAAGCGCGTGGCAGCGATGGCCGAGCAGATCCAGAAGGATCGTGCCGGGGCCTCGGCCGAAAATCGCGCCGGCGGCCCACGCGGCAGCGGCCTGGCGGCCAACGCGATGAACACCGTCGCGAACGATCGCTACATGGCGCTGCTCAAGAAGCCGGAGAACCGTGACCCGCGCGCGTACGTGCTCAGCGCCGGGCAGAAGGACTTCCCCACGGCCACGAAGTTCATCCGCGCCTTGCAGTACTCGGGGATCGACGTGCACAAGGCCACGGCGGCGTTCAGTGCGAACGGCAAGCAGTTCCCCGCTGGCTCATGGGTGATCAAGACCGATCAGGCGTTCCGCTCGCACGTGCTCGACATGTTCGAGCCGCAGGATCATCCGAACGACTTCCGCTATCCGGGTGGCCCGCCGATCCCGCCGTACGACAACGCCGGCTGGACGCTCGCCTTCCAGATGGGCATCGAGTTCGAGCGTGTGCTCGATGGCGGCCTCACGGGTTCCTTCGAGAAGGTCAACGGCATCACGCCGATGCCCGCGGGCACCGTGGCGAAGGGCAAGGCCGGCTACTTCATCCACGCCGGTGTGAACGACGGCAGCACGGTGGCCAACCGTCTCGCCAAGGCGAAGGTGAAGGCGCAGCGCATCCCCACGGAGTTCAAGGACGGCGGCACCACGTGGCCGGCCGGTTCGTGGTTCATTCCCGCGGGTGGTGCGGCTGACAAGGTCGTGGCCGATGCCGCGAAGGATCTCGGCGTGAACTTCGCCGCCGCCAACACGAAGCCGAGCGGTGCACAGCCCGTGCAGCCGCTCCGCATCGGCCTCGTGGACCGCTACGGCGGCAACATGCCCACGGGCTGGACGCGTCTGATTCTCGAGAAGTTCGAATTCGGCTACACCACGGTGTATCCGCAGGAGATCGACGCGGGCAACCTGAAGGCCAAGTACGACGTGCTGGTGTTCACCGACGGCATGTTCAGCGAGGCGGGGGCCGGCCGTGGCTTCGGCGGATCGCCAGACACCACGCTCATCCCGGCCGAGTACCGCAAGGAGCTCGGGCGCGTGTCCGACCGCTCGGTGCCGTCGCTCAAGGCGTTCGTGGAAGCGGGTGGCCGCATCGTGGCGATCGGCTCGTCGATCGGCCTTGGCAAGGCGATGGGGCTGCCCATCGAGAACCATCTGGCCGATGCCAACGGCCGCGCGTATCCCGGCGAGAAGTACTACATCCCCGGCTCGGTGCTCGAGGTGAAGCTCGACACCAGCGCCACCATTGCGACTGGTATGGCGGCGCGTCCCGCAGTGATGTTCGACAACAGCCCGGTGATGAAGCTCGGCCCCGACGCGGCGGCGAAGGGCGTGAAGGTGCTGGGTACGTTCGACAACACCGCGCCGCTACTCTCGGGGTGGGCCTGGGGTCAGGAACTGCTGAAGGACGGCGTGGCGATGGCCGAGGCGACCATGGGCAAGGGTACGGTGTGGCTGTTCGGCCCGGAGATCCTGTTCCGTTCGCAGGCGCACGGCACGTACAAGCTGTTCCTGAACGCGCTCGACGGCGGGTTCAAGCGGCCGGCGAAGGCAGTGCAATAATGCAGGCGCTCATGTGATGCGCTGGTTGGGCTGAACAGCACAACACGGAGCCAGGGAGAGCATGAGGCCACGGAGAAGAGATTCTCCGTGGCCTCATGCGTGTGAGTCGTGCTCCGTGCCCTTACCAGCCTCCGTGCGCTTAGCACTCGGCGCTCACGCGGTTCACGGCTTCCGTCGCCGCTATATTGAGGGGATGGGACTCACACTGCGCGAGGTCGGCTCACGGGCCACGAAGCTGGCAGGCATGTTGGTGCCGATCGGGCTTGGCCTTGGCGCCAGCAAACTGGCCGCCCCCTACATGCCAGCGTTCACGGAGTGGGTCAATTCGCTGGGGCCGTGGGCGCCTGCGGCGTTCGTAGCCGGATACATCGTGGCCACCATCTGCATGATGCCGGCCTTCCTGCTCACCATTGCCGGCGGCGCGGTATTCGGACTGGCCAAGGGGTCGGCGCTGGTGTTCGTGGGCTCCACCATCGGCGCCGTGATCGCGTTCACACTCGGGCGCACGGTGTTGCGTGGCTGGGTACAGGCGCAGATCGCAAAGAACCAGACGCTGCAGATCGTGGACCGGGTGGTGGGGCAGGAAGGGCTCAAGCTCATGGTGCTGCTGCGCCTGTCGGGGATCGCGCCCTTCGTGCTCACCAACTATGCGATGGGCGTCACGAGTGTCACGTTGGGGCAGTTTCTGCTGGCGATGCTGGGGATGATTCCCACGATCGCCACGTACGCCGCTCTGGGGCAGGCCGGAGCGGAGACGCCCGGTGCCGGCACCATTCCGGCGTGGATGCTGTGGATGGGGGTGAGCGCCGCGATCGCGCTGGCGGTCACGGTCACGCGCATCGTGCAGAAGGCACTGCGCGAGGCGCAGATGCGGCATGATGTGGAGCAGCTGGCGCACAGCGCGGATAGCACCGAGGGGAAAAACGCAGATGCCCAGCGCTGACCCGCGCAGATTTAGCGCTCACTGCTGGGCTGATGACCTCTCAGATCTCACCGTTCATCGCTCAGGCTCTCCCGCGCGTATGTTTGGCGTCTCCTCTTCCCCGCCGCCATGCGCCTTGCCCTCCTTCCCGCCGCCTGCGCCTTCGCGCTCGTAGCCGCCTGCCATCAGCGCGCCGCCGTTTCGGTGCAGGGCGCGGCCAGCCCTGTGCGCGTGGGCCCCGAGCGCGGCTCCGTGCTCGTGGTGGGTGGGGGCCAGCAGGGGCCCGAGGTCTTCGCGAAGTTCATCGAACTCGCGGGCGGCCCGGAGGCACTCATCGTGGAGGTGCCCACGGCCGGCGCGGACTCGGTGGATCTCTCCACCGTGGGGCGCGGGCTGCGGGCGGCGGGGGCCCGCAACGTGGTGGTGTACCACACCACCGATCGCACCGTGGCCAACGCGGACAGCTTCGTGGCGAAGATCGCCAATGCACGCGGCGTGTGGTTCGGCGGCGGCCGGCACTATCGCCTGGTGAACTCGTACATGGGCACGAAAAGCCAGCGCGCCTTCGAGGCGGTGTTGGCGCGTGGTGGGGTGGTGGGTGGATCATCAGCGGGGGCGAGCATCCTTGGCGATTATCTCGTGCGCGGTGCGCCATCCAACGACAACCGGATCGTGAACCACCCGCAGTACCTCAAGGGCTTTGCGTATCTGCGCAACACGGCGATTGACCAGCACGTGGTGGCGCGCGAGCGGCTCCCCGACCTGTACGATTCGCTCACGGCGAAACGCCGCGACCTGCTCGCGATCAGCGAAGACGAGGGCACAGCCTGGGTGGTGCGCGGTGACACGGCCGAGGTGATCGGTCGCAACAAGGGGTTCGTGTACAATGCGCGCGAGCTCACCGATCCGGGGCGGCCGTTCCTGACGTTACTGCCCGGCGATCGCTTCGACCTCAATGCACGGCGGGTGATTTCGCGGGCGGCATCGGCATCGCGTCTCGACGGCGCATTTCTCGATGAACTGTTCGGCCCGTACCAGAACGGCGTGCGTGGTGGCGCGGCGGTACTCGTGGCGCGCGAGGGCAAGGTCCTGCTCAATCGGGCCTACGGCATTCCGGTGCAGCCACGCTTCACGCCGGAAACGGCCGTACCGGCGTTCGACCTTGGCAATCTCTCCGGCGTGCTGAACGCCTCAATCACCCCCGACAGCAGCGGTCGCATGAGCGCCGCGAGCGTTCGCCGTGTGCAGGGGATTGGCGGCATGCAGCGTGCGCGCTTCGACAGCACGTCGCGCGCATGGCGCGCCAACGTGGACGACCTGTATCGCTTCGAACTCGGGCGGTTCGTGGTGCGCCCGGGCGCACGCGACACCAACACCCCGCCAAAACCGTTCGAACTGGAACAGGTGCGCGGGCGCACCCGGTATGCCACCTACGGCACACAGGACGGCATGCGCCACGCGTGGGTGCGCTACCCGGCCGAGCGTACCGTGATTCTGCTGCTCACGAACGACAGCACGGCGGATGCGCGGGCCATGGCGGACCGCATCGCCGACCGGGTACTGCGCTGACCGGCACGCCACAGTGAACACCTCCATGCCTCGCCTCACGGTCGCGATTGCCGCGTGCACCGTTGCCATTCCGTTTGTGCTTCCGGCGCAGCGGGAACCATTCGCCGTTCCCGCGTGGGCGTTCCCCTTCGCGGCGCCGCTGTCCCCCGCGCCGCGCCCCGACAGCGTGCTGCTGCACAGTGTGCCTGGATCATCGGTCCGGTTCACGATGAAGCAAGTGCAGAACGGCTTCGACATTCCCGACTGGTTTCCACGGCAGCATGCGCCCATGCCGCCATCGGTGCAGTACGGGGTGCGCCCCGATGGCCGCGCCTGCGGCTATTGCCACCTCCCCGATGGACAGGGGCGCCCGGAGAACGGCACGCTGGCGGGGCTGCCGGTGGAGTACGCGGTGCGGCAGGTGCGCGCTTTCCGCGACGGCACGCGCGTGAGCGCCAGCCCGGTGGCCGCCACTGGCCCCATGCATACGGTGGCCAAGGGCGTGACCGATGAGCAGGTGCGTGAAGCGGCCGTCTACTACGCGCGCATCCGCCCCACGCGCCGCAACGTGATTCGCGAGGTGCGCCAGGTGCCCACCACCCGTATCGCCGGGCTCCTGTACGCCTACGACGGCAACGACACCGAGCCCATTGCCGGTCGGCTCATCGAGGTGCCGGAAACGCTCGAGCGGCACGATCTGCGCGACCCGTGGGTCCCGTACATCACGTATGTGCCGGAGGGGAGCATCCCGCGCGGCAAGCGCCTCGCCGTGCGCGGTCCGACCGGTGCGGCCACGGCTTGCACCACCTGTCACGGCCCGAGGCTGCTCGGCGTAGGTGATGTTCCACCAATCGCTGGCCGCTCCCCCAGCAACATGCTGCGGCAGCTCATCAACTTCCGCACACGGGCGCGCCGGGACAGCACCGCGCTCCCCATGTACGCGGTGAGCGACGCGATGAGCATCGACGACATGGTAGCGGTCTCCGCGTACGTGGGATCGCTTGTTCCTGCTGCCCGCCGATCGCCCACGCGGTAGCTTGCGGCCATGCGTCCCAGCACTCTGCCCATCCGCGAAGCACTGATCGGCGCGATCACCCTGCTCGCGCTCCTCTTTGTGACCGTCGCCATTCGCGGCTGGCGATCGCAGCGGAGCAGCGGCGGTTCGTCGCGCCCCACGTTTGGGCAGCTGCTGATCGGCGTGGTCGTGAACTTCTTCGACACCCTCGGGATCGGCTCGCTCGCCACCACCACGACGGCGTTCCGCACGCTGCATATGGTGCCCGATGAGCAGCTCCCGGCCACGATGATCGTGGGGCTCACGCTCCCCGTCGTGACGCAGGCGCTGATCTTCATCACCACGGTCCAGATCGATCCGGTGATGCTGCTGCTCATGATCGTTGCCGCGTTCGTTGGCGGATGGGCCGGGGCTGCCGTGGTCTCCCGTCTGCCGCGGCGCCCCATTCAGCAGGCCATGGGCACAGCGCTACTGGTCGCGGCGCTGTTCATGGCGCTCGGTCAGTTGGGGCTCATGCCGACCGGTGGCGGTGCGCTGTCCCTCCCGCCGGGTCGCCTCGCGCTCGCGCTCTCGATCAACGTGCTCTTCGGCGCCCTCGTGATGGTGGGGATCGGCAACTACGGCCCCACCTTCGTGCTGCTCAGCGCCCTCGGTATGGACCCGCGCGCGGCCTTCCCCATCATGATGGGCAGCGGGGCGTTCGCCGCGCTCGTCGGGAGCATGCGATTCGTGCGCTCCGGTCGTGTGGTGTGGCAGCCGGCCATCGGCCTCACGCTCGGCGGCGTCCCGGCGGTGCTCGTCGCAGCGTTGGTGGTAAAGTCACTCCCGCTCGACGTGATGCGCTGGATCGTGCTGGCCGTGGTGATCTACGCGGCGATCACGATGCTCAGGTCACCGACGCCATCCGGCAATCAGGCATAGCAGCAGAGCGCCAATCGCAGCGCGCGGAAACCAGCCGGGCCCGCCCCCAGACCATCACCGCCGGAAGCGCGCCGGCCCTTAAAGGGCCTCAGCCCGTCATCAGCGACTGCAGCGTCCGACGCTGTTGCCCCGCGTCATCGAAATTGGCCGGGTCGAGCCACGCGTCGTACGCCGCACGCAGCCGCGGCCAGTCCGCATCGGTCATCGCGAACCACGCCGTGTCGCGGTTGCGCCCCTTGATCACCAGGTGCTGGCGGAACACGCCTTCGGCAGTAAAGCCGAAGCGCAACGCCGCACGCTTCGAGGGCACATTGTCGTTGTCGCACTTCCACTCGAAGCGGCGATAGCCGAGGGTGTCGAACACGTAGCGCGCCGACAGAAACAGCGCGTCGGTCGTGACGCGTGTGCGTGCGATCGCCGGCCCCCAGTGGATATGGCCGATCTCGATGCAGCCATGCTCGGGCACGATGCGCATGAGTGACTGCCGGCCCTCGGCGCGGCCGGTGGCGCGATCGATCACCGCGAAGAACAGTGGGTCGTCGCTGGTCTCGGCGCGCGCGAGCCAGCCATCGAACTCCGCCCGCGAGGCGGGCGGCACGTCCCACAGATACCGGAACCGCTCGTCGGCGCCCTCGGCGATCGCCGCCTCGTACAGTGCGTCGCCATGGGCGACGGCGCTCAGTGGTTCGAGGCGGGTATAGTGCCCCTGCAGGGGCTCGGCCGCGGGTCGTTCACGCGGAGTCCACGAGGCGAGCGACGGCACGGGCCGTTCCGGTTACCGCTTTTCCATCGCGTCGCGCACGTCGAGCAGGATCTCGAAATAGAGCTGCTCGCGACGGTAGGAAAAGTCGAGCGCCGCCATCTGGGCCGGATCGCCGGTTTCCTTGGCGCGGTCGAAGGCTTCGCGGTACATCTCTTCCAGGTTGTTCAGAATCCGTTCACGGGAACGCGACATACGAAACGCCTCGAGGGCTTTGAAGGTCAGGCGGGGCGGGAGATCATCCACCGTCTCGACACTCTCTTCCGTATCGAAGAACTTGGTCAGTCGCTCCAGCACGAGGCGACGGCCGCGATCGGGAAGGTTCACAGGAGACGGGGAAAGGGCCACACGGTGAAGCGAACGGATGTCTTTGCCCGCGACGGATACCGCTGCGTGTACTGCGGTCTGGAACACGAGGCCGACAACCTGAGCGTGGACCATGTCCAGCCGCGGATGCGCGGCGGAGACGGGTCCGCGGGGAACCTAGTAACGGCCTGCAGGGGCTGCAACACGAAGAAGGGCGGGCGGTCCCTGGCCGCGTTCCTCTTCGACGACCCGGAGGCCCGACGGAACTTCTTCCATCACGCGCGGTATGTCTGGCCACGACATCTCAAAGCGGTGGCCGAGGAGCTTGCGCGCCGGGGCGTAGTGGAGGCCTCAACGGAGCTCGTGGAGGGGATCCGGGGGCTGCGCAGCTCCGAGGCCATCGCTAAGTTGTTGCTGGAGAAGCACCTGCCCCACAACGGGGAGGATCACCCGGAAGGGGCGTAGACAGGCCCGCTCGATTGGATATGAACAACGTCAAGGTTTTCG
Organism: Gemmatimonas sp.; assembly: GCF_044344655.1. Taxonomy (GTDB): domain Bacteria; phylum Gemmatimonadota; class Gemmatimonadetes; order Gemmatimonadales; family Gemmatimonadaceae; genus Gemmatimonas. The sequence goes on from NZ_JBIJCN010000002.1 coordinate 72,797, forward strand.
TGCTCATGGCCGGCCTCACCGGCCTGGTCGTCGCCATCGGTCAGGCCATCGGTGGCGGCAGCGGCGCCATCATGGCGCTCATCCTGTCAGCGGGCATGAACCTCTTCATGTACTGGGGTTCGTCCAGCATGGTGCTGCGCTCGTACAACGCGCAGGTGGTCACGGCGGCACAGGCCCCGCAGCTGTACGGCATGGTGGACCGCCTGCGGCAGCGGGCGGGGCTCCCCATGCCCACCGTGGCCATCGCGCCCCACGACCAGCCCAACGCCTTCGCGACCGGACGCAACCCGGAGAACTCGGTCGTGTGCGTGACCGAGGGGCTCCTGCGCATCATGTCGCAGGATGAGCTGGAGGGGGTGATTGCCCACGAACTCGCGCACATCAAGAATCGCGACATGCTGCTGCAGACGATGGCGGCCACCATGGCCGGTGCCATCAGCAACCTCGCGCAGATGGCGTTCTTCTTCGGCGGCCGCGGCGACGACGACGAAGGCGCCAATCCGGTGGTGATGATCGCGATGCTCATCATCGGCCCCATCGTGGCGATGGTACTGCAGTTCGCGATCAGCCGTCAGCGCGAGTTCAAGGCCGACGCGGTGGGGGCGGAGATCTGCGGCCGTCCGCTGTCGCTGGCCAACGCCCTGGTGCGACTCGAGAACACCGCGCGTCGCATCCCCATGACGGTCTCGGCCAACGCCGCGCCGCTGGCGATCGTGAATCCGCTCGCCGCGTTCAGCATGCGCGGGATGAGCAAGTGGTTCTCCACGCACCCGCCCACCGAGGAGCGCGTGGCGGCGCTCCAGGCCATCGCGGTCCGCGGGTAAGCCCGCAGGAGCACCGCGTCGCCACGGTAACCGGTCAGGGCGTGGCGTTCCCCTCACCCAAGCGGTGAAAGACATGGTCGTCGAGCACCTTGCCGTTCTTGAGGTGCTCGACGACGATGCGCTCCATGAGCTCGGGGGTGACCCCGGCGTACCACACCCCTTCGGGGTACACCACCACGATCGGACCACCAGCGCACACGCCGAGGCACGGCGCCTCGCTGCGCTTTACCCGCGTGGCCCCGAAGAGCAGACCATGACGCTGCAGCAGTGACGCGAGCTTCGCGTACACCGCCCGTCCGGCGCGATGCTCGGTGCAGTACCCGCCCGTGCACACCACCACGTGGCGCGAGTATGACTCCATGTGCGGAAGACCAGCCACGGCCTGCATCTCTCCGGTAACGTGGTGTGTGCGTCATGGGCAAACGCGAATGCGTACGTGGGATCAGCCCGCAGGACACCACCTCGGCCGATCGGACTTCTGGCGCAAATCTACACCGTGCGCCCAGACACCGAACGCTCGGCACACCGGGACGGGATCGTTACTTGACCAGCCCGACCACCAGCTCCACCACGATCAAGGCCACGATGGCGATTTCCAGCGTCTCATTGCGCGCGGCCTGCGCCTCGCCGTTCAGCATGGCGTAGGTGTCCCGGAGAATGGCCAGCTTCCGGTCGATCCCCGCCCGCCACGCACGTCCGCGGAAGAGTTCCAGCGCCGCCGAGTACACGCGGGCCAGATACACGTCGTCGGTCACTTTGAGCGCATTCTCCACGCGCTCAACCAGTTCGGTGGAATCGGCCACCTGCGCCTGCAGCCGTGAAAGCAAGGCGGCAAAACGTCGCCCCGGGAACACCGCATGCCGTCGGCGCGCCGCCTCGATATCGTCGTAGAGCCGCGGCAGCTCCGCATCCAGCAGCGCGTCGAAGTGGCGCAACTCGAGGAGCTGCGCATTGGCGAACTCGAGGATGTATTGCAGATCGGTATCCTGCTGACCGGGCTCCACGATCAGCGCGTTCTCCCAAGTGAGGATCGCGAGATCGTCGCCGTAGTAGCTGAAGCGGTGCGGCAAGAGCTCACGGCGCGCGTCGGCACTGAGGGGGCGCGACTCGTTAAGGAGCAATGGCACCACGTCGAGCGCGGCGAGTGCCTCAGCACCCAAGGGAGCACCGTCGTCACCCATGACACGCCAGACACGAAAGACCATGTAATCCTCGTGTACGTCGGCAATCACGGTTCGCTCCACCGCCGGCGCGAGCCGCTCGGTGAGGAGGCGCAGGTGATGCTCCACGATGGCGACAATCCCCGGATGATGTTCGAGGCGGCGGCCGAAGTCGGTAAAGTCTTGCCAAGAACAGGAGACCGGTGCCGGCACGCGCACACGCAACGACACCACCCCGAAGTCGAAGATGCGCGCGGAGACTTCCACCTCGTGCGACACGTCTGATACCACCAGCGACTCGCTCCCGAGGATCACCGTAATGGGCGGGTTCTTGATCTGCAGGGCCTGCGCCTCACCACGCACCGGACGCACCCGTTCCGGACCGCTGGTGGCCAGCAGGTCGAGCGCCTGATCGAGGTTGATGGCGTAGCCCACGTCGAAGAGACGGTACGCCATGGCGGAGCCAGTGACGACGAGTTCCATGCATGGAAGCTATCCCCCGTTTGCATTCCGGGCTGCCGGCCTTAGCGTTGATCTATGTCTTCTGTGAATCGTCTGCCTGGGCTGCCGGACTCGACCATTGTCGCTAAGGGGTATGCCCACCCCGAGCGCCTCGTGAGCACCGCGTGGCTCGATGCGCATCGTGCCAATCCCGCGCTCCGCCTCCTCGAATGCAACGAGGATGTGCTGCTGTACGACGTGGAGCATATCCCCGGCGCACAAAAGCTCGACTGGCACGTAGACCTCAACGATCAGGTCGAGCGCGACTACATCGAGCGCGCAGGGTTCGAAGCGCTGCTGCGGCGCCTCGGGATCGATGACAGCACCACCGTGGTGTTCTACGGTGACAAGAACAACTGGTGGGCCACCTATGCCTTCTGGGTGTTCCGCCTGTACGGCTTCGACAACATGGTCGTGCTCGATGGTGGCCGCGCGAAGTGGATCGCAGAGGATCGCGAGACCACCACGGAGCGGCCGCGCTATGCGGCGTCCACCTATGTAGCTCGCGCGCGTGACGATCTCAGCATCCGCGCCTTCCTCGAGGACACCACCGCCCACATGCTGGCCGCGCGGCCGCTAGTGGACGTGCGCTCTCCGCAGGAGTACACGGGGGAGACGCTGCACATGCCCGATTACCCGCAGGAGGGCACCCTGCGTGGCGGACACATTCCGGGCGCCCGCAGTATGCCGTGGGCGCGCGCGGCGGAAGGCGATGGTACGTTCAAGGGCGCCGCCGCGCTCCGCGCGTTGTACGAGGGCGAGCTGGGCTTGGCCCCCACCGACTCAGTGGTGACCTACTGCCGCATTGGTGAGCGGTCGAGCCACACCTGGTTCGTCCTCACCTATCTCCTCGGCTTCGCGAACGTGCGCAACTACGACGGATCGTGGACGGAGTGGGGCAATGTGGTACGGGCACCGATCCGCAAGGGAGAACAGCCATGAGGAACGCAGCATGAGCAGCGAATCACTGAAGGACACGACCGCCACCCCCGTCGTGGGCAAGCCGCCCAGCACCGTCACGGTCACGTGGGCCGGTGATCACCGATTCGATGGCCAGCGCAAGAGCGGCGGCCCCGCCATCCGCATGGATGCGAGCGGACAGACCGGCCCCTCGCCGGTCGACGCCCTGCTCTGCGCCCTCGCCGGCTGCACCGGCGTGGACGTGGTGGACATCCTCGCCAAGCGCCGCACCCCGGTGCAGGCCCTGTCGATTGATGTGGAAGGGGAACGCTTCAGCGGCGTGCCGGGACGCGTGACGCAGATCCACCTCGTGTATCGCATCATTGGCGCGGACGTGGAGCGCCAGCACGCCGAGCGCGCGATCGAACTCGCCGTCACGAAATACTGCTCGGTACGGGACTCGCTGGATCCGAACATGCCCATCACCTGGACGCTCAAACTCAATGAGAGTTGAGGACTCAGCGCTGAGGCCTCGCGCTGAGATCTGAATCGTCTCAGCGCTCAGCCCCACGCAACGCGGCATCTCACCGTCCGGGATCACCCATCGGTCACTTGATGAGCCAGATCCGCTGGTTCACCGGGTACAGCCACTCCACGCCCCGTTCCGTCACCATCGCATCGTCTTCCAGCGGAATGCGCACCTTCGCGCCGCCCCACTCCGGGTTGGGGGTCCACGCGAAGAGTTCGATGCTGAAGGGATTGAACGGCTTGATGTTGAACGTCATCTGGCGCGGGTTGAACCACGCGATGCTGGGGCCGCTGCCGTGTCCGCGATCACCCACGCTGTGGCAGCCGATGTTCACCTCGATGGCGCTGTCGGTCCCCACCTCGTTGAAGGCGCCCTGCATGCGGAAGCCGCCCTTGGTGATCTCCGCCTTGAGCTGCTCCACCATCGCACCGGCGGTCGGGCCGGGCTTGATGGTGCGGTGGATGATCTCGCGCACCTTGAGGGCATTGTCGAACGCCGTCTGAATGCCCTTGGGCGCTGCCGTTTCGCCCGGCTTGAGCACATAGGCCATGCGCTTCACATCGGTCCACGTGTTGAGATAACCCACGCCCCAGTCGATGATTACCAGGTCACCGCGCTGGATGATGCGCCCGTTGCTGGTGGCTTCGATCCCCTTGGGGCCGGTGATGTACACACTCGGCATGTCGAAGCTCGAGCCCAGCGCGCGCTGCTGCAACTGATCCATCATCCACCACGCCACATCTTCGAGCGTGGTCACCCCTGGCGTGATGACTTCGTTGCTGAGCGCGCGCTCGGCGATACGCCGTGAGAGTTCGCCCGCTTCACCAAGCGCCACCACCTGCGAGATGGGGAAGCCGCTGCGGAAATCGCTCACCACCTTTTCGCTGCTCACCAGCTTCGCCGCCCATTCCGGGCCGATCTCCTTCACGAGCCGGTCGTAACTCGTCTTGGAGAGCCCGTCGGCCGCGCCCACCTCTTCGGACATGTTGATCGCGATGCGCTTGGGATTGCGCTCGGCGATGAACGCCTTGAGGTTGGCCAGCGCGAGGACGCGATCGTACACCTTGCACCCTTCGAGCATACCGCCGCTGGCCCCGATGGCCACGCGTTCGATGCGGTCACCGCCACGGTCGGTGAAGATGTAGTAGCCCACGCTCCCCACGTAGCCGCGACCGAAGTCTTCGTACATGGGATCGAACTGGTTTTCCTTCTGCATCGTGATCCACATGTCCACGCCGTTGTCGCGCAGGGCAGCGGGGAGGATCTTGTCGAACTTGTCGCGACGGATCTGACAGAGACGTTCCCAGCGGACCTTGGCAGGTTCGGCCGGAGCCTGGGCGCGGGCACGCACGGGCACGACCGCCGACGCCGCGAGGAGGGATGCCAACAGGAGAGAGTGGCGCATACCGAGGGGTTGAGGACCCCCGAAGATGCGGTGCGTGCCTTCACGGCGCGAGCGGTTGCGGCGCCCGGATTACCGCTGCCGGACCCTCAGCTGTTGCTTGGTGCCTTACGGGCGGTACTCCATCCGTTCGGTAGCCCGTTCGGCGTGCGGTACAGGAATGGGTTGTGCCACCCCCGCACCGAGCTGGCGACCATTGGGGTCGCTCATGACCCGAGTGAGGAAGCGCTGCCCTTCGCCAATGCGCTCGATCTCGATCGCCATGCTCTCGACCGCCTGCCCCATCTGATCCAGCCGCTCAGTCACCTCCTTCGGCACCGGCGCAATGACCGCCGCGCCGCGCTTCCAGAGCCGCCGCGCATACGCGATGGCAATGGGACAGAGGACGAAGATGGTGAAGACGATCGGAATCGCGATCACTTCCTCGGGCGGCCCGGTGCGCGGCGGCGGTGGCGGCTCGGGAACAACGGCGCCAGGCACGGCGGCAGCCTTCGACACCGCCAGGTCAGCCTGAGCGATCTGCTGCTCCAGCGACAGGATGCGCGCGTCGGTCTCCTTGAGACGCGTAGCCAACCCTTCTCGGTCGGGTGCCGTGATGTCCTCCGCCTTGAGCGATCCGGCGATGTCGTTGCGCTGGTCCTGCACCCGCTCCAGCTGATCGCGCAGCTCGGAGCGCTGATTGCGCAACGCCTCGTAGATCGCCTGCGGACGGGCGCCGTCGGGGGTCGCGATGGTGATCGGGATCTGGTCCGGCCCCACAGCGGGCGGCGGTGACGGCGTGGGTTGCATGCGGCTCGGAAGCGACGGGTGATTCGACGGTGCGCGCATCGTGCACACGTACCACGTACGCTCAGGATCCTACGTGGTTTCGGCAACGGTGCCCGTCACCTTTCGACACAATCGCGCCTGGCGACGCGGGTCAAGCCGCCAGCAGCCGGGCGTTCCGCCAGTGGGCGCGCACGACCATGGTGGCCCCCGCGCTTACGGCCAGCACTTCACCCAGCGGGGAGGACGCCAGCGGGCGCACCAGCAGCAACAGCAGCATCCCCGCGAAAAACCACGCCATCGGCGCGTAGGACCGATGGCGGAGGAGCGCATGGCCAAGGCTCAAGACCCCCAGCAGCACGGCGGCCGCCAGAAACGCCCCTTCCACCCACGCGGCGCCGACCCCGGCGGCCCCAACTGCCGACAATGCGCCCATGAACAGGGCGGTCACGGCGCAGTGAATCGCGCAGATCGTGCTCGTGGCCATCCCCAGCCGGTCGAGCCAGGGGGACGAGCCAACGGCGCTGCGCGCTTCCGGAATGGCGGGGCTGCACATGTACTTTATGATATTGATTTATCATAACACTTCAAGTCCCTGACCAAAATGGCAGGGGACGCCTTGAACAGCGGGCCCCACGCTGCCAGCTTTTGAGGCTGGGTACCGGACTCACCGCCTTGGCGGCCCGATGCACCCATTCGCCGCAGTCGGGCGACCCGCGCCGCGCCCCATGCGCCGTATCGGGTAATTCCATTCAAGAACGCGCACACCGCCGGCAATGGTGGCGCATGCTGGAGCTACGCAGATGGCTAAGGAAGGCATTCATCCGCCGTACCACCCGGTGGTCTTCAAGGACGCGTCGACTGGCGCGCTGGTGCTCACGCGTTCCACGATGACGAGCGAGCAGAAGATCAAGCTGGACGACGGCAACGAGTACCCGCTGGTCCTGCTCGAAATCACGAGCGACTCGCACCCGTTCTACACGGGCACGCAGCGCCTCATCGACACGCAGGGTCGCGTCGACAAGTTCAAGAAGCGCTACGGCCGCTAAGCGCCGGCGCTGTACGATCGAGGGGTCAGCATCGTCGATTACGATCGACGACGCTGACCCCTTGATCCGTTTGCTCGCACCCTACTCCCCGGGCGGCTCCATGCCGGTGAACAGCGCCGTCACCAGCAGCACGCTCAGCGCCATGCCCAGCTCCACCTGCACGCTGCGCACCGCCGGCAGATCGCCCCGCGCGATCCGCGTGCGCTGACGGGCCCCGATCGCGAGGACGGTCACCACCAGCGCGGTCTTGAGCAGCAGCAACTGGCCGTAGTCGCTCGATACCGCCGCCCCCAGCGAGGCATGGCGCAGCACGCGCGCCGCGCCCAGCACACCCGTCGCGATCGACAGCGGCGCCATGACCGTGGCCACACGACTGAAGCGGCGCCAGGCCTCGTTGGCCGTGGCGAAGCCGCGAACGCGCGTTACGCTCCACGTCATCAGCAGCCCACCGATCCACGCGCCGGTCGTCAGGATATGCGTCGCGTCGAGCACACGCGCGCCAAGGGGCCACTGCTCGTCGGCCGCGGCATGTCCGAGGCCGCTCATGGCGAAGGCTACCGCAAGCGTCCCGAAGACGAGCATCAGCGACGTGCTGCCGCCCACCGGCAACACCAGCGCGATCGACGCGAGCACGCAGGCGGTCATGAGTTGCGACCAGCCCTGCCCCCATCCTGTTTCGCCGAGCAGGGTAGGCAGGTCGGCGCGCGTCATGTCGAGGGCGCCGAGCTGCAGCTGCACCATGAGCAGCGGGGCCAGCACAAGCAGCAGCGCCGCGCCTCGCGCCAACCACTGCGGCACCGCCGCACTGTGCACCGACTGCTCACCGGCACGCCAGTCGCTTCCGGTGAGTGTCAGAAGCCCACGCCCGATCGCGATCAGCGCGCCCACGTACAACAGCAGACGCGCGACCGATGCCATTACTTGCCCTTGACCTCGAAGCCGAACGTGCCGTTCACCACGTGTCCGTCCTTCGACATCGTCTTCCACGTGACCAGGTAGCGGCCGGCGGCCAGCGGCTGCGTCACCTTCGCCTCGATGGGGGCATCGGCACCGGCAGCACGCGTGGGCTTGTCCACCGTCACCGCCGCACCGCTCGCGGTCGCCAGGGTGATGCGGGTGGCCGGAAGGTCGGCCTTCTCGGTCAGCCACAGTCGGATCGCGTCGGGCGACGTAGTCAACACCGTGTCCTTCGCCGGGAATGACCGCTTGAGCTTGAGGTGCGGCAGGCGAACCACCGACAGCGCAGGCGACCGAGAGGGCGCGGTTGCAACGGTGACGGCGATGGCCACGGCGGCCATGATTGGGCGAACGAGGCGTGTCATGAGCAGCTCACGTAAGCGAAACGTCGAAACGGGAGGGGCGAACGGTTCAGACTAGTAAACCAAAGCTAATGACGGCGGTCCCGGAGGTCAGCGTCGCCCGATAGCTGCGATCAGCCGGTCAGCTGCGCGATCTGCTCACGCAGCTGCGACACCGGCATCTCCACCCCGATGAACAGCGCCGTGGGTAAGGCGTCGGCATGCGGCCACGACCGGTCGAGGCTCACCCCCTGCTTCCCCGGCACACGGTGCCACACGTACATGGGGCCGGGTTCGTCGGCAAAACGCACGAGCCCCTTGGCGCGCACCACCGCCTCCGGCAACGCCTCCACGAAGCGTTCGAACGCGGCCCGATCCACGACGGCCGGCAGCGGCAGCGACACGCTGCCGAACGGGTGCCGGTGTTCACGCTTTTCGCCGGTACGGGTGGCCCACACGACACCGGACCGGCCACCGCGGGCGCTATCCTCACGCACGGCCATCGCGAGGTCGTGCAGGTACGCCGCATAGTGCTCGACCGTCACGTGTGCCGCGCGCGCGTTCACGTCGCGCAGCGCCGACTCCACGGTGCGCAGGCGGGCCGCCTCGAGCTTGTGCGTCCAGTTGAGATGCAGCTGCGTGGCGGTACTCACCTGCGCGCGTTCGAGCCCGTTGTGCCACCATCGCTTCTGCCACCGCGCGGCGTCGACCACCGTGAGCTGCAGCGGCAGCGTGAAGTGCGCGAGGCGTGGATCGGTGGTGAGGTGCCCCAGCAATTCGTCCGTTTCGGTGGCGCCGTTGGCTTCGATCAGCATCACGCTGCCGGGATCGGGCGGCACCTCGTAGAGCGTCTGCAGCAGTTCGCGCAGCGAGCCGCAACACACGCACTCGCCGTTGAGCGGAGTGACCAGGGCATCGAGCGCCCCCAGTCGCGCCGCGTCGATGCGCGCGTTCTGGAAGTCGTTGAGGATGATGCGCACGCGCGTGCCACGGGCAGTGAGCTGCGGAATGAGCTCCGTCAGCAGCCGCGTCTTGCCGCTGCCGAGGAACCCCGCCATGAGCACGAGCGGGATCATGACGTGGCCGACGACAGCTGCAGCTCCGACAGGAAGCCGCGCACACCGAGGCGCAGCACCGATGCGGCATACAGGAGCGTCACCACGATTACACTGACGACCTGCCACCAGCTCCCCTGCTCTTCCCGTGCCAGCGCGGGCTGCGTCGCCGGTAACCCGGGCCAGAGCAGATTCACGGTGAGCCCGAGGATCACGGCGGCAGCGATCATGGACACGCTGAACAGCCAGGCGAACCGCTTGCCATGCATGCGCGTGAGAATCCCGATCGTGGCCACGTTGGTGGCGGGACCGGTGAGCAGCAGCGCCAATCCGGCTCCCGGCGAGACACCGGCCGCCACCAGCACCGCCACCAGCGGCGTGGAGGCCGACGCGCAGATGTAGAGCGGCAAGCCGACGGCGGCGAAGACCAGCACGTCGACGCCTGACGGCAGCGCCGTGATCCACGAGCCCTGCAGCACCGGCGACGCGATCGCCGCCACGATCAGCCCCACGAGAATCCACGGGGCCGTGTGATCCACCATCTCGCCGAGCCCCGACTGCGCCGCCTTTCGGAGACGCTCCGGTGTGGTGCGCGGTGGGGCTGGCGTATCGCCGAACAGCGGCAGTCCACGGCGCACCGGCTTGACGAGCCCGCCCATCACGAAGGCCACGGCCAGCGCGGCGAGGGCGGCCGCGGTCACGCGGACCGCGGCGAACTCGGTTCCCAGGAGCGGTATCGACAATAGGATCGCATCGATCCCCAGCTCCGGTGTGGCAATCAGAAACGCGACCGCGGCCGTCGTCGACGCGCCCTGCTGCACCAGCTGCTGATAGAGCGGCACCACGCCGCAGGAGCAGATGGGGAGCGGCAACCCCACCGCAACGCCGGCGAGCCCCTGCCGCAAGCGGGATCCACGACTCATCCACGCCAGTGAGCCGGTAGGCAGCCACGCGTACGCCACCCCCGCCGCCACGTAGGCCAACAGCACCGCCGGGGCGCTGTCGAGACACAACGACCAGAAGGTGTCCCAGGTGGTCTGCAACGGCAACGCGCCAGCAGCATGGCGCCGGCTCAGGTGCAGCACCGCCAGCAGGGCGGCGCCAAGCAGCGCGCCCGCCCCGTTGCTCCAGGGTTGCAACGATGCTGCCCCCGTGCTCGGCTGAGGGTGCGCATGGTCGTGATCGTGCGCGTGATCGTGCGCGTGATCGTGCGCGTGCCCGGCGATGTGCGGATGCCCGGGTTCGTGCTCGTGCGCCGGGTCGTGGTCGTGCGCGGGATGCGCGATCACATGCAGCAACGAGCCCCCCACGAGCGCCTCGAACAGGGCGGCCGCGCGTGTGGGCAACGCCGCGAAGACCGTGGGTTCGCTCACGTAGCCCACCAGCGTCGTCAGGGCCATCAGTGCCAGGACGCCCCACGGCACCCGACGATCGCGATCGCTGAGCACCCACCACACCATCAGGCTCACGGGCAGCTGATGCAACACCACGCCCACGCCAAGCAGACGGCCGTTCGTCACCGACGCCTGCGCCAGCGCACTGCCGTCGAGCAAGGCATGCGCTGCCACGCCCAGCATCGCCAGCACCATGACCACGAAGTGTGTCTGGCGCACCCCGTAGTGCAGCAGCCGCTCGGCCATGGAGGGGAGCATGAAGCCGGCGACCATGAAGCCCAGCGCCAGCAGATCGGCGCGCTCGAGCGCGTGCGGCACCACGTCCAGCAGCACAAGCCCGCCGACGCTCACCAGCACGAACCCGTCGATGAACGTGAGCATCGCCGGGCGCGCGCGCGACCAGCGGGCGATGAGCGGCCCCGATCCGAGCAGCAGCAGGCTCGCGACGAGCAGCAGATGGTTCATGGGACAGCGGGGAGCGGCATCATCGAAAGATCACGGAGCCGCTCCCGCAGTGCCACCCGTCCACGCCACAGCCTGCTGCCGCCGCGGCCGTACGGGACAGCCTTCAGGCGTCGCTCCCTTCCTCGAACTCCACTTCCGCCCACTCCGGAAACGGGTCGCCGAACGTCTGCCAGAGCGCCGGGCCGGCGTGCATCTCCTCGAGGGTCACGAGACAGGCGTCCAGCATGGAAGTCAGGGCCTCCTGCCGGAGCCCCTGCCCGATGATCGCGATCTCCTGACGGCGGTCGCCCACATCAGGGTGCCAGAGCGCCTCGATCGCCTCGCGCTGCTCGTCATCGATGTCCCAGGTCTCCGGATCGGAGGCCGCGTACCAGTACCCACCGGGATTCACTTCCAATAGCTGCCCCGCCTGCGACCAGATGCCGACCATGTCCGGACGCGTGGCCACCCAGAAGAACCCCTTGGCGCGGAGCACCCCCGGAAGCCCCGCGTCGACTGCGCGCCAGAGTCGCTCCGGGTGAAACGGGCGGCGTGCGCGGTACACGAAGCTGCTCACACCGTACTCTTCCGTCTCCGGCACATGCTCGCCGTTGAGCTCCTTCTGCCACCCCGGTGCCGCCTCGGCCTTCTCGAAGTCGAAGCGACCCGTGTCGAGAATCCGCGAGGGCTCCACGACTCCGCGCACGGTCACGAGCTGCTCCGCATCGGGATTGAGGTGGTGAAGCAGCGCCTTGAGCTCACCAAGCGCCTCGGGGGTGAGCAGATCCGACTTGTTGATGATGATCACGTCGGCGAATTCCACCTGATCGATGAGCAGATCGGGGATGGTGCGTTCGTCGTCGTCGCCGAGCGCGAGCTGCCGTGCATTGAGATCGTCGAGCGAACCGAGGTCGGCGAGAAAGCGGTACGCGTCGACGACGGTGACCATCGTGTCGAGCCGAGCCACCTGCGCGAGCGATACCCCCTCGTCGGTTTCGAACGTGAAGGTGGCAGCGACCGGCAACGGTTCACCAATCCCGGTGCTTTCGATGAGCAGGTAGTCGAAGCGCCCTTCGGCGGCGAGGCGCGCGACCTCCTGCAGCAGGTCGTCGCGCAGCGTGCAGCAGATGCACCCGTTGGTCATTTCCACCAGCGTTTCCTGCGTGCGCGAGAGCGCCGCGTCGCCGCCGCGCACGAGCTGCGCGTCGATGTTCACCTCGCTCATGTCGTTCACGATCACGGCCACGCGCAGTCCATCGCGATTGGCGAGCACGTGATTGAGCAGCGTGGTCTTGCCGGCGCCCAGGAACCCCGAGAGGACCGTGACCGGCAACCGGCGGTCGCTCGCCGGCACGGCGGGCGCGGTCACTTGGACTCCCGGTAGAGCACGTGCTTCTTCACGAACGGATCGTACTTGCGCTGCTCCAGCCGCTGCGGTGTGGTGCGCGGGTTCTTGGTGGTGACATACAGGTGATGGCTCTCGGTGGAGCGCAGCTTCACGTTCACGCGGCCGCTCTTGGGCATGGGATCCCCGGTTGGCGTTGACTTATGGTAATGCGAACGTACTATCAATAAATGTCAACGCAACCCCTCCCCGCCGTCCGTCTGGCCACACTGCTCGATCAGCAGCTGTGGTTCATCGGGCATGACATCCGGCACGCCGATGGCAATGCGTTGGTGCGCTATGGCTTCGAGCGTATCCGGAGCGACGCGGGCGGGACGACCTGTTATCGCCTCGCCGGCGCGGCTGCGGGGCGGGATCTGGTATGCTGGGGCTTCGGAGTGTTCGTGGGGCCCGGCACTGCCGCTTCAGGCACTGGCCGCCATGGTGTGCTGATGCAGCGACATGCCGCATCCCCCCGGCTGCTGGCGGCCCCGTTGCCGCTCCCGCTCCACAAACCGAGCGAACTGCCTCGCATGCGATCGCCGGTCACCGAGAGGGAGCGGGATGAGGTGAATGCCGCCCGTTCGCTCGTCGCGTCGGTCCTCGGCGATTACGAGCAGTGGGCCCGCATTGCCCTCGGGCCGTCGCACCGCGCTCGCGTGCTCACGACGCTCCCGCGCCACAAGCGGCGGCGGTTCTGGGTCGCGACCGATCTGGCCCCTCTCTGGCAGCCGCTTCGGCAGGCACGCGCCGAACAGCCAACGTGCTCCTGACGGTTTGGCCCTACCGCGCACTCCGCGGAGCTGGCTGCTCTCCCGCGGCCGCAAGCCGTCGGTGAAGCAGCGCCACCACCACCCACCCCACACAGGCGGCGGTAACGACGTCACTCAAGTAGTGCGCGGTGGCCATGACGCGGGTCAGGCCGCACCCGGCGGCCAGCAGGTAGAACACCCAGCGGGCCCGCGGGAACAGGCGGGCCAGCGCAAACGCCGCGGCGAAGGCGACCAGCGCATGCGAGCTCGGAAGCCCCATGCCCCGGTTGGAGAGCGGCCCGTCGCTGAACGCCCGGAACGCGTAGCCGAACTGCTCGGCATCGGGGCGGAGGCGCCGGAACGTCAACTTGAGCAGCTCGGCGGCCGCGCCACCGAGGGCCGGCCCCCACACCAGCAGCATCGTCCCGGCCCGACGCATCGGCTCGTCCCGCTGGTGGAGCCAGTACGCCAACGCCAGCGCCAGCCAGGTGGGAAGAAAGCCCATGGAGCGCAGCAGGCGGCCCCAGTCCTTTTCGTACACCGACGGCACACGCACGAGACGCCACGCCAGCTCATCGAGCAGGTGCGCCGCACCGATCGCGACTACGCTCACCACCAGCCACCGTGCCCAGGGGATCGTCGTGGGCGATGGGGGCGATGCGGGGGCCGCAACACGTTCGGTGGCGGATTCGGCGGTACGGAGGGCCATGCCGGCAAATCAATCAGGGCATCCGGGAGACTGCCACCCCGCGTGCCGCACCAGACGGTCTGCACCGACCGACCGTACCGTGACATATTTGAGGCATGGAACGCAATACCCGTCAGCGCGACGCCATTCGTCAGGTGTTCGAAGAAGTCCCGCGCCCGCTTGGCCCCACCGAAGTGCTCGAGTACGGCCGGAGTCACGTGGCCAAGCTCGGCATTGCCACGGTGTATCGCACCATCAACTCCCTCGTGGAGACCGGGTGGCTCGTGCCGGTCGAGTTGCCCGGGGAGGCGCCGCGGTACGAGCGCTCCGGATCGGCACATCACCACCATTTCCGCTGCCGCGCGTGCAGTCGCGTGTTCGAGATCCACGGCTGCCCGGGTGACCTGCGCGATCTCGCACCCGCCGGCTTCCGACTGGAGTCGCACGAGGTGGTGCTGTACGGGCTGTGCAGCAAATGCGCCGCGTAGCAGCTGGTGTCCGCGCGGCGCTGACGCGGGCACGATCGCTGATCATGGCAGGGCTGGTGACGGGCGCGCTGGCGAGCGCCGCCTGTGATCGCGCCCCCCGATTCGACGGGGTGGCCGTGGACCCGCCGCGTCCCATGCCCGCATTCGCATTTCGTCTTGCCGATGGGTCGGAGTTCTCCACGGCCCCGCGGGCCGGCCGACCGCTCGTGCTGTTCTTCGGCTATACGCATTGCCCGGATGTCTGTCCGACCACGCTGGCGGATTGGAAGCGTGTACGACAGAAGCTCGGCCCCCGCGCCGATTCCGTGCGCTTCGTCTTCGTGACGGTCGATCCCGACCGTGACACGCCGGTGGTCGCGCAGCGATACGCGCAGCAGTACGACCGCACCTTCGTGGGGGTGTCGGGCGATGCCCCCGTGACCGCGCGCATCATGGAAGCGTTCGGCGTGGCCGCTGCGAAGGAGGAGGGGAGCGCAGCCAGCGGCTATCTGGTCAGTCACTCGTCGCAGGCGTTCCTCATGGACGATGCGGGCCGGCTCGTGGCGCTCTACCCGTTCGGCACGCGATGGGAGGCCCTCGCCGCCGACCTGGATCGGTTACTGTGACGGCGCGCCCCGCGAGGGTCACCACCGTGGCAGTCATCACGGGGCTGCTCGCCGCGTGTGCGACGTCCGAGCCACCGCAGACGGGACGACTCGTCACGACGTCGTTCGCCCGCCCCGCGGACTCAGCGGCCACCGGCGGCGCCTACCTGACCGTCGTGAACGCCGACTCGATGGCGGTGGCACTCACCGGCGCCACGAGCCCTTGGGCCACCGCGGTGGAAGTTCACGAAACGATGAATCACGACGGCATGGCACACATGATGGCCCGCACGTCAGTGCCGATCGCCCCGCGCGACTCGCTGGTGATGAAGCCGGGCGGGGTGCACATGATGCTGATCGGGCTCACGCGAGCGCTGCGCGAGGGGGACAGCGTGCCGGTCACGCTGCGCTTCTCCACTTGTGACTCGCTGGCGCTGCGCATTCCCGTGCGCCCCAACTGAACGATGGCCGACGCGTCGCTGTCTCCTCCGGCCACGTTGCGGCCACGCCCGCTCGCGATCGTTGCGCTGCTGCTGGCCACCGCCGCCGCTGTCTGGTTCACGTGGCCGCGCCCCGACACGCTGATTCGTGTGCGGCGCGGCGGCGTGGCCGTCGTGACGGATGCGTTCGGCCGGGACCGCCCGTTGCCCGACACCGTCTTCGTGGGCGGCAGCGGCGCGAAGCGGAAGATCCGCGTGGTCAACGAAGACACCCTGCAGCACCGCCTCGCGATGTTCACCATCGCGCCGGGACAGCAAACGGATTACACCGTGCCGCCCGGTACCTTCGGCGGCGCCTGCTCGGCGCACCCCAGCAACAAGCAGCTCACCTTCGTGGTTCGCTGAGCCGGGGGTGAGTCCACTGCCTCCCTCCACGATGAATGCCGCGCTCGACGAGGAGCTGCGGGCACTCGACATGGCTGGCCTCAAGCGCTCGTTACGTCAGGTGCATCAACGGCGCGCGGGCACGGTGCGACTGAACGACGAACGCGTGGCCGACTTCGCGTCAAACGACTATCTCGGCCTCGCCGCTGATCCCCGCGTGGCGGACGCCGCGCGGGCGGTATTGCAGACCGAGGGTACCGGCGCAGCGGCGGCACGTCTCATCTCCGGTAATCATCCACTCCACGAGAGCCTCGAGTACGCACTCGCGCGGCTGAAGGGGTGCGACCGTACGCTGCTCTTCCCGTCGGGCTACATGGTCAACGTGGGCGCGATCCCGGCGCTGGCCGATCGCGGCGACGTGATCTACTCCGACGCACTCAATCACGCATCGCTGATCGACGGCTGCCGGCTCTCGCACGCGACCGTGCGGGTGTTCCCGCATAACGATCTCGCGGCCCTTGAGCAGATGCTGGAGCGCGAGCGGCATCAGTACCGTCGCGCCCTCATCGTGGTCGAGGGGGTGTTTTCGATGGACGGCGATTGCTGTCCGCTCGATCAGCTCGTGCCGATCGCCCGCCGTCATCAGGCCTGGACCTACGTGGACGATGCGCACGGCACGGGGGTCCTTGGTGCGACCGGTGCCGGAAGCCTCGAGCACTTCGGCGTGAGCGGACAGATCGACGTGGTGGTGGGCACCCTCGGCAAAGCACTGGGCACCGCGGGGGCCTATGTGGGCGGATCGCGGGAGCTCGTGGAGTTTCTCGTGACCCGCGCCCGGTCGTTCATTTTCACCACCGGGTCGCCGCCGGCGATGGCCGCCGCAACGCTCGAAGCGCTGCGCATCGCCCAGTCGGAAGGGTGGCGCCGCGAGGCCGTGCGAGAACGGGCGCGGCACGTGCGGACACGCTTGCGCGAGGCGGGCTTCACGCCGACCGGCGATGACGATGGCCATATCGTTCCCCTCGTGGTGGGCGATCCGGCCCGCACGATGGCGATGGTAACCGACCTGCACCACCGCGGGTTTCTCGTCGGCGGTGTGCGCCCGCCGACCGTACCCGCGGGTACCTCGCGACTACGATTGTCGATGTCGGCGGTCCATCCTCTGGAGCTCGTGGACGCCCTCGCGACCACCCTGATCGAAAGACTTCATGGCTCCTGACGTTCGACATGAGTGACTCCATTCTGCGGGATGATGCGCGCTTTGTGTGGCATCCCTACACGCAGCATCATCGGGCCCCGCAGCCCGTGCCGATCGCACGGGCGCGCGGCAGCTGGCTCTACGACACCGATGGGCGTGGTATCCTCGATGCCATTGCCTCGTGGTGGGTAACCACGCATGGCCATGCGCATCCCGCCATCACCGAGGCGATCGCCGAGCAGGCGCGCACGCTCGACCAGGTGATCTTCGCAGGCTTCACGCATGAGCCGGCGGCACGTCTTGCTGCCGAGCTGGTGTCACGCCTCCCCACGGGCCTCTCGCGGGTGTTCTACTCCGACGACGGCTCCACCGCCGTCGAAGTGGCGATCAAGCTGTCGCTGCAGTCGTTCTCCAATCGCGGTGAGCCACGGCGGCTCGTCGCGGCCCTCGAGAACGCCTATCACGGCGACACCTTCGGCGCGATGGCCGCTGGCGCGCGCGGCGTGTTCACGCACATGTACGAGCCGCTGCTCTTCGAGGTGGCGCGGCTCCCCGATCCGTCGGAAGGCGATACGCTCGCGGCGCTGGACCGGTTGCTCAACACGCGTGGTCACGAGTTGGCGGCGGTGATCGTGGAGCCGCTGGTGTTGGGTGCCAGCGGCATGCGAGTGTGGAGCGCCGAGGTGCTGCGCGGTATGCGCGAGCGGACCGCCGCGGCTGGTGTGCACCTCATCGCCGACGAAGTGATGACCGGGTTCGGGCGCACCGGTCCCATGTTTGCCTGTGAGCTGGCCGGTGTGCAACCGGACCTCATCTGCCTCTCCAAGGGCATCACCGGCGGCGTGCTGCCGCTCGGCGCCACGGTGGCGACCGAGGCAATCTTCGACGCCTTCCGCAGCGATGATCGGCGCAAGACGTTCTTTCACGGGCATTCCTACACCGCCAATCCCATTGCCTGCGCGGCCGCACTTGCCTCGTTGCAGCTGTTCGATGCGAGTTGTGACGCGGCACGCGAACGTATCGCCACGTTTCATGCCACGCAGCTGGCCGCGTTGCACGGTACACGCGGCGTGAAGCAGGTGCGGCACATCGGCACCGTCGCGGCGATCGAACTTGATGCGCCGGCCGGCTATCTCAGTGACATCGGGCGTGAACTCGCCGCCTACGCGTTGCACGAGGGGGTCCTGCTCCGCCCACTCGGCAACGTGGCCTACTGTCTGCCGCCGTACTGCACCACCAACGAGGAGCTCGGTCTCGTGTACGACGTCGTGCACCGCTTCCTTGACGGCGCGCGCGTGGCTCCCATCACCAGTGGAGGGCCCGTGGATGACTGACACCACCGCCTCGATTCGTCGCCTCGGGGTGACCGGCACCGACACGGGGATTGGCAAGACCGTCGTCACGTGCGCCCTCGCGGCGCGGGCGCGGCAGCTGGGACGCCGCGTGGCGGCGATGAAGCCGCTGGAGAGCGGCATCGAGGAGCGCCCGGTGTCCGACCGCGGTCTGGCCTCGGATGCCGAGCGCCTGCGGGCCGCGTGCGGCAACGTGCACGATCTGTCGCTCGTTCGTCCCTACGTGCTGGTGGAACCGCTGGCCCCCATGGTGGCCGCGCAGCGCGCCGGCATCGAGCTCTCGTTTTCCAGGCTCGAGCAGACGCGCACGCAGCTGGAATCCGGGCACGATCTGCTGCTGGTCGAAGGCGCGGGCGGGCTGCTCGTCCCCATCACGAGGGACGTGTCGTATGCCACGTTCTTTTCCCGCTGGTCGTGCGAGTTGCTCATCGTGGCGGGCAACCGGCTGGGCGTGCTCAATCACGTGCTGCTCACGGTGCAGGTGGCCGAGCAGGCGGGACTCACCGTCAGAGGCGTGGTGCTGTCGACGATCAGTGACCGTGAGCCGAGCGTGGCCGAGGCGACCAATTTCGACGTGTTGCAACAGCTGTTGCCCGGGCAGGCCCTGTATCGCTTTCCGTGGGTGGAGCGGGCGGACGACCCCGACGCGCTGGCGGCGGCAGCAGCAGCGAGTGGCATGGACGCATTGCTGTAACGGTCGTTCACATCGGCCGCGTGCCATGGCGTTCCCTTCGACGCGTCACGCTGCCTTATTTGTCACGTTGGCTATTCCGTACCCTAGGCATTCCGTACCATGACGATGCAGAGCAACTGGCAGTCTCTCGCCGACAAGTCCCTCGCCGGCGAGGTGCTTTCCCGCGACGAAGCGCATGCCGTGCTGACGGCTCCCGATGACCAGCTGCTCGATCAGCTGGCCGCTGCGTACCGCGTGCGTCGCGCGGCGTGGGGGAACCGCGTACGGCTGCACTTCCTGCTGAATGCGCAAAGTGGGCTCTGCCCGGAGGATTGCGGCTACTGCTCGCAGTCCAAGATTTCCGCCGCCGAGATCGAGAAGTATCCGATGATGGCGCAGGAGCGGATCATGGAGGCGGCCGACCGTGCGGCGCAGCTGAAGGCGGGCACGCTGTGCATGGTGATCTCCGGCCGCAGCCCGGGGGAAACCGTGTTCGGCAAGGTCCTTGATGCGGTGAAGGCGGTGCGCGCCAAGCATGATCTCAAGATCTGCGCCTGTCTCGGCCTGCTCAACGAGGAGCAGGTGCTGCGCCTCAAGGAGGCCGGCGTGGAGACGGTCAACCACAATCTCAATACGTCGGCCAATTACACGCCGGAGATCGTCAGCACGCACACGTTCGAAGATCGCGTGAATACGGTCGAAGCGGTGAAGGCGGCCGGCATGAAGACGTGCAGCGGCGGCATTCTCGGCATGGGCGAGAGCGACGACGACGTGATCGACTTGGCGTTATCGCTGCGTGAGCTCGACGTGAAGAGCGTACCGGTGAACTTCCTCATCCCGGTGCCGGGCACCGAGTTTGCCGGCCATAATCAGCTTGATCCGCGCCGTTGCCTCCGGATTCTCACGCTCTACCGGCTGCTGCTCCCCACGCAGGAGATCCGCATCAGCGGTGGGCGTGAAGTGCACCTGCGCAGCATGCAGGTCATGGGGCTCTATCCCGCCAACTCGATCTTCGTGGGCGACTATCTCACCACGCAGGGGCAGACGGCGCGCGACGATCTGCGGATGATCGAAGATGCGGGGTTCGTGCTGGAAACGCCCGACGGTGAGCCGTTCACTGGGGACCCGTTCGAAGGCGTACCAGAGAGCTATCCGCGGGCGCCGTTGCCGTTGATCGAGGTGTAAGGGCGGGCCACCCCTCCTCCGTGGCCACCCGCTCGAGCGCCTCGATCGGCGTAGAGTTCGAGGGCAACGGTGCGCATTATGTTGCTCGTGGATCGTAGGGGATGGCGTATACGTTCAATCTGGCGGAGCAGCCATCCGCTCCCGGTCTCCTGTTTCCTGCCTCCTGTTTCCCATGTCCATCGCCGACATCCGAAAGGATTACCGTCTCCACGCGCTGTCCGAAGCCGACGTGGCGGACGATCCGATCGTGCAGTTCACCGCGTGGTTCAACGAGGCCGTGAAGGCGGAGGTGGTCGAACCCAACGCCATGTGCCTCGCCACCGCCACGCCCGATGCCTATCCGTCGGCGCGCATTGTGCTGCTGAAGGGCGTGGACGCCCGCGGTTTCGTGTTCTACACCGACTATCGTAGCCGCAAGGGCTCGGAGCTCGCGGACAATCCGTGTGCCTCGCTGTGCTTCTTCTGGGCGGAGCTCGAACGTCAGGTCCGTATCAATGGTGCCGTGCAGCGAGTCAGCCGCACCGAGTCGGACGAATACTTCCAGTCGCGCCCGCTCCCCAGCCGGATCGGGGCGTGGACCTCCTCGCAGAGCAGCGTGCTGTCGTCGCGTGAGGTGCTCGAGGCCCAGCTGGCCGAGAATGCACAGCGCTTTGCGGGTGGCCCAGTGCCGCTCCCTGCCCACTGGGGCGGTTTCCGTGTGGTGCCCGACGAGATCGAGTTCTGGCAGGGACGCGCCAGCCGGCTGCATGACCGTATCCAGTTCCGGAGGGAAGCGGGGCAGTGGGTGAAGCGGCGTCTCTCACCGTGATCGGCACGCGAGGGAACCCCCTCGCGGGATAATGAGTTCCGCGTGCATGTCCCAGACATCGCACGCGGTTCTCATTTTTGGCGCCACCGGTGGCATCGGTGCGGCCCTCGCACGCCGGCTCACCGCCGCCGGCACCCCGGTGTTTCTCTGCGCGCGCCGCGAGGAACCCCTGGCCGCACTTGGCGCCGAACTGGGCGCCCAGTGGCTCACCGCCGATGCCACGGACTGGGGCGAGATTGATCGCGCAACCGATGCCGCCGTGGCGGCACACGGTGGCCTTGGCGGCATCGCCAACTGCGTGGGCTCGCTGCTCCTCAAGCCGGCACACCTCACGAAGTTCGAGGAGTTCCAGCAGACGATCGCGCAGAACCTCACCAGTGCGTTCGGCGCGGTGCGTGCCGCCGCGCGTGTAATGCCCACCGGCGGGAGCGTGGCGCTGTGCACCACCGCCGCCGCCCGCATCGGCCTGGCGAACCACGAGGCGATCGCCGCGGCCAAGGGCGGCGTGCAGGGTCTGGTGTTGTCGGCCGCTGCGACCTACGCCTCGCGCGGCCTCCGCGTAAACGCCGTGGCGCCGGGGCTGGTGGACACACCACTCACGTCGCGCATCACCGCCTCGCCCGCGGCACTCCAGGCCTCGCAGTCCATGCACGCCCTCGGCCGCGTAGGCACCCCCAACGATGTCGCTGGCGTGATGGCGTTCCTGCTTGGCACTGACGCGGCGTGGGTGACGGGGCAGGTCTATGGGGTGGATGGCGGACTGGGGACGGTCAGAAGCAAATGAGCACCGGCGACACGCGCGTCAGCGACACGCGCGTCAGCGACACGCGCATCGCCGTCGCGGCTCATCGCTGGCCTGCCAGCTCCTCACGGAGTTTGACGTAGCTGTCGAAGCGTCCCTGCATGATGGTGCCAGCCGTCACGGCCTCCCGAATGGCGCACCCGGGTTCGACGGTGTGAATGCAGTCGGCGAAGCGGCACTCGCCAAGGAACGGCCGAAACTCCGGAAAGCAGTGCGCCACATCAGCGGGATCAATGCCCCACAGGCCCACTTCCCGAAGTCCCGGGGTATCCGCAAGGAATCCGCCGCCGGGGAGTGGATGCAAGACCGCCCCGACCGTGGTGTGCCGCCCCTTGTTGACGCTTTCGCTGATGGCGGCCGTCCGGAGATTGAGCCCGGGGAAGAGCGTATTCATCAACGAAGACTTCCCGACGCCCGACGGCCCCGAGAGCGCCGAGCTGCGCCCGCCTACCTCAGCGCGCAGCTCGTCGAGCCCCTCGCCGGTCCTCACGCTCGTGTAATGCACGGGATACCCGGCAGCCGCATGCTCGGCGAACAGCGCCCGAGAGCGCTCCGCCGACACCAGGTCACACTTGTTCACCACGATGCGGGCGTCGAGGCCGTTGGCTTCCGCAATCACCAGGAAGCGGTCGGCCATGCGCGGATGCGGCTCGGGGTTCGCCGCCGCAAACACCACCAGGACCTGATCGAGATTGGCCACGACCACCCGCTCACCGCGGGCGCCACCGGGGGCGCGACGCGCCAGCTTGCTGCGCCGCTCGTGGATGGTTGTGATGAACCAGGCGCCGGGATCGCGGTTATCCCACTGGATGGTCACGCGATCACCGACCGCCAGCTTGATGGCGGTGCGCTCGTCCTGCTTGAGGCGCCCCCGCAACGACGCCTGCGCCACGGCACCACTCTCGAGGCGCACATCCCACACCCCACCCGTACCCTGCACCACCACCCCGTCCACCGACAGGTCGGGGGGCACCGGACCGTGCTGCACCTTCAGCACGCCATCCGAGTCATGCATCGCGCACGCCCCGAATGAGCCCATCGAGGGTGGCTTTCACCGTCGCCAGCGGCATCGCTCCCAGCTGATGTCGCACCACGGCCTCACTCGCACCGGTCACGAGAAAAGCCGTTTCGAGATGGCCCTGCACTTCGGGTTCACCCTGCCCCCACTTCACGAAGAAGAGGTAGGCACCCCAGTGAGCCGCACGGTCACCGGTCGTGTCGGTGAGGATGTCGGCAGAGTACGAACGCCCGTCCACGCCTTCGAAGGCCGCGGGTCGCTTGTGCACCGCCATGTAGCCGCCGAGCGTGCGCTCATCACCTGCCGCATGGTCAGGCGGATGATGATGGCCGTGGTGGACTTCTGGGCGATCGCCCGGCTGTTCAGCCGCCAAGCGACTCCTTCACGATATTGCCAGCCATGAAGGCAATGTTGGCAGGGCGTTCGGCGAGGCGGCGCATGAGATACGGATACCACTGGCTGCCGAAGGGCACGTACACGCGCATGCGGAAACCCTCCTTCACGATCTGCTCCTGGAGATCGCGCCGCACGCCGTAGAGCATCTGGAACTCGAACGTATCGGGCGAGATCCCCTGCTCCTTCGAAAAACGCTTGGCCTCGGCGATGATGTTCTCATCATGCGTCGCGAGGCCCGGGTAGCGCCCCTCCGTCATGAGCTTCTTCATCGCGGCGACGTAGTTCTTGTCCACGTCGGCCTTGTCGGGGAACGCCACATCGGCGGGCTCGAGATACGCGCCCTTGCAGATGCGTACACGCGCCGACAGGCGGTTGCACCGCTCCACATCGGTCAGCGTGCGACGCAGCGCGCTCTGCAGCACCACCCCCACGTTGTTCTCGTGCCCGGGGAAGAGCTTCTGCTCGAACGTATCGAGCGTGCGGTCCGTGTACGCGCTCGACTCCATGTCGAGACGAACGAAGCTGTCGTACTGCTTCGCTCGTGCAATCACCTCGCGGACGACTTCCACGCCGAGGTCATCCGAGATGTCCTGGCCGAGGGCCGTGAGCTTGACCGACACATTGGCGTTGAGCTTGCGCGCTTGTATCCGGTCGAGGATCTCGAGGTACTGACGCCCCGTCTCCCGCGCTTCCGCCTCACTGTGCACGCTTTCGCCGAGCAGGTCGAGCGAGGCCGAGATGCCCTTGTCGTTGAGTTGGGCGACCGCCTCGATGGCGGTGTTGATCGTTTCGCCAGCGACGAAGCGCGACGCCATCTTGCGCGCGAATCCGACGTTCTTGACGAAGTTGAAGACGCCTTGCTGGCGCGAGAGATAGAGGAGCGACGTTCGAAGCATGGCAGGAAATTAACGGAGGGGAGCGGTCAAGCGGACCACCGGGGCGGTTTTTCCGGCGGCGAGGGCCGGATCGAACACATTCCACGTCACCAGCCCATCGTCACTTTCCGGCTCCAGCAGCAGCATGGCCAGCAGATCGCGGCGCGTTCCAGGCCGGACGACCAGCGTGCCGGCGGCCACCGGTCGCGTGGCCGGGCGCCAGCGGCCCATCAGCGACACCTCCCGATGCCCCTGGAACAGCCGCCCAGAGGCGACCACCGAGTCCACCACGAACTCCTCCACCTGCGCGGTGGTGGCGGCGGCCAGTACCGTGAACGGTACCCCATGCGCTTCCAGCAACTGCCTGGCTCTGGGCCAGTCCCCTTCGACGAGATACCCGTTCGGTGCGGGCTGGCGCGAGAGGGCCGCCTCGAAGCGATCCACCACCGGCATGCGCTGCGCCGTGATCACCCCGGATCGCTGAATGCCGCGCGGCACCCCGGGCTGCGTGAGGCGAGTGCTGTCGGCGATGCGGTCGAGCCGTTCGACCAGCACGGGCTGCGTGTCGGGGCGCGTGGAGAAGCGGGCACGCACGGGGACGGCGCGCGAGGTCCCGGCACCGAAGGTGGACGCCGCCACCCCCTGCTTCACGCGTGACGCGATTTGTGAACGCGGATCGGCCACGTACGACAGGACCTCCTGCACGAACGCGCGCGTGCTGGCGACGCGGCGATCGAAGGGATCGTGCGAATACGCTTCGCTGAGAATGCTGATCCCCCCGCGCAATCCGGCGTAGTTGGTGCCGAAGCGCTGCTTGTGCTCGTAGGTCCACCACCCCGACTTGGTATCGGCCGTGATGCTCTCCCGCCCGTTGGCTCCGGTAAAGTTGCCGTACGGGAACACCTCGACGCCGTGGCGCACCTTCATCCGGCGACGAATCTCGGGGAGCATCGTATCGGCGGTGAACGGCGCGAGCGGGGCCGCCGGATGCAGCGACGGCGAATACGTGAGGGCGTAGCCGTGGTAACTGCCGTTGGTGGTATGGAGATCCATGAACACATCGGGCTCCCACGCGGCAAGCGCACGCAGCGTCCCCATGGTCTCCGGCGCCTCAGCCTTGATGTAATCGCGATTGAGGTCGAGCCCTGCCCCATTGGGGCGCTCGCCGATCATCTCGGGGCCGTTCTGGGCACCGCGATTGCGCGCCTGGGCCGCCAGCTTGTCATTGCCGTCGGTGTTGTAGATCGGCACCACCACCAGCACCAGCGAGTCGAGCACGGTGGCGCGACGGCCGAACGACCAGTCGCGGAGCAGCGCAAGGACGGCCTCCTTGCCCTCCACCTCCCCGGCATGGATGTTGGCCTGCACGTAGACCACCGGGCGGCCGAGCGCGCGCGCGGCCGCTGGTGTCGCCACCGCCGGGCGCGACACGACGAGCAACGGTACCGACTTCCCCATGGGCGACTTCGCGAGCTCACCGGTGGTGATCGGTGCGCCGAGTGCGCGCAGCGAGTCCACAAAGGCCATGACGTCGGCGTACGACGAGGTTTCGCGGTACGCGGTGAGTTCGGCACGCGTGCGCGGCAGCGAAGCCGGTGCAGGTGACACCGAACCGCTCGTGACGGAACCGCCGCAGGCAGCCAGCAGCAGCGCAGCAACCGAGGCGATGGGACGCGCGCAGCGCATCATAGGGCGAAGGTCTCCCCGATCACCGGCAGCACGAGCTCCACGCCCCGTTGCTGAAAATGGCTACGTGCCGCGTCGTGATCGATGGCGATGGGTGGGAACGTATCGAAGTGGACGCCGATGACCTTGCTGGTGCCCACGAAGGCGGCCGCACGCGCGGCGTCTGCGGGTCCCATGGTGAACGTGTCACCGATGGGGAGCACCGCGAAATCCACCGAGAACTCCGCCTCGATGAGCTTCATGTCGTAGGTGAGCGCCGTATCCCCCGCGTAGTAGAACGTGCGTGCACCGTTGGTTACCACGAACCCTCCCGGATGTCCCCCCGGTGAGCCGTCGGGCAGCGTACTGCTGTGCACCGCCACCACATACTTGGTTCGGCCGAAGGGGAGCGCAAAGGAACCGCCGAAATTCATGCCGTGCGTCCTGCTCACCCCCTGCTTGCCCAGCCACGAGGCGATCTCATAGTTGCTGATCACCATGGCACCGGTGCGCGCGGCAATCGCCACCGCGTCGGCGAGATGATCTGCGTGCCCGTGCGTGATGAGGATGTAGTCGGCCTCGATGCTGCTCACCTCGAGGCTGCCCGCCTTCGGATTGCCGGTAATGAACGGATCGAAGAGCAGGCGCACGCCATCGACAACGACAGCGAAGCAGGAATGCCCGTAGTAGGTGAACTGCAACGAGTCAGACATGGGCGAATCAGGATGCGAGAATGGTGCAGAGCTGTACGAGATGACGACGCTGGTGCTGCGCAGCAAACAGTCCCCACTGATATCCATCGAGCGGACCGAACAACGGGTGGGGGAAATGCGCGGCGCCAAGGGCCGTTCCCGACGCGGCCTCAAAAGCGGCGATGAGCCGCGCGCGCGACTCGCGCAGGCGCGCCATCGATTCGGCCAACGGCGCCCCATTCACCGGCTGCACCATGTCGGGGGCCTCCACCTTGCGCAACGACGGATCCGCCACGCGATACCGATCGAGCGTCGGCGCCACGGTTTCGTCGCTCGTTTCCGGCGTATCTGCCACCTGCTTGGCGATATTGCTCACGATGCGACCGGCGCCGCCCTCTACGATGGCCACGTGCTCCACCACCTGCGCCACCGTCCACCCGTCGCCAATCCGCCGCGACTCCTGCTCCGGTGCGATGCCGGCACAGCACGCGTCCATCTCCTGTTGTGCCTCGGTCAGCGCCGTGATGACTTCGAGGATGCGCGGATGCAGCGCAGTGGTGGACATGGCGGGAGGGATCAGGGGTGAAAACGGCGGCCGGTCGCAGCCATCTCTCGGAGCAGTTCGGCCGGCGCGAAGCGGCCGGGAAAGCGTGCATTGAGCGCATCGAGCTGCTGCACGACGGTGGTGAGACCGAGCGTATCGAGGTACCGGAACGGACCACCCTGGAACGGCGGAAAGCCGATCCCGAATACGGCGCCGATGTCGCCGTCTCGCGCGCTGCGGATGATGCCGTCCTGCAGGCAGCGCGCCGCCTCGTTGAGCATCGGCAGCACGCACCGCTGCTGCATGTCGATCTGCGGTATATCGACGCGGCTCGTGCCGGCAGGAGTGAGGGCGTAAACACTGGCATCCACGCCGTCGCGCTTCCCCGCGGCATCATAACGATAAAAGCCGTGCTTCGCCTTGCGGCCAAGCCGTCCGCTCTCCACCACACGGCGAAGCGTTTCCGAGGGCAGCATGCGGTCACCGAACGCCGCCGCCATGATGGGCCCGGACTTGCCGGCGATATCGAGCCCCACCTCGTCGAGGAGCGTGATCGGCCCCACGGGGAAGCCGAACTGCACGAGCGCCTCATCGACCGCCTCGATGCGGGCACCGTCGTCGAGCAGGCGCCCAGCCTCATTGAGATAGGGAGCCAGGATGCGGTTCACATAGAACCCTGCCCCGTCCTGCACCACGATGACCGTCTTGCCGAGTTGCCGGCCGTACTGCACCACGGTGGCGGTGGTATCGGCGCTCGTTTCCGGCGTGACGATCACCTCGAGCAGGGGCATCTTGTGCACCGGCGAGAAGAAGTGCATGCCCACCACCAGATCACGCCGGGGTGACGCCGCGGCGATGTCTCGGATGGGGATCGTGCTCGTATTCGACGCGAAGATCGCCTGCGGTGCGACCGCGTACACTTCGCTCAGCACCTGATGCTTGACCGCGAGATCCTCGAACACCGCCTCGATCACCAGATCCACGTTGGCAAAGCCGCGATAGTCGGTGGTGGTCCCCACCAGCGACATCGTGTCGTCCATCTGCAGTCGCGTGAGCTGCTTCTTCTTCAGGCGCTCTCTGAGAACGTCGCGTACCGCGCGCCAGCCGGTGGCCAGTCGATCGGCACCGGCGTCCTTGAGGCGCACCAGCGTACCCGCCTGCACCGCCACGCTGGTGATGCCGGCCCCCATGAACCCGGCGCCAAGCACGCCGATCTTCTTCACCGTCCGCGGCGCGACGGCCACCCCCTCCGGCACCCCACGGTCCTTCTTGAGCGCCGTGGTGGCAAAGAAGAGATGCGCCAGCTGCCGGCATTCGGGCGAGATCGCGAGCACGCCGAACTGCCGCGCTTCCTCGCGGAGCCCCGCCTCGAAACCCTCGCGGTAGCCGCGCTGCATCACCTCGAGCGCCGCAAGCGGGGCGGGATACCTGCCGCGGGTCTTCTTGAGCACGGTCTCGCGCGCCTTCCTGAACACCAGCCCGCGGCCAAGCGCATTCTCCTCGAGAAGCCGCGTAACCACGCTCCGTGTTCGCGGTGTGTGCGCGGGCGCCCGTCCACTGGCCAGCTCCAGCACGCGGCGGACGGCGATGTCGCGCAGAATCGCCGGATGCACCAGTTCGTGCACGAGTCCCATCTGCCACGCCTTCTTCGCGCGGATGGTCTTGCCGGTGAGGATCATGTCGAGCGCGGCCTGCAGCCCCACGGTGCGTGGCAACCGCTGCGTACCGCCGGCGCCCGGAATGAGCCCCAGCTGCACCTCGGGGAGTGCCAACACCGTCTTGGGGTGATCCGTCGCGATGCGATACCGACAGGCCAGCGCCACTTCGAGCCCGCCGCCGAGAGCGGCGCCGTGAATGGCCGCGACCACCGGCTTGCGCATCGCGGCGAGCCGGTCGAGCAACACGTGCCCCCCAAGCGACAGCGCCTCGCCATCGACGGCGCGGGTCACGCGCGCGAGTTCATCGATGTCGGCGCCGGCAATCCAGCTGTCGACTTTTCCGCTGACCATCACGGCACCGCGGATGGTCGGGTCCTGCTCGATGCGCGCGAAGAGGCGCTCGAACACCGGTCCCACGCGGGAGTTGAGCGTGTTGACGGGCGACTGCGGCTGATCGTACGTCACGATGGCCACGCCTTGCTCCACCGCCAGCGAGAGCCCTGTTGCTTCGTCGTGCAGGCTCACCGGTCCCGCTCCACGATCATGGCGTGTCCCATGCCACCGGCGGCGCACACGGTGAGCATGCCGAACTGGCCGTCGCGACGCTGCAGCTCGTTGCACAGCGTGGTGAGAATCCGCGCGCCCGTGGCACCAAATGGATGGCCGATCGACAGCGAGCCCCCCATCACATTGAGCCGCTCGGGGTCCACCTCACCCACTGGCGCGCTGAAGCCGGCCCGCTCCGCCCAGGCCGTGCTGGCGAGCCCCTGCAGATTGCTCAGCACCTGCGCGGCGAACGCCTCGTGCATCTCCACCAGATCGATATCGCCAAGCGACAGACCGGCACGCTGTAGCGCGATCGGCGCCGCCAGCACTGGCGCCTGCAGCAACTGCTCGCTGGGATCGACCGCCGCGTACGCGTACGAGCGGATGTATGCAAGCGGCGTATACCCCAAGGCACGCGCGCGCTCCTCGCTCATGAGCAGCACCGCGCTCGCGCCGTCGGTCAGCGGCGACGCGTTACCCGCCGTCACCGTGCCGTACGGCCGATCGAAGACGGGCGTGAGGGTCGACAGCGCCTCGTACGTACTGTCGCGACGCACACCGTTGTCGGTCGTGAGCATCTGCTCGTAGCGCGGTGGCACCGGGACCGGCGCGATCTCCTCGGCGAGGCGACCGTCGTCGAGCCCGGCGGCCGCCCGCTGATGCGAGCGCACCGCAAAGCGATCCTGCGCTTCACGGGTGATGCCGTTGAGCTTCGCCATCTTGTCCGCGCTCTGCCCCATCGTTTCGCCGGTACTCGGCTCGGCAATCGCGGGAGTGATCGGGACGAAGTCACGCGGACGGATGCGCGCAAGCGTGGCCACCCGCTGGGTCATGCTCTTGGCCTTGGACGCGGCCACGAGGATGTCGCTCATCCCGCGTGAGTGCAGGATGGGGACCTGGGTGAGGCTCTCACTGCCGCCGGCAATCGCCACGTGAGCGTGACCGAGCGCAATCTGGTCGGCCGCGTCGGTGATGGCCTGATTGGCCGACGCGCAGGCGCGACTCACCGTGAAGGCCTGCACTGTTTTGGGGAAGTGCGGCATCAGCGCCACTTCGCGCGCGATGTTCGGGGCGATGACGGACTGTACCACGGTGCCGTACACCATGAGGTCCACATCCGCCCCGTTGAGCGCCGTGCGCTGCACGAGCTCACCGACCGCAAAGCGGCCAAGATCGATGGCCGTGTAATCCTTGAGCGCCGTGCCGGAGCGCGCGAACGGCGTCCGCACGCCCGCGATGATGGCGACACGACGCCCGTGTCCGAAGGTGGGCATGCCCCAAGCTAGCCCGAAATGCGCGAGGCAGGGAGGCGGCGGAGGACCGCGGCCTCAGGGCACCAGCAGAATCTTCCCGTCGCGCCCACCGACGGCAGCCGCCGCGACGGCCTCGCAGACCTGCTCGAGGGGATACGTGGCATGCACGCGGGTCCGCAGTTCTCCCTGGGCGATGCGCGCGGCAAGCTCCCCGTACAGCGCCTGTTGCTCGGCGGGACTGGAACGCCGAAACCAATTGACCAGCCAGAACCCGCGGAGCGTGATGTCGCGGAAGACGAACGAACCGGGGGCGACCTTGCAGGGCTCACCACTGAGGGCGCCGTAGTTCACGAGCGTGCCACCCACGGCCACGCACTGTGCAAGACGATCGGTCGCGCTCCCGCCAACGGCGTCGAGCGCGAGCTTGATCGTGGCCTTCCCGGTAGCGGCCGCAACGCGCGCGGCAAGATCGGGCCCATCGACGAGCACCACGTCGCCGCCGAGTGCCTCGAGCGGGGCCATGGCTGACTCGCGACGCACCACGCTCACCGTACGCACACCACGCGCACGCGCGAGCTGGATCACATATTCCCCCACACCACTGTTGGCCGCGTTCTGGATGACCCAATCGCCTGCGGCGAGCGGGACGAACTCGGAGAGCAGCAGTGCGGCGGTTGGCGGATTGACCATGAGCATCGCCAGCTGCTGTACGATTTCAGGCGTCGTGCCCGCGGCGGGCAGGCGCATGACCGTTGCCGCCTGTGCCACGGCGTGCGTGCGCCAGGTGCCGCCGCTCATGGGCATCAGCACCAGATCGCCAACGGCCAGCGTGTGTACGCCGTCGCCGAGCGCCGCCACGCGCGCCACCCCTTCATTGCCGCCCACCGCTGGTAATGGCGGGAGGAGACCGTAGTGCCCCGTGAGCGAGAGCACGTCGGACGGGTTGATCGGGGCGGCGAGCATCTCCAGCAGCACCTCCCCCGCCGCCGGCGCCGGCGTGGGCTGCTCGACACACACGATCACATCCTGCGGGACTGCTCCCCGACGGTCGTAGACGGCCGCGCGCATGCTATTCCCGATGAAGGGTAAAGGTCAGACCAGCTCGTCGGCGTTGCGGTCGTGAATCGTGGAGAGCTCGACGATCTGCAGGCGACGAATCTTGGTGGGAAGCTTGAGAATGACCTGCTCCCCCACCGCCTTCCCCTGCAAGGCGCGACCGATGGGCGAACCCATCGTCACATGTCCATCGTGCAGCTCACCGGCGTCACCGAAGACCAGCTCGTACGTCTCGCGCGCGGTGGTCTGCTCGTCCTCCACCACGACACGTGACCCGAGGCCCACGCGATCGGCGGGGATCTGCGTGATGTCGATGTTGGCGAGCTTGGTCACGCGCTGCGTGAGCTGCCCGAGCCGGGCTTGCACGAACTGCTGGCGCTCCAGAGCCGCCTTGTACTCGCTGTTTTCCTTGAGATCACCGAGTTCCACAGCTTTGCGGATTTCGGCGGGCAGCGTGACGTTCAGCTCGAACTGGAGCTTCTCGACTTCGCGTGCCATCTGGGCGATGAGTTCCTGGAACATGCGCGTGCCAGCTGAGGCCGGATAAATGGCGAACGCCCGGCCATTGTGGCCGGGCGCGTGATACCTCGTAATATGGCAGGACCGGCGAGGGGTTCAAGGAGCGACGCGCCTTTCAAGGCGTGACCGCCAGCGTCAGCCGATAGGTCCGCGGTGCACCCGGCATGATGTTGTTGTTGCCATGCGACGTGCCGTAGTAGAGCCGGTTGGCCACATTCTCCACGTTGAGCTGGGCCGATACCCCGCGCGGGAGCGTCAGAAACGCCGCCGCATCGAGGCGCGTGAACGCTGGGAGCTCGACGCTGTTGTCGATCGCCGCGTAGCGCCTGGCCTGATGCACCATGCCCACCCCGAGCGAGACCCGAGACAGCATGCGCACCTTGTTCCACAGCGAGGCCGTGGTGTGCGGCACGAGGGGAGCCGTCGCCCCCAGCCGCGCCGCCGACGTGCGACTGATGATGCGCGCCTGTTGCACCGCCACGCCGCCCATGACGAGCCAGCGACTCAGCAGTGAGCCCTGCATGCCGAACTCAGCGCCTGTGGTGCGCTGGTGTCCGGTCTGAACGAGGCGGGTGGCGTCGCTGGGGTCCGGCGCTGTGGTATTGGTCCGATCGAGCGCGAAGTAGGCGGCGGTGAGTGAGAGCTCGGGACGCGCGTCCCACTTCATCCCCACCTCGTGGTTGCGGAAGCGCTCGGGGGTGAGGGTCTGCATGGTGGCTGACAGCGCCGTGAACTGATCACCGGTGCTGGGCAGAAAGGACACACTGTGACTGCCGTAGAGCGAGAGCGACGCACCGGGAGTAATCACCACGCCCACCCTCGGCGACACCAGGTGGTCGGTGCGCGAGAGCTCCGCGCCGGTGCGGCGATTGAGGACGCTGATGGTGAAGCGATCCTGACGGACGCCGCCCACCAGCTGGACATACGGGCCGAGGTGCAACTGCTCCTGCACAAACACCGCCGCCACGGTGGCGGTGGCATCGTTGCTGGGGTCCGTGGCGCCGGCGCGGAAGGTGACGGGGGTGGAGACGGTTGGCGCGGTCACGCTGACCGTGCTCGACATTGCGGTGTTGTTGAAGTACCCCGTGAGACGCCATTGGTCGGAATGCTGGCGGCTCAGCTCCGTCCCGACCAGCAGCGTGGACGTGATGCCCCCGTGCTGGGCGCGGAACTGCGCGTCGTTCTGCGTGAAGACGCTGCGGCGATCCACGGCATCGCTGTAGGCACCGAGGGAAAACTGCGTACCGGCGGGACTGACCGCGCTACTGGCGAACACGTTCTGGTAGAACTTGTCGTAGCGGAAGGCGCGGGAGTGCGAGCGCAGCGTCACCCCGTGGCCATTGTCGAATTCCACCTGCAGCTGCGCCCCATCCACCGTCATCGCAGCGCGGCTCTCGGCCGGATTCCCCACGAACGTCCTGCTGTCGAGGGTGGAGGGTCTGCCGTTCGCCGACGGTACGCCGCGGTCGACCGTACGGCGGTCGACATAGCGCTCGAGGCCGGCGCGCACGAGCGTCCGGCCGAGCATGAGGGATGCGGTGGGATTGACCCCCCACTTCTCGAAGCCCATGCCTCGACGGAAGGAATCACTCTGCTCGTACATCAGGTTGAGGCGTCCTGCCGACGTTGCCGTGAACGGCTGGTTCAGGTCGAGCACCGTGCGCCGCTGATTCCATGAGCCCGTTTCCACGCGGGCACTGCGGAGCGCCTGAAACTCGGCGCGTTTGCTCACGCGGTTGATCACTCCACCGCCGCCGCCACGCCCGAAGACGGTGGCATTGGCGCCCTTGATGGCGTCGACTTGGTCCACGTTGTAGGTGTCGCGCAGATACTGCGCATCGTCGCGCACGCCGTCGATGAAGAAGTCGGCGGTGGTGCTCTGTCCGCGGATGGTGGGGGCGTCGCGATGCCCTTCCCCCTGCCCCATGGTGATGCCGGGTACGTACTCCACCGCCTTGGCCATCGACTGGATGTTGAGGTCGGCCAGTACCGGCGCGGACAGCACCGTGACCGACTGGGGCACCTCGCGCAGCGGTGTGAGGGTCCGGGTGGCGGAGCTGGTGATCGCCGGGCGGTACGACGTCGTGCGGGCCGCCGCCGCGCGCACCTTCACGGCCGAAAGCGCCTGCAAGGAATCGCGGGGGCTGGCAGGGCGCCGGGCGATGGCGGTGGCGCTGTCCTGAGAAGCCGAGGCCAGCAGCAGCGGGAAAATGAGGGAAAGCATGGAACCGCTAGTTGAGAACGAGTACCATCTAAGACTCCCAACGCTAACGACCTAATCCCGACTGTGTCAATCGGGAATAACCCGTGCCTAGCTGCCATACGCCTGGTCGACCCGTCAGTCGGGACGGCCCGCCACGGCCCGCCACGGCTTCGCTTGTCGCGAAGGAATCGGCATTCTATATTCCCAAAAGTGGTAATCACTGGCCGATCCGGACCGTCGATACGCCGGTCGCAGAATTGCACACCGATGCGGCACCCGCTTCCGTGAGCCATCGCCCCTCGTGAGACCTGCCGCATCTGGGCCCCTTCGGCTCCTGCGCACCCTGTTGCACGCGGACCACGCCCTCGTCTTCGGCCAAGGGGCCTCGGGCGACGTGTCGCTGGTGGCGGCCGATCCACCGCAGCGGCCCGCACCGCCGTTCGCCCTCGACGATCCCACGCTGTGGCCACCGCTCGGCGCACCGCTGTTCAGCGAGTCGGCCGATGCCATTCGGACATCACCGCTGGGGTCGATGCTCGCCGGGGCACAGGGCACCATGCTGGCGGTATCGGCGCGGGCGGTGGGTCCCAACCTCTTGCCGCCGGGCACCACGGGGGTGAGCCTCTACCTGCTCTGGCAGGCGCCGCATACCCCGCCGCCCCACGTGCGCAGCGAGCTGCACGCGATCGCCGCATCCATGCAGGAACAGCTGGAGGCCCTGCAGCACCAGGCGGCGGACGCTCGCGCCGGGGCAACACTACAGGTGCTGCTGTCGGCGCTTCCCAACGGGGTGGTCCTTACCGATGAGGCGGCGGGTACGGCGGTCGTGAACGCCGCCGCGGCCGACCTGCTGGGAATGGCGCCCGGCGTGCTGCCATCCGCCGCCGTCGCCGAAGCGATCGAGGGACTGCATAAGCGCACGAGTAAGGTCCAAGAAGTTCGGCCAGACCGTCCGCTCCTCGTTGCACCTGCCGGTGGTCAGCGCCGCACCTGGGTCTGGGACGTACGGGATCCGGTGCGGCGCACCCTCCTCGTAAGCGCCCTACCGGTACACACCGCGGAGCACGATGGGCATCTCTGGTCGTTTTCCGACGCGACCGCCGTGCGTGCCGCTGAGGCCGAGCCGGCGACGCTACTGCACAAGATCGAGCGCGAGCAGCCCAAGCTAGGCGAGCTGCTCACCTCGGCACCAGCGATGATCATGCTGTTGCGTGGACCGGAGCACGTGATCGAGTTCGCCAACGCGGCAGTCCAAAAGGCTGCGGGCGGGGCGGCTCTGATTGGCAAGCGGTTGTTCATCGACTACTTGCCCGCCCTGCATGGCACGGACTTCGAGGCCGCGCACGATGCCGTGTTCCGTACGGGAGATGGGTGGACTGCGACGGGGGTGCACCTTCGCGCCAACGATCTGAATGGCCGCCCCGACGTCCATGTCAACGTGTCGATTCAGGCCTTGCGCAACGTCGACGGCAGCGTGTCGGGGCTCTTCGTGCACGCCACCGACGTCACCGCGGAGGTCATGGCGGTGGAACAGTTGCGCCAGTCGCAGAAGCTCGAGTCGATCGGTCGCCTCACCGGTGGCGTGGCCCACGACTTCAACAACCTGCTGACCGTGATCGGTGGCAACACCGATCTGTTGCTCGCGCAACTGCCCCCCACCTCGCAGGCGCATGCCGATGCCACCGAAGTCAAGCACGCGGTGCGCCGCGCGGCGGATCTCACGCATCAGCTGCTCAGTTTCAGCCGCCGGCAGGTGCTGCAGCGGCATGTGGTGGAGGTGGACCCCGTGGTGCGCGGCGTGGAGAAGCTGCTTCGCCGAGTGATCGGTGAACACATTACGCTCGACACACAGCTCGACAGCAACGGCGCCACGGTCCTGATTGCCCCCGGACAACTTGAGCAAGTGCTCGTCAACCTCGCTGTGAACGCTCGGGATGCCATGCCCCAGGGTGGGCGGCTGTCCATTCGTTCGAGTGTGCAGGGTGCGCCGTCGCCCACGGCGGATGGGCGTGCTCAGCCACCGGTGCTCCGCGGCACCCACCTGCGCCTGCTCGTGCGCGACACGGGCACGGGCATGGATGCCGATACGCTGGCGCGTGCCACCGAGGCGTTCTTCACCACAAAGCCGGTGGGTCAGGGCACGGGCCTTGGCCTCGCCACCGTCGGAGACATCATGGCGCAGAACGGTGGCGCCATGTGGATCGAGAGTACGCCCGGCACCGGCACCGGCGTGTGGCTCGCACTCCCGCTGGCTGGCGGCACCTCCCCCGTACCCGAGGCGACACCACCGGTGCCGCGCCCGGTGCAGAGCGGCACGCTCCTGCTGGTGGAGGATGAACGGGGGGTCCGACACATCACGAAGCGGATTCTCGAGCAGGCGGGGTACACCGTACGGATTGCCACCAACGGCACCGAAGGGCTTCGCCGGTGGCATGAACAGGCGTCACAGCCCGCGCAGCGCTTCGGCGGGGTGATCACCGATGTCGTGATGCCCGACATGAGCGGACGCGCCATGGTGCGGGCGATGCGCGCCGAGGACCCCCAGCTGCGCGTATTGTTTGTATCGGGATACGCGGAAGGTGGCCTGAGCGACGAGGAGCTCGCCGGGCATACGGCCTTTCTCGCCAAGCCCTTCACTGCCGACGCACTCCTCCAGGAAGTGGCGGGACTGCTCGGGCACGACTGAGCGCGCCCGGCAGCGATCCGTCATCCTTCCGCGTCGAGCGCGCGTCCGGCCGCCGTCTGCGCATCGTGCGCGTCAATCACCGCCTGCGCGGCTTCCATCGGATCATCGGTCAGGAGCAGCAGATCCAGGTCGCCCGGCGAGATCTTCCCCTCACCGGCCATGCGCGAGGTGATCCAGCGCACCAGCCCGGCCCAGTATCGCGCACCGAAGAGGATCACCGGGAACTGATAGATCTTGCCGGTCTGGATGAGCGTGAGCGCCTCGAACAGTTCGTCGAGCGTACCGAAGCCACCGGGGAAGATGATGAACGCATTCGAGTACTTGATGAACATCGTCTTGCGGACGAAGAAGTACCGGAAGTTCACCAGCGTATCCACGTACGGGTTGGCCCCCTGCTCGAAGGGGAGTTCGATGTTGCACCCCACCGAGTGCCCGCCACCGTCCTTCGCGCCGCGATTGGCCGCTTCCATGATCCCCGGGCCGGCCCCCGTGAGTATGGAGAAACCCTGCTCCGCGAGGATACGCGCCGTCTCACGCGCCGCCTGATACATGGGATCGTCTGGCCCGGTGCGCGCCGAGCCGAAGATCGTCACACCCTTCTGCACATCCGAGAGCGCATCGAACCCTTCCACGAACTCGGACGTAATGCGCATGACACGCCACGGATCGGAGCGGGTGAAGGCGGTTGCTTCGTCTTTCGGACTCTGCAGCAACTTTTCGTCTTCCGTGAGCATTGGCCGATCACGAAGCGCCTGATCCACCAAGCGCGGATCCATGCGACGGCGAACGACCCGTGCCCCACTGGAGACGAGGGATTGGGTCGAAGCGGGCTCGCGCCCCGCGGCGCGATGGCCCTCTTCGGTACGCTCGCGGTATGCATCGAGCGAGTTTTGCTCGGCCTTGCTCCGGTTGCCGGGAGAGGCCTGTTTACCGGTTGCCGTACGAGGAGCGTTACGTCGGGATTTCGCCATGAGGATGCGGGTGCTGAGACGAAGCAGAGAGCGGCATGAGCCATGATACCACCATCGATCGCCGGTTGCTCCTGGTGATCGCCGATGGGGTGCGCCCCGACGTGCTCGAAGACGCGATGAACGCCGGTCGCGCACCCACGCTGGCGGCGCTCCGTGAACGCGGCAGCTACGGCCCCGTCACTTCCTCGTTTCCCTCGGTCACCGGCCCCGCGTACGTCCCGTTCCTCATGGGACAACACCCCGCCCGTATGGGACTACCCGGGCTCCGCTGGTACGATCGCGCTCGGTCGTTGCGATGGTCGCCGGCGCAGGCGCGCAGCTATGCCGGCATCGACATCTGGCACGTGGACCACGACGTCTCGCGCGAGGTCCCTACGCTGCTCGAATATGCCCAGCCGTCACTCTCGGCGATGAGCATGCTGGCGCGCGGCGCCACCCACGGTCGTATCGGCCGCAGCATTGGTTGGATGCTCCGGGCCGCCCCGTCGCACTTCCGGGGGAACCTGCTCGGCTGGCGCGACGTGGAGCGCAAGGCGACCGCCG
Organism: Gemmatimonas sp.; assembly: GCF_044344655.1. Lineage (GTDB taxonomy): Bacteria > Gemmatimonadota > Gemmatimonadetes > Gemmatimonadales > Gemmatimonadaceae > Gemmatimonas. The sequence continues at coordinate 111,481 of NZ_JBIJCN010000002.1, forward strand.
CATTTCTCCGTCAGTTCGGCCGGGTGCGCCCGCGGGCCTCCATCCTCGCGATCACGAGCCCCGACAAATTCGCGCACAAGTTCGGCCCGTACTCCGAGCCCGTGCGCGCCGCCATCGCGGACGTGGATGCCGCCGTCGCGCAGGCGCGCGCGATCGCCGCCCGCGGCGGATGGCTCGAGTCGCTGCACGTGTGGGTGACGGGCGACCATGGGCACGCCCCCGTCACTCAGCATGACGACCTGCATCGGTGGCTCGAATCGGAGGGGCTCAAGGTTCTGGCGCACCCCCGGCTCAATGTAAAGAATCCAGACGTCGCCCTCATGGTCGGCGGCAATGCCATGGCGCATCTGTACTTCCAGCCGGCCGAGCGTACGCGGCGCTGGTGGACCACGCACTCGGCGCAGTGGGAACGACTGCTCACCCGGCTGCTCGAGCGCCCGTCGATCGATCTGCTCGCCGTGGGGCAGTCGCTGCGCGTGGTGGAAGTCCGTCACCAGCAGCGCGGGGTGGCGGAAGTCGAGCGGCACGACACGGCGCGCGGGGTGCGATGGTCCTACCGTCCGCTCGAAGGCGACCCGCTCGGGCTCGGCGGCCCGCTGCACCACCTTGATGCCTGTACAGCGTGGGAGGTGACGAGCGACAGCGCGTACCCGGATTCGCTGGTCCAGCTGTCATGGTTGGCCAGTGCGCCGCGATCAGGCGACGTCCTGGTGTCGGCGACGGATGGCTGGGACCTTCGCGCGCGATTCGAGCCGGTGCCGCACGTTTCGACCCACGGCGCGTTGCTGCGTGACCAGATGCTCGTGCCGCTGCTGATCGACGTACCGGCCGTGCGGACGCCACAGCGCACGGCCGACATCGTCCCATCGGCGCTGGATCTCCTCAGCATCACCGCCGAGACGCAGTTCGACGGCCGTTCGTTCCTGCGCTAGCTGGCGGCGGATTACTCCGTGCGGTTGCGGCTTCGCTCGGGATCGAAGCCCTCGGGATAACGCTTGCGCAGCTTGTCGATGTTGCGCTGTGCGATCTCGTCGAGCGAGAGTCCGAGCACCGTGGCGAAGGCGCCGATGTACCACAGACAGTCCCCGAGCTCCTTGACCAGGGCGTCGTGATCGAGCGGCGTGGCATGGAACAGATGCTTCTTGATGAGCTCCGCGGTCTCGCCGGCTTCACCGGTAAGACCGAGAGCAGCGTTGGCGAGCTGCTGCTCGTGAGTGCGGTCGCGGCCGAGTGTACGGGCCGCCAGCTGTTGATAGTCGTCGAGATGCATGGGTCAAAAGCTAATCCACGACACCCGCACGACGCAGGCACGAATCGTGTAGATTTCGGGCATGGCTTGGTTGTCTCTCTCCCTGTCGCTGACCGCGCGTGCGCTCCTGAACCCTGCGCTGGCCGTAGACCTGCTGCGGGTCGCGTGGCGGTTCCGCCACCGGCACTGGTACAAGCGCTTCCCGTTCCTGCCGCTTCCGGCAACCAGCTATGTACGGTGGCGCATGTACACCGCCTACGGCCGCGAAGATGCCGTGCCGCCGGCCGACGATGTGATTGCGTTCGCGCGGTGGGTGGGGCGCCAGCCCTGACCCAACTCACGGTGCACATGCCATGAGCACCCACGGGAGCACGCTCGACGTTCCTGAGCTCACACAGCGATTGCTGGCCCAAGCCTACGGTCTCGGCTTTGATGCGGCTGGCATCGCGTCACTGGGGGAGCCAGCCACCGTGTCGGCGTTCGAGGCCTGGCGCGCCGCGGGGATGCACGGTTCGATGGCGTGGCTCGACGGTACCGGTGCGACCTTACGCGGCGACACCCGACGCCCGCATCCGGGCGCTACCCATGCCATCGTCGTTGCGGCCTCGTACGGCGGACGCGCGCCGAGCGGCCCGGTGGCGCGCTATGCGCGTGGCGACGACTACCACGTTGTGCTGCGCGAGCGTGTGCGTGAGCTGCATCACTGGCTGGAGCGCACGCTGGGGCGCCCAGTCAACGCCCGGCCCTATGTGGACAGCGGTCCGCTTCTGGAGCGGGATCTGGCACAACGGGCCGGGCTTGGCTGGTTCGGCAAGAACACGATGCTCATCACGCCACAGGCCGGTGCCTTTCTCTTTCTGGCATCGCTTCTGGTGGAACTGGATCTCGAGCCGAGTGCTCCCTTCGAGGCGGACCGGTGCGGCCGATGCACGCGGTGCCTCGACGCGTGTCCGACCGGCGCGCTCGTTGAACCGCGCGTGCTCGACGCGCGGCGATGCATCAGCTATCTCACGATCGAACACCGTGACGCGATCCCGGAGCCGCTGCGGGCATCGTTTGGCGGCTTGATCTACGGCTGCGACATCTGCAACGATGTGTGTCCCTGGAATGAGCGGTTCACGCGCGAGCCATCGCTGCCGTCCTTGGCACCGCGCATGGGGTTTCCCGCGAGCGACGATGTCGCCGAGATTCGGGCATTTGCGCGTACCCTGTGCGTGATGAGCGCCGCGGAGTACGCCGACACATTTCGCGGAAGTGCCATCAAGCGCGCGAAGCTGTGGATGCTGCAGCGGAATGCCTGCATCGCCCTGGGTAACGTGGGCACCGCCGCGGATCTTCCGGTGCTCGAGGCCCTGTGCACGCATGAACATCCGCTCGTACGTGAGCATGCGAAGTGGGCCTGTGAGCGCGTGGGAGCGATGGACCGTCAGTAGTCGCACCAGTCTCGAAGAGGTGGCGGCACCGACGCCGCTGTGAGGACAGCCGTTCGCGCTAACGCTCGTCGAGCCGTTCCCGGAGGGTGTGGAGCGCCTGGGTCATGTCTTCGTGCACTCGAGCCATCGTGGCCCCGTTCGCGGGGGGGACCTGCCGCAGCAGATCGTTGCTAAGGCGACGGGCATCGGCGACCGTCCGCGTTCCAGCTCGCCCCAGCGATGAGCCGGCATCCTTTGCCGCGCGCTCGAGGTGATCAACCGCGATCAGGAGTTCTCCGGCAGCCTCCGAGGTATCCGAACGCGTCCATGCCTCATGGGATCGTGCGAGGTGTCGCTCGGACTCCACATAATTCGCGCGCGCGAAGGCGCGGTCAAGCTCTCGAACCGATACCTCGGTCCTCGCCTCCAACTTCGATGCCAGGCTATCCAAACCCCGCTGTGTCTGCCCGACTCGCGTCCTGATGGCGCCGCTCGTGCTGTCCGCGAGCCGCACAAAGTACGCCGAGGCCTGACGAAGCTCGGCCGCCGCGTTTCTGGTCTGCTTCTGAACCAAGGCGGCGCGGGCGGACTCGAATAGCTGTTGCGCCTCGCGTCGATTGGCGAGCGCACCAGCGGCCGAGTCGACCGTCCGCGTTGAGAGTGCCATGGTATCGGTACCGGCCCCGGCACTCGAGGCCGTCTGATCCGGACGTGAGGATTCTTTGGTGCAGGCGGCCAGAACGATGCCGCCAAGCACGATGCAAGTCAGGTGATAGGCCGTGCGCATGGTTACTCCTCTGTGGGCTACGAAATACTGCGGTGGGGCCAGCAATGCCACGCGAGAGCATGCGTTCGCCGGGAGGCGCGGACCATCAGAGCCGATCTTACACAACGTCAGACGATCGACGGCACGCGTCTGCGTGCCGTTACCGTCGTTTGCCGACCAGAAACGGGATGGCCGCTTCGCCGAGGACGGCCCCGCCGAGCGCCTGGACCCCGTCGTGCACGGACACAATCCGTGCTCGGAATGTCACAGCCCCCGCGTCGGTATCGACCGGCCTGAAGTACAGGAATCCAGAGACCCGCCCGTCAGGTTCGATCACCCCTTCGGGGAGTGCCAGGGCCAGGACCTCCACCGATGGGCGGACGGCCCGCCGGAAGTCGCTGTACCAGAACGCGTAGTAGGTGGGATCGTAGAACACGTACGAGCGTCGGTAGACGGGGACCCCCGGATAGAGCGAGGAGAAGTAGGGCGCCACGTAGAAGCGCCGATACGAAAAGCCCGGGGAGGCGAAGACGGCAAAGCCTGGAGCGAGTGCTGGGGAGAGCAACTCGCCCTCGACGCGAAACGGCGGCAGCGCCGGCGATCGGCGTCCCGTGGTACTCACGAGGGCAAAGTCTCCGTATTGCACCCGGATGGCGACGTCACTCCGGTTGTCGATCGTCACGCGCAGCGCCTGCACGTGCCCGAGGACGGAGGGATCGCCCTGCCACGCGTCGGCGTGCACGAGAATCCGGACCTTCGCCACCGAGTCGTAGGCCGTGCCAGGCTCGCCCGGGACGACGCGCGCCGCTGGCGCCGGCGAGAGCACGGCCGACGAGCAGCCAACAAGCAGCGTCGCCGAGGTCACCAGGCGCTGGGCGATGCGAGGGATGGACACAGGCGCCTCCTCGTTTGGCTATGCGAGCTGATGCGCGTCGCCTCACGGCGGCGCGGGACGGGCTCTCCGCTCACGCGCGTTCGGTTGGGCATGCGGCGACAGCATACCGGCGCGTCGCGCACCGCCGCATCGGTCCGCGTCCGACGCCCTGTCGGACGCGGACCGGCCTCCTCTGGTCGCCAGCCGACTGTCCGGTGGTATCCGGCCGGCCGTCCGACCCGTACCGACGCCCTCCGCCGCGCCGCGTCGCAGCTTCGTTCGCATCGATCAATCCACCACGCGGAGTGTCCCGTGCAGGCCAGTGACGTGATGTCGACGAGCGTAAAGACCGTCACCCCGCTCATGACCGTAAGTGACGCGGCCACCATCATGTGCGACTTCGATATCGGCTTCCTCCCGGTCGTCGACGACAGTGATCGGACCAAACTCCTCGGCGTGGTGACGGATCGTGATCTGGTAACCCGTGCCCTCGCGGCGCGTTTGGGTCAGGACACGACCATTCGCTTCGTGATGAGCGGCCCCCCGCTGACGATTGCCCGCGAGAGCACGGACGTGCACGAGCTGCTGCGGCTGATGGAGCGTCGTCAGGTTCGTCGCGTGCCGATCGTCTCGCAGGATGGCCGCTTGCGCGGCGTCGTGAGCCAGGGCGATCTCGCCCTGCGCATCGGTCCCAGCGAACCCGCAGCGATCGAGGGGTTGCTCGAGCGGGTGTCAGCGCCCGCGTGGCTGCTGCCGTTCCTCGATGATGGGCCGGTGCGGTTGCCGCGTCATCGCGCCGACGGGTAAAGCACTGGAACTCAGCGGCACGCGCGTGTCAGCGCCTCATCCATAGCGGCGCGGCGAAGATCAGGTGACAGGTGACAAGCTTGAGCTCCCCTGACTGCACAGTGGGCGTCAGGGAACTGCCACTTGTCCTTTGGTTTATTGCTCACGATCTTCTGCTCCCGTGGTACTGGCCACGTGAATGATCATTGAATGCCTTTGCCGCGTGTTGCGGGCGGTCCTGCCGTCTCCGGTCCAGAGAGGAATCGCAAGCGACATCACGGCCGAAGGCGATGGAAGCGCCCACTATGCCCATGAAGACGCCGGCCAACGGATTCGCGCCGAAGGCACCCTCGTCGCAACGCAGTGAAGATGCGCTGGCCGTGCTCGGTGCGTCCCTCGCCATGCAGCCGTATGCAAAGCGTGGCGTGCCGGTCGCCGACGTACCAATCCGTGTGGTCCTTGCGGATGATCACACCCTGTTTCGCGCTGGCCTGCGTGTGCTGCTGCGCCAGGCGGCCGATATCGAGATCATCGGCGAAGCCAGTTCCGGCAGCGATGCTGTCGCCGTCACGGAACGGCTTGCCCCCGATGTCCTCGTGATGGATCTCGACATGAGCGAACCGGATGGCTCGGCGGCCACCCGATTGCTCACCGAGCGTCGATCCGCCACCCGGATCCTGATCCTCAGCATGTTCAGCGAGGACGAGTTCTTGCTGCCGCTCCTCGAAGCCGGCGCCTCCGGATATCTCACCAAGGATGCGGCCGAACAGGAGCTGGTAGAGGCGATCCGTGCCGTATCGCGCGGCGACGTCTACGTGCGCCCGCGCGTAGCGCGTCTGCTCGCGGCGCATCAGCGAACGCGCGGCAAGTCGCCGCATGATCGCCTGACGGACCAATACGAGCAGCTCAGCCGCCGCGAACGTGACGTGCTGGAGCTCATGGCCAAAGGGTTCGGCGGAGTCGAGATCGGCCAGAAGCTCGGGATCAGCAACAAGACCGTGGAAACGTACAAGGAGCGGATCGAGGAGAAACTCGGACTCCGCCACCGCTCGGAGTACGTGAATTTCGCCTTGGAGATCGGCCTCCTGCACCGCTAGCGGCGTGACTGGTGGCGTGCCCGCTACTCACACCCGGATGGTCGCCTGTTCGCGGTCGATCGTCGATGCGGGGTGTGAGAAGCGCAGCCGCGCGGCCACGCCGCCACCAGTACGGGTCAGCGTTTCTGCCGCACTCCCCTTCACGCAGGCAATGCGCGCCCGGTGGGCCACGGCCAGCTGCAGGACTGATTCGGTGGCATCGAGGTGTTGCAGCAGGAACGCTTCGCTCACATAGAGCTGCTCCACCGCCCCGCGCTGGAGCGCCATGAGCGTCTGCTGCTCACCAAGGCTCGCGCGTCCTCGTCCGAGATAATGATCCGCCAGACGCTGGACCTCCTCGTGGTCCGTGCCCTCCTGCCACTCCTCGAGTGCCTGGTCGACATGCCGCGCGATGACGGCTGGCGATGCATGGATGTCGAGACCGCGCAGCAGCATCGCCTGCGAACGCCGCGAAGAGGGCAGACTCAACAGGATGTCGGTCGCCGCGCGGGCAATACCACCAATAAGGATGAGGCCATTGCTGGGCGTCAGCTGCAGGAGCCGGGTCACGGTCCGCCGAGCGAGCTGTCGCCTGCCCACCTCCCGCAGGCGCTGCGCGGCATCGGTGGCTGTTGTGCCACGGGTCCCCGGATGGAACCCCAAACGCGCCGGTGTACCCATGTGCCGTGGGACGTCGTGGTGGGCATCGACGCGCAGGACCTCCACGTCTACAAGGCGTCCGGCCTCCCGTGTGTAGAGGTGAACCGCCGAGGAGTCGACAACCGCGACCGCCACGACCGGGAGACGGTCGATGATGGGGAGCGCAGGCGCGATGCTGATCCCGCTCCCCCAGACCGCGACGGTAGGCATTGGGCCATGCACCAGTTCGGCATGCTGCACCCCGTCGGCCGTAATGAACGCCATCAGGCCGCTGAAACGGATGCGCGAGGACTCCGTCTCGATCAGCCGCTGCAGATGCTCCAGCGCGTCATTGACCGCCTCCCGCTCCGCATGCGAAGCGGGGGCCACCGACTCCCGCAGCTCCTCGAGCGCGTGCGCCAGCGTTCGGACACCCACCAGCTGCCCCGTCGATTCATCCAGTTCATCGGAAACGTAGACGCTCAGCGTCTTGGTGGCGCCAACGCGGTGCTTGAGCGCCAGCAGGTCTGGCAATGAGGGCATGGCAATTCCCGGAAGGACATTCGCGCAACGGATTCCATGCCAACCTCGAACCGTGACCGCATTCACGCTGTCGGATGGAATTCCCGTAACGCGCGTGCACGGTCCGACACGCGTGTCAGTACGCGGCTGACAGCCCCGGTTGAAGTCGCGGTCGCGGTCGCGGTCGCGGTCGCCTGCATCGAGGGACCGCAACCGCCATCGCCGCACCTCGATTACCGGCGGCCCGACGGCTCACCACCAACGTCGACTGGCCCCTCAGGTCAGGAACTCATGCAGCAGGGAATGAAAATGGTGCACACCGTTTTCGTGCCGTGCCGAGTAGCGCCCCCGGTCGTAGATGCGGGAGCGCAGGTTGCGCTGCACCGCTTCACAGATGGCGATGTCCTCGTCTTGCACCTCCGCACTGAACGCCATGAGCTTCACCCATTCGGGGTCATGCGCCGCATCGGACGGCGGATCCACGGCATACCAGTCGAAGACCACACGGCATCGGTCGTGGCCGAGAGGAATCACCACGTTCGTTTGCATCTGGTCGAGGTACACGTTCAGCATGACGTTGGGGAACATCCACACATAGACCGCCTCGGGGGTATCGGTCTTCGCCGGATCGTACCGCCGATTGTCGGTGCCGCCGTGAACCGGGCGGAGTGGCGCATGCTGTACGGAGAAGAAGCGCCGTGGCTCCACCCGATAGGCATCCATGTCGAGCTCCTTGTGCAGCCCCGGATGCACGACCGGCACGTGATACCCTTCGAGGTAGTTGTCCACGTACACCTTCCAGTTGCAGGCGATGTCCCAGCTCCGGCTGGTGACGTATCGCATGCGTTCACACCCGAACGCCGCCACGCGTTGCGGGATGTCTTCCATCACCTGCGCCAGCGGCGGCGCCTTGCCATCCAGGTTCACGAACACCAGCGGTCCCCACGTGGAGACGGCGATGGGAACGAGGTGCATCTCGTCGGGGCGGAACTGCGCGACACCGTCCATACCCGGCGTGGCGCGCAGTGACCCGTCGAGATGGTAGGTCCACCCGTGATACCGGCACTGCAGCGTGGCCCGCTTACCGCACCCCGTCGCCACCGGGCCGGCGCGATGCAGGCACACGTTATAGAACGCGCGCAGCTGCGCACCGTCGCGCAGCACCACGATGCTGTTCGGACCAATCTCGGCGGTGAAATACTGGCCGTGATCGGCCACCTGCTCTAGGCGACCGGCGAGCTGCCAGGTGCGCGAAAAGACCCGCTCCACCTCCAGTTCGAGATATACCGGGTCGTTGTAGAGGCGCGCGGGAATGGTTTCGGCGCGCGCGATGTTGGGGTCGAACGGAAAGACGATGGCCATCTTCAAAGCTTCTGCCCATGCCGGTTCGCGGCAAGGGACGGCGCGACAAGCCGGTTCATGGACCGGCGTACACCGTGAGTGAGGACCGCCCGTGGAAGTGCCAGCTGTCGCGAGGCGCGGCCGCGTCCGTCAGCCGGAGTGATGGGCATCTGGTGAAGAGGACCCGCAGGGCGCACTGCAGCTCGAGCCTGGCCAGCGGAGCACCGAGGCAAAAGTGAATGCCGGCACCGAAGCTCGTATGGGCCACCGATGCGCGCGTTGGGTCGAACGATGCCGGACACCGCGTGGTGCGAGGATCGTGACCCGTCGCGCCCAGGATCAGTGCGATCTGTTCGCCCTTGCGTAGCGCAATCCCGTGCTCGTTCAAGTCGCAGAGTGCGTAGCGCTTGAACAGATGCAGCGGCGGCGCCGCACGCAGCGCCTCCTCCACGAGCGCGGCCATGGCGGTGTCGCTGGCGAGCATGGCGCGCATGTTGATGCCGTGGGTCAGCACGAGATGCACGGCGTTGCCAAGGGCATGAACGGTCGCCTCGTGACCGGCGTTGAGCAGCAGGATCGCAGTGCTGACCAGCTCATCTTCGCTGAGTCGTTCGCCGGTCTGCTCCGCCTCGATCAGGACAGAGAGCAGATCGTCACCCGGCGCCAGCCGGCGCGCCGCCACGGTCTCGCCAATAAAAGCGGCGAAGTCGGCCGCCGCACGATTCGCCCGCACCTCCACCGCATAGTCGCGCCCGACGCCATACATCTGCACCATCGCGTGCGACCAGTCGAGGAGCTGGGGCGCCATCTGCTCCGGCACGCCGAGCAGGCGCGCGATCATGCGGACCGGAATGGGGGTGGCGTAGTGCCCAATGAGATCGAATGGCGCCGCAGGGAACTGGTCGATCAGCGCGTGCGCCAGCTGCTCGATCGCAGGACGTAATGCCTCGACCCGGCGTGGCACGAAGGCACGGTTGATCAGCGCGCGGAGCCGAGTGTGCACGGGTGGCTCACGTTCGAGCAACGAGTGGGCATCGATGCGATCGAAGTCTGCCGTATGGGCGGTCGGCGCCGGGACCCCAAGCTCCTCGCGCGTCGCCACATGCAGCACTTCACGGCCGAACCGACGATCACGCAGCAGCCGATTCACCTCGTCGTAACCGAAGAAGCACCACAGTCCGAGCTGTTCCCAGAACCACACGGGCCCCGCCGCATGAATGCGTGCGTAGGCGGCGAAGGGATTGGCATAGAACGCCGGATCCCTCGGATCGAGCGAAAGACGACGTGTGCGTTCGTCGAGTGTCAGCCCCGCGGTGCTCACGGGTCGATACCGCCAAAACACAGGTATTTCAGCTCGAGATAGGCGTCGAGGCCGTGCCGCGAGCCCTCGCGCCCCATCCCCGATGCCTTGACGCCACCAAACGGCGCCACTTCGGTGGAAATGAGCCCCTCGTTGATGCCGACCATGCCGCATTCGAGTGCCTCAGCCACGCGCCAGCAGCGACCGATGTCGCGGCTGTAGAAGTACGCCGCCAGGCCGTAGTCGGTATCGTTGGCCAGTCGGATCGCCTCTGCCTCATCACGAAAGCGGAAGACGGGGGCTACGGGGCCGAACACTTCCTCGCGGGCGAGGCGCATGGCCGGCGTAGCATCGGCGAGCACCGTGGGCGCGAAGAAGAGGCCACCGCGGCACTCGCCGCCCTGTGTGACGCGAGCCCCGTTGGCCACGGCATCGCGCACGAAGCGTTGGACTTTCTCCAACCCCTTGGCATTGACCAGAGGACCCACCTGCACGGTCGGATCGAGCGGATCGCCGCTGCGAAGGGCAGCCACCGCCGTGCTGAAGCGACTGACGAATTCGTCATACACGCTGTCCTGGACGAGCAAGCGATTCACGCACACACAGGTCTGCCCATTGTGCCGGTACTTGGCCTGCACGGCACCGTGCACGGCGGCATCGATGTCGGCATCGTCGAAGACGATGAAGGGCGCATTCCCCCCGAGCTCGAGAGAGAGCTTCTTGAGCGTTGAGGCACACTGTGCCATGAGCTGCTTGCCCACGGCCGTGGAGCCGGTAAACGACAGCTTTCGCACCAGTGGGTTGGTGGATAGCTCGTAACCAATGTCATGGCTCTGCGTGGTCGGGACCACGTTCAGCACGCCGGCGGGCAGGCCAGCCTGCTCCGCAAGCACCGCCAGGGCGAGCGCGGTGAGCGGCGTTTCGGCGGGTGGCTTGATCACCACCGGACACCCGGCCGCAAGCGCGGGCGCCACTTTTCGCGTGATCATCGCCAGTGGGAAGTTCCACGGCGTGATGGCCGCGACCACACCGATCCCTTGGCGGATCACCACGATCCGGCGATCACGTGCGGGAGGCGGCACTACTTCGCCATAGGCCCGCTTGCCCTCCTCGGCGAACCACTCCACGAAGCTCGCCCCGTACAGCACCTCGCCGCGGCTTTCGGTAATGACCTTGCCGCTCTCACGCGACATCAGTGTGGCGAGTGCCTCGCGATGCTGCAGGATCAGCGCGTGCCACGCCTGCAGGACCACAGCACGCTCTTTGGCCGTGCGGTTACGCCACGCCGGCCACGCCGCAGCGGCTGCCGCAATCGCCACGCGGGTGTCGTCCACAGACAGGTCGGGCACGATCCCGACCAACTCGCCGGACGACGGACTCCGCACCTCGAACGTGGCACCGGACGCCGCAGCACTCCACTGTCCGTTCACATAGGCGAGGTCGCGAACGAGCAGGTCCGTCATCGGGCCGCCTCTTTGGCGCATGGCATGGGAGCGGAGTGTGGTCTTGTGCGCGCGATGGCCCGGTGCACGGCAGCGGTCACGGTGAACGAGGATGACGGGGGTGGCGTACGGCGCGCGGCTCGCCCGCTGTCGGGACCAGCGCGGGACGTACTGCCGCACGTCCCGTGAAGTATGCCGCCGGATACGACCGGCGGGAATCTGACGGCATCGGACCATATCGGTCAGCCGTGCTTCTCCAGGGGATACAGGGTACCGCGCGGAGGGGTTACCATTGCTCCATGTCTGCCTCCTCCGTCCTGTTGCCACTAGATGCACTTGGTCGCCACCGACTCAAGGTGGCATTCGTGGGAACGCATGGCGTGGGCAAGACCACGCTGTGCTTCGACCTGGCCGCCCAACTCAAGCGCCTCGACCTGGGCGTGGATATCGTGAAGGAAGTGGCGCGGCGCTGCCCACTCCCCATCAACGAGGACACCACGCTGGATGCGCAAGCGTGGATTCTTCACACGCAGATTGCCGAGGAGATCGAGGCCTGTGGTGCCTACGAGGCCGTCGTGTGCGATCGGTCGGTATTGGACAATTATGCGTATCTGGTGGCGCGGGCTGGCCGTCAGGCCGAGCTGGAGCCCCTTGTAGGTCACTGGGTGCGCGGCTATCACGCGTTGTTCAAGGTGCCCGTGACCGGGGCCCCGTTGTTCGACGGCAAGCGGGCCGTGAGTCTCACCTTCCAGCAGGACATCGACCGCATTATCGACGACCTCGTGCAGGAGTTCGACGTGCCGGTCACGTATCTCGATCCGGCTGACCGCGACGGCTGGACAGCAGCCGCGCTCACGGCGCTTGGGCTCCCCACACAACCACCGCAGATCGACCTGTTCTCAACGCGCGAGTAGGCGCCGGGCGGGCGCCACGCCCGGCGGGGTCACGGCACCATGAGGGCGTGCAACGCGCGCGAGACCGTCGGCGCGAGACGCTCCAGCGCATACGCCGTCATCCAGGTGCGGGCCGCCAGCTCGGCACGAAAACGGGGCGAGATGGCAGGATCAGCCTTGAGGCGATCGATCCGCGTCTGCCCGAGGTACAAGTAGGCGAGACCTCGCGCGTCGTTGGCATCCACGCGAGCGGTTACTGCGGTTGGATCGAGCGATGCCAAATAGAAGGCATCCATACTGAGCTGATTCCACTCGGTGCGTAGTGGATCGAGCAACCGGAGGCTGCGAAGCTCCCTGGCCACCCGGCTGTTCGGGGCGCCTGCGGCTTCCCGGGCATGGATAATCGCGCGGACGAGATCATCGGCGAGCACGATCTCCTCTCCCGTTGGCGCCTCCGTGAGGACGGTGGCCGCGATCTGCTGCACGAGGGCTGCTGCTCGCTCCGCCTGCCCATCCGCGGCCTCATCATGCCACGTCCGGCTGCTCCATCGAATCCACTCGCGGCCATCGATCGTTGCCAGTGACTCGGCCACGGCATTCAGCGCGTCCACGAGGGTTGGCTCGTGCAGCGCCACGGCGGCCGCCCGTGGGCGCACGTCCTCGGAGACCACCGTGAGCGAGGCATACAGGCGTTGATCGTCGTACGAGACCCACTGCAAGTCCACGTCGGCCACAATCACATTCACCCGGAGCACGCCGCCGAGCCACGTTTCGATCAGCGTTTTTGCCTTGAGTGTGCCGTCGCGCTCGATCAGTGCTGCTACGGCGTCGTGCTCGGCGGCTGGCCATGCATGGTCAGCCACGGGCTCCCCTGCGACGGCCGCACGCTGGAAGTCATCGAAGAGCCGGCGGCGGTCTATGTGCACCGGCGGTCCGAGGACCACGGTGAGCGCCGTCAGGGGATAGGGGCGCAACGCGGCGCCGCTCATCGGGAGTTCCTGTGCATCATGTCCACGAGTTCGTCGTACATCGCTTCTGCGTCCGCGGGACTTTTCTGTATGGCCGCTGCAGCGCAGTGCCTGAGGTGATTGCGCATCAGCTCCCGCCCCACACCACGCAGTGCCTCGTGGACGCTGGCGATTTGCGTGAGGATGTCGGCACAGTAGCGATCGTCCTCCACCATTTTCTGCAACCCGCGGACCTGCCCCTCGATCCGGCGCAGCCGCCGCTGATTGCGCGCTTTGGCGTCGGCGTCCACCGCGACCGCTTTGCGTTCCCCGCCATTGGGTGCCTCCTGGGTACCGCAGCCGCAACCCACCAGGGTTCCGGTTTGGCGCTCGTGCGCGTTCGTCATGATGCGGTCAGGCGAAAGTGGCGCGACGCAGTCGCAGGGAGTTGGCCACCACGCTCACGGAGCTGAATGCCATGGCGGCGCTTGCGAGAATGGGGCTGAGCTGAAGACCGAACGCCGGGTACAGCGCGCCGGCAGCAATCGGGATGCCGATCACATTGTAGAGGAACGCCCAGAAGAGATTCTGTTTCATGGTGCGCATGGTGCGCCGTGACAGCTCGATCGCGCGCACGACACCCAGGAGGTCGCCGCGCATGAGCACCACATCGCCGGCTTCTACCGCCACATCCGTCCCGCTGCCGATCGCCATGCCCACGTCGGCCTGCGCGAGTGCGGGCGCGTCGTTGACCCCATCGCCGACCATGGCCACCACCGCGCCAGCGGCCTGCAGCCGCCGGACCTCGGCCACCTTCCCCTCGGGCAGCACACCGGCCACTACACGATCCACCCCCGCCGCCGCGCCAACGGCGTTGGCCGTGCGCTCGTTGTCGCCGGTGAGCATCACCACGGTCAGCCCCAAACCGTGCAGGCGCTCGATCGCCTGCCGCGAGCTGGCTCGGATGGGATCGGACACGGCCACCAGACCGGCGAGCATCCCATCGACGGCCACGTACACGGGCGTCTTACCTTGTGCCGAGAGCTCCGCCGCCTGCGGCACCAGCGGTGCCACCGAGATGCCGCCGTCCTGCAGGAAGGCGGCGTTGCCCACCGCCAGCGTCTTCGACGCCACCACGCCCTGCGCCCCGCGACCGGTGACGGAGTGGAAGCGCTCGGGGGTGGTCAGCACAAGACCACGCGCCGTGGCAGCGCGCACGATCGCGTCGGCGAGCGGGTGCTCACTCGAGCGTTCGAGTGATGCGGTCCACTGCAGAAGATCGTGTTCGTCCACCGGGGACGTCGGTGCCATCACGAGGTCGGTCACGTCGGGTTTCCCCTCGGTCACCGTGCCCGTCTTGTCGAGCACCACGGTCGTGAGATCACCGGCCCGCTGCAGCGCCTCACCGCCCTTGATCAGCACACCCAGTTCGGCGCCTTTGCCGCTTGCAACCATTACGGCGGTGGGTACCGCAAGACCCATGGCACAGGGGCAAGCGATGATCAGTACGGCAACCGCGGCGGCGAAGGCACGTACGAGCGGCGCCTCGGTCGCGGCCACGTACCACACACCGAAGGTCAGGATGGCGATGAGCATGACGACCGGCACGAACACGGCGCTGATCCGATCGGCCAGACGCTGAATGGGGGCACGAGTGCCCTGCGCGTCGCGCATGAGCTGCACGATCTGCGCAAGGACGCTGTTTGCGCCGAGCGTGGTGGCACGATAGCGAAAAGCGCCCGTGCGGTTGATGGTCCCACCGATCACGTGATCGCCCACCTGCTTGCTCACGGGCAGTGATTCACCCGTGAGCATGCTTTCGTCGACCGCAGTCTCACCGTGCACCAGCACCCCGTCAGTAGGCACACGCTCTCCGGGGCGCACGATGATGATTTCGTCGGGCTCCACGGTGTCCATGGGCGCGTCGACCTCCTCGCCGAAGCGGATGACGCGTGCGGTGCGTGGCTGGAGATCCGCGAGCGCGCGCATGGCGGCCGAGGTTCGCATTTTTGCGCGTGCCTCGAACATGTTGCCGGTAAGAATGAGCGCGATGATGAAAATCACCGCTTCGTAGTACACGTCGGGCATCACGCCGCGCGCGGTGAAGAACGCAGGTGCGAACGTGGCGACGAGAGAGTACGCGAAGGCGGCGAGGGTCCCGACCGATACCAGCGTGTTCATATCGGCTGCGCCGTGGCGTAGGGCGGCCCAGGCCCGCGTGTAGAAGTGGCGGCCCGCCCAGACCATCACCACGAGGGTCGCGAGGAGCAGTCCCATGGTGAGCACGCGTGGCGGCATGGCATAGAGCCAGGGCACGAGCGGATGCACCAGCGGATCGAGCGCCGTCATGCTCCAGCGCATGAACGGGTCGGCCGCCACGCCGCCGCCGTGCCCGTGCGCCGTGACACCCGCACCGCTCATGGTGCTCATGAGCGGCATGCTCACCACCATGGCCACGGCACCGATGGCTCCACTCACGAAGGCCTTGGTACGCAGCTCGGTGTAGTCGGCGGCCTGCGCGCGATCACGCGCCGCCTGTTCCTCGAAGGCCGTCTGACCGGCATCCGCGAGCGCTGCACCGTAGCCGGCGTCCTGGATCACACGCAGCAGCTGCGGAATGGACACCGCCGCCGGGTCGAAGGTGACCGTGGCGGTCTTCATCATGAGGTTGACGGAGGCGTCGGCCACCCCCGTCTGTGTCTGCAATACGCGTTGCACACGCGACGAGCAGGCAGCGCACGTCATGCCGGTGACCGGAATTCGGAGCGTTTCCATGCGCGTCGGCGAGAGTGATGGCGGGGGAAGTAAGGCCAATCGGCCGGCCGTTTGGCCTCAGCGCGTGGCGGTGACCGGGTAGCCCGCGTCGTCGATGACCTGCGCGATCGTTGCGATGTCGATGCGGGCCGCATCGAAGTCCACGGTCGCGCTACCGATGGCGACCTGCCGGTCGATGACGCCCTCGGCCTGCGAGAGGGCCTTGTCGACGGCCTTCACGCAGTGGCCGCAGGACATCCCGGAGATTTCGAAGGTAGCCTGACTCATGTCGGCGCCTCCATGATAGGGGGTGGGGGTATATGATCTATAGGAAGTATGCCAATCTCCGACCCGTATGGCAACCGGCTCACGGCCATGACGGCGTGACATGCCGTGGACGCGGCGCTTAGTTTCCGCCCATGCCCCGCTGGTCGTCCCGTGTCCGCCGCGCCACCTCTCTTGTCTTGGGGGTGCACCTGCTGCAGGTCCTCCTGCTGGCAGCGAGTGCTGTGTGCGAACGGGGCGCTACCGCCAACGCCTTGCCGGCGACCACGCAGATGGCAGCGGGGGGACCGGTGGGGCACCACGCCACGTCGCACCAGCACAACGGGCACGGGACGGCGGTGACCACGCCGGCGCCCGAGTCCCCGCCAGCACCGCATCACGCCCCCACGTCGGACGGCGCGTGCCCCATGGCGATGGCGTGCACGGTGACCGCCATGGCCGCGACACTCCCCACGATCGAATCACCGGTGGTGCGTGTGGCGGCCGAGATTGTGCCGCACGTGGCCGAGGCCCCGGCCTCGCTGCACCACGCGCCCGAGCCGCCCCCTCCGCGAGCCTGATCGGGTTCTGCGCGCACGCGCGCACCTGAATCCAACGCACCCCTTTTGCCCCACCCGTGGAACGCCGGACCTCCGGCCCGCGGCATCGTGGCGGCATCTCTGCTTCACACAGGCTCCCATTCCATGTTCACGCCTATGCTTCGCGTGGCCGCGCTCCTTGTGCTTGGCCATGCGACCGCGTCCGTGCTGCCCGCGCAGACGGACTATTTCAATACCGACGCCGGACGCCCCATCCGCACGGAAGACGCGTACGCCATCGAACGGCGTGCCATCGAATTGCAGGTCGCTCCGCTCCGACTGGAGCGCGCGCGTGGCGGCACCTATCAGTGGGGGATCGAACCCGAGATCGCCGTGGGGCTGCTCCCGCGCACCCAGTTCGAGATCGGCTTCCCCATGATCCACGCCGAGGGAGCGCGTGGCACGCGCACCACGGCGCTCGCCGGCGTGGAGATGTCGGCGCTGTACAACCTCAACGCCGAGACGCGAATCCCCGCACTCGCCATCGTGGGGGATGTGGTACTCCCGGCCGGCCCGCTAGGCCCCGATGGCGCCATCCCCTCACTCAAGGCGATCGCCACCAAGACGCTGCCGTGGGCGCGCTTTCATGTGAACGCGCAGTACACGTTCAAGGACAACGCATCGACCGGTGGTGTGAACGGCGAGGCGCCGCCGGCCAATACCGAACTGTCGCGCTGGGTGGCGGGGCTCGCCATCGACAAGACGTTGCCGCTGCGCTCGATGCTGTTCACCGCCGAGATCGTGACGAGTGAACCGCTGGTGGCGGGCCTGCAGCGTCGCCTCGACGTGGCCGGCGGTACGCGCATGCAGTTCAGCCCGCGCGTCGCGTTCGATGCGGGCAGTGGCTACCGCCTGCGCGGCGACGAGCAGGGCTGGTTCGTGACCACCGGCGCCGCCGTGGCGATCGGTTTTCCGTGGGCGCCCCGCCGCTGAGGAGATGACGACCATGATTACCTCGATCATTTCGCGGCGCGTAGTACTCGCCGCTTCAGCGTTCCTGTTTGCGCTCTCCGCACCCGAGACGGCGCGGGCGCAGTGGAGCACCACCTACGAGCAGTTCTACCTGCAGGCCTCGCACAACTGGACCTTCCGCACGCACTACCAGCACGCGGATCGCATGTTCAACGCGTTCGATTTCGGACACGCGATCCTCTATGAAACGCTGTGGCGCTTTCCCGATGCCCCGGCAGCAGAGCTTGAGGTGCGCCGCTACGATCAGCTCACGAAGCACGTGCTGATCAAGCCGCCCCGCATCCCGCTCGAGGAGGGAGCTATCGAGCCGATGTATGCGCGGCTCGCCCCCGAAGCGAAGGTGATGTTCGACTGGGCGCACCTGCTGCACCGCCAGCTGTACGACGTACTGGCCGATGAACGCCTCTCGTGGGCGCAGCGCGATACTGAAGTGGCACGCCTCATTCGGTACTACCGCTCACGCCCCGACCTGGCCTTCAGCAGCAAGCCCAAGACGATGGCGCTGATGCAGGAGCAGCCGTTTTCGCTCGCCTTCCGCAAGAAGTATCCGAAGTTCACTGGGCTGATCTGGGGCTACCACTGGTTGCAGATGGGGCTGTATGAGCCGCTCATGGTGGGCAACACCCCAACCGAACGCCAGGCCATGGTACGCGCCACGGTCGTGCGCTTCTTCCAGATGCTCGACGACGTGCCGCGCTCACTGCCCCACCAGATGCCCATGACGGTCGCGGTGGCGCCGAAGTTCGCCGAGCGCTATCCCGAAGCGGCAATCATCTTCGACAACCTGCACTCGATGCACGATGTGGTGTCGGACATTCTCACCAACGCGAGCGTGCCGCGGAATCGCAAGCGCGCCGAGATCATGCTGGCGGCACGCCGGTACCGCGACGACACCACCGAGGTGATGAGCGTGCCCGCGTGGCGCGTGATGTCGGAGCACATGGGGATCGAGAACATGGGTGGCCCGGCGGTGGGCTTTTTGCCCACCTTGCCCACGCCGTCGGTCAGCTACGGGGCGGTCATGCGCCACGATGCGCAGTCCGGGGCGATGATCGGGTTCGGTTACGGCAACGCCGTGACGGATGCACACGCCGGCCACCACATGGCGCCTGACCGCTCGGCCAAGACGGCAGACGAGCACGCCGGCCATGCGATGCCTGCCGCACCGAGCGACCCGGCACCGAGCGACGCTGCCCAGGTGGCCACGCTCGTGGGTGACTTCCACGCCGCCCTCGAACGGGGGGACAGCACGAAGGCTCTCGCGCTGCTCGCCGCCGATGTGATGATCCTCGAAAGCGGATCGATGGAGACGCTCGCCGACTACCGTGCGCATCACCTCCCCGCGGACATTGCCTTCGCGCGGGCCGTGAAGGCCAAGCGGGCGCCGCGCACGGTAACGGTGAGCGGAGACGTGGCATACAGCACAGCGACCTCGGCAACCGTCGGCACCTACAAGGACAAGCCGGTGGACGCCCTGGGCGCCGAGTTGATCGTGGCCCGCAAGGTCAATGGCTCCTGGAAGATCGCGGCGATCCACTGGAGCTCACGGAAGCGGTAGTCCGTCCACAGCCCCCGCGGTCTTCCGGCCTCTGCCGTCATCGTGGGCGTTGGCCGGACCGGCTGCCCCCTGAACCCACGCCCGGGGAACGGGTATCTTGTGGTCTCATTCTGGAGACACGCATGGCAGGATTCACATCCAAGGAACGCGTGATGACGGCGGCGATGCTCGGGGCATGCCTCGGCATGGCCACGACGCCCCGCCGCGTTGACGCGCAGTCACCACCAGCCGCCACTATTCCCGCTGACGCCCGCTACACCGCTGCCGACGTGACCTTCATGCAGGGCATGATCGGCCATCATGCGCAGGCCCTCGAGATGTCGGCGCTGGTAGCCGATCGGTCTACGCGCCCTGAACTCGCGCTGCTCGCTGAACGGATCATGGTGTCGCAGCGCGACGAGATCGCGATCATGCAAACGTGGCTCAGCGAACGAAAGCAGCCCGTACCCACCACGGGAGGCCACGACCTGCATGCCCGGCATGTGGCGCACGACGCCGGCGGCGCCACACACCAAATGCCGGGGATGCTGACGCCCGCGCAGATGGATTCGCTTACCAAGGCCACTGGCCCTGCCTTCGATCGCTTGTTCCTGCAGTACATGATCCAGCACCACGAAGGCGCGCTGACCATGGTCGCGGAATTACTGCGCACGCCCAACGCCGCCCGTGAGCCCATGGTCTTCCAGTTCGTCTCTGACGTGGACACCGACCAGCGTTCCGAGATCCGCCGTATGCAGCGGCTGCTCAGAGTGCTGCTGTAATCGACGGCTGCACCACTTCGTCTCTCTCCCCCACCAGATCATGATGACTTCGGTTCCATTCATGCGCCGCACTGCAGCGGCCCTGTGCACGCTGGCCATCGCGGCCGGTGTGCTCCACGCGCAGCAGGATCCGCGCGTGGGCCTCAAGACCGGCTTCCGCGACGCCGGCGAGGCGATCAAGCACCTGCAGATGGTGTCACACACCCCCAAGCAGGACGGCTGGTTCGACCCGAAGAACCTCGGCAATTTCGACTACGCCAACTCCGACCTCGCCTTCCAGAAGAACCTCGTCTTTCAGGGCGGCTGGCACGGCTGGCAGGCGTGGGACATCAGCAACCCGAGCGCCCCAAAGCTGCGCAAGGCGTTCGTCTGTCAGGGTGGACAGGGTGACCTCTCGATCCACGGCAATCTGCTCTTCATGTCGGTCGAAGACTTTGCCGGCCGAATCGACTGCGGCACACAGGCGCCGCGTGATACGGTCAGTGCCGAGCGATTCCGCGGCGTGCGCATCTTCGACATCAGCGACATCGATCATCCGAAGCAAGTCGCCACGGTACAGACCTGCCGCGGCTCGCATACGCATACGCTGGTAACCGACAAGAACGACAAGGCCAACGTGTACGTGTACGTACAAGGTACGGGCCCGGTGCGCTCTCCCAGCGAGCTCACCGGCTGCGTGCGATCGGCCGCTGACACCGCCTCGGCGCTCTTCCGCATCGAGGTGATCAAGGTGCCCCTCGCCGCGCCACAGAATGCGGCGATCGTGAGCATGCCGCGCATCTTCGCCGATGCGCTGGGCAACATCGCCGGCTTGTGGAAGGGTGGCAGCCACGGTGAGGGTACACAGACGACCGGCACGACCGATCAGTGCCATGATATCACCGCGTATCCGGAGATCGGCCTCGCAGCGGGCGCCTGCTCGGGCAACGGCATCCTGCTCGATATCAGCAACCCGGCCAACCCGAAGCGCCTCGATGAAGTGATCGATCCCAACTTCGCCTATTGGCACTCGGCCACGTTCAACAACGCCGGCACGTCGGTCCTGTTCACGGACGAATGGGGGGGCGGCGTCGCGCCACGGTGCCGCGCCAGCGACAAGCCCACCTGGGGCGCGAATGCGCTCTTTACCCTCGGGAAGGATCGCCAGCTGACGCCTGCCGGGTATTTCAAGATCCCGGCGGCCCAGGGCGCCAATGAGAATTGTGTGGCGCACAACGGTTCGCTCATTCCGGTGCCCGGTCGCGACATTATGGCGCAGGCCTGGTATCAGGGCGGTCTCTCGGTCTTCGATTTCACCAACCCGGCCAAGCCGGTGGAGATCGCCTTCTTCGACCGCGGCCCAATCGCCGAATCGCTCACCCTCGCCGGCTATTGGAGCACCTACTGGTACAATGGCCACATCATCGGATCGGAGATCGGCCGCGGCCTCGACATCTTCACGCTGCAGCCAAGCGCGTTCCTCACGCAGAACGAGATCGACGCGGCAAAGTTGGTGAAGTACGACGAGGTGAACCCGCAGCTGCAGACGAAGATCACGTGGCCGGCCGCGTTCCCGGTAGCGCGTGCCTACGTGGATCAGCTGCAGCGAAGCGGTGGATTGTCGGCGGCGCGGATCGCGGCGGTGAACCGCGCCCTCAATGCGGCCGAGAAGGCAGCACCCGCGGCGCGTCGGCAGGCACTCACCCTGCAGACCTCCCAGCTCGCCAGCGACGCCTCTCGCTCGAGCGACAAGGCCAAGGTGTCCTTGCTCATCGACGTGCTTCACCAATTGGCCAAGTAACGGGCCGGCCGACAATCATGACGCTTCCCTCGCTTCGTCCTTTCCTCGCGGCGCTCCTCACGGCCTCGGCCCTCGCCCCCTCGGCTGCCGTGGCACAGCGAGCGGCCGCCGGTCAACCCATCGGCGCGGTGGACCCGCGCCGCTCACCTACCCAGAAGCCGGCACTGCACGGCCGCCACTGGATGGCGATCACGGGCAAGCCGCTTGGCGCAACAGCCGGCGCCATGATGTTCCAGAAGGGCGGCAACGCTGTGGATGCAGCCGCGGCCATGCTGGCCGCCACCTGCACCATGTGGGACACGCTTCACTGCGGCGGTGAAACACAGGCGCTGATCTATCACCCGAAGCTCAAGAAGGTGATCGGCATCAACGCCCTCGGTGTGGCCCCAACGGGCGCCACGGCCGAGTTCTATCGCAGCAAGGGCTACGATCACCCGCCGGAATTCGGCCCGCTTGCGGCGATTACTCCCGGTACGCCCGGTGGCCTGATGGTCATGCTGGCGGAGTACGGTACGCTCTCGCTCAAGGAGGTGCTCGCACCAGCCATTCAGATGGCGGACGGCTTCGCGATCGAGGCGCAGCTGGCCAACACCATCGAACGTCAGAAGGCATGGATCAAGAAGTGGACGTCTTCGCCGGCGGTCATGCTGCCGCACGCGGGTAGTCCGATCAATGGACGCGAGGCGCCGGAGCCCGGTGAGATCTTCGTGCAGAAGGATCTCGCCGCCACCTTCCGCAAGCTCGTAGACGCCGAGCAGCGCGCCCTGCGGGCAGGCAAGACGCGCAGGCAGGCGATCATGGCCGCCTACGACCGCTTCTACAAGGGGGACATCGCGCAGGAACTCGTGCGCGGCATGCGCGAGGACGGCGGCCTGTTCACCCTGGCCGACTTGGCCAACTGGAAGGTGAAGATCGAGGAGCCCACGTGCACCAGTTACAAGGGCATCGACGTGTGCAAGCTACAGCAGTGGCAGCAGGGGCCAGCGATGCTGCAGGCGCTCAACATCCTTGAGCACGCCGACCTCAAGGCGATGGAGTACAACTCGCCGAAGTATGTGCACACGCTATATCAGGCGATGAGCATGGCCTTTGCTGACCGTGACTTCTACTACGGCGACCCGGCCTTCGCACCGGAAGAGCCGATGAAGGGACTCCTCAGCAAGGAGTACGCGAAGGCGCGCTACAACAGCATCGACTGGACGAAAAACGATCCGGCGATCAAGCCGGGCGATCCGTATCCCTATCAGGGTGGTGCGAATCCGTTCGCCAATCTGCTGGCGCTGTGGGACAACAGGACCTTCCTGCCGAAGGACACGTCGAAGCAGAGCGGCCAGCAGGATCGCGTGGTGCGCCCGGACACGACACTCGACAATCCGTTCACCGCGCAGCTGCGTGAGAGCTTCCACGGGGGCACCACCAGTATCGAAGCGGCCGACAGCGCCGGCTGGGTGGTGTCGATCACGCCGAGCGGCGGGTGGGTGCCGGCCGTCATCGCCGGCCGCACCGGTATCGGGCTCAGCCAGCGTGGGCAGAGCTTCGTCACACGGCCCGAGGACGGCCCGTTCAACGTGATCGAGCCCGGCAAGCGTCCGCGCGTAACGCTCACCCCCACGCTTGCCCTCAAGGACGGCGCCCCGTTTCTGGCGTTTGCCGTGCAGGGTGGCGACACGCAGGACCAGAACCTCCTCCAGTTCTTCCTGAACGTGGTGGAGTTCGGCATGACGGTGCAGCAGGCGGTCGAGGCGCCCAATATCAACTCATATCAGCTGCGCAATTCGTTCGGGTTTCACGAGATACAGCCAGGGCTGATGGAGATCGCCACCAGCATGCCAGAGGCCTACCGCTCGGCACTGCGCGGCATGGGCTACACCCTTCGCCCCCTCGAGCGCACCTCCGGCCCCATCAACGCAATCTGGTTCGACCGAAAGCACCGCACGATGTGGGGCGGATCGTCGAATCACGGGGAAGACCACGGCATCGCCTGGTAGGCGACCGTCAAACGTCCCCGGTGCTGGACTCCCCCATCGCCGAGAGCGAAATTTCCCCGCTTCTCCCTCCTTCCTCCGACCTCCCGGTCCCATGCCGATCACGCTCAAGGTCAACGGCGCTACGCGCTCGGTCGACGTACCGCCCGATATGCCCCTGCTCTGGGTGCTGCGCGATGAACTCGATCTCAAGGGCACCAAGTTCGGCTGCGGCGCCAATCGCTGCGGCGCGTGCACGGTGCACGTGAACGGGGTGGCGCAGCGTACCTGCACCCTGCCCGTCTCGCGTGCCGCCGGCGCCGAGATCACCACCATCGAGGGGCTCAACCCTGCTGGTGCGCATGCGGTGCAGCAGGCATGGGAGGAGCTCGACGTGCCGCAGTGTGGCTACTGTCAGGCGGGTCAGATGATGGCCGCGGCCTCGCTGCTGGCCAAGACGCCCAAGCCCACCGACGCCGATATCGACACGGCGCTCAATACGAATCTCTGCCGCTGCGCGACCTACATCCGCATCCGTGCGGCCGTACACCGCGCGGCCGAGATCAAGGCGGGGGGCGCGGCGATGGGTGCGAGCGGCGCGGCCAAGTCCACAAAGCGCAACGAGGAGGACTGACCATGAGCGCCTCCCTCAAGCCCGACAACAACGGCGTGTCCACTAGCCGTCGTGATTTCCTCAAGGTCACGGCACTCGCCGGCGGTGGCATCCTGCTCGCCAGCTACGCGGAGCCGCTGGCCGCGCTCGAGCACCTGGGCGCTGCGGCGCCGCTGGCCGACCCGGCGCTCAGCGCCTTCATTCGCATCACGGCCGACAACATCGTCACCATCACCGCGAAGAACCCTGAGATCGGTCAGGGCATCAAGACGATGCTCCCCATGCTGATCGCTGAGGAGCTCGACGTGGATTGGGCGAACGTGCGCGTGGAGCAGGCCGACTTCGATCCCACGAAGTATCCGGCGCAGGTGGCCGGCGGTTCCACCGCCACGCCCACCAACTGGATTCCGCAGCGCCGCGTGGGTGCCGCGGGGCGCCAGATGATCCTCGCGGCCGCGGCGAAGGAGTGGAACGTCCCCGTCGCCGAGCTGACCACCGCCAAGGGTGTGGTGAGCCACGCCGCGAGCGGCAGGTCGGCCACCTACGGCAAGCTGGCGGCAACGGCGGCCACGATTGCGCCGCCGGCGCTCGACGCCGTGCCACTCAAGGACCCCAAGCAGTTCACGATCATCGGCAAGCGCACAAAGACCGTGAACGTGAAGGAGATCCTCACCGGCAAGCCGATCTTCGGCCTCGATGTGACGGTGCCGGGCATGCACTACGCCACGTTCGCGAAGGCGCCGGTGTACGCGGCGAAGGTGAAGAGCGCCAACCTCGATGCGATCCGCAAGGAGCCCGGCGTCACGCACGCCTTCGTGGTGGAGGGCACCGACAACCTCGCCGGTCTCAAGGCCGGTGTGGCGATCGTGGGCACGAACTGGTGGATGGTGCAGCAGGCGCGCAAGAAGCTCGTCGTGGAGTGGGCCGATCATCCCACGTCACAGCAGTCGAGCGCCGGGTTCGCGGCCAAGGCCAAGGAGTTCTTCGCAGCGGCGCCGCATCGCACCATTCGCACCGACGGTGATTTCGACAACGCCGTCAAGAAGGCCGTGAAGGTGGTCGAGGCGGAGTACAGCTATCCGTTCATCAACCACGCCACGCTGGAGCCGCAAAACTGCACGGCGCGCATGAACGCCGATGGCACCTGCGAAATGTGGACCACGTCCCAGACACCGCAGGGCGGACGAACCCTTGTGGCGAGCACACTCGGTCTCAAGGACGAGCAGGTGGTGATGCACATGATGCGCGCGGGCGGTGGCTTTGGTCGCCGTCTGTACAACGAACCGCTCGCCGAAGTGGCGTGGATCGCGCGCGAAGCGAAGGTGCCGGTGAAGCTGATCTGGACGCGCGAAGACGACATGCAGCACGATCAGTATCGTCCGGGGGGCTTCCACAAGTTCACCGGCGGCGTAGACGCCAACGGCAAGCTCGTGGCCTTCCGCAATCACTTCGCCACCTTCGGTCAGGGCGAGCGCTTCGCGTCGAGCGCGGACATCGGTCCCGGCGAGTACCCGGCGCGTTTCGTGCCGAATCTGCGCATGGACGTCTCGGTGATGCCGCTGGGCGTTCCGACCGGCGCCTTGCGCGCCCCGCGCTCCAATGCGCTGTCGTTCGCCTTCCAGGGCTTCATCGACGAGTGCGCCGAAGCCGCTGGCAAGGATCCGATCCAGTTCCGCATCGACATGCTCAAGCAGGAGATCCCGCCGGCCCAGCCGCTCACGCCGCAGCAGCAGGCGGGGCAGATGGACGCCCAACGGGTGATCGGGATCCTCGAAATGGTGCGCGACGTGTCGGGGTGGGGGAAGACGAAACTCCCCAAGGGGACCGGCATGGGTGTGGCGTTCTACTTCAGCCACCGCGGCTACTTCGCCGAGGTCGTCCAGGCCACGGTGAGCAAGGCGGGTGAGGTGAAGGTGGACAAGGTGTGGGCGGTGGGTGACGTGGGCAGCGAGATCATCAACCCGAACCATGCCGAGCAGCAGGTGCAGGGCGCGGTCCTCGATGCGATGGCGCAGGCATACGGGCAGGAAATCACCTTCACCGCGGGCAAGGCGGATCAGGGGAACTTCTCGCCAGCCACCACGGCCGCCGGCTCGGCGGCCAACTTCCCGCTGCTGCGCATCAAGCAGGCGCCGCCGGTCGTGGAGGTGCACTGGAAGAAGACCACCTTCGCCCCTACGGGCATTGGCGAGCCGGCCATGCCGCCGCTCATCCCGGCCCTGATGGGTGCGATCCACCAGGCCATGGGCAAGCGGGTGCGGCAGTTGCCGCTCAGCAAAGTCGACCTCAAGTGGACCTGACCTGATCTGATGATAGACTGAAGGGGAGCGAGCGATCGCTCCCCTCTGTCTTTTCCTCCGCCGTCTTCGCCGTGTTCCCCACGCACGTCATCGCGACCCGACCGTTCTCCGACCAGACACCGGGCACGTCGGGGCTCCGCAAGCGCACGTCGGTGTTCCAGCAACCGCACTACCTCGAAAACTTCGTGCAGGCGCTGCTCGATGAGGCAGCGCTGCCGGCGGGGAGCACGTTGGTGGTGGGAGGCGACGGGCGCTTCTTCAATCGCGAGGCGACCCACACGATCGTGCGCATGGCCGCTGCCAACGGCATCACGCACGTGGTGGTGGGACGGGGCGGCCTGCTCTCCACCCCTGCGGCCTCGCACCTCATCCGGCGGGGCGCAGCGGGCGGCATCATTCTGTCGGCGAGCCACAACCCCGGCGGGCCAGAGGGTGACTTCGGCGTCAAGTACAACGCCGCCAACGGGGGACCCGCGCCGGAGTCGTTCACGAATGCCGTGGCGGCGCGCGCGGCAGCGCTCGCGTCGTACCGCATCACCGATCTGCCGCCGTACACGCTCGACCTGATCGGGCGTCAGCAAGTCGGACACCTCACACTCGATGTGGTGGATCCGGTATCGGCGTATGCCGATCTCATGGCCTCGCTCTTCGACTTCGACGCGATCCGCGCGCTGTTCGCGAACGGCTTCCGCCTGCGCATGGACAGCATGCATGCCATCACGGGCCCGTACGCCGTGGAAATCCTCGAGCGTCGACTTGGCGCAGCATCTGGCACGGTGATCAATGCTGTGCCACTCCCGGACTTTGGCGGCGGACACCCGGATCCCAACCTCACCTACGCGCAGGAGTTGGTGGAGGAGATGTTCGGCCCCGATGCGCTCGATTTCGGCGCGGCGAGCGATGGTGACGGGGACCGTAACATGATCCTCGGCCGCCGTTTCTTCGTGACGCCGAGTGACAGCCTCGCGGTGCTGGCGGCGAATGCCACGCTGGTGCCGGGATACCGTAACGGCCTCGTGGGCGTGGCGCGCAGCATGCCCACCAGCGCTGCGGTCGATGCGGTGGCCTCGACGCTCGGCATCCCCTGCTTCGAAACGCCGACGGGTTGGAAGTTCTTCGGTAACCTGCTCGATGCAGGCCGCATCACGCTGTGTGGTGAAGAAAGCTTCGGCACGGGGAGCAACCACGTGCGAGAGAAGGACGGCCTCTGGGCGGTGCTCTTCTGGCTCAACGTGATCGCGGTGCGCAGGCAAAGCGTGGAGGAGATCGTGCGCGCGCACTGGGGGCGCTTCGGGCGCAACTACTACACGCGCTACGACTACGACGCGGTGCCTACCGAGGTGGCGAACGGGGTCATGGCGCATCTGCGCGCGCAGCTCGATGCGCTGCCGCAGCGGGCACTCGGCGGGCGCACGGTGCGCGCGGCCGACGACTTCGTGTACACGGATCCGATCGATGGCAGCACGAGCACGCGGCAGGGGATCCGCATTCTCTTCGAGGACGGCGCGCGCATCGTGTACCGGCTGTCGGGGACAGGGACAGAGGGCGCGACAATCCGCCTGTACATCGAGCGTCGTGAGACAGCGCCCGAGCGGCTCGATATGGAGACGGCCGATGCCTTGCGTGACCTGGTGGCAACGGCACTCTCGGTCGCGGAGATCGTCGAGCGGACGGGGCGCACGGCACCAACGGTCATGACCTGACGCGGGCCGCTCTGGCGGGTCCAACCGGCCTCACCGATATTCCGGTCGCGATTGACGAGCGCGTCAGTCCCCTTTGTTCGGCCGTTCCACGTCAGCCCGTTCAGGCACCGTATGTCCGTTACGCCTACCTGCATCATCACCGGCGCCTCGTCGGGCGTCGGCCTGTACGGCGCGCTCGCGCTGGCGAATCGGGGCTGGCACGTGATCATGGCGTGCCGTGATATGGCGAAGGCGCAGGCCGCCGCTGAGCGCCTTGGCATCGCGCCGGACCGGCGAACGATCTTGCATATCGATCTGGGCTCCCAGGCGAGCGTACATGCCTTCGTGGAGGCGTTCCGCGCCAGTGGCCGATCGCTGGACGCGCTGGTGTGCAACGCGGCCGTGTACCTGCCCCGCCTCACCGAACCCATGCGCTCGCCCGAGGGGTACGAGATCAGCGTGGCGACCAACCACTTCGGTCACTTCCTGCTCGCCAACCTGCTCCTCCCCGACCTCGAGCGCAGCACACACGCGTCGCGCCGGCTCATCATCCTCGGTACCGTCACGGCCAACTACGAGGAGTTCGGCGGAAAAATCCCCATTCCTGCCCCGGCTGATCTGGGCAACCTCGAGGGGCTCGAGGCGGGCTTCAAGGCACCGATCGGGATGCTCAACGGCAAGGCGTTCAAGCCCGGTAAGGCGTACAAGGACAGCAAGCTGTGCAACATGATCACGGGCCGTGAACTGCATCGTCGCTTTCACGAGCAGACGGGGATTGTGTTCAACACCCTGTACCCGGGATGCGTGGCCGACACGCCCCTCTTCCGCCACACGCCGCGCGCCTTCCAGGTGATCTTCCCCTGGTTCCAGAAGCACATCACCAAGGGGTATGTCACCCAGGCACTCGCCGGCGATCGCCTCGCGCAGGTCGTCGCCGATTCCCAGTTCGGTGAGCGCAGCGGAGTGCACTGGAGTTGGGGCAACCGCCAGAAGGCAGGGCGCGAGGCCTTCGCGCAGCAGCTGACCGCGAAGGCGCAGAGTCAGCAGCTGGGCGAGCGGCTGTGGGGCATGACGGCTCGGTGTGTGGGGCTGGGCTGAACCCGTAGCCCGCTTGCCCCCCGCCGTAGTTTGCGGCATGCGCTCCCTGACCCTGCGCGCCGGCCCCCACGCCCTCGCCATCCTGCGCGAACGTGGCCTGCGGGCCGACGACGTGGACATCATCCCCGGCGCCTCGGGCGGCGCCAAGTGGCTCGGCATTGCCGGGCTCGACCGCTACCTCTTCGGCACCTTCTTGCAGCCGACGCGACCGCTGCACGTCATTGGCAGCTCGATCGGTAGCTGGCGCATGGCCTGCCTCGCGCAGCGCGATCCCCTTGCCGCGCTGGCGCGCGGGCACGAGGCGTATATCCGGCACCAGGTGTACAGCAGGCACCCGGGCCCCAGCGAAGTGACGGCGGTACTCTCACGCTGCCTCGACCACCTCTTGGGGCCCACTGGGGCACAGGAGATCGTGCAGCATCCTACCGTCCGCGTGCACATCATTACCGCCGAAGCACGCGGTCCAGCGGCGAGCGACCAGCGATTCGTCCTGGCCACGGCCATGGCCTTCGCCGCCGCGGCCAATCTCGTCTCCCGCCGCACGCTCGCCCTGCAGCTCCGTCGCACGCTCTTCCACGCCTGCGGGAACGATTCGCCCTTTCTGCACCTCCGCGATCTCCCCACCGTACATCGCCCCCTCACCGCTCACAACGTGCGCGCCGCCCTGCTCGCGAGCGGCTCCATCCCGCTGCTGCTCGAAGGGGTCCGCATTCCCGACACGCCGGGGGTGCATTGGGATGGTGGCGTGACCGACTATCACCTCGATCTCGACTATGGCGAAGGCGACGGCCTGGTGCTCTTTCCGCACTTCTTCGATCAGATCGTCCCTGGATGGTTCGACAAGTCCCTCCCGTGGCGGCGTGCCGGCGCCCGCAACTTCTCGCGGACGCTGCTGATAGCCCCCAGCGCAGACTTCATCGCTCGCCTGCCCGGTGGAAAGATCCCCGACCGTCGGGACTTCTACACCCTTTCCGACCGCGAACGCTTTGCCCGCTGGGACCGCGTCAATCACCTCTCCAACGTGCTGGGCGAGGAGTTGCACGAATTGATCGAAACCGGCCGACTCGCGGACCACGTACGCCCGTGGTAGCGCAGGGTACGGCGACACGGCTCCCCGTTGCGCGGTTCCCCTGTCTAGCTTTCTCCTCAACGTAGCACGGATCCACCGGCTCCCTCCTGCCAGGCAGGCCATCAGGCGAGCCACCTCCAACCTCCTGCTCCCTCCCCGTGTCCACGAGCTTCCTGGCCCAGGTGAACGCCGCGTTCGATCGCGCCGCCGCTCACACGAAACACGACCGTACGCTCCTCGAGCAGATCCGCGCCTGCAACGCGGTCTACATGGTGAGCTTCCCCATTCGTCGCGACAACGGCTCCATCGAAGTCATTCAGGGATGGCGCGCCGAGCACTCGCAGCACAAGTCGCCCACCAAGGGCGGCATCCGGTACGCGCCCAATGTGAGTGCCGATGAAGTACAGGCGCTCGCCGCACTCATGACGTACAAGTGCGCCATCGTGGACGTCCCCTTCGGTGGTGCCAAAGGCGGCGTGAAGATCGATCGCCGTCAGTACTCCGAAGCGGAACTCGAGCGCATCACGCGCCGCTACACCTTCGAGCTGGTACGCAAGCGCTTCATCGGCCCCGGCATCGACGTGCCCGCCCCCGACTACGGCACCTCCTCCAAGGAGATGGCGTGGATCGCCGATACGTACGCGTCGCTCGCCAACGGGGAGCTCGATGCGATCGCCTGCGTGACCGCCAAGCCGCTCGCCCAGGGTGGCATTCGCGGCCGGACCGAGGCCACCGGGCGCGGCGTGTTCTACGGGCTGCGCGAAGCGTGCGACGACGGCGAGGCCATGAAGCAGCTCGGTCTGACGCGCGGTCTCGAGGGCAAGCGCGTGATCGTGCAGGGCCTTGGCAACGTGGGCTATTGGGCCGCGCGCTTCCTGCACGAAGCTGGCGCAGTCATTGTGGCCATCGCCGAGTACAATGGCGCCGTGGCCAGCGACAAGGGGCTCGACATCGTAGCCCTCGACGCATGGCGGAAGGAGCGCGGCACGCTGCTGGGTTTTCCCGGCGCGACCGACATCCCCGACGCGATCTCGGCGCTCGAACTGCCCTGCGATATCCTCGTCCCCGCCGCCCTCGAGCATCAGCTCACCGCCGCCAACGCGCCGCGCATTCAGGCGAAGATCATCGCCGAGGCTGCCAATGGTCCCACCACGCCCGAGGCGGAAGCGATCTTCGCCGAGCGCGGCGTGCTCGTGCTGCCCGACGTCTGGCTCAATGCCGGCGGCGTGATTGTCTCGTACTTCGAGTGGCTGAAGAATCTCTCGCACGTGCGTTTCGGTCGTATGCAGAAGCGCCACGAGGAGGAGACGCTGCGCAAGCTACTGCGTGCGATCGAAAGCAAGACGGGGCAGTCGTTCACCGACGCCGAAGCGCTGTCGCTGACCGAGGGCGCCGATGAAGAAGATCTGGTGGCGTCGGGGCTCGCCGAGTCGATGATCGTGGCGTACCGCCAGCTGGCCGAGGTGCATCGGGGCATCGGGGACAAGACGGTCACGTTGCGCACGGCCTCCATGGTCAACGCGATCAACAAGGTGGCACAGTCGTACGTGGACATGGGGATCTTCCCGTGAGGCATTCGGGGCTGGTGCTGGTGGGGCTGGTTGCCGCGACGTCGGTGGCAGCCCCGGTGGCCACGGCCCAGTCGGCGTCACCGGCGCTCACCCTCGACGCGGTGGCGCAGAATGGGGCCATCACCGGAAGCACGCCCTCCGCGCTGACCTGGTCGCCCGACAGTCGCACCCTGGCCTTCGCGTGGGACAGCACCGGGGGTGGCGGCTCACGGGACCTGTGGCTGGTGAGCGCCGACACGCGCACGCGTCGAGCATGGTCGCTTGGCGGGGCGCGCACGCAGGCGGTGCGGGAGATCGCGTGGCGTTCCGATAGCCGTGCACTGTACCTGCTCCGCGGGGATGCGCTGGTGCAGGTTGGCCTCCCCACCACGGCGTCCGCGGTGCCCGTGATCGACACGATTGCCGTCGTGGGTGCCGACGCGCAGGAACTCGCGCTGGCTCCCACCGGAGATCGCGCAGCCTATCTGCGCAACGGCGACGTGTGGATCGTGTCGCTCGCCGGTAGCGCGACAGTGCCGCGGCAACTCACGATGGTGAGCGTACCGTCCATCGCGTCGGTGCCGCTTGGCACCTATGCGCGTCTCGATCGGGAGATCGGGTCGGGCACATGGGGCACCGCGGCGCCGTCGTTCGCCTGGTCGCCGGACGGTCGCTCCCTCGCGGTTCATCTCGTCGATCGCCGCGCCGTGCGCACCGTGGCGTTTCCGTACTACCTCGGCAAGGACACGCAGCTCAACATGCTGCGGCGCTCGTACCCGGGCGATCCCAACGAGTCACGACAGGTTGCGCTGGTCGACGCGGAGAGCGGCGCGCTCACCGCGCTGCCCTTCGACGATCCGACGGCGGTGCAGATCCTCAACTTCGCGTGGTCGCCGCAGGGTGTCCTGATGGTGGATCGCGAAGCCGACGATGCCACGCGCCGTTGGGTGCACGTGGTGGAGCGGGGCGGGACACCGCGACTGGTCTATCAGGACCGCCGCGACACGCGCATCTACACGGAGCATGGCTCCGCGTGGTCGCACGATGGTCGCTCGCTGCTGCTCACCACCGACCGCGACGATCGCTATCGCGTGTATGCGGTGTCACTCACCGACACCACGCCGGTCGCGCTGACGCCAGCAACAAGCGACGTGCAGGGGGAGGCGATCGCACTGCCCAACGGTGGCGTGGCGTGGCTGTCGTCGGCACCGGTGGTGGCCGAGCGGCAACTCTGGCGCATGGGGCGCGATGGACGCGCGCAGCAGGTCACGCGGACGGCCGGCACGCACCGGGTGTTCGTATCGCCCGACGCACGAACTGTGGCCAGTCTCGTGAGCGACGACGTGACGCCGCCGCATCTGGTCATGGTGCCGATGCAGGGGGGCGCCGAGCAGGTCGTCACCACCCCGGGCGGACCGTCGCTGCGCAGTGCGGCGCTCATGCGCCCGCAGTACGTACGCCTCGCGGGCGCGGGGGGTGTGGCGGGTGCCGACTCACTGCACGCGAAGGT
Source organism: Gemmatimonas sp. (assembly GCF_044344655.1). Taxonomy (GTDB): domain Bacteria; phylum Gemmatimonadota; class Gemmatimonadetes; order Gemmatimonadales; family Gemmatimonadaceae; genus Gemmatimonas. The sequence continues at coordinate 145,202 of NZ_JBIJCN010000002.1, forward strand.
GTGGCTCCCCGAGGCCGCGACGCGTGGCGCGCGGGTACCGGTAATCTTCGGTCCCGTGTACTCCAACACGGTCCGCAACCGCTGGGGTGGTACCTACGCGCTGCTGCAGCAACTGCTCGTTCGGCGTGGCTATGCCGTGGTGCAGGTGGACGTGCGCGGCAGCACCGGCTACGGCCGTGCCTTCCGCGAAGCGTTTCTCTTTGAGTGGGGCGGGCGGGACCTCGACGACCTCGAGGCCACCAAGCGGTGGCTTGGCGGTCAGTCCTGGGCCGATACGTCGCGCACCGGAATCTTCGGGTCGTCCTACGGTGGACTCATCACGGTGTATGCGTTGCTAAAGCGTCCCGGTCTGTTCAAGGCCGGCGTGGCGGGCGCCTCGGCGACCGACCCGCGCTTCTACGGCAGCGACGACGTCGCCATCACGCGCCGTCCGCAGTCGCACCCGGAGGCATTCACGCGTGGGGCGCTGCAGTACGCGGGCGGGCTGCGTGATCACCTCATGCTGATTCACGGGCTGATGGACGACGTGGTGCCCTTCAAGACCACCGCCGACCTCGCCGAAGCACTCATGCGCGAGGGGAAGGATTTCGATCTCGTGATCGCACCCTCGGCAACGCACGGTTGGACCTCACGGCCGCAGCACGCCCGATACCTCTTGGGTAAGCTGGTGCAGCACTTCGAGCGCCATCTGCGCGGCGGACCCTGACCACCTGCTCGCGCATCGCCGTTTCCGTGAGCGGACCAGCGAGCGTGGTCATGTTGTCGGGTCGTCATCGTTATCTTCTGCAGCCTGATGCCCGTCTCTCCCGCGCTCGCCCGCTATCTCGCCTTTCGGCGCACCCTCCCGCCGCACCCACCGCTCGTGCACCGGACCGTGCGCGCCCGCGGCCTCGACTTCGCCGTCTATACGACGCCGGCCAAGCCCTCGACCCCGCCGCTGCTCTGCATCAACGGCGGTCTGCTCTTCGACCACAAACTGCTCTGGCCCGCGCTCGCTCCGCTCGCGCAGCAGCGTCAGCTGATCTTCTACGATCAGCGCGGCCGCGGACTGAGCGCCGCCCCTCCCGGTATAGCCGCCAGCCGCATCGAGTTCGACGCCGGTGATGTGCCCGCCCTCCGCGAGGCCCTCGGGGTACAGCAATGGGATGTGCTTGGCCACTCCTGGGGCGGTGGTATCGCGATGCTTTCGACGGCGCTCGACACCGCGCAGTCACCGCACGCCGTCCGGCGCCTCGTGCTGGTCAATGCCGTCGGCGTCACGAGCGACTGGCTACCGCTGCTGCATGACGCGGGCCTCGCTCGCCTCGCCGGCGACGCCCGCGCGCGACTAGCCGCGCACACCGTGGAGCGCCTCGCCACCCCCGATCTCGCCGTACACGCCGCATACGCGCAGGCGTACTTCCCCGCGTGGTTTGCCGACCGGGCCTTTGCGGACAGCGTAAATCCACTCCGTGGCGATAGCGTGACCGGTGCGCACGTGGTGGCCCGGCTGCGGCGGGACGGCTACGACTGGATCGATCAGCTGCGTGACTTGCCGGTGCCCACGCTCGTCGTGCATGGAGCGGCAGATGTCCTGCCGCTGTCGGAGGCTGAGCGCACCGCGCAGTTACTGGCGCGCGCGCGGCTTGTCCCCATTCCCGAGGCCGGGCACAACCCCTTCTGGGAAGCCCCCGACGCGTTCTTTGCCGCGGTGCACGCCTTCCTCGCGGAGGAGGCACCGACTTTCTGAGTCGTGCCCGTGACGCTCGCCGAAACACTGCTCGCAAGTTGTGTGGTGGGACTCGCCTGCTTCATCGGTGGGCACACGGCGAGCGCTGCCACCAAAAGCGCGGCTGACCGCGCCGCCGACCGTGCCGCCGACCGTGCCGCCGACCGCGCGCACGACGGCCATGGGGAAGCGCGCCGCGTGCCGGGCAGCAACCGGTCCGAGAGCCGTGGCCATGATGTCGAGGATGTGCGCCGCCGCCTCGCGCGTGGGGCCAGTGGCACCTACCTGGCCGAGTTGCTCGCCGCACACGACTCGGCCATCGCCCGGTGGCCCGACCGCATCACACGACCGCTGCGCATCTTCGTGGGCGACGCCATTGCACTGGACGGGTGGAACCCAGAGTACGCCACGGCCGTGCGCGATGCCTTCGAGACCTGGACGCAGGCGGGCATTCCCGTCCACTTCACCGTCGTGCACGACCCGGCGACCGCCGACATTTTCGTGCACTTCGTCGAGCACCTTGCGAACGGCATCAGCGGCAAGACGGTGTGGAGCCGCGATGGCAATCACTGGCTGCTCTCCGGTGACATCCAGCTGGCCGTGGCTCACCCGAGCGGCGGCACCCTGACCGCGCCGCAGATGCGAGCGATTGCCTTGCACGAAGTAGGACACCTGCTGGGACTCGATCACACGGCGAACGCGGACAACATCATGTCGGCACGCGTGCGGGTACGTGACCTGAGCGACGTCGACAAGGCGACGGTGCGTCTCGTGTACGCCGTGCCGGCAGGGTCGGTGAAACGCGAGCCGGCAGGAGACCGCCGGCTGTGGCGCTACCGGAGCTCGAGCACCAGCACCCGGCTCGCCGACCCGCGCCCCTGAACCGTCAATCGGGCCGTCTCACGCGAGGTGGCGAGTGCGCGCCGCAGCGCCGACACGTCGCGCACCGCCCCCCCATTCACGGCCCGCACCACATCACCGGCTTTGAGGCCGGCGCCGGCAGCGGGCGTGCCCGCTGGCACACGCAGCACCAGGACCCCGGGCTCGAGACCCAGACTTTGCGCGAACTCCATGTCCATGGTGGCGAACTGCGCCCCTGCGAGCACGGCCACGCCATTGGGACTCAGCATCTGCAGCGACAGCGGCAGCGGCGCCGATCGCTCGGGGGTCCCGCGCAGCATGAGGGGCACGGGGGCGGCGCTTCGCTCGTCGCGGCGCGCCTCCACCTGCACCGGCACCTCGCGCGGCTTGCCGGCGCGGCGCACGCGCACCTTCACTGTGCTGCCGGCGGTGACAAGCTCCGCGTAATTCACCGCCACCTGCATGACGTCGCGCCCGTTGTATGCCACCAGCGTATCCCCGGCCGACAGTCCGGCCCGCGCCGCCGGGGAGCCCACGTCGACCGTTTCGACGAGCGGGTACTCGCAATGGTTCGTCATCACGCCATCGGGGGTGACGATGCGAATCTGCGCGCCACTCAGCGACAGTCCCATATAGCCCGACGGGGCCACCAGAGCACCGGGGAGTGCGGCCTCCGCCTCACCGGCGAACGCCGCCACCTGCGGCTGCAGCGCACGGATGATGCGATTCACCTGGGGCGCCATGACCACGAACGTGCTATCGAGCGCCCGGCGCACCACGGGCGCGCCGCCGCGCATCATCGCCTCCAGGTCGATCGTCTCCGGACCGTTCCCGCTATCCACGGTAACGAACATGCGTCGACCGGTCACCGGCGGGGCATAGGCGGGGGCGCGCTCCATCCGCTCGGCGCTCTCGTCGCGCGCGAAGCGCAGCACCACCTGCATGAGTGAATCCATACCGCGCTGCACCTGGGCAATACGCTGCAGCTGGTCGCGCTCGAGCTGTTGGCGCTGCTCGAGCGTGAGTGCCGCGCTCTCCAACTGACGCTTGAGTCGCAGCAGCGCCAGCCCCTCGGGAGCGTGCACCAGCGGCGACGGTGACGATTCGAGTTCAGTACAGACGTTGCCCGTCGCTCCCGCACCAGGCGCGACCCGCTTGATCGCGATGCGCGAGCGGCTGTTCACCGGTGTCTGCGCCTCGAGTGCGCCGGCCAGAAGCCCTGTGACCGCCAGCCCGGTCCGCACCGCCAGCGACGCCCGCAGCACCATTGTGTGCGGCTGGCACGCCGTGCCTCCGGTATTCCTCATGCCAAGCATCGGTCAGTACCGTTCGATGACCTTGTCCACCGGCAGGGCGCTGCTGAGCGCCTGCAACGTGGCCTCGCGCGCGCTGTACGCGGCGAGATAGTAGTGGTTGAGCAGCGGATCCTGGGGCGCGTCACGCAGCGCCACTCGCGACGCTTCCATCATCTGATCGAGCGCCGCAAGGCGTGCGCGGAACACCTCCGGATCGCGCTGCGTGGTGTCGTTCGACGCCAACCAGAGGGCAGCGCGCTCGTATTCCCGCTGCGCGCCGTTGAGCGCGACCGTGGCCTGCTCCACACTGGCGTACGCGTTATCGGCAAAGGGTCGTGCCTCGATTGCCCCCGGCGCCATCGGCGCGCGCCGCGCACCGACGCCCGTCACGGCGATTGCGGTTCCGGGGGCGGCGTTGCCTGTGCCCCGCCCCAGCACCGCCCCGCCGCAGACCAGCAGCAGCGCGGCCGCCGCCTGACGCCACCGCGCGGTCACCATGCGGCGCGGGGCCACCGAGACAGGCGCGAGTCCGCCGGACCGCGCACCAGGCGGCGCCGGGGCCACCGGTCCAGGCATCGCGACGGACGCAGGGGTGAGCGCTGCCTCGCGCTGGCGCACACCAGCGAGAATGACGTCGAACTCGACCAACCGCGGCGTTTCCGGCCGTGGCGGCTGCCCCCCAAGCGCACCAGCCATGGCGACGAGCGCGGTCACGGCCTCGTACTCCGCCCGGCAGGCGGCGCAGGCCGCCAGATGCGCGAGCTCACCAACGGACAAGGGACGGTCGTCGAACGCCGCCAGCCGTTCGGCGGAGAGATGCGGGCTACTGGGCTGCATAGGTTCCACCATAGGACTCACCGTATCCGTCTGCGTAATGCTGTGCCGCGCCGTCGTTGCCACGCCGCTGGTCCACCAGCGGCGCCAAGAGCCGGCGCAGCTTCGCCCGCGCCTTGAACAGCTGCGACTTGGAGCCGCCCGAGGTGATCCCCAACTCGGCGGCAATTTCCTCGTGCGTGTACCCCTCGACGTCATGCAACAGGAAGACCGTGCGGGCGCCGGGGCTGAGCTGCTGTACCGCCTCATCGATGCTCTGCGCCAGCATACGGCGCTCGGCGTCCTGCTCCACCAAGGCGGTGTCGTCCTCGATCACCGTCTCTGCCGCCGTCCGCCGCTTCACGCCGCGCAGCGTGTTGAGGGTGCGGTTGATCGCCACCCGGTGGATCCACGTGCTGAACTTCGCGTCCCCCCGCCACGACGGGAGAGCGCGAAAAATCTGGATCCAGACCTCCTGCGCAATGTCCTGTGCGAGGTCGGGATCGCCGGCGAGGCGGCGGACGACCGCATCCACGTGCGGCGCGTGCTGATTCCACAGCAGCCGCATGGCGCGCTCGTCCCCCTCAATCGCCCGTCGAACGATGGCAGCGTCGGTTTCCATGGGGTTCGTGAAATCTGACACGGACGGACGGGAGATGGTTGCCTAGGGGTGTACCCGCCAGCTGTTCGTCGTGTCGCCATGTCACACGTCCCCGTTGCCTCGGACCGATTCACCCGTCGGGGTATTGACGAGCATTGCCTTGCGCCTTAGATGCCCTTGAGGCACACGGGGTTCGTCACAATGCTGGCATCGCGCGCCGCCTTGCGACTCCCCTGGGAAACCCTACGCCCGGATCGTTCTGGTGCTCCTGCTCACCGCGCTCGCCATTGCCGTTGCCGACGTGACACGCGTCGCGCTCCCAGCCGGCGGCGGCCTCCCAGAACGGGAGCCCGCGGCGGTGGGTATGTCGGCCGAGCGCCTAGCCACGATCGATCGAGTCGTCCAGCGCGGCGTGGAGGCTGGGGGGTACCCCGGCGGGTCCGTCGTCGTGGGCCGCAAGGGCTACGCGGTCTGGTCGCGCGGCTTCGGCACGCTCGACTGGACCCGCAAGGCGCGAGTGAGCGCCCAGGAGAGCATTTACGACCTGGCGTCGCTCACCAAGGTGGTGGCCACGACCACCGCCATCATGGTGTTGTACGATCAGGGGAAGTTGGAGCTCGAGGCCCCGGTGTCGCGCTACCTGCCGGCGTTCAGCGGTGGGCTGCGTGACCGGGTCACGGTGCACCACCTGCTCACCCACCGCGCCGGCCTCTCCGCCGGGCGCGAGCTGTGGCGCGTGACCGATTCCCCCGACGAAGCGCGCGCCGCCGTGCTGGCCTCACCCATCAACTGCACGCCGGGCGTCTGCTACGAATACTCCGATCTTGGCGCCGACCTGCTTGGTTTCATCGCCGAGGCGATAAGCGGGCAGTCGCTCGAGACGCTCCTGCAGAAGACGGTCTTCCAGAAGCTCGGCATGACCGACACACGGTTCCGCGTGACCGATCACGACGTGGTACGTACCGCCCCCACCGAGATCGCGCCGCCGCGCGGCTATCCGCTGCGGGGCGAAGTGCACGACGAGAATGCGTTTGCGCTGGGCGGCATTGCGGGTCACGCAGGGCTGTTCAGCACCGCCGCCGACCTCTCGGTGTTCGCACAGATGCTCCTCGATGGCGGCGTGTACAAGGGGGTGCGCGTGATCTCCGACAGCACCGTGCAGCTCTTCACTCGCCGGGCAGCCGGACACCGCGCTCTTGGCTGGGACACCTGCGCTGGCGGCGCCGGCTGCGGGCAGTTCATGTCGGAACGCGCCTTCGGACACACCGGGTTCACTGGGACGTCGCTGTGGATCGACCCCGACCGGCAGATGTTCGTCGTGCTGCTCACCAATCGCGTGCACGCCGCCCGCGCGCGTCGGCCCAGCAAGGTCATCGCCGACGTGCGCAACGATCTGGCCGACGCGGCGGTGCTGGCCGTGATGGACGACCCAGACGGGGTGCGCGCGATGCCGGTCAGCTTCCGCGCCGACCTGGCCCAGGACTGGAACCGGCCACTGCGCTCCCGCCGCGCCACCAGCGCCGCCGCCCGCCGCAAGGCCGCTGCGGCCAAGCGTGCCGCCGCCAAACGCGCCGCCGCCAAACGCTCGGCCGCCGCGCGGGCTGGGGCGAAGAAGGGCCCGTCGAGCAAGGCGAAGGCGTCGAAGTCGTCCAAGGCCAGCAAGGCGTCAAGGAGCTCGACCAAGCGCACGGCCAAAAGCACGACCAAGAAGACGTCCGCGCCCAAGGCATCGTCCAAGAACGCCACCGCGAAGAAGCCCGCAGCCAAGAAGCCGGCAACCAAGAAGAAGGCCGCCAGCAAATAGCACGTCCGACATGACCGCGCAGCAATCCCGAACCGGAACCAAGGGATTGCGCGGGGCGCTATAGTACGACATGGACCCCTTCATGGACGAAGTCATGAGCGATCAGCCTGAATCGCTGACCGACGCGGCCGCCGAGCAGAGCCCGGAAGGCCCGTCGGCGGACGGTGCCATCTCGGCGGATCAGGCCAAGTTGGCCCTACGCCGCGTAAAGGATCCCGAGCTGAACCTCAACATCGTGGACCTCGGCCTTGTCTACGACATCGTCGTGGACGGCTCGTCGGTTCGGGTGGACATGAGCTTGACCTCCCCCGGATGCCCATCCGGCCCAGAGATCATGGGGGAGGCAGAGCAGCAGTTGCGGACGGTACCTGGCGTGACCGACGTGGTCATGAACCTCGTCTGGTCGCCACCCTGGACCCCCGAGCGGATTGAGCCGCGGGTGCGGGCATATATGGGCTTCTGAACGGCAACCGCGTCGGGTGACGCGAGGCCGAGAGCCGGTAGGAACGGGAACGACCCGGAGCGCAGAGCGCCCCGGGTCGTTTGTTGTGCGTTCCCTGCTGCTCCGCTACCCCGCTTACGCCATGGTCGTATCGCGCGTAAAGACCGCCGCGCGACGATCGGCGCGCTCCGCACGCGCGAGGCGAAGGAGCGTGGCGCCCACCGGCACCAACAGCAACGCGCCCCCCCAGAGGAACAGGTCGGCACCATTGGCGACCATGGTGGTCTCCTCGGTGAGACGGATGGCGATGAAGTCGGCCACGCCGCGAGGGCCGGCGACGATGCTCAACAGGTTGCCGCAGGCGCCGCCGCTCACGAGACCAAGGGCCGTGGTGGCGCGCGAGTCGATCGCCGCGATGGAGCGCACCACGCCCAGCACCAGAAGAAGCGCCACCACCGTGACCACAACGCTGATGAGCCACGTGTAGGGACCGTTCGACACGCCGCCGGCTGCGCCGGTGTTCCACACAAGTGTGAACCAGAAACGGTCGCTGAGCGGGTACAGTCCCCACTCTCCCAATGAACGAACCGCCACCCACTTCGTGGCGAGGTCCACGAGACACACGGCGAGCGTGATGCCCAGATACCGACTGATCACGGGGGCGTTCCGCATCTGCGCGCTCAGGACGGCCGGGAGGGAGAGTCTCATCGCGTGGCGACCGGAGAAAGACTGACGTCGGGTCACCACGGCCTGTGGCACCTCATGTGCCGTCCGTTCATCTGGGGGCAAAACACCGACCGCGACCGATCCGCTCCACGCAAGTCTCTGCCATGACGGCACTTAGTAGGACCCAATTACATGAAGATTTTTTCATGTTCACGGGGAGCCGTCGAGCGTTCACGCCAGCGCGGGTTATGCCTCGACAGCGTCGTGGTGCGCACGCCACAACCGCACTCGGGGGCGGCCATGGGCGGTCACACCTCTCATCCCGGCTTGTACGGCGAGTCGTCCTTGAAGCGCGCCAGCGCCTTCACGAAATCGACGCCCAGTACTTCGACCTGCCACTGACGCAGTTCGGGGATGCCGCTGAAATCATCCACATGCCGTGGCTTCCGGCGCGCCACCGCTTCCATGCGATCACGTGAGCAGAGGACGCCCGGGTCGAGATCGAGCTTCGTCGCCACCACATCACGCACGCCTTTGAGCTTGGCGACGCGATCGTCGAAGTCGGGATCCTTATCCCAGCGCGCGCTCTTGGGGAATCGCGGCAACTCCGAATCGGGAACGGCATTGCCCCGCAACACTGCGGCGAGCGCCTCGGCGGCGCGCGCGTCATTCATGCCGCGCGGGAAGCCCTTCACGGCGAACAGCGCCTCGCGTGATGTGGGCGCCACACGCGCGAGATCGAGCAGCACTTCGTTGCCCGCCACACGGAAGGTAGCACGATCGAGCTCCGCCGCGATGGTGTCGCGCCATCGCACCAGTTCGCGCAGCCGCGCGAGTTCGCGACGCGTCAGATCGCGCGCGCCCTTCAGTCGGAGAAAGGCCTGATCCTCACCGTCGTTCTCCCACCGCGTGCCCTCGGCGCGAGTGAACTCCTCCTTGGCCCAGTGCCAACGCCCCATCTGCTCGAGCTCACGATGCAGACGATCACGCAGCCCAAGCAGGTGGCGTGTGTCTTGCGCCGCGTAATCGAGCATGTCGGCAGTGAGCGGGCGCATGCTCCAGTCGGCGCGCTGATGCTTCTTGTCGAGCTTCAGACCGAAGTACCGTTCCAGCAGGGCCGCGAGACCGAATGCCCGAATGCCGAGCAGCTGCGCGGCCACGCGCGTGTCGAATAGGTGTGTGACGCGCCAGCCATAGTCCTGATGCAGCAGGCGCAGATCGTAGTCCGCGTCGTGCAACACCACTTCGATGTCTGGGTGTTCGAGGAGCGCGCCGAGTTTCTCGGGCGTACCAATCGGAAGCGGGTCGATGACCGCTTCGTGATGCAGCGTGGACATCTGCAGCAGATAGATGCGGTCCACGAAGCGATGAAAGCTCGCGCCTTCGGTGTCGAGCGCGATAGCGCGCACGCCGGTCAGACCGGACAGAAAGCGATCAACGGCATCTGCCGTGTCGAGATAGAGTGGAGCTGGCGATGGCATGGCTCCCTGTAAGCTATACTGAACGGTAGTTTCGAGACCATGACCACCGACAATGAGACTTTGCCGCCTGCCCCCTTGCCCCCGGAGCGTCGCGGGTGGCGGACCGCCGACCTGGCCCGGGCGGCCGTTGCCGTCCTCGCGGTCTGGTTCGGCCTCCAGCTGCTCTGGTCGGTCCGCTCGTTGGTTATCCTGGTCTTTCTGGCCACCCTTTTCGGACTGGCCGTGGCACGCGGGGTCGACTACCTCGCGCGCTACCGGATCCGTCGGGGAATCGCTTCGGCACTGATCGTCCTGAGCACGCTCGGGGGGATCGGCGGGGTACTGGCCTGGACCGCCCCCACCCTCATCGAGCAGGGGCGACAGCTGCAGCGGGAATTCCCCGCCGCCATTGCCAAGGTACAGAGCTGGATCGACAGCAAGCGCGGCGGGCTGATCGAGTCGCTCATCTCGTCGGCAACCGGTACCACCGCCACCGCTGACTCGGCGCTCGCCCCCGCCCCCGCCCCCGCCCCCGGGCAACCGGCGACCGACGTGACGGGCGCCGCGGCCGGCCGCCGCCCCTCTGCGGCCGACTCGGGACTCCCCCCCCGCGCCCCGCGCCAGGAATCGGCGACTGAGGCGCTCAAGCGCAGGCTGAGCGAGGGGATCGGTAGCGCCTCCACGTACCTCTTTTCCTTCGTGTCCAACACACTGGCGGCCATCACCGCCCTTGTGCTGCTGATCTTCCTCGCCATGTACATTGCCGCGGAACCCGATGTGTATCGCGGGTGGATTCTGGCGATGGTCCCCGCCGCCTCGCGCGCGCAGGCGCGCATCGTGCTCGCCGAGATCGCCAAAGTGCTCCGCAAGTGGCTGGTCACGCAGCTCATCGCGATGCTCGTGATCGGCAGTGTGTCATTCACCGTGCTCATGCTGCTCGGTGTGAAGGCCGCCTTCGCCCTCGGCTTCATTGCGGGATTGCTGGAATTCATTCCCACGGTGGGGCCGCTGCTGAGCGCCATCCCCGCCGTGCTCATGGGCTTCGTGGATTCGCCCGAGAAGGCGCTCGCCGTGGCGATCGCCTACTGGGGTATTCAGTTCCTCGAAAACAACCTGCTGATCCCGTATCTGATGCGGGGCGAGATGGATCTCCCGCCGGCGATCACGCTGGTGGCGCAAACGCTCATGACGCTCGTTTTCGGCTTCCTCGGTCTGATGATCGCGGTGCCGTTCACGGCCGCACTGCTGGTGCCGCTGCGCATGATGGCCGAGCGGGAAAATGCCCGGGAGCGGACGATGGCGAAGAACCACCCGGCACGGAGGGATCTCATGCGAGCCGACGTGCGTCCCGAGCTGGTGATGAGTGAGGCGGGCCGCGGGCCCGACGCGGACACGGGGGCGGCGTGATCGCGCAGGGGGCGGGCTTCCAGATCGGCTACGACGATCAGGGAGACGGGCAGCCGATCGTGTTGCTGCACGGCTTCCCGCACGACCGTACCCTGTGGGCGGCGCAGCGGGTGGCGCTCGCCCCGCAGGCGCGCTGCATCGTGCCCGACCTCCGCGGCTTCGGCCAGTCATCGAGTCACGGGCCGTACAGCATGGACCAGTATGCCGATGACGTGGTGGCGTTGTTGGACTGGCTGCAGATCGCGCGCGCGGTGGTATGCGGGCTCTCGATGGGCGGCTACATCGCCATGGCACTCTGGCGGCGCCACCCTGATCGGGTCCGGGCGTTCGTGTTCTGCGACACGCGGGCTGGCGCGGACAGCGAGGAGACGAAGCAGCGTCGCGACGAGTTGATCGCGTTGGTGAAGCGCGACGGCACCCGCGCCATCGCCGACGCGCAGATCATTGGCATGGTGGGGTCGGCCACGCGCGAGCATCGCCCGGAGGTGGTCGCCGCACTGCGAGCCATGATGGGGCGTCAGTCGGCGGCCGGCATCAGTGGTGCGTTGCACGCCCTGCGGGACCGGCCGGACTCACGCGGAACGCTGCAAACGATTAGCGTTCCCACACTCGTATTGGTGGGAGAGGACGACGTGCTGACGCCCATCAAGGAGGCGCGCGTGATCGCCGAGGCGTTGCCTCCGGCGGCGCGCGCGCGCCTCGAGATCATCGCGGGAGCGGGGCACGTGCCCTGTCTCGAGCGCCCCGCCGCGACGACTCACGCCCTTTCCGACTTTCTCGCCACGCTGGGATGACCACGAACGCCGCCGAGCCCACCCTGTCCGAAGCTGAACGCAGCACCGCCGCCCGCATCGGGCAGGTGCTCTTCAAGAACCGCGGGTGGCTCCCGGTCCCCTTTCTCGCGGTGCCGCTGCTGTCTGCTGGGACGCAGACGCAGACCACGTGGATCGTGGGGCTGCTGATCGTGGCGATCGGCGAGATGATCCGCACGGCCGGCGTGGCCGCTGCAGGAACGGTCACGCGTCGCCGTTCGCGCGACGTGCAGCGCCTGGTCACCTACGGCGCCTTTGCGTGGTGCCGCAACCCGCTGTACGTGGGCAACTTCCTCGCGTGGATCGGCTTCACGGTGGTGAGCGGCGTGTTCTGGTTCATTCCCGTGGCGATCCTGGTCTTCGCGATCGAGTACACGCTGATCGTGCGCTACGAGGAGGGCGTACTCGAATCGATCTTCGGCCAGGAGTACTTGGACTACAAGACTCGCACGCCTCGCTGGTTCGGCCGTCCGCCTGCGGGATCCACCGAAGGGCCGCACGACTGGAAGGAAGCCCTGTGGAGTGAGCGCTCGACGATCCTGCAGTACGTGGCGCTGATCGGGGCGTTCTGGTACAAGGGTACCCTGTGAACTGATCGGGGGCGTGAGATCGGATGCCCCTCGGGGGTCGGTGCGCCGACGGCTGACCCCTCAACGAAAAGGCCGGAGCGCGTGCGCTCCGGCCTTTTGCACCCCCCGGTTAGCGGGTGGGGCGTCCCGGCGGATTCGGTCCGCCGAAGACTTCGCGGTTCTTGCCGATGAAGCTCTTGAGCTGCACGGGCACGTCTTCCTCGGGGAAGATCGCGGTCACCGGGCACTCCGGCTCGCACGCGCCGCAGTCGATGCACTCGTCGGGCTGGATGTACAGCTGGTCCGCGCCCTCGTAGATGCAATCAACGGGGCAGACGTCCACGCACGACTTGTCCTTGACGGAAATACAGGCTTCAGTGATGACGTAGGGCATGTGACGAAGCTCGGGTCTGACCGACCGGAATGGGTGTGGCAGTTGAAACGGGAAGATACACCAGAGCGAACGGCGGACAAGGCGGAATCGTGCCGAATGCTACTTGCGCCACGGGGGCACGTCGCCGCGCTTGAGGTCAGGGTTTTCACGGAAGATGGTGCAGGTCCGCCCGATCACCTGCACCACCTCTGCCCCCATCTGCTCCGCCACGGCATTGGCGGCCTCCTTGGCGGAGAGCTCGCCGGCCTTCGCGACCTGGATTTTCACCAGCTCTTTGGTGCGCAGGACATCGTCGAGCGACTGCAACAGGGAGGGCGTGAGCCCGGCATGTCCGATGTGAACCTGTACGTCGAGATGGTGTGCCTCGGAGCGCAGCGCTGCGCGCTCCTTGCCGGTCATGCTCATGGACGAACCCCGTCGGTGGCGAAGAACGAATACGGATTGATAGGGGGACCGTCCCACCACGCGCGGCCGCGCCCCCGCTTCATCACCTGAAAGTGCAGGTGCGGGGTATCGGGTGGTGCATTCCCCGTCGTTCCAACGTAGCCGATCACGGAGCCCTTGGCGACTCGGTCCCCCACCGCGAGTCCGCGTCGATAGCGCTCGAGGTGCGCGTAGTAGTACACGAACCGTTCCTCGGCGTCGTAGGCGTAGATGACGATGCCGCCCACCGGCCCCTCGAGCAGGCGGCCAATCACGTGATCGGTGGTGGCCAGGACCGGCGTGGAGCGCGGCGCGACGATATCGAGCGCGCCGTGGATTCTCCCACCCTCCCGTCGGGCGGTGTAGTTGTCGCGCAACGCACGGCGCGGGTACCCGTCGACGGGGACCATGAGCTGACGCTGCCAGAGCAGGGCCAGATCATCGTCGGTTACGGCGTCGCTGCGCGGGCCGGCATGTTCGGGAACCGGACCGAGGTCGCGGCGGAGGTCGCTCGGCGCCCGCTCGGGAAGCGCCGCGATGGTCGACGCACCACGGGAGCAGGCTGACACGAGGAGCGCCATGCCAACCGCCGCCAGCAGGCGGGGCGCGCTAGTGCGCACTCACTCCCTGACCACGTCCGGGCGGACGTACGGCTCGAGGAAGCGCAGCAGATCCTCCACGCTGCGCACCCCCGTCTTGAGCGCGTCGAGCTCCTTGGCGCGCGGCAGACGCGCACCGACCCGGTCGGCGATCACCAGCACGGCATCTTCGAGGTCGAGATCGACCAGGCCGTACACCCGCCGCAGATCGTCGGAGGGGCTGACGTGAACGTGTGGCTGCTGGGTGCCATGCCGTTCGGCCAGATAGCCGTACACGTGCGCCAGCAGCAGCTCCGGATAGCGACCGCGTAGCGCGTCGCGGAACCGCGACAGCCCATCGCGCTCGATGGACCGTCGGTTCATCCGCGACGCCCGCACAAGGGCGACGACCCCCAGCAACAGCACGATGCCTGCGACGGCGACGGACAGACGCACCACCTGGACCCCCCGTGCGGGAAAGACCTGCGAGCGGGTGACCGGGCCCCACCCTCTGCCAAGGACTGTCAGCCCGGCCCAAGGTACACGACGAGGGCCGACCGCGAAACAGGGGGCGATTCCGTCGTGTCCGGTTTGCCCACGGCACCGCTCAGCTCGCCACCAGCCACCAGGGACGGCATCAATTCGTCAACGCTTTCGTTGACGAACGTGAAAGCCGAACTATATTCTCGGTCATGGAGGATGTCGTTGGCGCACTGGGAGGGTTTCGTGGGGTTCGGGCCGATTTGCTGGTGGCGCTCAAGAAGGCGCAACCGCTCACCGCGTCCGAGCTCGGCGAGCAGTTCGGCCTCACCGCCAATGCCCTTCGTCGCCATTTGAAGGCGCTCGAGGAGGACGGACTGGTTCGCTTCCAGCGCACCGTGCGCGGGGTGGGTGCCCCAGTCTATGCCTTCTCGCTCACCCCGGCGGGCGAAGCGCTGTTCCCGCGCTCCTACGTCCAAGTCCTGGCCACCGCGCTCGAAGCATTGCGGGCCCAGACGGGCGATCAGGCGGTGGAAGCGGTGCTCGAGGCAGAATGGCGGCGGCTCGGTGACGAGGCGGCCCCGGTGCTGGAGGCCTTGCCGCTCGAGGAGCGGGTGCCACTGGTGGCGGAGCTGCTGAGTGCCAAGGGCTACATGGCGGAAACGGTGCGCCTCGAGCGTCCGGTTGGGCAGGACGCGGGACGACCCGCGGAGCAGGCGGGGGCGGAGGCAACTCCCCTCCTTACCCTGCGCATTCACAACTGTGCCGTCCGCGAAATCGCCGAACGATTTCCGCAGGCCTGCGCAGTCGAGGAAAAGTTCGTGGAACGGCTGCTGGGTGTTCCGCTCGTGCGCCATGCGCATCGGCTGGACGGCTGCGGCCACTGTGAATACGGCGTTTCAGGTCACCTTTCGACGGTGAAACAGGAGCAGGCATGAGTTCGACCATCGAGCAGCTGGTCAATCGCGAGTACCAGTACGGCTTCACCACCGACGTGGAGACGGAAACGCTGCCCCCCGGGCTGACCGAGGAGACGGTCCGTTTCATCTCGGCCAAGAAGCAGGAGCCCGAGTGGCTCCTCGCGTGGCGCCTCAAGGCGTTCCGCCGCTGGCAGACGATGACGGAGCCGCACTGGCCCAACGTGACCTACGCGCCCATCGACTATCAGGCGGCGAGCTACTGGAGCGCGCCGAAGTCGGTGAAGCCGCTCGGCTCACTCGACGAAGTCGATCCGGCGCTGCTCGAGACGTACAACAAGCTCGGGATCTCGCTCACGGAACAGAAGCGACTCGCCGGCGTGGCCGTCGACGCCGTGTTCGACTCCGTCTCGGTCGGCACGACGTACAAGGAAGAACTCGCGAAGCACGGCGTAATCTTCATGTCCTTCGGAGAAGCCGTGCGCGAGTATCCCGAGCTGATCCAGAAGTATCTCGGCTCGGTGGTCCCGTATAGCGACAACTTCTTCGCCGCGCTCAACAGCGCCGTCTTCTCCGACGGCTCGTTCTGCTACATCCCCAAAGGCGTGCGCTGCCCCATGGAACTCTCCACGTACTTCCGTATCAATGCAGCGGAAACGGGGCAATTCGAGCGCACGCTGATCGTGGCCGACGAGGGATCGTACGTGAGCTACCTGGAAGGGTGCACCGCGCCGAAGCGCGACACCAACCAGCTGCACGCGGCCGTGGTGGAGATCGTGGCGCTCGACAACGCCACGGTGAAGTACAGCACCGTGCAGAACTGGTACGCCGGCGATGAACACGGCGTGGGCGGCATCTACAACTTCGTCACCAAGCGCGGCAAGGCGATGACGAACGCGAAGATCTCGTGGACGCAGGTCGAGACCGGGTCGGCGATCACCTGGAAGTACCCCAGCGTGATCCTGCAGGGCGACAACAGCGTGGGCGAGTTCTACTCGGTGGCCGTGGCCAGCAAGAAGCAGCAGGCCGACACCGGCACCAAGATGATCCACATCGGCCGCAATACGAAGAGCACGATCGTCTCGAAGGGCATCAGCGCCATGCAGGGGCAGAACAGCTACCGCGGCAAGGTGCAGATCCTCCCCAAGGCCGAGGGCGCGCGCAACTACACGCAGTGCGACTCGATGCTGGTGGGCAACGCCTGCGGCGCGCACACCTTCCCGTACGTGGAGGTGGGCAACAACAGCGCCACGCTCGAGCACGAGGCCTCGACGAGCAAGATCGGTGAAGACCAGATCTTCTATCTCAAGGCGCGTGGCCTCGACGCCGAGCAGGCGGTGTCGATGATCGTGAGCGGCTTCTGCAAGGAAGTGTTCAAGGAGCTGCCCATGGAGTTCGCGCTGGAAGCGCAGCAGTTGCTTGGCATTACGCTCGAGGGGTCGGTGGGGTAGGCATCCCTCGGACCGCACGGAGTTTTCAGTCTTCAGTAAAGGGTTTCAGTCGCCAGTGCACTGAACACTGAAACCTTCTACTGAGAACTCACCACTTGTTGGCCATACACCTCTCTTCGTTTACCCATATGCTGCAGATCAAGGACCTCCACGCCGCCATCGACGGCAAGCCGATTCTCAAGGGGATTTCGCTCACCGTCAACGCCGGTGAAGTGCACGCCGTCATGGGCCCCAACGGCTCGGGCAAGAGCACGCTGGCGCAGGTGCTCGCCGGCCACCCGGCGTACGAGATCACCGGTGGTGAGGTGATCTACAACGGCGAAAACCTGCTCGAAATGGACGCCGAGGTCCGCGCGCAGCATGGCGTGTTCCTCGCCTTCCAGTATCCCGTGGAAATCCCGGGCGTGACCAACGCGTACTTCCTGCGTGCCGCCTACAACGAGATCCGCAAGGCGAAGGGGCTCGAGGAAGTCGATCCCATGGAGTTCCTCGATCTTGTCGAAGAGAAGCTCAAGCTGGTCGACATGGATGCCTCCATGATGCATCGCTCGGTCAACGCCGGCTTCTCGGGCGGCGAGAAGAAGCGCAATGAGATCCTCCAGATGGCGGTACTGCAGCCGATGCTGTCGATCCTTGACGAGACGGATTCCGGCCTCGACATCGACGCGCTCCGCATCGTGGCCGAGGGCGTGAATGCGCTCAAGCGCCCCGACAACGCAGCGATCGTGGTGACGCACTACCAGCGCCTCCTCAACTACATCGTGCCCGACTACGTGCACGTGCTGGCCGGCGGCCGCATCATCAAGAGCGGCGACAAGTCGCTGGCGCTCGAGCTCGAGAATCGCGGCTACGACTGGGTGCTGGAGACGGTGGCGTGACCACGGGACTGCGTTTCGCCGAGCAGGCGGTGGAGGCCGCGGTGGCCGACGCTCCCGGCTCCCTCAAGGCACTGCGTGCCGCGGGCAGCACGGCGTTCCAGACGCTGGGCTTCCCCACCACGCGCAACGAAGACTGGCATTACACCAGCGTGTCGGCCATCGCGTCGGCGCAGTACGCGCCCGCGATCGCCAAGCCGGTGAGCACCCTCGACCCGGCGGCGCTCGAGCCGTACACCTTCGGTGGCACCTGGCCGCTGATGGTGTTCCTCAATGGCCGCTTTGCCCCGGCGCTGTCCACGATCGAGACGCTCCCGGCGGGGATCCGCGTATTCGACATGGCCACGGCCGTGGCGCAGGCGCCGGACCTGCTTGGCAAGTACGTGGGCACCGCGGCGCCGGCCGACCGTGACGGCTTCACCGCGCTCAACGCCGCGTTTGCCGGCGAGGGCACGCTCATTCACGTGGCCAAGGAGATGGTGATCGAGCATCCCATCCACCTGCTGCACGTGACGGACGCCAACGGCGCGGGGCTCATGAGCCATCCGCGTCACGTGATGGTGGTGGAGCGTCATGCCAAGGCCAGTGTGGTGGAGAGCTACGTGAGCCTCGCCGACGTGCCCTACTTCACGAATGCCGTCGTGGAGGCATTCGTGGAAGATGGCGCCACGTTGCAGGTCATCCGCATCCAGCGCGAGGCACGCTCGGCGCACCACATCGGGACCGTGGAAGCCCGCCAGGGGCGCGACAGCCACTTCCTCACCTTCACCTTCCAGACCGGCGGCGCCCTCTCGCGCAGCAATGTGTACACGGTGCTGGACGGCGAGGGGTGCGGCTGCACGATCAACGGGCTGTACATGCTGGACGGTGAACAGCACGCCGATCACCAGACGCGCGTGGAGCACGTAAAGGAGAACTGCTTCAGCCGTGAGGCCTACAAGGGGCTCATCGACGACAGCGCGCACGGGGTGTTCAACGGCAAGGTGTACGTCCACCCCGAGGCGCAGAAGACCGACGGCAAGCAGACCAACCACACGCTGCTGCTGTCCGACAAGGCGCAGATCGACACCAAACCCCAGCTCGAAATCTTCGCCGACGACGTGAAGTGCACGCACGGCGCGACGGTGGGGCGGATCGATGAGACGAGCCTGTTCTATCTCAAGAGCCGCGGCGTGGGCAAGGTGCTCGCCAAGCAGCTGCTCATGTACGCCTTTGCGGCCGATGTGCTGGAAACCCTCGACAACCCCGTCATCGTGGAGGCGCTCGAGAAGCTGACCGTCGAGCGCTTCACGGGCAGCTCGGCACACTGAGACACGCTCAACCCGCAACCCGCCACCCGAAACTCCCCGCGGTTCACGAGGAGTTTCGGGTATCGGGTACCGGGTTTCGAGTCATACGCACGGAC
>NZ_JBIJCN010000054.1:0-17124 GCF_044344655.1 Gemmatimonas sp.
GATCTCTTCCTTGTCGAAGAGCGGGACGGTGTCTTCGTACAGCTTCACCCGCTCCACGAGATCGGGAGCAATCCCCTGCAGGTACTCGGTGATCTCGTTGAACACCTGCTTCGAGTCGACCGACACGCGCTCGACCTTGGCGCTGAAGAGGTCGCGCACGAGCCCGCGCGTCACGTTCGTTTCGCGATGTACGAGCGCGGGCGCGCGCAGGAACTGCGTTTTCCGCTTGATGCGCTTCCAGTTGTTGATGAGCGTGTTGAGTTCCCGCTCGAACGTTTCTCTGGTGGCGTCTTCCGACACCGTGCGCACGATCACGCCGCCCGCATCGTCGGGTAGCATTTCCCCGACCATGGCGCGCAGCCGCTGTCGCTCCGCACGCTCGTCGATCTTGCGACTCACCCCGACCTTGGACGCGAACGGCATGTACACCAGGAAGCGTCCGGCCAGCGACACCTGTGCGGTGACGCGCGGGCCCTTTGTGGAAATGGGCTCCTTGGTGATCTGGACCAGGATGTCCTGACCTCGCTTGAGGAGGTCCTGAATGGGGCGCACCTCGCGGCGACCGCGACGCCCACCCGCCCCGCCCGACTGCTCGTCGGCCTCGTCGGCCTCCTCATCGTCGTCGTCGTCAGAAACCTGCGCATCCTCGACGACCACATCGGCCGCATGGAGGAACGCCGATTTCTCGGTACCGATGTTTACGAAGGCGGCCTGAATGCCGGGCAACACTGCTTCGACCTTGCCAAGGTACACGTCGCCGACCATGCGGCGCGCGTCTGGCCTGTCGACGAGCAGCTCGACCAGTTGACCGTCCTCGATGATGGCGACGCGCGTCTCGCGCGGCGTCGCGTTCACCAGGAGCTCTCGCTTCATTAGCAACCCATCGTCGACAACGGGACGGAGGCGACTCCGGCCGCCCTGCAGCGACGACACACGCGGTGGACCTGCACGGAAACCGAGCGCGCCCGTGGTCCGCGGCCCATACGGTGGGCTCACGGCGGCAGCGCACGATCGAACGCCACATGGCGCCCCCGGCCGGCTGACGAGATCGGATCGGGCACCACGCGCCCCGGGCCGCGGACCGTCCCGCGCTGGCAGCAGCGGGAGGCGCAGGCCTCGAGGAACACGCGGGTCCCCGCGATCGACACGCCAGGGCGCGTCAGACGGTGGGACGTGTGGATGGGTCGGTCAGCGGCACGCTGGCCCCGGCCGGCCCATTCCACAAACGCAAACGGCCCGTGAGTCGCACGGGCCGCCGGCGCCAACTGCGACGGCTGGAAAGTACGACGGAAAGGTACCCCGGGAGGCCGGGAGTCACAACCCAAGCCGTCCGGGGGGAGGCCCCCCGGCCCCGGTTGTCCACACGGAACGGGCTGGGCGCGTTCGGGGGCTAGGCGTTCAGGCCCTTGAGGAGGTGACGGGCGATGACGAGACGCTGAATCTCGCTCGTCCCTTCGCCGATCTCGCAAATCTTGGCATCGCGCATGAACCGCTCCACCGGATAGTCCTTGGTGTACCCGTAGCCACCATGAACCTGAATCGCCTTGATCGTGGCGCGCATCGCCACCTCGGAGCAGAACAGTTTCGCCATGGCGGCCTCCTTGCCAAACGGCTTGCCGTTCTGCGCCAGCCACGCCGCGTGGTACATGAGGTGCCGGCCTGCTTCGATTTCGGTGGCCATATCGCTCAACTGGAACTGAATGCCTTGGAAGCTTGCGATCGCGGACCCGAATTGCTTGCGCACGCTGGCATACTTGAGCGATTCCTGAAGCGCCCCCTCAGCGATCCCGATCGAAAGCGCAGCGATGCCGATGCGTCCGGCGTCGAGCGTCTTCATGAAGTTCACGAAGCCGAGCCCTTCGGTACCGAGCAGGTTCTCAGCGGGCACTTCAACGTTATCGAAGAGGAGCTCGCGCGTGTCGGAGGCCCGCCATCCGAGCTTGTCCTCCTTCTTGCCGGCTCGGAAGCCCGCCATGGGCGTCAACGAGGCGTCGTGACCCACACCCAAGGCGCGGCAGGTCTCGAGGTCCACCGATTCCTTGGTGAGGATGAAGCTCGAGATCCCCTTGGTGCCCTTGGAGGGATCGGTCACCGCGGTCACCACGAAGACCTCGCCCACCCCTGCATGCGTGATGAAGCGCTTGCTGCCGTTGAGGAGGTAATACCCATCCTTCTTCACAGCCGTCGTGCGCGTGCCGCCCGCATCGCTCCCGGCGGCTTCCTCCGTCAGTCCGAAGCCCCCCAGCACCTTGCCGCTAGCAAGCAGTGGTACGTAGCGCTCGATCTGCGCCGGCGTTCCGAAGTTCACGATAGGTGACGTACCCAGCGTGGTATGCGCGCTGATGGTGATGGAGTGCGACGCGCACACCTTCGCGAGCTCCTCGATCGCAATCATGAAACTGATCGTATCGAAGCCCGCCCCCCCGACCTCCTCAGCCCACGGCACGCCGAGGAGCCCGAGCTCTCCCATCTTCTTCACGTTCTCCCAAGGAAACGTGGAGGCGTCGTCATGCGCTGCCGCGACGGGGGCGACATGTTCGCGGGCGAACGCGCTCACCATGTCCCGCACGGCGAGATGCTGCTCGTTGAAATACAGACTGTCGTCCATCTGGAACGGTCGGGCTGGGGGAGTGTCAGAATCGTGGAGAGGACCGAGGGCGCGTTCGTAGCCCTCCGGACCGCAGCAATGCATCGGCGGCCGGACCGAGGCAGCAATCGCAGTCACCGCATGCCGCTCGCGTTCCGACCTCCCCGAAATAGCGCAGGAAGAACGCTCTTCGGCAATAGCGCGTTTGAGTGTACGCCTCCATCGCATCGAGGCGCGCAATGTCGGCGCGCCGTCGCCTCTCACGTTCCGGCCAATCGATTGCCGGCCAGCCAGCGTCGCGAAATTTCGTATGGAGCCGGTACCCCCCACCGGTACGAGACCACGTGACGATCTGGCGCGCTTCCAACCGTTCGAGAACGGGGACGAGTCCCACGGCGCCACCGAGGCCTGGCGGCAGCCCGTCAAGGTCCACCAACGCGCCGCGCTCGAGTTGCCTCCCCGCCGCACGCCACAAGGCCCGGAGCACCTCGCGTTCGAAGTGGAGCCCACCGACGAGCTCGCGCTGCACACGTTCGGGCGAGGCCGTCAAGCGGATGCTGATGCGCCCCGGTGATGGCGATACGATAGCACACGCGCCGCTCGCTACGAGCGAACGCAGCGCAGCGGCTGCGCGCTGTTCGTCACAGCGTGGTCCAAGCCGGCTTGCCAACACCGCCGGCGAGAGCGCCACGAATCCTTCGCGATCCGCCCCGTCGCGCATGATCTGCCACGCCCGTTCGATTACGGGACGCGGCGGATGAGCCAAATCGATGAAGAAGTCATGCGTGGACCGATCGAGCGGATCGTGCAGCAGTACGACGGTGCTGCGCTTCCCGTCGCGCCCGGCACGGCCCGCCTCCTGATAGTACGCCTCCAGGGAACCAGGCATGGCATGATGCAACACCAGCCGAACGTCCGGTTTGTCGATGCCCATCCCGAACGCGCTCGTTGCTACGATCACCCGGGCACGCTCGTCCATGAAGGCGTCCTGTGCGTGCTGCCGCACCGTGCCCGCGAGCCCTGCGTGATAGGCCGTGGCGCGGATCCCACCGCGCACGAGCGCCACCGTGAGGCGTTCCACGTTCATGCGCGTTGAGGCGTACAGGATCGCTGGTCCCGTGGCGGTGCGAAGCCACGTGATGGCCGCTTGCTCCTTGCGGGCCTGCCCAACAATCGATTGCACGTGATACGTGAGGTTCGTCCGGTCAAAACCCGACACCACGACATTCGCTTCACGGAGCGCGAGTTGTCGCACGATATCCCGACGCACATTCGGCGTGGCCGTCGCCGTCAGGGCTACCGTTTGCGGCCGTCCGAGACGCTCGCGCATGTACCCGATCCGCCGGTAGCTCGGGCGGAAATCGTGCCCCCAGGCGCTGATGCAGTGCGCCTCGTCAACGGCAAGCAATGCCACACCGATCGCCGAGAGGTCGTCGAGGAGGCGCCGCGCCTCCAGCCGCTCCGGACTGAGGTAGAGCAACTTCAGCGAGCCGGCACGCACGCGGCGGATTCGGTCAGAGACGTGCGCGGCAGTCAGTGTGCTGTTGATGAACGCCGCCGGTACGCCGCGCCGCTCCAAGGCTTCGACTTGATCCTTCATCAACGCAATGAGTGGACTCACCACGACCGTGAGTCCCCGGCGCATCAGCGCTGGCACCTGATAGCAGAGAGACTTGCCGCCACCCGTGGGGAGGACCACGAGCGCATCGCGCCCCGAAAGGACGGCCTCGATGGCGCCCACCTGTGGCGGGCGGAAGTTCGGATATCCGAACCGCGACAAGAGCACAGTCCGCGCTTCGTCGAGGGTGCCGTAGCCACCGTGCGCCGGTGCCGGACCTGTTACCGTGGACATGGGGGCATGGTAACCCGCACCATCCACCCCCCCATCACCCGAACAACGCCCCTTCGCTCAATCGAACGCGCACCGCACGGGTGCGCCTCAGGCTTCCGGGAAGCGCTTGCCGGTATCGTGGATGAGGTATGCCACCCCGAGGAAGAGTAGCGCCTTCACTCCTTCCCAGACCGCCTTGCCGGTGCGGCCGCCCTGCCCCGCGCTCACGGCGTCGTAGGCGCACCAGATCGACATCAACAACGGCAACATCGGCGCCAGCCGCCGGGTAAGCCCCCTCATCTACACCGCCCTCGAGAAATGTCCGCGCGTGAACTTGCCGTCCAAAAGCTGCCGCGAGCCGAATGCGTCCAGTGACTCGCCACGGGACAAACGGTCGAGTATCTCGCGATACGCCCGCACGAGTTCCTGAACAGGGTCGCCGGGCACGTTGAAGACGACCTGAAAGCCACGGATGCCCTGCGCCCAGAGTGCCGGCATGTACTCCGATCCATCGATCGGGCGCGAGTGCAACAATCGATTGCGGCACGCGCTGTCGGTCGCGACGGCAAAGGTGTAGCCAGCCGGATCGGTGAGTGACACGTTGGTGTGCTTCTGCACACAGAGGTCACGACACGTCGTCGGCTCTCGATCGAAGGCGGCGCTCAGCACGCAGTGTTCGATCGTCATCCCTTCCGTGCGCCCATAGATGAGCACGTCGAAACCGCGCCCTTCCCACGGGCCTACCAGCTGTCCGAGCTCGTCGGTCGTCAATTCGATCGATGCGACGACGCGCGGCACACCCAGTTCAAAAAGCAGTGCCGCGGTGTGCTGATTGAAGACATTGGTGGCGTAGTCGGCGATCACGTCGTGGCCGGCGCCGCCAAACTCGGCGGCCAAGCCAAGATGGCCGGTGAGTAGCGGGAGGCCGAGCGCCAACCACTTCTCGAGACGGCGTCGTTCCTCCGGACGTACGATCGTGGGTGTACGCAGCCGCAGCGTCACGCCCTGCGCCGTGAGCTCATCCCGCAGTGCCGTGACGCGCGCCAGCGGCGGCGTGGGATGGCGAAGAAACGGATCGAGCACGATGTCGGTGGCACCGCCCGCTGCGGCGTCGCGTGCGCTCGCGATGTCGTACACGATCGCCCGCAGTGCGAAGCCGGCAAGTTCCCCGGGCGTTCGTGCCGCCGCGGGAATCTGCGACAGGGTCTCCGCGATGTGTGCAGCACGAACAGCGGTGTCGCTCATTCGGGCCCACCCGAGCTGCTCCTCCAGCTGCTCGGTCGCTTCCTGGCGGACGCGGTTGAGCTCACTCACGGGGATGAACAGTCCGGGCGCGAGCCCACTGATGTCGATGGCCCCGAGCTTGAACGGGGTACCGCCCAGACGACCAAACTGCTCACGCAGCTGGGTCATGTCGAGCGCCCGCTTGCTCGCCGGTGCGAGCGGTGTCTCACCCCGCACCGTGATCTCGATGCCGCCGCAGGTCCAGACGCTCTTGAGGGGCCCCCCCGCATGGCCGAAGCAGCGTACGTCGAGCCGCGTCAGCCCCACCCGATCCGGCACGGGCACGTTGGCGAAGGAGCGCTGCGCCGTGGCGAGCAAGGTGGCGTCGCTGGTGCGTACCACCTGCCATCCCTCCGGCACCCGCGTCACGCGCGGCCCGCTCTTCACCGTGACGACCTGACGGTGGACCCCGGCGCGGGTCGCAACGGTGCGCACATCCTGCACCGTCCCACCGAGTGAGGCGCCCACCGCCGCGTCTGGGGCCTCGAAGCCAAGACCGTCACCCACCGAGAGTGGACGTGAGACCTCGACCACTAGTGCGTTTCCCTCAGCACCCACCACCAGGCCGATCGGCAGGCCACGATTGTCGGGCTGCGTGCGCGTGATGTAGTCGCGCCCCTGGCGGCCACCGTACATCCCGCCGGTGTTGCCGCGGCTGAAGATCTGCACGAGCGGCTCCACCTCGTCGGGCGACGGTGCCCGTCCCGTTTCCCCACGCCCGATCGCATCCAGCCAGCCACGATAGGCGCGCGTCACGGTCGCCACATACTCTGGCTTCTTCTTACGCCCCTCCACCTTGAGGCAGCCGATTCCGAGCCGCGCCAGCTCCTCGAGGTGGTCGTACGCCGCCAGATCCTTGGTGGAGATCAGGTAGCCGGTGTCGAGCGTCGCTCCGGTCACGTCGTCGTTGAGTGTGTAATCCTTGCGGCACGACTGCGCGCAGGAGCCACGATTCGCCGAACGCTCGCTGATCATCCCCGACATGAAGCACTGGCCCGAATACGAAATGCACAGGGCCCCGTGCACAAAGGTCTCGAGGCTGAGATCCGGCACTTCCTCACGGATCATCCGGATGTCTTCGAGCGTATTCTCGCGCGCGAGCACCACCCGTTCCACGCCGAGGTGCTGCATCACGCGTGCGCCGGCCACATCATGCACCGTCATCTGCGTGGACCCGTGCACTTCCAGCTGCGGATAGACCTGCTGGATAAGCCGCACCACGCCAAGGTCCTGCACAATGGCCGCGTCGATGCCGCGATCGATGCACTCGCCGAGGTACGTCAGGGCCTCGGGCAGCTCGTGCGGCTTGATCAACACGTTGAACGTGAGGTACACCCGAACGCCGCGGGCGTGCGCGATGGCGCAGGCCTGCCCCAACTCGTCGAGGCTGAGCTGCGCGCCCTCATCGCGGGCGTTGTACATCGACGCCCCCAGATACACGGCATTGGCGCCGTTAGCGACGGCTGCTCTGACGGCATCGAGGGTGCCGGCCGGGGCCAGTAATTCAGGGACGTTCGCGGTGCGGGACATCCCCGAAAGCTAACAGCCCCCGGAACGGGCGGACCACGGGCAGCCTTCCGGCAGCCTTCCGGCAGCCTTCCGGCAGCCTTCCGGCAACCTTCCGGCAACCTACCGGCGCACGAACCGCAGCAGCAGCGCCACGGCAACCAGCCCAATGCCGACGACGCGCAGCCACTCCCGGCCGGTTTGCTGGGCGATCGTGAAGGCGATCACTCCCAGCGCGATCAGCGCGATCCTCGCCCGCGGGATCACGACGTTCCCGCGAGTCCCGCGGCACGGGCGTCCGCCTCGGACACGTCGATCACCATGCGCAGCAGTGCCGTCGAGTAGACCTTGCCCTGCGCGTCGGTCTTGAGCGACAGCGTGCCGCCGCCATCCAACGCGCCATGCAAGAGGAAATTGAGCGCGCCCAAGTTGGGCAACTCAAAACGCACCACGCCCCCGGTGAGCTGCCCGGTGAAGTGGGCGGCGACCGCGTCCCGCGTCACATACCGCTCGAGCAGTGGGTACCACTCGGGACGGAGCGCAATCACGCCCACGTTGGCCGTGTCGCCCTTGTCACCGCTGCGCGCGTGCGCAATGTCGAGCAAACGTACCTGCATGCGTTACTCCACGATGGTGACGGCGGTGGACACGGCGCGCTTGTCCAGCAGCGCGGGCCAGTAGGCCACGATTTCCTCGACCTTCGGGCGACCGCCGGCGAACCCTGTGACACTCGGCGGCCCGTTGAGCACGAGCGGTGCGATCTCCCGCGTGAAGCGTTCGACGGCCGCACGATCGCCCCCCCGGACCCCGATCCGATACTGCACCTCAGGAGCGTCTCGACCGTCGCCGGCCAGTGAGCCGTGCGTTGCCGTGGCCCCCACGAACTCGCTGAGCACTTGGTCGAAGCGCAGCCCGAGCCGATCGAGACGCTCACGCAGCACCCGGTCGGCGAGCTGCGCCTTCTCCATCGCATCCGGCCACGAGTACACGAGGGATCCGACCGCCTTGAACCCGGAGCGATAGGCGATCGACACCTTGAGAAACGGTGTGGGGTGCGTGCCGGTGATGCCATGCACCCGCACCCGATTCTCGCCATCGCCGGCGACACGGATGCTGGTGAAGTCGGCCACCACGTCCGGCGTGATGTACGCATGCGGGTCGCCCATCTCATAGACGAGCTGCTCGGTCACGCTCGGTACACTCACGCGACCGCCGGTGCCGGGGTGCTTGGTGATGACGAAGCTCCCATCAGCTCGCGCCTCGGCGATCGGATACCCGATGTTGGCCAGGTCAGGGATACTGCGCCACTCGTGCAAACAGTTGCCGCCGCTGCACTGCGCGCCGCACTCGAGGATGTGCCCGGCCACAATACCGGCCGCAAGCGCGTTCCAGTCGTCTGCAGCCCATCCGAATTCATGACGGAGTGGAGCCATCGTGAGCGAGGTGTCCGTGCTACGGCCGGTCACCACCACGTTCGCCCCCTGCTGCAGCGCCTCCACGATCGGCGTTGAGCCGATATAGGCATTGGCGGACAGCACGCGATCCCGTACGGTGGCCAGGGGCTCACCGGTGTCCATGTTCTTCAACTCGTGACCGGCAGCCAACAGGTCATCGAGCCGCGAGAGGATATCGTCACCGGTGACAACACCGATACGGATCTTGCCACGCACCCCGTGCCTGGTGGCTGCCTCGAGGACGGCGTCGGCACAGGCGGTGGGATTCACACCACCGGCGTTGGCGATCACCTTCACGCCGCGTTCGGCCACGGCAGGGAACACGCTCTCCATCGCGCCGATGAAATCGCGCGCGTACCCCATGCGGGGATCACGTTCCTTCTGCTTCTGCAGAATGGACATCGTGACTTCGGCGAGATAGTCGAGCATGAGATAGTCGACCGGCCCGCCTTCCACCTGACGGCGCGGCGCCTCCAGCCAGTCCCCCCAGAAGCCCTGACCGCTGGCGACGCGCACCACTTTGTCCTTCGACGACCCCGACATCATTCGCCTCCAACGGGCGGCATCGGCGGCAGCACGAAGGCGCCGAGATGCGGTCCGCGATTCTGGTTGGCCGCCCGAAATGCCATGGCGAGCAGGTCTCGCGTGTCTTCGGGGTACACGATGGTATCGACAAAGCCGCGCGCGGCGGCATAGCGGGCGTCGAGTTGCGTGTCGTAGTCCGCGCGCATCGCGGCAACGGAATCGAGTACCTCGCGCGAGGGCTCCGTTCCAGCCTTCTTCGCCGCGTCGAGCGCGGGGCCGTGGACGGCCTGAATGGCCGCCTCTCCTTCCATCACCGCCATCCGACCAGTGGGCCAAGAGAAGATGAAGTCAGGATCGAATCCCTGCCCCGCCATCGCATAATAGCCCGCGCCGCTTGCATGATTGACCGTGAGCACGATCTTCGCCACACGCGCACACGCCATCGCCTCAACGAAGTGCGCTCCGGCGCGGATGATGCCCTCGTGCTCGGCGTCAGGCCCGACCATGAATCCCGACACGTCCTGCACAAAGAGCAGCGGTATACCCTGCTTGTCGCAACGCTCGATGAAGTACGCGACCTTCTCCGCACTCTCGGCATAGATGATGCCACCGAACCGAGGGCGTTCTCCCGCCCGACCCTTGATGAGGCCGCGCGCGTTGGCGATAACGCCCACGGGAATGCCGGCGATCTTCGCATCACCGCAGATCATCTCGCGCGCACGATTGGGCTGAAACTCGTCGAGCTTGCCCTCATCGAGCACGGCACGCAGGAGCGCGTGCATGTCGTACGACAGCCGGTGATCGCCTGGGAGCAGATCGTACAATGCGGAGGGGGGATCTGCCGGGGGGCGCCACGCGGCTTCCTGTTGAGCCGCCGGGCGCGGGAGTCGCGCGACGAGCTCACGGATCTTGTCGAGGCACGCGGCGTCGTCGTCGAGCGCGTAATGCGCCACGCCGGATACTTCCGTGTGCGTGGTTGCACCGCCGAGAGTTTCGCCGTCGACCGTTTGTCCGGTGGCGCCCTTCACGAGGTTGGGGCCACCGAGGCCCATGAAGGACGTGCCCTTCACCATCAAGATCACGTCGCTCAGCGCGGGCAAATACGCCCCGCCGGCCACACATTGCCCCATCACCGCCGCGAACTGCGGGATGCGCAGATAGCGGCGCATGATCGAGTTGTAGTAGAAGATGCGTGCCGCGCCGTACTGCCCCGGGAACACGCCGCCTTGGTAGGGGAGATTTACCCCGGCCGAATCGACGAGGTAGACGATCGGGATGCGGCAGCGCATCGCGATCTCTTGCGCACGCAGGATCTTCGTGATCGTCTCCGGCCACCACGAGCCAGCCTTCACGGTGGCATCGTTGGCTACCACGACGATCTCGCGCCCCTCGACCATCGCCACGCCGGTCACCACTCCGGCGCCTGGCGCCTGTCCGTCGTAGCGATCGTGCGCCACGAGCAAGCCCACTTCGAGGAACGGCGTGCCCGGGTCAGCCAGACGCGCAACACGTTCGCGCGCGGTGAGCTTACCCTGCGCATGTTGCTTCTCGATCTTGTCCGGACCACCCCCGAGGCGGAGGCGGGCTTCCAGCGCGCGGACGTCGGCGGCGAGCTGGCGCAGGCGCCCGCTCACGCGTCCTGCTGCTGTTGTGCCGCAAACCATTCGCGGATGTAGTCCACGAGGTCCTGCGTGCTGGTGCCCGGACCAAAGAGGCGCGCCACGCCCTCCGCCTGCAACTGATCCATGTCCTCCTTCGGGATGATGCCACCGCCGGTGAGAAGGATGTCGTCACGCCCTGCCGCAATGAGCAGGTCGCGGACGCGCGGGAAGAGCGTCATGTGCGCCCCGGAGAGGATCGACAAACCCACGACGTCGACGTCTTCCTGCACGGCAGCGGTGGCGATCATCTCGGGCGTCTGGTGCAGGCCGGTGTAGATCACTTCCATGCCGGCGTCACGCAGGGCCGCTGCCACCACCTTGGCACCGCGATCGTGGCCGTCGAGGCCCGGCTTGGCCACCAGCACGCGAATGGGTCGGGTCATCTGTTGGGAAATCGGGGAGGGTGCTACCAAGGCGCCGCTCCGTGGGTCCGCACACGGCGCCGGGGAGAAACTTACTCAGCCGTCCTTACGGGCCACCAGCATCATTTCGCTGGAGGTGCGGCCGAGTGGCCGCGGGCTCCACGAATCGAATGCCTGTTCCACGATGAGTCCGACGTCGCGCATTCGCTGCGCCAACTCCGATGCCGAATACAGCCGGATACGATGCGCGCGTTCGCCGTGGCCCTTCGGACCACGCCACGTGGACGTGATGTCGAGAAACCCGGAGAGCGGATCGAAGTGGCGCTCCTGGCCGAACATCGTGCCGTCCCCACTGCTCCACCAGTCACGGGAAAGAAACTTCGCCATCACCCCGTCGCGCGCGCCTCCGTGCCAGACAAGCACCCCACCAGGCTTGAGCACCCGGGCGAACTGGGCCAGCACGCGAAGATCGTCGTTCGGGTCGTCAAAAAAGCCGAACGAGGTGAACAGGTTGACCACCGCGTCGAACCGCCCACTCCACTTGGCAGGCAGCCTGCGCATGTCCCCCTGCGTGTAGCGGAGCGTCTTGCCGGTGCCGCGCTTTTTGGCCACCGCGAGGAGGTCGCTCGAATAATCGAGTCCGTCCACATCGAAGCCGGCCTCAGCCAAGAGATGGGCGTGGCGTCCCTGCCCGCAGGGACAGTCGAGCACCCGGGCACCGGCGGGGAGCTCCAGCACATCGATCAGGCGCGCCACCTCCTTCCGATCCTGGACGAGGTCGAAGAGGGGCTCGTACTCGTGGAGGTACTGTTGGTCGAACTGGGTGGCCCACCAAGGGCTGTTCGTCGTCATGCGGAGACGCTAGATACAGGGACGAAGCCGCACAAGCCGCATGTGCCCGGCACCGCTCCTTTCCATGAGGGGCGGCCTCCCGGGCGGCCCCCTCCGCCCCGCCGGAACCCGTGCCTGCCATCCGCCTGCTCTACGCCAGTGCTGCCGCCGTCGGCATGCCCTACGGCGCGCTGGTCGACATCATGTCCCATGCGCAACAGCGCAATCCCGAGCGGCAGATTACTGGGATGCTCTGCTATGGATCGGGTCAGTTCCTGCAGGCGCTCGAAGGGGAGCGCGCCGCGGTCACCAGCCTCTATCATCGCATCGCGGCCGATGCCCGGCATGCCCAGTGCCAGCTGATTTCGGTCGAGGAGATCTCCGCGCGGGGCTTCCCCGAATGGTCGATGAAGGTGGTGAACTGGGAAGACGGCGATAGCGCCCGACGGCGGGCCATGCTCGAGGCGGACACTGGGTCGAGCACGTTTAGTCCGCTCACCATGAGCGCGGCGCAGGCGGGGACCTTCCTCCGCCATCTGGCGGACCTCGAGCGCGATCTGGCTGGGGACTGACCGCAATAGGAAAGCGCCACCGACCTCGTGGTCGGTGGCGCTTTCTGTGGGCACGCGTGCCTCAGAAGAACACAGGCTCGCGATACGACCCGAATACCTCCTCGAGAGCCGCGCGAATTTCGTAGAGCGTGCAGTACGAGCGCGCACAGTCCAGGATGCGTGGGACCACGTTTTCCGTGCCTCGAGCCGCCGTGCGCAACGCTTCGAGATTCCGCGCGCACAGATCGCCGTCGCGTGACGCCCTGAGCGCTGCCATCTTCTCCCGCTGGGCCTGTTCAGCTTCTGCGCCGATCTTGAGCGTTGGGATGTTGAGTTCCGGTTCCTCCGTGACAAACTCGTTCACGCCAACCACCAGCTTGCGACGCTGCTCGATCTCCCATTGCTGACGTGCCGCGCTTTCGGCAATCCGCTTCTGGAACCATCCCTCTTCGAGTCCCTTCACCACGCCGCCGACCCCATCGATCTGCGCGAAGAGGGCTTCGGCTTCCCGCTCCATTTGATCGGTCAGCGCTTCCACGTAGTAGGAACCACCCAGCGGATCCATCACGTTGGGCACCCCGGTCTCATAGGCGAGAATCTGCTGCGTGCGAAGCGCTACCTGCACGGCCGGTTCGGTGGGCAGCGACAGCGTCTCGTCCATCGAGTTGGTGTGCAGCGACTGGGTGCCGCCGAGCACCGCAGCGAGAGCCTGGTACGCAACGCGCACGACATTGTTCATCGGTTGCTGCGCCGTCAGCGTGACGCCGGCGGTCTGCGAGTGGAAGCGCATCATCCACGACCGCGGATTCTTCGCGCCGTACCGTTGCTTGAGATGGCGCGCCCAGATGCGGCGGGCAGCGCGCAGCTTGGCGATCTCTTCGAAGAAGTCGTTGTGGATGTCCCAGAAGAATGACAGGCGGGGGGCGAACTCATCGACATCGAGACCGCGCGCGATGCCCCGCTCCACATACGTAAAGCCGTCGGCGAGCGTGAACGCCAACTCCTGCGCGGCCGTGGCACCGGCTTCGCGGATGTGATAGCCGGAGATGGAGATCGTGTTCCAATTGGGCGCATGCGTGGCACACCACTCGAAGCCGTCCACGATCAAGCGCAGCGCCGGTTCGATGGGGAAGCACCACGCGTGCTGCGCCATGTACTCCTTGAGGATGTCATTCTGCACCGTCCCCTGCAGCTTCTCTGCGCTGACGCCCTGCTTTTCCGCGGCGGCGATGTAGAAACACAGGAGGATGATCGCCGGTCCATTGATCGTCATGCTCGTGGAGACCTTGTCGAGGGGGATTCCCTCGAAGAGCGCCTCCATGTCCGCGAGCGACGAGATGGCCACGCCGCACTTACCGACCTCCCCTTCCGAACGCGGATGGTCGGAGTCATAGCCCATGAGCGTGGGGAAATCGAACGCCACCGACAGCCCGGTCTGCCCCTGCGACAGCAGGAACTTGTACCGCTGGTTCGTCTCCTTCGCCGTGCCGAACCCGGCGAACTGTCGCATGGTCCAGAGTTTCCCGCGATAGCCCGTGGGGTGAATGCCGCGGGTGAAGGGCCAACTGCCCGGCGTTTCGAAGGCCGTCCCTGACGAATCCTCGAGATCGAGCGCCGTAAAGAGCGCAGGGACTTCTGCGGCCGAATTGGTAAAGGCGATATCGCGCTTGCGGCCGCTGTCGTACCCGTCCCGCCAGCGCGCCACTTCGTGCCGCAGCGACTCCAGCTCTTCCTGTTGCTGACGGACAACGTCTTCGAGGTCACGTATCGAGGTCATGCGCTGATCCCTGAGGTAGACGGCAACGGCGCAAACGAAGCGCCGGTGAGCAAAGCGGTACTGCGAGCTCTGAGTGCGTCCGCCACGGCGAACGGCACCAGCGTCCCGCGTTCCAATCCATCGAGCTGATCCTCGAGCCATGCAAGTGTGGCCGCATCCCGCCACAGCCGCTGCCGCACCTGCTGTTCCACGACTTCCATGACGCGTTCCTTCAGGCGGGCGCGACGCCGAGCGCGCAGCTCGCCTGAGCGTTCAAGATAACGGAAATGACGGTCGAGCGATTCCACGATCTCCGGGATGCCCTCGTCTTGCGCGGCGACCGAACGGAGCACCGGAGGCGTCCACTGTTCCGGCGTCTCAGCTCGAGCCGCCGCACGGGCGGCACGGGCCGGGTTCATGGCATCACGCAGCGCATCCCGGTCAGGGGCCGCCCTCAGATCTACGCCGTGGTGCGCCGGGACGTTCTGGAGGGCGGCACCGGCACGCAGCCCGAGCATCAATTCGATGTCGTTGCGCAGCCGGTCCGCCCCTGGACGGTCCGCCTTGTTGACGGTGTAAACATCCGCGATTTCCATCACCCCTGCCTTCAGCGTCTGGATGGAATCGCCGGACTCGGGCACCAACACGACGAGCGTGGAGTCGGCCGCACGCGCCACATCAAGCTCGCTCTGCCCAACCCCAACAGTCTCGATGATGATCACGTCCATGCCAAACCCGTCGAGGATGTCGCACACTTCACGAGTGGCCGTGGCCAGTCCGCCAAGTGACCCACGGGTAGCCATCGAGCGAATGAAGACGCCTGGATCCAAGGCAATCTCTTCCATCCGGATTCGGTCACCCAGCAACGCACCGCCCGTGAACGGCGACGTAGGATCCACGGCCACGATCCCAACCCGAAGGCCAAGTGCGCGGTAGTACTTCGCCAGACGCGTGGTGAGTGTGCTTTTGCCCGCCCCTGGCGGGCCCGTAATGCCGATGCGCCGGGCACGGCCGAGTACGGCATGCTGGGCGGCGAGTAGCTGTTCGAACCCGGCCCGGTGGTTTTCAACGATGCTGACGGCGCGCGCCAACGCTGCTGGCTTGCCCGCCCGAAACTGTTCGAGCAGGCGCGCCAACGCGACGTCAGTCGGTACTGTCGTCATGCTCATCTCTGATGTCCCCTACCAGTTCTTCCAGAAGGTCTTCGAGCGTGACGAGTCCCACGATCGCGTCTGCATCCCGGACGATGGCCAGCTGCCGCCGCGAACGGAGCAACTCGAACAGCAGCTCCTTGGCGCGCTTGTCCGCGCTCGTCACGCTCACCGGTCGAATCGCCGGCCACGACTCGGCTGGTCGACGAAAGACGTCAAACACATGAACCATCCCGACAATCTGTTCCGGCAAGTCCCGATACACGGGTATTCGACTGTAACCGGCAGTGGCCACCTGCCGGGCCAGCTCAGCGGGGGGCAACCCCTCACGCAGCGAGAATATGTCAGCGTGTGGTGTCATGACATCCCGCACGGACTTGTCTCCGAACTGGACCACGCCGGAGATAATGGCCATCTCTTCGGTGGCTCCGATGTCGCGGAATGTGCCGTCTCGCAACAGCTCTTCCAGTCCGTCGCGCAACTCATCGTCGCTGTCCGCTTCGGCCGGCGGCGACACGACGCGGCGTACGGAATGAGCGATCCCATGAAACGGCGCGAGGATGAGGTCCACGACGCGCAGCATCGGCACCACGATCGGAATCAGCGTTGGCGCCACGCGTCGCGCGATCGCACGCGGGAGCAACTGCCCGAACACAAGCAGCAGCACAAGAAGCATGGTGACGTCGAAGACGAACGCCCAGGCGCGCAGGCCGTCTGCCATGGCGATCAGGGCCCCGGTCGCAAACACCACGAGCATGCTGGCAGTCCCCGCGGCGTGCACCAGACGCATGGGCCGTTCGAGGTAGCGAGTCATGGCGCCCACGCCACCGGCCCGATGCTCGATCCAGTGGCGGAGCCATAGCCGGCTAACCGCACGCACCGACGTGGCAGCCATTGTCAGAAAGGCCACGGTCACGACGGCGACAAACATCGCGAAACCGGTCATCGCTCACCCTCGCCGGGCATCGCGAGTGTTTCTCCACGAATACGTTCGAGGAACACCCGCTCAATCTTCCGGCGGATCACGCGCTCCACGATGACGCGAAACGGCCCCACGGTCAACGACTCGCCGGCGCGAGGCACGCGGCCGAGCAGTTCAAAAATCAGTCCGCCAACCGTCGACACATCGTCGCGGCTGAAATCGAAGCCGAGCGCAGCGGACAGATCGTCGAGCGTGAGACGGCCAGAAACCCAGTACCGCGCATCGTCTTCACTTTCCACGAGCCGTTCTTCATCGTCGTACTCGTCACGGATCTCGCCGACCAATTCCTCCAGCACATCTTCAATTGTGACGAGGCCGGCAGTACCGCCGTACTCGTCCGCCACGATGGCGATATGCCGGCGCGTCTGGCGAAACTCCTTGAGAAGATCCGCAATGCGCTTGGATGCCGGAATGAAAACCGGCGATCGCATCAGCGAGGTCCATCCCCCCTCTGGCTCCTCGTCATCGAGCACAGCCGGAAGGAGATCCTTCACGTAGAGAATGCCAACGATTTCATCGATCGATTCGTCGTACACTGGCACGCGTGAGTGCTGGATGCTGCGCACACGATCGACCATTTCCGACCACGGTGTCTCGCGCTCGACACCCAGCATGTCCACGCGCGGCACCATGACCTCCGCCA
>NZ_JBIJCN010000035.1:0-34582 GCF_044344655.1 Gemmatimonas sp.
GAGATCCGCGCCGCCCAGGAAGAGCTGAGCAAGGCGTACAGCGAGGCCGGCCAGGCGTTCTACCAGCAGCAGGCGGCGGCGGAAGGCGCGCCGGCCGCCGACGGTGCCGCGCCGCAGGGTGACGCCGGTGCCACGCAAGACGACGTGGTCGAAGCCGATTACGAAATCGTTGACGACAAGAAGTAAGGTTCCTCTGGCGTGACCCCGAGCCCCGCCGGAAACTCCCGGCGGGGCTTCGGTGTCTTATTGACGTGGTTCCCATGTCCCGCGACACCAACGCAATCCATCCCATGGCTGCACCCTTCTCCCGCTTCCGCTTCGCAACCGCCGCGGCGTTCTGCTTCGCCGGCGGTGTCCTCTTCGCCTCCGGCATGGACTGGACGAAGATCAGCTGGGCCCAGAGCACGTCGGGCAATCGCCCCGCGGTTTCCGCTCGCGGTCCCATGGGCCCGGAAGGGCTCTCCTCGTTCGCCGACATCGCCGAACGCGTGACCCCCGGCGTCGTCGCCGTCAACACGACCCGCTCGGTGCGCCCGCGTCAGAACCAGCTGCGTGGCCGCGCGCCGCAGGGGATGGAAGACTTCCTCGAGCAGTTCGGCGGCCCCCAGCCGCGTCAGCAGCGCGGCGAGGGCTCGGGCTTCATCATGAGCGCCGACGGCTACATCGTCACCAACAACCACGTGGTGGCCGACGCCGATCAGGTATCCATCACCCTGAGCGACGGCCGCACCTTCCGGGCGAAGGTCGTGGGTACCGACAGCACCACCGATGTGGCGGTCGTGAAGATCGACGCGAAGGGGCTCCCCACGCTCAACATCGGCAACGACGAAGCCACGCGCATCGGCGAGTGGGTGCTTGCCGTTGGCAATCCGCTCGGCCTCGACTTCACCGTCACCGCCGGCATCATTTCGGCCAAGGGACGTGGGCAAGAGATCAACCTCCCCAACGCGGGCAACTTCACCATCTCTGATTTCATTCAGACCGACGCGGCGATCAATCCGGGGAACTCGGGCGGTCCGCTCATCAACATGCGCGGCGAGGTGATTGGCCTGAACAGCGCGATCGCGAGCCAGACCGGCTTCTACAGCGGCTACGGGTTTGCGATTCCCATCACGCTCGTGAAGAACGTGACGGATGCGCTGATCACCGACGGGCGCGTGCGCCTGCCGGTGATGGGAGTGTCGGTTACCCGCATCGATCCGGAGGATGCCGGCATCAATGGCCTGTCGCGAGTGGCTGGCGTAAAGGTGGCCGGCTTCAACCCCGCCGACGGTGGCCCCGCCAAGGCGGCCGGCATTGAAGTGGGCGACGTGATCATCACCGTGGACGGCAAGCCGGTGGAGCGTGTGAGCTCGCTACAGCGCATCGTCCGATCACGCCGCGTAGGAGACCGCATCCCGGTCGAGGTGATGCGCTTCGGCAGCAAAAAGCGCTTCGAGGTGCGTCTCGTCGAAGCGGAAAACACCGCCCGCCTCGCGGTGAACACCGCGTCGCCGGACGCAGCGGCCAATCCGTCGGCGGGCAAGCTGGGCATCGCGGTGGAACCGCTGCCGGCCGACATCGCCGCCCGACTGCGCACCAACGGCCGCGGTGTGCGGGTGTCGGAGGTGACGGACGACGGACCGGCCCGCGAAAAGCTCGCCGCCGGAAGCGATGTGGTGCTGGCCATTCTCTATCCCACGCCGCGTCGCGATGTGCGCAGCGTGTCGGATCTGCAGGCGGCGGTCGCCGGCCTCAAGGACGGTGACTACGTCAGCCTGCTGGTCCAATCGCTCGATCCGCGCCTCGGGCAGCGCGTGGTGAATATCCGCGTGGGCGGCTGACCACAGCGACGTGGCCACACGAGAACGCGGGGGCGATGGCCGTGGCCATCGCCCCCGCGTTCGCATTTGGCGCCGTCAGCGCCGGATCACTTGCCGAAGAGATAGAGCGAAACACCCGCCTGGACACGCGTGCCGGTGGATTCGAACTGCCCCTCCTGTCCGTTCCGGAGCTGGCTGGCGCGTGTCAGCTTGCCGAAGGTCCAGAGCGCCGTACCGTTCACCGCAATCTTGCTCGTGACGAACAGCTGGGCCCCCGCACCGCCGGTCGGCGCAATGTCCTCGAAGTCGCGACCGGCGTTGGCCGTTCGCGCCGTGGCGCCTGCCGCGAGAAACACCCGAAAGGGGGAGCTCGCACCGGGGAGCAGGTTCATCCGAAGCAGGGCGTCGTACTGACTGAGCGTGACGTCGGAGGTGTTTTTCACTCCCGGGAGCACGCTGCGATCGAAGTTGGCCAAGACCGACCATGTGTCACTGAGCCCAAATCCGGCGTGCACGCCGAAGCCACCACCGAACTGGAGGTCCTCTGCCGCCGACTTCACATCCACGCTCGAGCCGACGTATTGGATCCCCCCAAAGACGCCCTTCGTTGACTGTGCCGCCGTGCTGGGAGCGCCAACCAGCAAAGCGGACGATATCACCACCGTGCTGAGCAGATGCTTCATGTACGGTCCAGGTTGAGGTTAGCGGCAGCCGGGCATGCGGAAGGCGCCGATCTTCGTACTGTATGCGGTAGCCCCCGCCCGGAGGTAGTCACCCACGTACCAAATGGTGCAGTCGTCTACCGGGTCCAAAGCGGTCTGCGTGTAGTCCTCCCAGCGCAGCGTGGAGGTCTGCGCAGCCCCACCGTCGGCCAGTCGCACTTCACGAAAGCCGAACGTACCGACCGGGTGTGACGGTGCGCGGCCAACGAAACGCTGCCCGACATAGGTGTGACGATCGCCGGCCGAGTAACCGAGGCCAATGTTGCCCAGACGATCCATCGCGGCGCTCGGCAGCCAGCGATAGAGGCTGTCCGGCGCGAAGGTCCCCTGCTGTCTGAGCGCAACGCTCCCCGTGGGTGACACGCGGAGTTCGTACCAGCGCACCCCGCCCGTCCCGTTGGCGGTGTTGATGCTGTGCGTGGCGACCAACGACGCGTGATTCGCGAAGCGCCGGTAGATCAGGCGTGGCATCAGCTTGTCACCCTGAGAGTCGAGCCCTCGCTCGGTCCCGGGCTGCGGGACACAGTTGGTGAGCTGTCCGCCGCACAGATAGCGATAGGGCGCCACCGCGATGCGCTCAGGGCCCACCAACGTGGTGCGCGCCGTGTCCTGCCAGTTCACGGCGAAGCGCCAGAGCTGCAGCTCGTCGCTTTCCACCACACCACGCAGCTGCGTACCACCGGCCGCCAGCACGAGGTTGGGGGTACCGACGGGCGGGAGCCGCTGCCCGTCGAGATCCGAGGTATTGAGAAAATTCACGTTCGGCACAAAGCGGCACAGCTCGCGCGCCGGTTCCCCACGCAGCATGCGGGCTCGCTCGGCCACACAGAGGTGCTTTTCGATCACCTCGTCACCCGTGCTCGTCGGGACGTAGTAGCCGTCGGGCCATACCGCCGGGCGCGGATAGTCGGGAAAGAGCGGGCGGCGGAACTCGTAGCGGTGCCATTCCCCCATGGGGTCGTCGGTGGCGCTCACCGCATAGCACATGGCATAGTCGCCACGCGCTGAGTCGGCGGGCGGCCGAGGGGGAAGCGGGCGCGGCGTGGCATCAGTCGTTGGCGGCGGTACCCGCAGCATCGCGGTGCGCGGTCCATCTGACACCATGCCCGGCGGCACACGGCGGAAGATCGGCAGCACCAGCAGCCAGCGATGGGCTAGCTGATCGTAGCGGATGACGGCGTCACCACTCACGATCGCCTCGCACGCCCCACCGAATCCCGCAAAGACGGCGTTGGTGGGCAACGGGCCATAGATCGGCGTGCCGTCCTTGCGAAAAATCGCCCATTGGGTGTTCACCGTCTGTACGACGTGCCGGCGTCCCACGGCGAGTGAGTTATCCGACGGATTGCGCAGCAGCGTGGCGCCATGCGGCCCCACGAAGCCGGCGCCGAGGCCGTCGAAGCGGCGTACAAGGCGCACGCCGGGGCGGCTCCCCATCGTCCGCTGTTCCACCCGCTCGCTGCCGGCCGGGATCCCGGTAATGACCGTACCAGCTGGCGGCGCCTGGGCCGCGAGCCGAGCCGTCGTGCAGAGCAGCGTGAGCGCTGTGGCGAGGAGGGGCGCGGCCAATCGCCGACGGTACGCATGGGGGAGTCGCATGCGCAACGTTACCGCCGGCGGGTCACGGCTGCTACCTTGGGCGCCATGCGTCCTGACATGCCCACGCCCACCGCTCCCCTGCAGCTCTCCCGCGCCGACATGCAGGCGCTCGGCGAGCGCGCTCTTGCCATGGTCATCGACCACTTCGAGAGCGTCCGCAGCAAACACACCACCACCACCATGAGCCGGGAGGAGGCGGTGCGTCTCCTGCACACGCCGCCCCCGGAATCCCCCACGCCCACCAGCGAACTGCTCGAGACGCTGGCCAGCACGGTGTTCGAGAACGCGTTCCGCGCCGATCATCCTCGCTTCTATGCGTTCGTGCCGAGCCCATCGAACTTCGTGAGTGCCGTGGGTGATTTCCTGATGAGTGGGCACAACGTGTTCGCCGGGCATTGGCTGGCCTCGAGTGCGGCCTCGCAGATCGAACTGACCGTGTTGGAGTGGCTACGCGCGGCGTGCGGGCTGCCCGAGACGGCCAGCGGCATCTTCGTGAGCGGTGGGTCGATGGCCAACCTGTCGGCGATCGTGGTGGCGCGCGAAACACGGTTGGGTGGCCATGATCCGGCGTCGGTCGTGTACTACTCTGATCAGACCCACTCCTCGATGTCGAAGGGGCTTCGTGTGCTCGGCTTCAGCCAGCGCCAGCGCCGGGCCGTTGTGACGGATGCTGACATGCGCCTCGATGTGGATGCGCTGGCGGCCGCAATCGCGGAAGATCACGCCAATGGCCTGCGGCCCTTCTGCGTGGTCGCCAACGCCGGGACCACGAACACCGGTGCCGTCGATCCATTGCATGCCCTCGCCGATCTCTGCGCGCGCGAAGGGCTCTGGCTGCACGTCGACGGTGCCTACGGCGCGGCCGCCGTGCTGCACCCGCGCGGCGCGGCCGCGCTCGATGGCCTTGGGCGAGCGGACTCCATTACCCTCGATCCGCACAAGTGGCTGTTCCAGCCGTTCGAGTTGGGATGCCTGCTGGTGCGCGATGCCCGTCTCATGAAGCTGGCGTTTCGCGTGGAGGAGGACGATCACGCCGACTACCTGGCCGATATTTCGCGTCACATTCAGGACGATGTGAACTTCTTCGAGCGCGGCATCCAGCTGACCCGCTCCTTCAAGGTGCTCAAGCTGTGGCTGTCGATGCGTGCGTTCGGCCTGGCTGAATTCCGCCGCGGCATCGGCGTGGGCTTCGAGCTGGCCGACGTCGCGCACGCGTGGCTGATCGAGAGCGGGAAATGGGAGATCGTGACGCCTTCCCAGATGGGGATCGTCACGTTCCGCTGGCGCGGCGTGGGGCTCTCTGCCCACCAGATCGACGCCCTCACCGCGCGCATTGTGGATCGTCTTCGCGAGAACGGATATGCGACGGTGATGAGCACCCTGCTGCATGGCCGCCCCGCGCTGCGCCTCTGCCCTATTCACCCAGCGGCCACACGGGAAGAGTTGACGGCCACACTCGAGCTGCTGACCGGCTTTGCCGAGGCGGGCGCCGGGGAGTTGCTGACCCGTCTATAATTCGGGGGGGAGACGTTTGGCCGACAGGCGACCGTCTCCTTTGCGGACGTGGCGAAATTGGTAGACGCACCAGCCTTAGGAGCTGGCGGGGCAACCCATCCCGGTTCGAGTCCGGGCGTTCGCATAGACCCTTCGACACCCCGTCGACCACGGTTCCGGGGATGGAGGCGTTCACCACCGGGCGCGCGGACATCGCGGCGGTGCGTGAATCGCGGCGGTATCCGGTGGGTCAGCGCGTGTTGTTCAGCATCTCGAGCACGGCGGCCACCACGGCATCGGCCCGCTCCTCGTGCAGCATCGTCCCCGCTCCGGTGATGGTGTCGACCCGCAACTTGGCAAGCTGACGTTGCAGCAACGCCACCTGCGCGGCGGTGGGGGCGTGAGCGGTGGGATGATCGCCCACCAGAAGTCGCACTGGGGCACGGATGCGGTGCAATTCGGTCTCGATGCGGGATGGCTCCTCGGCCTGCTGCATCGCGCGCAGGACCCGAAGCGTTCCGCGCACGTCGGATTCGATGGGCGCGAGGTAGCGCGCCGCCACATCGGGCGTACACCAGGCCGGAGCCGCGCTCTGCTCACGGATGGCCGCGAGAAACCGTCGACGTCCGATCGCCCGACCGACCGGAGTGTCCAGCAGCGGCGCCAGTGCCAGCGCGAGTCGAACACCCGTCGTTTCCTGTCGATCAATGGGGCCGCCGGCAAGGGAGAGTACGCCGCTGATGCGCTCCGGTGCCGCCGCCGCAAGTCGCAGCGCGAGCGTCGCGCTGGTGCCGTGGGCAACGACCAGCGTACGCGCCACGCCCACGCTGTCGAGCACCGCCGCGATGCGCCGGGCCTGCGCGGCAAGCGAATAGTCGGCATCCGTTGGGCGCGAGGACCGTCCCATGCCCAAGGGATCGATGACCAATACGGGGAGCCCATGGGCGCACAACGCCGCCGACACGTGTCGCATGGAGAAGGCAGATCCCACCGGGCCGGGGAGCAGCACGATGTGCGTCGGCACGCGCGACGCAGCACCGCGTAGCGCTGGCGTACCGTTCAGGCGCACCGACAGCCGTTCGCCCGGTGCAACCTGTACCGCACTGTCCCGTTCCGCCACGCGATCTTCTGGCGGGCGGAGCATGGTGCCCACACCGCTCCGCAGGTGGGGAATTGTGGCACACGCCGACCACGCCATCAGCAGCACTCCCGAACCAATCATGCGAGTATCACGCCGCGAGGGGCCGCACCGGCGGCACACCAAGATCGTCGGGGTGGCCCAGAGCATGGTGAACCCCTGTCCCTCCGAGACGCCACGGCCGCGCCTCGCGACGGCGCAGGTAGAGGGCCGCGAGGAGCAACGCCAGGAAGGCAAAGTCGATCATGCCGAACGCCACCGCTGCCGTGAGCGCTTTGCCCGTTGCCTGCACATGGAGCGCACGACCAACGAGTGCTCCCGGCGCGGCAGCCAGCACGCACCATGCGAGCAGTCGGTGGCCGGCCGCTAATGGCATACGGGGCAGCTCGCTGATGGCACGAAACCGCCAGCGCCACAAGAGCCGTTGGGTGACGATCGTGCGCCACATGGCGAGTGACGCCGCCCCGAAGACCAGCGTCAGCCAAAACTGCAGCGCATCATGCAACGGCACGCGCCCCGAGACATGGGGCACCAAGGTGCGCAACGCAGGCAGGAAGGGTACGAGCCAGCCGGAGTGGTTGCCATGCGTAATGGCGTCGAGCAGTACGTGACTGACGCCACCGATCAATGCCGAGTAGGCAGCCACCGTCCATTCCCGTACCCCGCGTGGGGCCCTCAGTGCCGCAAGGTCGTGCAGGCGCAGCCACTGGACATCCCGCACCAACGGAAGCAACGCCGGAAGCATCACCTCGGCCAGCAGCCATACGAGGAGGAGCGTGACCGGAGGAGTGAACCAGAGCTGTGCCGTCAGCGTGTGAGAGAAGATCCAGTCATCGGCCATGCGGCCGATGAATTCCAAGTCGGGCACCATACTGCCGATGCATAAGGCCAGCCCGGAGAAACGATGGGGCCAGCGCAGTTTGAGCGGCAGCACGAGCGCCTGATGCGAGAGCAGGGTCGCGGGCATCACTCCTCGAGGTGGCGGTCCAAGGTGGGTGTTGCTCCGACAACATCGGATCCCGACCCCATACTGGCGTGAACGTCAGGCCACGGGCCGGCCGCAATCATGCAACAGCTTTGTGATTGCCCCATTCGTCGCTCTATTTGTTGTATCCGTGAGACGGTGCCACCCCACCGGGCCAGGCGCTGCGGCCGGATCCTTTCTGGGAGATCGCAATGCAACCGGATACACCACGTGCCGCCCGCCATCCACGCCGTCCGGCTCGACGCACACTCGTGGCGCTGCTGGCGGCCAGTCTCGGCTGCGAGCCCACCGATACCGCGGTCCCCACTCAGCCGACGGGGCCGTCGTCGCCCGCGCCGACGGCATGGGTGACCCCTGCGGTGAGCACCCCTGGCGTGGTGTATCGGATTTTCCAGAGTCCTGCCGCACGCACCGCCGTCTCATTTCATGCCTATCTCCCGGCCCAGTATGACGCGGAGCCGACGCGTCGCTTTCCGGTGCTCTATTGGCTCCACGGGACGGGCG
This sequence comes from Gemmatimonas sp., assembly GCF_044344655.1. Lineage (GTDB taxonomy): Bacteria > Gemmatimonadota > Gemmatimonadetes > Gemmatimonadales > Gemmatimonadaceae > Gemmatimonas. Next base: position 8,245 of record NZ_JBIJCN010000035.1, read on the forward strand.
GCGGGGGTGCAGGCGGCATCGTGCCGCTGGCTGCACACTTTGACGCAGCCATCAGGTCCGGGCGTATTCCGCCAATGCTGGTCGTGTTCGCCAATGGCATGACATCGAGCATGTGGGCCGACTCCAAGGACGGTCGCATACCCATGGAAACAGTGTTAGCACGTGACCTCGTGATGGAGGTGGACGCGCGGTTCCGCACGGTGGCCACACGCAACGCCCGGATCCTCGAGGGCTTCAGCATGGGCGGGCATGGGGCGGCTCGCATTGGCTTGCGCTACGCCGATCTGTTTGGCGCGGTGTCCATGCTCGCGGCTGGACCGCTCGATCTCGACTTCGATGGCCCGCGTGCACGCGCGAACCCCGAGGAGCGCGCCAAGATCCTTCGCGAGGTCTACGGCGATGATCTCGCGTACTACCGCACGCAGAGCCCGCTAACGGTGGCCGAGCTCTTTGCACGGACATCGGCGCCACGGCCTCGTATGCGGATCGTGGTGGGCGATGCCGACAATACGGCGCCAGGCAGCGTGGCGTTCAGTGCCATGCTTCGCACCCTCGGCATCACGCATGAGCTGCAGCTGCTGCCGGGCGTTGGCCACGATCCCATGGGGTTGTTTGCGGCGCTCGGCGATCGCGGGTGGGACTTCTATCGCTCCCAGTGAGCCTGACGTGTCGCCCGCCACTCGAGCACGGGAATATGCGGGCCCTAGTCGCCAGATCGTTCGCCGGCGCGTAGTGTAGAGGGACGCGGCTGCACGACACGGCCGCCACCGCCGCGATTGCGGACGGTGCTCATTCGGCAGACTCTTCTCGCGCAGGACACCGGCAGCATGCGTACCGTGCCTACTGCAGACGCCGGCCTCCGCCGCCCCCTCGGTGCCGTCCGCCGCTTCTGGCAGACCCTCGGCCCCGGTGTCGTTACCGGCGCCGCCGACGACGATCCCTCCGGCATCGCCACTTACTCAATCGCGGGCGCGCAGTTCGGGACCCACTTCCTCTGGGCCGCCCTCTTCACTTGGCCACTGATGGCGGCCGTCCAGGCCATGTGTGCCCGCATTGGGATGGTGACCGGCAAGGGGCTCATGGGGGCGCTCGCCGACAAGTACCCCCGTCCGGTACTCGTGACGGCCTGTCTGTCACTGCTTCTCGCGAACACGATCAACATCGGCGCCGACCTCGCCGGCATGGCTGACGCCGCGGAACTCCTCACCACTGTCGACTCGCATGTCTGGGTGGTCGTGTTCGCCGCGGGCATCGCGCTCGCTACCGTACGGCTTCGCTATGCGACGATTGCCACGGGCCTCAAATGGCTGGCGCTCGTGCTCTTCGCCTATGTCATCACGGCCATCAAGATTGGCCCCGACTGGACCACGATCGTCCACGATACCGTGACGCCGAGCCTCCCCCGCAGTCGCGACGCGTTCGCGACGCTCGTCGCCATCCTCGGCACGACGATTTCCCCATATCTCTTTTTCTGGCAGGCATCGCAGGAGGTAGAAGAGGAAAAGCTGGCCGGGCGTCAGACTCTCGTCGATCGGCGTGGAGCCACCCGCCAGGAGATCGCGCGACGGAGCCTCGACGTGGGCGTGGGCACGTTCTTCTCCAATGTGGCCATGTTCTTCATCATTCTGACTACCGCGCTCACGTTGCACCGGGCGGGCATCCAAGACCTGGAGACCAGTCGCGAGGTCGCTCAGGCACTCGAACCGCTGGCCGGGCGCTTTACCACCTTGCTCTACACCGTCGGCATTCTGGGAGTGGGTATGCTGGCCATCCCCACCCTTGCCGGTTCTGCAGCCTACGCGTTCGCCGAACTGTTCGACTGGCGCCAGGGGATCGACGAGCGATTCCGCGGCGCGCCGGCATTCTACGTGGTGATCCTCCTCGCCCTCACCGCCGGCGTCCTGATGGACTTCGCGAACGTGAACGCCGTGCGCGCGTTGTACTGGACGGCGGTACTCAACGGGCTACTCGCTCCGTTTTTGCTGGTGGGCATCCTGATCGCCGCGGCGGATCCCCGTCTCATGCAAGGCCAACCGAGTTCGTGGCTTGGACGTATCGTAGTGGGCGTGACCACCGTGGTCATGTTCGTCGCTGGCGTGGGGATGTTCGTCGTGTGAGCAAGGCGACGCGCCTTCCAGCCCCTCCACACACGCGTCATGTCTCTCACGATCCGTTCCCTGACCGCCGATGACGTGGCGACCGTGGCCATGCTGCACACCGTCAGCTGGCGTCGCGCCTACCGCAACATCCTCAGCGACGGCTTTCTCGATGGGGATCTCGAAGCGGAGCGGACCGGCGTATGGGCCACCAAGCTGCATCCATCAGCAACGGGGGGTGGCTGGCTCGCACTCATCGACGACCTTCCCGCGGGTTTCGTGTTCGTGCGGCCCCGCGAGGATCGCGAGTGGGGCACCCTCGTCGACAACCTCCACGTGCTCCCCGCGCATCAGGGGCTCGGCATTGGACGGCAGTTGCTGCATACGGTTGGCCTCTGGGGCAGGACCCACGCCACCGGCACGCCCGTGCACCTGTGGGTCTTCGCCGACAATCTCCCGGCACGGCGGTTCTACGCGCGCATGGGCGGCCGCGAGGTGGAATACGTGGACCGCGAGGCGAGCGACGGGCGCCTGCTGCCGGAGTATCGGGTGGCGTGGGAGTCGCCGACCACACTGCAGGCAATGACGGAGCGCCCCCTACGACCCTGAGCTCTCGCGATGCGGCGGCGTCCGTTGCGCCGGATTGCCGAAGACGGTAGCATCGCGACATGTCACGTTTCCGCTCTTTTTCGCGGCCGTCGTGTTCGCCGACCACCGCTCGACACCGCGACCGCTTTCCGGCTGCGGCTGGTGGCGTGGCATGCGAAGTACGGCAAGGCCGCCTCGGTGACGCCGAGATGACCCTGCGCCAACGCTGCCTGCGGTATACGGCGGCCGTCGTGACCGGCATCGTGATCCTCGGCACAGGCCACTCGTCGGCGCTCGCGCAATCACCGGTACAGCCCATTCTCCTCCGCGGCGGGCTCGTGGTCGACGGCACGGGCGCTCCCGCGCGCCGCGCCGATGTGTTGCTGCAAGGCGACCGGATTGTGCAGGTGGCGGCTCGCGTGGTGGCCCCTGCCGCCCGCGTGGTGAACGTGCGTGGTCTCGTGGTTGCCCCTGGTTTCATCGACCCTCACGCGCATATCTCGGCGATCGCCCAGTCACCCGACGCAGAGAATTTTCTGCGGCAGGGAATTACGACGATCTTCAATAGCCTGCACAGTCTCGATCAGCCGCATCCGCTCGGCACATTTCTCGACACGCTGCGCGTGGCGCCCAACACCCTGTGGACCGCAGGGCATACCTGGGCAAGAAAGCGGGTCATGGGCACGGCGAATCGCGCTCCCACCACCGCGGAGCTCGACAGCATGAGTGCGCTCGTAACGCGTGCGATGGACGATGGGGCGTTCGGGTTCGGCACGGGGCTCGAGTACATCCCCGCCGTGTACGCGGAGCGCAACGAGCTGGTTACCCTAGCCCGCGCGTCACGCAGGCCAGGATCGCTGTACGTCACGCATCTTCGCGACGAGGGCGTGGCACTGGAGATGGCGCTCGCCGAGGCGGTCGATGTGGGGCGCAACTCGTCGCAGCCGGTGCACGTGAGTCATCTCAAGAGCACCGGCCGCGCCAACTGGGGCAAGAGTACGGCGGTGCTGCGCGGTTTCGACTCGCTCTCCACGCGGGGGATCCGGGTCAGCTTCGACGTGTACCCCTACCCCGCGTACAGCACCTACTCCGATGTGCTCTTTCCCGGCTGGGTGCTCGCCGATGGGCAGGATTCGGTGTCGGCGCGACTGGCGCGCCCTGAAACGGTCGAGCGCCTGCACCGCGAGATGCCATCGATCTTTCTGGCGCAGACGGCCGGAACCGCCGCGAGCATCCGGTTTCGAACACTGCCAGCGGCGCCGCAGTGGGCGGGGCGTACGTTGGCAGAGTACTTACGGAATCGCGGGCTCGAGGACTCCCCGCGCACCATCACCTCGGCGCTGATCGATCTGCAGCGTGCCGGAGGCTTCACGGCGACCGTCGAAGCCATGAGCGAACGTGACATCGAGGCGTTCCTGCGTCATCCCTCGGCGATGGTCTCGACCGACGGCGATCTCGTACGTCCCGGGCAGGGCTTCCCGCACCCGCGCAGCTACGGCGCGTTCCCTCGCGTGATTGCCCGCTACGTGGGTGAGCGCCGGGTGCTGCGCTTTGAACAGGCGATCGCCAAGATGACCTCGGTGCCGGCCCGTACTCTGGGCCTGACCGATCGCGGTGTGCTGCGAGCCGGCGCCACCGCCGATGTGGTGGTGTTCGATCGTGCCCGCTTCGTGGACCGCGCCAGCTTCACGGACCCGCACCACTACGCCGATGGCGTGGTGCACCTGTACGTGAACGGCACCCCGGTCATCAGCAACAGCACCATGACCGGTGCGCGTCCGGGGCGGGCGCTGCGCCGCCCTCGCTAGCGGGCGGCGCGACGGTCAGCGAGGGAACGTGAGCGACGTGACCCCGCCCTTGGGGCCGATCTTCACCTGCACCAGAATGGGTCGCACGGCATAGACGGCGCGGTACAGATATACGTGGTCGTCGCCCTCCGCTCCCCGATCTTCGAGCAGCTCCAGTCGCTGCAGTTCCCCAAGTGGGGAGAGGAGGCGCGCGTAGCCGTTGGCCATGCGCGGCACCGCGGTCACACGGACGAACTCAAAATCTCGCGCCGTCATGGAACCACGCGCCGTCACCTCGAGCATGCGGCGAAGCGTCCGTTCCACTTCGGGCGACGAACCGGCTATGGCCCGCTCCGGAAGCGGCCGGGGCGCGAGACTCGTATCGATGACCGCCGCCACGCGGTTGGCGATGAACTCCGGCGCCACGTGCCCCCCATTGGTGAGCACCACCACCGTGAGATCGCTCGCCTCGAAGCGCGTGAACTGCGTGCGGAACCCCTGCCACGATCCGCCGTGCTGGTTCACCCGCGCGCCCTTGAACGTGTCGAGGAACCAGCCGAATCCGTAGGGGTGCGGGCGACCGCTGTTGAGACGCACGGGCGAAAGCATCAGCTCCCAGCTCTCGCGCGTGAGCACGCGGCGCTCACGGACCGTGCGGCTCCACGCCTCGAGATCTTCGAGACTGAAGAGCAATGAGCCGTCGGCCGTAGTGTTCAGCGTGGGCGACACCCAGTTCTGATGCACGAACCCACCGGGCGCAGGCAAGTAGCCCGACGCACGGTGCGGCACGATCTCACTCTCGCTGATCACGCGCAGCGTGCGCATCCCGGCCGGCGTGAAGATCCGCTCCCGGAGAAACTCCCAGTAGGGCTTGCCGCTGAGGCGGCTCGTGATGGCCCCCAGCAGCACGTAGCCGGAGTTGCTGTAGTTCCATCGCGTCCCCGGCGGAAACTCCAGCGGCATGGCAAAGGCCAGCGTGGTGAGCTCCGTTTCGGTGAAGTCGCGGCGGTAGTCGAAGGTGCTGCTCGTGTAGTCCGGAATGCCCGATGTGTGCGAGAGGAGGTGGCGAATCGTCACCGCCTGCCACGCGGCCGGCGCATCGGGGAGATACACGCGGATCGAGGAATCGAGCGCCACTCGACCGTCTTCCACGAGCGCCATCACGCCGGCCGCGGTGAACATCTTCCCCATGGAACCGGACTGGAACATGGTAGCCGACGACACCTTCACCTGCTGTTCGATATTGGCGAGCCCGTAGCCCTTTGAGAGCAGTACATCGTTGCCCTTGAGGACCAGTAGCGCCACCCCGGGCGCCTGCTGCCGCTGCATTTCGTCGTGTACCACGCGATCCACCGCGACGGGATCTACGCGCGTACCGTTGACGGCGCCGCGCGGCTGGTCACTCTGCCACCACGGCGTTCGCAACGGGACCGCACGCGGTGCCAGTTGGTCGAGGGTGTTGGCGTCGTACAGGAGACCGCCACGCATGACCTGGCGGATGCTGGTGCTGTTGCGGATGTCGGTGAGCGGGTCACGCTCGAGAATGAGCAGGTCGGCCAGCTTCCCCGCTTCGAGGGTCCCGATGTCGGTACCCAAGCCAAGCGCCTCCGCGCCGTGTCGCGTGGCCACCTGCAGGACCTCGTGGTTGCTCATGCCCCCCTGCGCCAGCAACTGCATTTCCCAGTGCACTTGCAGTCCCTGCATCTCCCCGTGCCCGCCGAGCGCCACGGTGCCTCCGGCGTGCAGGATAGCCGCGGCACCGGCTGCCGTTTCGCGGTCGTTGTAGTCCTCATCAGGAAACGCGAGGAGGCGTTGCGCCGTCCGAGCGAATAGTTCGCTCGATGGGAAGAACCGCTGCAGGCGTAGATCGTCGGCTGGGCGCTCCGTCGCGTGCAGCCGGTAGATCGGCAACGCACCGCCAAAACTCACGAGCAGCGTGGGTGTGTACGCGATGCCGCTTTTCGCCATCAGCTGCACGGCATCATCGTAGAGCATCGTGGGCAGCGCATGCTCGTTCCCGGCGAATCCATCGAGCGCGTGCGTGAGCCCCAGCTTGTCGTCGCTCCCCCCCTCGGTGGTGGTGAGCATCCCCAGTTCACGACTCGCCTGCACCATCCACTGGCGCTGCTGCCGGTTGCCCAACAAGTAGCTCTTGAGCAGCCACGTGCCGTAGTCGTCGCGGTACCGGCGAGCGATTGCCCGCGTCTCCTCCAGCGACTTGGGGTCGAGGTCGCTGAACAGCCCGGGGCCCGTTGAGGTAATGCGCGGGCTCGGAACGGCAGCGACCTCCACGAGATCACTCAGCCCGAAGATGTCGGCACTCGTCTGCGGATCGCGGATGGTCGTGACACCGTATGCGAGATTGGCGTACACGCTTGGCGTCTCCGGCTCCAGCAAGTCGCGCCGGTACTGCCAGTGCGCGTGCACATCCACGATGCCTGGCATGATCGTGGTTCCCGTCACGTCGTGCACCGTGGCGCCCGAAGGGATCGCCACAGTACCGCGCGCACCGATGGCCGTGATCCGATCGTCGGTAATCACAATATCGGCGTTGGCGATGCTCTCGGTGCCACGCATCGTGATCGCCTTCGCCCCGCGCAGGACACGCGTCCCGCTGCCGGTCACCCGCGGAAGTTCTACCGCGAGCGACACGGCTGGCTCCGCGGCGCTGGCTGTGCCGTTCCCCGCGAGGCCGGTGCGGCGATGGAGATGTGGACCGGTCGTCCACGCGATCCCTCCGGTGGGGATCCAGGCGAACGACGTCGTGGCCCCTGGCTGCAACAGACTCGCGCCAGTGAGCTCCACCACCGGCGGTTCGCTACCGGTGCCGGTGGGCCGGGGCACGAGATGCAGTCGGTCGCTCGCCTGCACAAGCAACTGCGTGCCGTTCGGGCTGACGCGGATGTCGCCACTGGCAATGCGGCTGCGGACCTCTACACGGGGCGGACCGCCGTCCACCGGCATGCTGACCACGCCGGCGGGACCGCTCAACAGCACCCGCGTGGGGTCGTTGGCAAAATGCGGATGACGCGCCCCCTGCACCTTGCCGAGCAGTTGCATGCGCCCGGACGCGCGCATGGCGTCGAAGCGCACCAGCTGCGCATCGGTGGGTACCACGAGGGGCTGCTGCACCCGTGCGCTCGAGAGTGGCGCGCGGACCACCAAGACGTGCGCGCCATCCGGGCTCCACGCGGGATCGACGAAATACGCCGGAGCGTCACTCAGGCGGACCGGCACGCCACCGTCGGCACGCACTTTCCACACGTGCCCACCCTCGGCCGTCCACGTGACGAAGGCGAGCCATCGCCCATCGGGCGACCACGCGGGCATGAACTCGCGTGGATCAGCCGTGGTAGTCGGCCGCGTTGGCCTGTCGCCCTGTGGGGTGGTCACGAAGACACGGCCCATCATGGAATAGGCCACACGACCGCCAGCCGAAACGGTGACCTGCTGCGCCATGCGGCCACGGACGGCACCGGCAGCAATGCGAGACGTGACGGTGGGTCGCTCCGCGAGGTCGCCGCGCCATGTGGCCGTGAACGGCACCACCTGATCCATACCGGTGGCGAGATCGAGCCGATGAATGCGTCCACCGAAGGCCGCCAGTACAGCCCGGTCATCTGCCGTGAACGCGTAGCCGGGAATCACATCGCGCGACGATCGTGATTCGAGCTGATTGCGGTCGATCGGATATGCGAGCCAGCGTTCGGTGTCGTTCGAGAGATCGCGCAGACGCAGCCCCGTGCGCCCGCGGCTCTGGGCCGCATACACCAGCCATCGTCCATTACGCGACGTGACGGGCGCCATCGCCACGAACTCGCCGAGAGTGACCGGTTCATCACGCTGCGTGGTAGGATCACGCCGGACGACCGACGCCGTGGCTCCCTGCCGGACCCCGTAGGCGCGCGGGGTAAGACTCGTGTACCACAGCGCCCCGTCACGCGCGACATGGGCGGAGTACGGTCCCGGTGCCGGCGCCGAGACGAGCCCCGATGGTTGGCCGTTGCTGTTGGCGACCACCTTGGTCGCCGCCCCCGATGCCACGTCGATCCGCCACAGCTCGGCGATACGGTTCTCGATGACGGTGGCATAGATCGCCTTACCGTCCGGACTCCACGCCGGCGACAGCATGACCGCGCGCGGGAAGGCGCTGAGCGGGCGCGCCCCGCGGCCGTCGTTCCCGGCGATCCACACGTTGTCACTGCCGGTTTCGTCGCTGATGTAGGCCAGTGATTGGCCGTCGGGGGCATACCGCGGCTGCGACTGCCAGGCGCGTCCCGTGAGCAGAGGGGTGGCTGTGCCGCCACCAAGCGGCAGCGTAAACAGATCCCCCAGGAGCTCGAACACCATGCCGCGTCCATCCGGTGCGGCGTCGAGCGACATCCACGTCCCCTCGGACACCGTGATCGAGACCGGACGCTGGGCCGATGCAGGGGTCCCCGCAGCGCCGGCGGTGAGCAGCACCATGGCCAACGTGAAGGCGCGGGTGTGGCGGTGACGAGACAGGAGGGGCTCGTCGTAACGAATGGACACCGGCATCATCATGGGAGAGGCGGGAGCGTACAGGCGGAGCCCTGCGCGGTCGGCAGGGCTCGCAGAATATGCAGCGTGTCCGGGCATCCGCTCCGCGTCAGCCCCCAGCGAACCGCGCCAACGAAAAGAGCCCGATGTCGTGGGCTGTGCGCCCCCGGGTCACAAGATCCGCACAGATCTCCCCGATCACGCTCGAAAACTTGAAGCCGTGCCCGGAACAGGGGCTCACGAGCAGTATCTCGGGGGCCTCCGGAGACCGGTCCACGATGAAGTGCTCATCGGGGGTATTGGTGAACAGGCAGGTGGCCTGCGACAGCATTGGACCGTTCGCATTGGGGAAGTAGCGGGTCGTGGCAACCCGCAATGCCGCCTCATCCTCCGCGTGTACCTGGCGGTCCATGCTGTCGGGATGGACCCGCTCGAACCGGTGGTGATACTTGCCGATCTTGAAGCCAGGGACACCGTATTCGGGGAAGCCGTAATAGGTGCCCTCCGCTGCCTCCAGCACGAAGACGGGGAAGGCCGTCGGCGCGAACTGCGCGGCATCGGCGATGCCGAACCAGCCGAGGACTTGCCGCTCCGGTGACAACAGGGGGGCGAGCGCCGGGGCGAGGTCCGACATCCATGGCCCGGCCGTCAGGATCGCCTGCCCTGCTTCGAAGCTGCCGCGGTCGGTACGCACCCGCACGCCACCGGCCCGGGGCTCCACCGCCAGCACGCGGGTGTCCGTCATGACCGAGGCGCCGGCGGCCTGCGCCTCGGCGAGATGGCGCGCAATGCACCGCTCGGGGGTGAGAAATCCCGCATCCGGTTGCCACACCGCCGTGAGCTCGGGGGACGGCCGCCACCCGGGAAAGCGCCGGGTAAGGTCTTGGGCCTCGAGGACCTCGTGCGGCAGCCCGTGTTCACGGCAGCTGCGCAGGGAGCCGGCGAACACCACCCCATCGGCCGGCCCCACGTCGAGGCCCCCTGTCACGTGGAGGAGCGGCTCGTCGAGGCCGCGTTCGAGCTGGCGCCAGAGCTCGTAGGCTCTGCGGAGCAAGGGCACATAGGATGGGTCTTCGAAGTATGCCAGACGGATGATGCGCGTGAGACCGTGCGACGACCCTCGGTCGTGTCCCGGGGAGAACTGCTCGATCCCCAGCACCCGCTGGCCGCGTCCGGCGAGGTGCCGGATCGCCGCGCTCCCCATGCCCCCCAGCCCCACCACGATCACATCGTAACCGGCCATAGCTCCCTCGCGAGCGCGCGTGAAGATCGGGCATTTCCTGCTTGCCGTAATGTGGTCCGTGAGGCATGCTAGCGATTGCCAGCCAATCCCTCCCCAGGAGTTTTGCCACATGGCAGCGACCGACGTCTCCGACCCCCAATACTACCACCGAGTCGTGGATTGCCAATGGGCGTGCCCGGCCCACACCAACGTACCCGGGTACATCCGCCTGATCGCGCAAGGCAAGTACACGGAGAGCTACCTGCTCAACCGCGAGTCCAACGTGTTCCCGGGCATTCTCGGGCGCGTGTGTGACCGTCCGTGCGAGCCGGCCTGTCGCCGGGGCCGCGTCGAGGAGAAGCCCGTGGCCATCTGCCGCCTCAAGCGCGTGGCCGCCGATCATCGCGACGACATCAGCGCCTTCCTCCCCAAGGCCCCCGCGGTGAAGAACGGCAAGCGGGTGGCACTGATCGGCGCCGGGCCTGCCTCGCTCACCGTCGCCAACGACCTGCTGCCGCACGGCTACGACGTCACGATCTACGAGAAGAACGGGACGCCCGGTGGCCTGATGCGCATCAACATCCCGTCGTTCCGCCTGCCCGCGCAGGTACTCGACGAGGAGTGCGGGTACATCATCGACATGGGCGCCCGCATGAAGTACGGCACGCCCGTAACGAGTCTCCGGGAGCTCCTCGACGAAGGCTACGACGCGATCTTCGTGGGCTCCGGCGCTCCCAAGGGAAAAGAACTCGACATCCCCGGACGCTGGGATGCCCCGGCGCAGGTGCACATCGGCATCGACTTTCTCGCCAACGTGCATTTCCAGCACATCGAGAAGATGGGGCCGCGCGTGATCATCATCGGCGTGGGCAACACGGCGATGGATTGCTGCCGCACCTCCAAGCGCCTCGGTGCGACCGACGTGAAGGTCGTGGCCCGTCGCGGCCGCAAGCATTTCAAGGCTTCCCCTTGGGAGCTCGAAGATGCCGAAGAAGAGCAGATCGAGATCATCGAAAATCATGCGCCCAAGCGCATGGTCATCGAGAACGGCACGCTCGTGGGCATGGAGTTCGAGCTCCTGCAGTGGACGGAGGATGCCAGCGGGAAGCAGACCAGCACGGTGATGGGCACCACAATCATCCCGTGCGATCAGGTCATCCTCGCCATCGGCCAGGACAACGCCTTCGAGTTCATCGAACGCGACCTCGGCGTGGAATTCGACACGAAGGGGATGCCCGTCGTCGATAAGGCGACGCACCAGAGCACCCACCCCAAGGTGTTCTTCGGTGGTGATGCGGCGTGGGGCCCCGAAAACATCATCTGGGCGGTCGCACATGGCCACGCGGCCGCCATCTCGATGGATCTGCAGTGCCAGGGGCGCGACGTGACCGCCGACCGGCCACCGTACGGCATGACCCTCGTGAGCGCCAAGATGGGTATGCACTCGTGGGCGTACAACAACGACTACGAGGCGGCCAAACGCGCCAAGATGCAGCACGAGGACCTGACGAAGCGCTTCAAGGATCTTGTGACCGAGGTGGAGCTGGGCTTCACCCCCGAGCAGATCGTGTCGGAGGTGGGCCGCTGCCTCAATTGCGACATCCAGACGCACTTCACCTCCTCGCAGTGTATCGAGTGCGACGCCTGCGTCGACATCTGCCCCACCAACTGTCTCACCATCACCACCAACGGTACGCCGATTGAGGACCTGCGCACGCGACTGTCGGCGCCGGCGCTCAACCTGTCGCAGGACATCTACGTCTCCGACGGATTGCCGCAGACCAAGCGGATCATGGTGAAGGACGAGGACGTCTGCCTGCACTGCGGCCTCTGTGCCGAGCGCTGCCCCACCGCGGCGTGGGACATGCAGATCTTCGATCTCAAGAAACCGGTGGCGGGCATGCTCGCGGGAGTGGCCAGCATATGAGCAACATCAACGATTTTGCATTCAAGATCGGCACCGTGAACGGCACCGGCTCCGCCAGTGCCAACGGGCTCCTCATGCAGGCGATCTTCCGCATGGGCATCCCGGTCACGGGCAAGAACATCTTCCCGTCCAACATCCAGGGGCTACCCACCTGGTACGAAATCCGCGTCAGCAAGGACGGCTACACCGCACGCCCGAGCGAAGTGGATCTCGTGGTGGCGCTCAATCCGGCCACGTACGCGAAGGACGTGGCCACCGTGCGCCCCGGCGGGTTCCTCGTGTACGACTCGTCGTGGCCGCTCGAGCCGGACCTCGTGCGCGAGGGCATCACGATCCTCGGCATCCCGTTCGGGCGCCTGTGCGTGGAGAACTTCCAGGGCGATCGCGACCGCACCCTGTTGCGCAACATCGTGTACGCCGGCGCACTCGCCGCGCTGCTCAACATCGACATGGAGGTGGTGGGCGGCATGCTGGCCGAGAAGTACGGCAAGAAGCCCAAACTCCTCGACAGCAATCACAAGGCCATTCGGCTCGGCTACGACTACGCCAAGGCGAACTTCCAGTGCCCCCTGCCCTTCCATCTCGAGAAGATGGATGCCACCGGCGATTCCATCCTCATCGATGGCAATACGGCCTGCGCACTCGGTGCGGTCTATGCCGGCGCGACCGTGGGCGCCTGGTATCCCATCACGCCGGCCACGGCCCTGATGGAGCAGTTCAAGGCGTTCTGCGAGAAGTTCCGCGTGAACAAGGAGACCGGCGTGCACCACTACGCCATTCTGCAGGCCGAAGATGAACTGGCCGCCGCCGGTATCATCATCGGTGCCGGCTGGGCGGGTGCCCGTGCCTTCACCAACACGTCGGGCCCCGGCATCTCGCTCATGCAGGAGTTCATCGGACTCGCGTACTACACCGATGTCCCCGCAGTGTTCTTCGATATCCAGCGGTGCGGCCCCGCCACCGGGATGCCCACGCGCACGCAGCAGGCCGACCTGATGTCCCTCGCGTATGCGTCGCATGGCGACACTAAACATCTCATTCTCTTCCCGTGTAATCCGGCCGAAGCGTTCGAGATGTCGGTGCAGAGTTTCGACCTGGCCGAACGCTTCCAGACGCCGGTGTTCGTGGCCACCGATCTCGATATCGGCATGAACGACTGGATGGTGAAGCGCTTCACCTGGGACGACAGCTATCGCCCCGACCGTGGCAAGGTGCTCGACGCCGCGGCGCTCGAGAAGATTCAGAAGTTCTCCCGGTACCTCGATGTAGACGGCGACGGCATCGCCGCGCGCACGCTGCCGGGCGTTGGCGGCAAGGGCGCGTACTTCGTGCGCGGCTCCGGCCATGACAAGCATGCGGCCTACACTGAAGATTCCGACGCGTACCAGGAGCTGGTGGACCGCCTCAAGCGCAAGTTCGCGTATGCGGCCACGGTGATGCCCACGCCCGCGTTCACACTGCAGGCCGGCGCCGAGATCGGGCTCGTGACCATCGGCGGCTGCGATGCGGCGGTGCGTGAGGCTGCGGACAAGCTGCGCGCACAGGGGATCACGGTCGATGTGATGCGAATCCGCGCCTTCCCCTTCGGCGCCGAAGTGAAGGCGTTCTTCGATCGCCATGAGAAGAACTTCGTGATTGAACAGAACCGCGATGCCCAATTGCGCTCGCTGCTGGCCATCGAGCTCGGCATCCCGCGCGACGCGATGATCTCCGTCTTGGATTACGGCGGTATGCCGCTCACCGCCAAGGTCGTGGTGGATGCCGTCACGACGCAGGTTTCCACTCAGGCCAAGGTGTCCGCATGACCTCAATTGCCAAGCCTCCGGTCCGGCATCCGAGCTCGCGCACCAACGCGCTCGGGCTTACCGTGCGCGACTACGAAGGCGCGATGTCGACGCTCTGCGCGGGGTGTGGCCACGACTCCGTGACCGCCGCTATCGTGCAGGCCGGCTGGGAACTCAATCTCGAGCCCCACCGCGTTGGGAAGATGAGCGGCATCGGCTGCTCATCGAAGACCACGGCGTACTTCATGAAGCAGTCGCACGGCTTCAACTCCGTGCACGGCCGCATGCCCTCGGTCACGTCGGGCGCGTCCGCGGCCAACCGCGGACTCACCTACATCGGGGTATCGGGCGACGGCGACTCGCTCTCGATCGGCCTCGGCCAGCTGTCGCACGCCATCCGGCGCAATGTGAACATGCTGTACATGCTCGAGAACAACGGCGTATACGGGCTCACCAAGGGGCAGTTTTCCGCGTCGGCCGACGTGGGCTCACTGTCCAAGAAGGGCGAGGCCAACGAGCAGTCGCCGATCGACCCCGTACTGCTGGCGCTCACGCTCGGCGCCACCTTCGTGGCCCGCTCGTTCTCCGGCGACAAGCAACAGTTGGTCCCGATCATCAAGGCCGGCCTCGCCCACAAGGGCTTTGCCATCATCGACGTGATCTCTCCCTGCGTGAGCTTCAACGATCACGATGGCTCCACCAAGAGCTACGCGTTCACCCGCGAGCACGAGGTGGAGGCGGTGCACACCGACTTCGTCCCGCTGCAGCGGGAGATCACCGTGCCCGATACACACGAGGAGGTTCGGACGGTCGTCATGCATGACGGCGCAGCCGTACGCCTGCGTTCCACGGCGCCGGATTACGATCCCACCAACCGCGAATCGGCCTACGCGCACGTGCGGGCCTGTCAGGCGCGCGGCGAAATCGCCACCGGACTGCTCTTCGTGGACGAGAACGGCCGTGACATGCACGACTATCTCCGCACACCGCAGACACCGCTCGTCGACCTTCCCTTCGAGCAACTGTGCCCCGGCAAGTCGGCACTCGACAAGTTGATGGACCGCTATCGTTGACCACTGATCGCTGATCACGGACTGCCAACGGCCCGCCACACACCGTGCGACGGGCCGTTGTACCTTCTCCGTTGCGGGAAAGCGCTCAGTCCAGCATCGACTGATAGACCGGTTCGTACATCGCCGACACCACGGCGGCATCCAGGTCGGACGGCCTCGGCGCACGCGCCAAGCCGCGCTCATACGCGATGTGCGCCACCTCCACCGCGATGGCCCGCGACACCTCGCGGATACGCGAGAGGCTCGGATACAGGCGCCCCATCTCCAAGTCGTCCTCGGTTACCATGCTGGCCAAGGTGCGGGCTGCGGCGGCGAACATCTCGTCGGTCACGCGGGACGCCTCGGCGACGATCACCCCGAGACCAACACCGGGGAAGATGTAGGCATTGTTGCCCTGCCCCGGCACGTGGGTCACGCCTTTGTGCGTGACCGGCGCGAACGGACTGCCGCTCGCGAAGACGGCCCGTCCGTCGGTACCGGTATACGCCTCACGCGCCGTGCACTCGGCCTTCGAGGTCGGGTTGGAGAGCGCCATGACGATGGGACGCACATTGATGCGGGCCATCGCCGCCAGCACCTGCGGCGTAAACGTCCCCGGCATCCCCGACACGCCGATGATCGCGTGCGGCTTCACACTTTCCACCGCATCGATGAAGGCGGTTACCGGCGCATGATCGTGGGCGTACGGCTGCTTGTGAGAGGCGAGATCGGTGCGGGACTTCACCACCAGCCCCTTGGAGTCCACGAACCAGCAGCGCTTGCGTGCCTCTTCTACCGTGAGCCCCTCTTCGACCATCGCTTCGACCACGAGATCGCCAATACCGATACCGGCTTCCCCGGCACCGAGAAACAACAGCCGCATGTCCTTGAGGGGCGTACCCGTGAGGCGCGAGGCGGAATACAGCCCAGCGAGCGTGACCGATGCCGTCCCTTGGATGTCGTCATTGAAGGTGCAGATGCGATCGCGCCATGCCTCCAGCAGCGTAAAGGCGTTGTGATTGCCGAAGTCCTCGAACTGAAGGCAGACCTTCGGGAACCGCTCCTGCAATGCCTCGATGAACTCGGTAAGCAGTTCGTCGTACGCTGCGCCGCGGAGACGGGGCTGGCGGAGCCCCATGTATGAAGGACTCTCGCGCAGCTGGGTGTTATCCGTACCCACATCGATGGTGATGGGCAGACACTGCATCGGATGTACACCGGCACACGCCGTGTACAGCGTGAGCTTGCCGATCGGAATGCCCATGCCATTTGCGCCAAGATCGCCGAGGCCCAGAATGCGCTCACCGTCGGTGACCACAATCATGCGCACGTCGTGATGCGGCCAATTGGCCAGGACCTCACCCACACGCCCGCGATCCTCGCTGGTCACGTACAGACCGCGGCTGCGGCGGAAGATACGACCGAACTCCTGACAGGCCTGCCCCACCGTTGGGGTGTACAGGACTGGCATCATCTCCTCGAGATGAGCCATCACCAGGCGGTAGAAGAGCGTGACGTTGCGATCGTGCAGCGCCACCAGATAGGCGTATTGGTCGATGGGCGTAGGACGCGAGCGAACGCCCGGCAAGATGCGTTCGAGCTGCTCTTCCTGCGTCATCACGCGCGGCGGGAGCAACCCTCGAAGGCCCAGCGCGTCGCGCTCGGCCTCGGTAAATGCCGTCCCCTTGTTGAGGTCGGGATCGTTGAGCAGGGCGGCGCCGCGCTTCGAGATGGGAGGAACGGTCACGGGGGAGTGGTCGGTGGGGAATGAACTGTGCCCTAGGAGGCGCGACGCCTCAGGCACCTTGCATGTACTGCGCGGAATGGATCAGATCCGCGAGAGAAACCAGCCGGGAACGATCGTGAGGGCGACCGTGGCAGCAAGACAGAGCACGCCGGCAACGCGCGGCATCCACGTGGCGGCCGCAGGAGACGCGCCCGCACCAACAGGCGTCATGAACATCCGCTGGATTACGCGCAAGTAGAAATAGAGACCAAGGAAGCTGCCCACGAGACCCAGCACGGCGTACGTACCGTATCCAGCGGCGACAACTGTCTTGAAGATCAGGAACTTGGCCGTGAATCCGGGAAACGGCGGCAAACCTGCCAGAGACAGCATCGCGACGGCGATCAGTGTGGCGGACAGGGGATCTCGGTGAAAGAGCCCATCAAGTGTCTCCATGCGATCACGGGCGGCATCATCTTCGTGGGCCGGCAACGCCGCGAAGGCCAGCAGGTTGGCCGCCGAGTACACCACGAGATAGAAGACCACCGCTTCACTGCGCCCCTCGGCACCACCGAGAAACGCATAGAAAAGATAGCCGGCGTGCGCGATCGACGAATACGCGATCATGCGGCGCAGGTTGGTCTGGCGAATGGCCGCGATGTTGCCCCAGACGATCGACACCAGCGGCAGTACGGCCATCAACTCCACTGACGCGCCGGACACGGTTACACCAGAAAAAAGGCGCACCGCCACGATCAGCACTGCGGCCTTGGACAGCGTGGCCATATAGGCCGTCACCGGAACGCTGGCCCCTTCGTAGGTATCGGGCGCCCAGGCATGGAACGGCACCACGGCCGCCTTGAGGAAGAGCGCGAGCATCACCAGCACGGTCGACGTGCGCGCCAGCAGATCCGGCTGCCGCATCGCTTCGCCGAACGCAGAAACCGCCATCGAACCGGTGGTGCCGTACACCAGCGAGATGCCCATGAGGAACGTGGCCGACGCCGCGCCGCTCAGCACCAGATACTTGAGTGCCGATTCCGCCGCGACTGACCGACGAAACGCGAGAACAATCAGTGCATACACGGGAATGGACAGCATCTCGAGCCCGAGGAACAGCACCAGGGCGCTGTCGGCCGACGGCAGCAGGCTCAACCCGTACAGCGAACAGACCAGCAGCAACGGAAACTCCGTATCGCCCGCCCCTTCCCGCGCGAAGTCGGTACGCCCCATCAGGAGCACGGGAATTGCGAGCGCGAGCAGCGCCCCCTTGGTGGCGAGAATCGTGGGCGATACGCTGAACTGCCCAGGGAAGACGTCGACCGTCGTGCCGGTTGCGGCGAGCCAGAAGGCGGCAAGCGCCGCCCCGGCCGTGACCGCCAACGACAACGCCAGCGCCCAGCGACGTAGCCCGCGTGACAAGGACACGAGGATGAGCAGTACCATCCCCCCGAGCAGGAAATGCTCGGGGAGCATGGCCATGAGTGCCTCACTGGTCGGCATCATCAGGGCACCCGCGAAGTGGAAACCATCTGTTGATACGTCTTCGCCGCCAGCTCCGTCTTGCGCAGGGCGCTGTCGGGGAAGAGACCGAGGGCGAAGATCGACAAGGTAAGAATGCCCAGCACGGCACGCTCACGGGTGGTGAGATCGGAGAGCGGACCGTGCGGCGCCTTGACCGGGCCGAAGACAAAGGTGAGCGCAAAGCGAAGCATGTAGAGCGCCCCGAGCACCACGCCGGTCACGGCCGTCACCGACAACACGAGTGGCAGGTTGTTGCCATCGAGGTGCAGCAGCCACGCCGCGTTGAAGGCACCGAGCAGCACCATGAACTCCCCCGTGAATCCGCTCGTGGTGGGCAGGCCTACCGAGGCGAGGGTGAACACGATGAAGAACATGCCGTACACGGGGATCTGTCGGGCCAAGCCACCGTACGCGGAGAGCTCGCGGGTGTGCCCACGCTCGTATACCATGCCCACCAGCAGGAAGAGTCCCGCCGCCACGAGTCCGTGGCTCACCATCTGCACGATGGCGCCCTGAATGCCGGCGAGATCGAGGCTCAGTAACCCCAGCATCACGTAGCCCAGGTGGCTGATCGATGAATAGGCGATGATCTTCTTGATGTCGTTCTGTACGAGCGCCAGACAGGCGCCGTACACGATGCTCACCACGGACAGCGTCATGAGGACCGGCGTGAATGCGCGGGTCGCGTCGGGGAAGAGCGGGAAGCCCAGCTTCATGAAGCCGTAAGTGCCCATCTTGAGCAGCACGCCGGCCAGAATCACTGAACCCGGAGTGGGTGCCTCCACGTGGGCGTCCGGCAGCCACGTGTGCAGCGGCACCATCGGCACCTTGATTGCGAACGACAGCGCAAACGCCGCGAGCAACGTGGTCTGGACCTCAAGCGGCAATCTGGCCTGCATCAGATCGGCGAAGGCAAACGACGGCACACCGCCCTGCTGCTGCAGCGACCACACGAGATAGATCACCGCCGCCAGCATCAGAATACTGCCGAACGCCGTGTAGAGCACGAACTTGATCGTGGCGTAGCTGCGGCGTGCACCGCCCCAGATGCCGATGATCAGGAACATGGGGATGAGCATCGCTTCCCAGAACACGTAGAACAGGAAGAGATCCTGCGCGAGGAACGCGCCCATCATCGCGAACTGCAGCAGCAGCACATTCACGTGAAAGAACGTCACATTCTTCTCGATGGCGGTCCACGCCCCGAGAATCACCAGCGGCCCGAGAAAGGCCGTCAGGAGCACCAGCAGCACGTTCACGCCATCGAGCCCGATGGCATACGACACACCCCAGTCCGCAATCCACGGCACGCTCGTGGCGGCCTGCAGCCCCGACGCGGCCCCATCGAAGTGCGCATACAGCACCGACGCGAGGGCGAACTGCACCGTGAGCACCGCGGTCGTGGTGACGCGCACGGCGTTGGGACTGTGCCGCACCAAGGCCAGCATCAGGGCGCCCAAGAGCGGCAGCAGGAGCACGAGATTCAGCAGCATGGCATCAGACATGGCGCCAGCTCCAGAGCAGCGCACCCACCATGCCGACCATCACCAGCAGCGCGTAGAGTTGAAGACTGCCGCTCTGCACCCGCCCCAGCAGGCCCGCGGAACGTTGCGCCAGTCCGGCCAGTCCGTTGAGGGTGCCATCGAGCAGCAGGCGATCGCCGACCTTGAGCAGCACGTGCTCGGAGACCCAGGCCAGCGGGCGCACGATCACGGCCGCGTAGAGTTCGTCCACGAAGTACTTGCCGCTCAGCAGGCCATAGAGCGGGCCCGAGGCACGGGCCACACCCTCCGCACGCGACGCGGGCCCACCGTACATGAAGATCGCCAGCCCCACCCCCGAGAACGCGATGGCGACCGACACGTAGAGCAGCGTGTGCTCGAAGTGCTCGAGCGACGCCACCACCTTCGGGAGCGGGATCATCGGCTCCAAGAAGTGCGGGATGCCGATGTAGCCCCCCACCACCGACAGCACGGCGAGGACCACCAGCCCCCCCGTCATCGAAAGGGGCGATTCGTGCACGTGGTGCTCGACCTCATGGCTCATCCGCGACGCGCCGAAGAAGGTGAGCCACAACAGACGCGTCATGTAGAACGCCGTCATGAAGGCGGTGAGCGCGCCCATCGCCCAGAGCCAGGTGCCCCCCCCCGTCTCACTCGCGAAGGCGTACCAGAGGATCTCGTCCTTGGAGAAGAAGCCGGCGAGCCCGGGGATGCCGGCGATCGCAGCGGTGGCGATCACGAACGTCCAGAAAGTGACCGGGATCTTCGTGCGGAGGGCGCCCATCTTGCGGATGTCCTGCTCCCCGCCGAGCGCGTGGATCACGCTGCCGGCACCGAGGAAGAGGCAGGCCTTGAAGAAGGCGTGCGTGACCACGTGGAAAATCGCCACGCCGTACGCGCCCACCCCGAGGGCCACGAACATGAAGCCCAGCTGCGACACCGTACTGTATGCCAGCACCTTCTTGATGTCGTGCTGCACGAGGGCGATGGTCGCGGCGAGGAAGGCCGTGACGACACCCACCACGGCCATGAGCTGCGAGGCCTCAGGGGCCTGCAGGTACAGCCCCGACATGCGCGCCACGAGGTAGACACCCGCCGTCACCATGGTGGCGGCGTGAATGAGCGCCGAGACGGGCGTGGGGCCGGCCATGGCGTCGGGAAGCCAGACGTATAGCGGAATCTGCGCCGACTTGCCGGTGGCACCGATGAAGAGGAACAGCCCTACCAGGCTCGCCGACACCATTGCCACCGGCGCCCCGGTCGCGAAGGCGGCGTTGATCACGTCCATGTCGAGCGTACCGAACGCGCGGTACAGCAGGAACATGCCAAGCAGGAAGCCGGCATCACCAATGCGGTTGGTGATGAACGCCTTGCGGCCGGCGGCCGCATTGGCGAGGTCGTCGAACCAGAAGCCGATCAGCAGATACGAGGCGAGCCCCACACCTTCCCACCCCACGAACAACACCAGCATCGACCGTCCCAGCACCAGCAGCAGCATGAAGAACAGGAAGAGATTCAGATACGCGAAGAAGCGCCCGAAGCTCTTGTCATCGTGCATGTACCCGGTCGAGTAGATGTGAATGACCGAGCCGACCCCCGTGACGATGAGGGTCATGACCGCGCTGAGGCGATCGAAGTAGAAGGTGATGTCGAAGGTGGTATCGCCGAGCGTAGCCCACCGATACAACGGCTCGACGATCGGCGTGTACCCCGACGCCTGCAGCGTGAGGAACATCTGTATGGTGAGCGCGAACGCTGCGAGGGGCATGCCGCAGCCGATCAGCGCCGCCGTACGATGACCGAAACGATGGCCCCCGATCGCGGTGGCGAAGGTGCCGTTGAGCAGGAAACCCAGGAGGGGGAGTAGCGCGATGAGCGCCAACGGGTTGGTCATGCGCGGCTAACCCTTGAGCTCGGAGAAGCGGTCGATGTCGAGCGAGCGCGCGTGCTTGACGAGCAGCAACACGATCGGGATGGCGAGGGCCACTTCAGCGGTGGCCACGACAAAGGTGAGGAACACCATCACCGCGCCCGCCGCGTCTGCCCGCTGCTGGGAGAAGGTGACGAGGCTGAGGTTCACGCCGTTCAGCATGAGCTCCATGCACATGAGCATGACCAGGGCGTTACGGCGGATGACCACGCCGAGCAACCCGATCACGAACAGTCCGCCGGCAACGGCGAGGAGGAATTGCGAGCTCTCCATCATCACCCCTGCCGCCGGCGGCTCACGTTTACGACCGCCAGTGCCGCCACGATCGCGCCGACCAGAAACACCGTGGTGAGCTCGAAGACGAACCAGTACTGCGTGAGGAAGGTGGAGGAAAACTCCACGAGATTGAACGCTTGGCCGCCTTCACCGGGCAACAGGCCAGCTGATGCCGGACCGCGCAGCATACCGGCACCGAGCGCCGCCACGAGCAGCGCACCACCGATCACGCCGGGGAGCACGTAACGCGAGAAGCGCCGGCTTCCCGGCGCCTCCTTCACCTCGAGCAGCATGAGCACGTACACCATGAAGACCATCACGGCGCCCACGTAAATGAGCACCTGAAACGCGGCGATGAAATGCACGCCCATCAGGCCGTAGACGGCGCCCAGCGATGTCATGGAGGTAATGAGGGCCAGCGCCACGCGCATCGGCTCCCGCAGCACCAGCATGGAGGCAGCGGCAATGAGCGCGATCAGCCCAAACAGGAAAAGGATGGCGGTGTTTATTGCCCGCGCCCTCTCTTCACGCTCTCACCCAGCTGCAGCGGCACGGGCTTGGGCGGATACGGTTTGGCCACGTCCTGCTGCGGCGCCCAGGTGAGCATCTCGTCCATCGTCATCCACATGTCATAGCGGTTGTCGGAGACCAAATTCGGCACGTCGTCCTGCATGCGAATGGCGTCTTCGGGGCACGCCTCCACGCACATCCCACAGAACACGCAGCGCGAATAGTCGATCTCGAAGCGCACCGGATACTTGGGGTGCGCAGCATCGTTCGGATCGAAACCGGCCTCGATCTCGATCACCTTGGCCGGACACACGGTCGCACACATGTTGCACGCGATGCACTGCGGCGATCCATCGGGGCGCTGCGTAAGGATGTGCTTGCCCCGGTTTCTGGGCGCGAAGTCGGCGCGCCGCTCCTCGGGGTAGTACGTCGTCACCGCGCCTTTCCGCCCGGTCAGCCACTTGGCCATGTTCCGCAGGAACACGCCGCTGGTGATGGCGATGCCGCGCAGCACCTCCGGAAGGTACAGTCGCTCGTAGAGCGACATGGTGGGTTCATTCCAGTACTGCTTCCGGGCGTAGCGCACCACGCGCGGTTTGGCGACGGGCGACGGCACGACCCCCTGCTTCGCGGCAGCCTTGCGCGCGTTGTCACCGAAGGCCACGCCCGTCACGATCTCGCGGTCGTACACCGCATCGGCCGTACGGGCGCCCCCTTCCTTCACCAACGGGTTCACTGCCCACCTCCTGCGATCCACATCCAGAGCACCGTCACCGCCAGATTGGCCAGTGAGATCGGCAACAACAGCTTCCAGGACAGACCGAGCATCTGGTCATAGCGAAACCGCGGCAGCGTCCAGCGGATCTGGATCTGCAGCAGACACATCAGGGCCACCTTGCCGAGAAAGGTGACCAGCTGCAGCGGCACCCGGACGGCCTGACTGAGCGCGATCTCCGTTCCCCCTGGCAGCGAAAAACCGGCGTCCGTCATGTACGGCAGGTTGTAGCCGCCGAGAAACAGCGTGGCGAACAACGCGCCGACCACCGCGATCTGGATGAACTCGGAAAACATGAACAGGCCGAGCTTCATCGCGCTGTACTCCGTGAAGTACCCGGCGATCAGCTCCGACTCGGCCTCGGGGAGATCGAACGGAATGCGCTTGTTCTCGGCGATGGCAGCGGTGAGGAAGAGGAAGGCCGCCAGCGGCTGGTAGAAGACCCCCCACGCTGGCAGCACCCCACCGATCGTGCCCGACTGCTGCCGCACGATCGCCCCGAGATCCACCGTTCCATAAACGAGGATGAGCCCGAGCACCGTGAGTCCCATGACCAGCTCGTAGCTGATCATCTGTGAGCCGGCGCGGAGGCCGCCGAGCAGCGAGAACTTATTGTCCGAGGCCCAGCCGGCGAGCATCGCGCCGATGATGCCGAGGCTGCTGAACGCGAACACCACCAGCAGACCGGCATCGAGTTGCGCGATCTGCATGGGGTACGCACGGTCACCGAACCACGACGCGAGGGCGGGAATGAGCTGCCCCGGCACCACGGTGCCACCGAACGGCACAACCGCAAAGACCAGCAGGACGGGCGTAAACACGATGAACGGGGCGAGGAAGTACCCCACCCGGTCGTGCGTCTTCGGCTTGAAGTTCTCCTTGAGGAGCATCTTCAGGCCGTCGGCCATTCCGTGAAATAGCCCGAACCACACCAGCTTGATGTTCGTAAAGGGGATGCGGATGTACGCGCGGTTGGCACCGATGCGATCAGCCATCACGGCCGACTGCTTGCGCTCCACCCACGTGAGCAGCCCACCGAAGCTGAGCAGCATCACGATCGCGTAGGTGATGAACACCACGCTCACGACGAGATCGGGGAGAATGCTGGGTCCCGTCATGTACGCGCCTCCGCCACAGCCACCACACCGGCCAGCCGTGCGAACAGCGCTTCCGCATGCGCCACAGGAGCCTTGGGTTCAAAGCACGCGACGAACGGCGAGACGGTGCCCTCGAAATTGGTGTAGTGTCCGCTACGCTCGGTCTGGATGCTGAGCGGGATGAACACGTCAGCGCGGGCGTGGTGCTCGTGCGCGAAGCCATCGAGCCGGATCACCTTGGCCCCCATAGGCAGCACCGCGTCATCGACCCCTTCGCCCCACACCAAGACCACATCGGCACCCGCCAGCGCGGCCGACACATCGGCCGGAAGCAGATGGAAGTGCGCCGTGGCACCGCGCAGGTTGGGGTTCTTGTCAGCCTTGATGAGCACCGCGTCTTCCACGATCTCGCCGGGCTGCGGGAGATGATCCGGCTTGGCGTACGCGGTCAAGGTTGCGCCGAGACGGCCGGCGAAGGCGTCACGGAACGCTGCCAGCTCCTCATTGGAGCCCCAGCTCGACACCAAGGCCACCGCCGTGCGCGCACCGGCCAGCAGGGCGGCCGCAGCGGCCGTCGCCTCCGTCAGCGACGCGGCCGTACCGCGCACCATTGCCTGCGTGGCGCGCGGCCGTTCCAGCAGCGTCGCCAGGTCCCGCGCCTTATTGCAGATCCACGGCCCGTTGACGGTCTCGTTCTCGAGGGGCGTGACCCGTTCGATGCGCGTATTGAGCTGCGGGTCGAGCGCCTTGAGCGCCCACTCCGGCTTACGGTGCCAGATGTTGATCGTGCAGCCGCGCTCGCATCCGGGGCATACGCTCGGCGTGGCCTTGGTGTACCACACCCGTGCATTGTCCATATTGTCGCGCGAGAGCAGCGCGCCCACCGGACAGATGTCGATCACATTGTCGGAGTATGCGTCCTCGTTGAAGTTCGCATCCTCGGCCGGACGGATCAGGGCGTGGTCACCACGATGCACCGCGGCCAGCGCATGCGACTGCGACACTTCGTGCGTGAAGCGCACACAGCGCGTGCACATGATGCACCGCTCGTTGTCGAGCATGATGCGATCGGACAGCGGGAAGAACTTGGTGGCGTGGTTCTTCCGGTCGATCGACATCGACGCCCGGCCGTTGTGCTCGTAGTGGTAGTCCTGCAGGATGCACTCACCCGCCTTATTGCAAATCCCGCAGTCCACCGGGTGATTGAGCGTGATGAACTGCATCGTCTCGCGGCGCAGCTTCTTCACCGTGTCCGTTTCGGTGAGCACGCGCATCCCGGCGGTCACCGGCATGTTGCAACCGATGTCGAACCACGGGTCACCGCTGTCCTGCTCCACCTCCACCATGCAGATCCGGCAGTTGCCGGGCACGGAAAGGTCATGGTGCCAGCAGAAATGCGGGATGTCCACGCCCGCGCGGCGCGCAGCCTGGATGACTGACTCGCCCTTGTACGCCGTGCAGGGAACGCCGTTGATGAAGAAGTCGAGCGTCTTGCCGGTGTCGACCGGCTCGTTGTTTCCGCGCTTGCGATCGGCACTCATGCGCCGGCCCCCGCATACAGCGGCGTGGGCACGGCCCCGTCGAAGGGATCGAACACCGCCAAGCGCCCGTCGTGCACGGAGCGACCGTTCTTGATGTAGTACTCGAACTCGTCGCGATAGTGATCGAGAATTGCCGTACAGGCGTAGCCGGCCGAGTCACCAAGGCTGCAGATGGTAGTCCCGTCGTTGGCGTTCGAGATGTGGTACAGGCGATCGATGTCGTCCGGGCGCCCGTCTCCGCGCACAATGCGATCGAGTACGCGCTCCATCCATCCCATCCCTTCACGACAGGGCGTACACTGGCCACACGATTCGTGGTGATAGAAGCGCTGGATCACGCGCGCGAGGCGGACCATGCAGGTCCCCTCGGCCACGGCGATCATCCCACCGGAGCCGAGCTGCGATCCCGCCGCCACGGCGCTGAGGTGATCAAGGGTGACCCCCTTGATCTCATTCGCGTCGAGGATCTTGGTGGAGACG
>NZ_JBIJCN010000058.1:0-14221 GCF_044344655.1 Gemmatimonas sp.
CCGGGGCGCTCCACATGCCCGGAGATGGAGATCATCTGTGTGCCCGGGCTCTTGGGCGTACCAGTCTTCTTGAACTCGGCGGCACCGAGCGCCAGGATGACGGGCACGTTGGCCAGCGTTTCCACGTTGTTCACGACCGTGGGCTTCTGGTAGAGCCCCTTCACCGTCAGGCGCGGCGGACGATTGCGCGGCCACCCCTTCTTGCCTTCGAGCGATGCCAGCATCGCCGATGCCTCGCCGCACACGTATGAGCCGGCGCCGCGGTACACCACCACGTCGAGGGCATAGCCGGTGCCGAGGATGTTCTCGCCAAGCAGTCCAGCGGCATACGCTTCGTCGACGGCGCCCTGAATGCGACGGTATGCGAGATCGAACTCACCGCGGATATAGATGAACGCGTGGCGTCCGCCGATCGCATAGGAGGCGAGGATGAGCCCCTCGAGCGGCATGTGGGGCACGTACTCGAGCAGCCATCGATCCTTGAAGGTCCCCGGCTCCCCTTCGTCAGCATTCATGCACACATAGTGCGGCTCGCCGTCGTCGGGGCGGATGACGCTCCACTTGCGGCCGGCGGGGAACGCGGCCCCGCCATGCCCCAACAGTCCGGCAGCACTCACTTCCTTGGTCACGTCGGCGGGCTGTTGCTCGCGCAGGGCCTTGGCGAGCGCCTGGTACCCGCCGCGGGCGCGATAGGCGTCGAGCGCATGCGACGTGTCGGTGACGGGGAAGTTCATGAAGAACTTCCGCCCCGACAGCTCGGGCGTGGGATACGGTGAGGTCACTTGGCCAACTCCTCGAGCAGCGCATCGACCGACGCCGGCGTGAGGTTCTCGTGGTACGCCTCATTCACCATCATCATGGGCGCGGTGCCGCAGCTGGCGAGGCACTCCGCCGTGGAGAGGGTAAACCTGCCATCCGGCGTGGTCTCGCCGGGCTGGATGCCAAGCGTGCCGCACAGATAGCGGATGAGCCCCTCGGCACCGCGCAGTGAGCAGGAGGCGTTGTGGCACACCTGCAGATGATGCGTGCCGAGCGGTGTACGCGTGAACATGGTGTAGAAGCCGAGCACCTCGTCCACCTGCGTGCGGGGCACGCCGAGGTAGGCCACCAGTTCGTCGATATCGCTGTCGGCGATATAGCCGCGCTCCTCCTGGATCCGGCGGAGACACGGAATGGTGAGCGAGCCTTCGAATCCCGCGGGATAGCGCTCCTTCCAGCGCTCGAACTCGGGGAGGAGATGCTGGATGTTCTTCATCTGCTGGGTCATCGGTCGCACTCACCGCCGATCATGTTCACCGACCCGAAGGTGGTCACGATGTCGGCGAGCTGATAGCCATCGAGCATCCGGTGCACGCCGCCCATATGCACGAAGCTGGGGGCGCGCACGTGTACCTTGTGCGGCTGCCCCTCGCCGGCACTGACGATATAGAAGCCGAGCTCTCCGTTGGCGCCCTCGTGGGCCACGTAGATGTCGCCGGCGGGCACCACGGGGCCCTCCATGACCAACTTGAAGTGATTGATCAGCGACTCGATCTCCGTGTACACCAGCTCCTTCTCGGGGAACACGCAGCGACGGTCGTCGACCATGATCGGCCCTTCGGGGACCATCTCCATGAGCTGCCGCACCATGTAGACGGACTCGTCCATCTCGCGCATGCGCACGTAGTAGCGGTCGTAGTTGTCGCCGTTGATGCCGACCGGCACATCGAAATCGAGTTCACCGTACGCGAGATAGGGCGTATCCTTGCGGAGGTCGCGCGGGGCCCCGGTGGAGCGCAGGATCGGGCCGGTGAAGCCCCAGTGCAACGCGTCCTTGGTGGAGAGCACCCCCACGTTCCGCATGCGATCGATGAAGATGCGATTGCGGTCCACGAGCCCGTGCACCATCGCGGTATAGCGCTCGTACTCCGTGAGGATCTGCTCGAGCCGCGTGAACCAGCCGGCCGGCACGTCGAAGGCGAGCCCGCCGATGCGGCCGTATGAGTAGGTCACGCGCGCGCCCGTCAGGGCCGCCAGGTGCTCGTACATCTGGTCACGCACCGTGACCAGGTAGAGAAACGCCGTCAGGGCGCCGAGCTCCATGAGCTGCGCGGCCACGCAGGTGAGATGATCGGCCACACGGTTGTACTCGGCGAGCAACGTGCGCAGGTACTTGGTGCGCGGCGTGATCTCGATCCCCATGAGCTGCTCGACCGCATCGCAGTACGCGAAGTTGTTGATCAGCGCCGAGCAGTAATTGAGCCGGTCGACGTAGGGGATCAGGTTGTGCCACGTGTGATCCTCGCACTCTTTCTCAAAGCCACGATGCAGGTAGCCACAGTGCACGTCGGTGCGCACGACCTTTTCCGCATCGAGTTCGGCGATGATCTGCACCGTGCCGTGAGTGGCGGGGTGCGAGGGGCCGATGTTGACCACGGTGGTGTCGTCACGCTGCGGCGTGAAGACCGGGTGCACCGGGTTGGGGATCGGCGGTCGGGGAACGGGATTAGCGGACAAGGGCACCCTGCGGCGGAAGGTAGGGCACGAGCGGCTGCTCCTTCTGCTTCGGATAATCCTTGCGCAGCGGATGGCCCACAAAGCCTTCGTAGAGGAGGATCGGGCGGAGATCGGGGTTGCCGCGGAACACGATGCCGTACATGTCGTGGCATTCGCGCTCCATGTAGCCCGCGGCGCCGTACAGTGCCGTGAGGGAATCGACCGTGGGATCCTGCTCCGCCACCCGCATCTTGAGGCGCACGCGCACCTTGTCGGTCGTCGAGTAGAAGTGATGGACCACTTCAAAGCGCAGCGCCTGGCCGGGCCAGTCCACGGCGGTCACATCGAGGAAGAGATCGAAGCCAAACTCGTCGCGCAGGCGACGGGCCACGGGCAGGAGGCGGTCGGGCGCGAGCGCGAACACCAGCACGCCATGCTGCACGCCGCGGCAGACCACCGGCGTTGCGGCATCGGGCTGGCCTTCCTGCCCCGCTTCGCCGGGGGAAAGCTGCTCACGCAGCCGGTCGAAGAGTGGGGCGGTCACGTCAGAATCGCTCGTTAATGATGGGGTGTCGCCCGTTGGCGATCTTCTCCTGCAGGCGCGTGATCCCGTCAATCACCATTTCGGGGCGCGGCGGGCAGCCCGGCACGTAGATGTCGACCGGGATGATGCGATCGATGCCCGGGAGCGAGGCATAGTTCTGATAGAAGCCGCCGGTGCTGGCACAGACCCCGAACGCCATCACCCACTTGGGCTCACACATCTGCTCGTAGACCTTGAGCAGAATCGGCGCCTGCTTTTGCGTGACCGTCCCGACGACCATGAGCAGATCGGCCTGACGCGGCGAGAACCGCGGCAAGGCCGCGCCAAAGCGATCGGTGTCGTATTGCGACGCGCTGACGGCCATGAACTCCATGGCGCAACAGGCCGTGACGAAGGGATAGGGGAAGAGCGAGAACTTCCGCGCCCAACCCACCAGCTCGTCCTTACGGGTGGTGAGGTACTCGAAGGTGGCGGGCTTTTCCCGTTGGCCGGGCTGCCCCGCCCCCACCACTGCCCCCGTGTCGACGATGGGAAGTCGCTTGCCGTACATCAGCTACTCCGTCACGGCTTCGAGGATGCGTGCCTTGTACACATAGAGCAGGCAGAGCACCAGCAACGCCGTGAAGAAAAAGAACGTGAACACCATGAACCCCGAGAGCGGTCGCGCGCCCAGCGTCCAGATGAACAGGAACATGGTTTCGAGGTCGAACAAGAGAAACGCGATCGCAACCGCGTAAAACTTGATGGGGACGGCCTTTACGTTGACGACTTCCACGACCGTCGCGCCGCACTCGAAGGGCTCGAGTTTGGTCGAGGTGGCGGCGGGCTTGGGCCCCAGCAGCGCGTTCAACGACAGCGCCAGGCCGACAAAGCCGACGATGGCGGTCAGATACAGCAAGAACGTGATATACGGCGTCATCGAACAGGCACTGGGGAGTCGGGCCTGACTTGGCGGGGGAGAGGTCGGCCGCGCCTCTTCCCCGTACGAGGTCGAGTCGGCGGGCTAAACCACGCAGAATTGCCAACGTGGGCACCGGTACAGGCAACGTCAAGGCGGGCGTGCCACGGATCGCTCACCCGACAGCCCCATCGCGAACAATAGCCCGCGGCACCCGCGAGCATCGGCTCGGCGTGACCCGGCGAAGATATTCCTTTTTCTGGAATACATCAAGAACTACCGCCCGTGGCGGATTCTGCGATTACCTTCCTTCCTGTCCCGCGTCAGCGCGCTTTGTACCAGCCATCGTGTGGGACAGATCGCCCCGCCAACGCCCTCCAATGCCGGGGGGTACACGTACAACGTTCAGGAGAAGTTGATGTCCCATCGGTTGAGCATCACCCGTTGGGCAGCAGCGGTCGTCTCGATTGCTCTGGCCGGTTCGCTGGGGGCGCAAGCGCCCACGGGAACGATCAGCGGCAAGGTCGTCGACGCCGCCACCAAGCTGCCGATTTCCGAGGTGCGCGTCGTCGTCGTCGGCACGCAGTACGCCGCCCCGACGAACAAAGACGGCGAGTTCCGGCTCGTCAACGTCCGGGCCGGCGCGACGACCGTGGGCGTCCTGCGCATCGGTTACAAGTCGTCCCAGCAGACGGTGACCGTCGTGGCCAACCAGACGGTGACGGCCAACTTCGAACTGGCGGCATCGGCGATCAACCTGTCCGAGGTCGTCGTTACCGGCACCGCCGGCAACCAGGAGCGCAAGGCGCAATCGGCACTCGTGGCCTCCGTGTCCGCCGGGGACATCATCAAGGACGCGCCGGTCACGAACGTGGCAAACCTGCTGCAGTCGCGCGTCCCCGGTGTGGCACTCAGCGCGCAGTCCGGCACCAAGGGTACGGCCACGCAGATTCGCATCCGCGGCGCCTCCTCCATCAACCTGTCGAACCAGCCGCTGCTCTTCATCGACGGCGTCCGCGTGAACGAAGGGCTCATCGCCTCCGGACAGTCGGGGCAGCAGTTCGATCGCCTGAACGACATCAATCCGGAAGAAATTGAAAGCATCGAGGTCGTGAAGGGGCCGGCGGCAGCCACGCTCTACGGCGCCGATGCATCGGCGGGCGTGATCCAGATCATCACCAAGAAGGGCCGCGCCGGCGCCAACAGCTTCCAGCAGACCTTGCGCCTCGAGCAGGGCACCGCGTCGGTGGGTTACTGGGACATCCCCGACAACTACGGTCTCTGCTCCGCGGCGCTGGTTGCCTCGACGAGCACGAATCCGCTCTGCCGCGGGCAGGCCGTGAACACGCTGGTCAGTGACAATCCGCTCGAGCGTTCGGGCGCCTTCCAGGACGGGAAGGAAAACCTGTTCAACTACGGGATTCGCGGCGGCGGCCAGAATTACGGGTTCGGCCTGAACTACGGCTCGGACAACTCGACTGGCGTGCTCCCCAACAACGCGTTCAACCGCTACAACGTGCGGTCGAACGTGAACTACATCGCCAACTCGAAGTTGAGCATCGACGCCGGCCTCGGCCTGGTGCAGACGGCGACCGACCTGCCCGACAACGACAACAACATCTTCGGCTGGCTCGGTGGTGGCATGCTCGGCAGCCCACTAACGCGCACCGACGCCGCCAATGCGCCACTCACGCAGGACGGCTGGTATGCGCCGGCGCGCCAGTTCAACGCGATCAACTCGATCAAGCGCCGTCTGCTGACCAAGCGCGTGACGTCGAACATCACGGCGAACTACTCCCCCACGTCGTGGTTCACCAACCGCTTCACGGGCGGGGTCGACTTCGCCAGCGACGATCAGAATCTCTTTTATCCCAAGAACGACAGCACGTGGTACGGCGGGCTCCGTGACGGCGGTGAGCGCCAGTTCACCAGCCGCGGCACCGAGCGGTACACGTTCGACTACCTCGGCAACATGAAGCGCCAGTGGGGGAGCGATTGGGAAACCAATCTCTCGTTCGGCCTGCAGGTGATCTCGTCGCGATTCACGTCGCTCAACGCCACGGGCATCGGATTCGTCACCAACGGCAACAACTCCATCAGCTCGGCCGCGACGAACTCGGCCGGGGGTGGATTCAGTGAGCAGCGCCAGTATGGCTATCTGACCCAGCTCCAGGTCGGCAACCAGAACAAGCGCTTCCTGCAGGTGGGCGTACGCGTGGACCGCAACTCGTCGTTCGGCTCCCAGGCACCCAGCTTCGTCCTGCCCAAGATCGGTGGCTCGTGGGCGATCAGTGAGGAAGACTTCTTCGCGCCCCTCTCGGGGATCTTCAGCGACCTGCGCCTCCGCACCGCGTGGGGCACCACCGGCCGCTCGCCAAACCCGGGCGACGCCCTGCAGACGCTGTCGGCGGCGGCCTTCAACATCTCGGGCAGCACCGGTGCTGGTGCCGTCCTCGGCAACCCCGGCAACTTCGACCTCAAGCCCGAGCGCGGCACGGAGTTCGAAGCGGGCCTCGACGCCGGCTTCCTCGATGGCAAGGTCTCCGCGGAACTGACCTACTTCCGCAAGACGACCAACGACCTGATCATCGCGCGCCCGATTCCGCCGTCGCTCGGTTTCAGCTCGAATCCGCTCGCGAACATCGGCTCGGTGCTCAATGAGGGCATCGAACTGGCCGTCACGGCCACCCCGATCAACACCCGCAACCTCCGCTGGGAGGTCCGCGGCGCGGCCAATACGCTGCACAACGAACTCACGAGCCTGGGCGGCGTGCTGCCGTTCAACCTCGGCAACGCCGGGCGCACGCTCGTGGGCCAGCAGGTTGCCGTCATGACGGCGAAGCGCGTGAAGTCCGTCGATCTCGCGAACGGCCGGGCCGTGGTAACGGATACCCTCGCGCCGGTGGGCAACCTGTTCCCGACGCTGGAGTGGAACGTCACCAACACGTTCACCATCATGCGCAACCTGCGCGTGACGGCACTGCTCGATGCCAAGCGGGACTTCGTGGTGTTCAACAACACCCGCTTCTTCCGCGAGACGCAGTTGGTGCGCTCGAACGTGCGCCTCGATACGATGGTGCTCTCGCGCGAGGCCCGCATCCGCCGCTTTGGTCCGTTCGTTTCGGAAGTGAACAATGCGGCCGTCACCATCAACGACGCCCGCGAGGCGTTCATCGAGCGGGGCGACTTCGTCCGCCTCCGCGAGCTCTCGGCCACCTACGACGTCCCGCAGGCGCTGCTGAGCCATCTGGGCAAGCGCGTCCAGGGGGCCTCGGTCACGCTGGCGCTGCAGAACGTGAAGCTCTGGTCAGACTACTCCGGCCCCGATCCGGAAATGAATGCGCAGACGAACTCGTTCGGTCGCGAAGATTTCCTCACCGTGCCGAACCCCAAGCGCACGGTCCTCCGTTTCAACGTCAACTTCTAACAGCGACCGTCTCCATGAAAAAGATCGCTCGTACGGTCTCGCGCACCGCTGCCGGCGCAGTGCTGGCACTCGGCGCGGCCGGTTGTGGTGACGACTTCCTGACTGTCACCAATCCCAACGTGATCGACGCCGCCACCGTCGACCCGACGGCCAGTGGCGTGACGCTCGCCCTCTCAGCGCAGCAGAACTTCGTCGACATGTTCGGCCTGCTTGCCATGTATGGCGGCTGGTTCAGCGGCGAGACGAACGTGTCCGACACGTTCCCCACCCGCAACGAGTTCGGCATCCGCAGCATCACCGACCTGAATGGCTCGCTGAACAGTGATGTGTGGCAGCCGCTCTCGCGTACGATTGCCTCAGCCAAGCAGGTGCTGGAGCTGACGCTCCCCACCCCGACCACCAACATCAGCATCGCGCGCGCCGCCACGTTCCGCGGCTTCGCCATGCTGCAGATGGCGTCGGACTTCTGCACGGGCACCTTCTCGAGCGGTCCCGAGCTCACGACGGCTCAGATGCTCGACTCGGCCAGCGTGTGGCTGAGCAAGGGCATCGAAGTGGGGCGCGCCAACGCCAGTGCCGAAGGCATCGCACTCGCCAACGCCGCCCTCGTGGGTCGTGCCCGCGTGAAGCTGCAGAAGGGCGACAACACCGGGGCGGCGGCCGATGCCGCCGCCGTGCCTGCCGGGTTCGAGTACCTCCTCCGCTACACGGACGATCTCGCGAACCGCGGACGCCTCAGCAACGATCTCTACTTCTTCAGCTTTGATCGCGGCTCGATCAGCGTTGCCCCGTGGTTCCGTCAGGCCGATCCGCGTGTGACCTACCGGGTGCAGGGTGGTAACCCCGCCCCCACGGCCAACCCGCAGGACGCCGTTCCCGGCGGCTTTCATCAGCAGACCAAGTTCTTTGCGTACAACGCGTCGATTCGTCTGGCCTCGAAGCTGGAGGCGGATTACATCGTCGCCGAAGCAGGGAACAGCGTGGACGCACAGGTGGCACTCATCAACGCACGGCGCGCGGCCAATAACCGTCCGGCGTACGATGGGGCGATGGACGCGGTCAGCGTGAAGCGCGAGTTGTTCAACCAGCGTGCCCTCGAGTTCTATCTCGAAGGCAAGCGCGTGGCCGACATGCGCCGCTCGCCGGCCTCGGTCACGGGTACGGTCACGGCGGCCGGCGCGCCGTATTTCAAGCCGGGCTACGGAAACACGGGTACCAACACCTGCTATCCTATCCCGCGTGCGGAACGTGACAACAACCCCAACATGACGGGCGCCAACGGGTCGGCGAAGTAAACGACCAGGAACCCGGCGAGAGCGGGGGTGGTCCAATGGACCACCCCCGCTTGTCATTTCCGCCCGGGGTGTCACGTATCCCTGACAGCCGACTTGTCATGAGATGTTGACAGTTGGACCGGCTGGTCGCAAGTTCATTAATATCAGTCGGCGTCCGCCGACCCGGAGCCACCCGAGGAGTTGGAACCTGTTGCCATCGCCCGCGTTGACTGGTGGTGCCCGCAGGTGCCGCTCGCTTCGATCTCTGTTGTGCCATCCCTGTCATCCCTGCCTGACACCGCTTCGATGAAACCTCGGCGTCTCCCGAGTCTGGTGGCATGATCGCGCCCGCTTCACTCAATGATGCGGCCGAGTGCGCGCGCATCACCATGGTGCACGCGCGCACGTTTTCTTTGGCGAGCAAGCTGCTGCCGGCGGAGAAGCGCCGCGCCGCCTATGCCCTCTACGCGTTCTGTCGCGTCGCCGACGATCTCGTTGACCAGGCCGACCATGGCAACCTGAGCGCGCTCCGTGTGCAGCTCGACGCCTACCGCGACCAGTTGCAGTCGGCGCTCGACGGGCGACCGGCCGGGCCGATCTTCCGCGAGATGGCGTGGGTCACGCGGGCGTACGAGGTGTCCCCGGCCCCGCTGTTTGAGCTGCTCGATGGCGTGGGACGCGACCTCGAGGCGCACACGTATGGCACCTGGCCGGAGCTTGAGGAGTACTGCGAGGGCGTGGCCAGTTCCGTCGGCGAGATGTGCACCTACGTATTCGGCGTGCCGGCCGGTCCGGCCATGCGCCTGCAGGCCATTCAGTACGCGCGCACGCTGGGCACCGCGATGCAGCTCACCAACATTCTCCGCGATGTGGGAGAAGACGCCGGTCGTGGCCGCTGCTACCTGCCCGCTGAAGACATGGCCCGCTTCGGCCTCACCGCCGACGACATTCTGTCGCGCGATCCGGCTCTGGCCCGCACCGCCGCGTGGGCGCGCCTCATGGCCTTCGAGGTGAGCCGCGCCCGCGCGTTGTATGCGGCCGCCATGCCCGGCATCGCGCTGCTCGAAGCCGATGCCCAGCGCTGCGCCGCCGCGTGCGCGAACGGCTATGCCGGGATCCTCTCCGCCATCGAAGCACAGGGATACGACACGATCTCCTCGCGGGCGCGCATCGGTCGCCTCGCCCGCGTGGGGATCCTCTGGAACGCGTGGCGCTACCGTGCGCCCACGCCCGATTTGTCCGCGCTGGGCCACGGCCCGCGCATCGTGTGGGAACCCAACAGCGCGTCGTCCAACGCCGACGCCCTCGTCCGACTCGCCTGAGGTGTGGTGCGCATGACTCCTTACACGGACCTTCAGGACCGTTCCTCATCCACGCTGCTCAAAGTCGCGTCGATCACGCTGCTGGGGCATTTGTTCTTCAGCGCGTTCTCCGCCTTCGCGTTCGCGACGTTCCTGCTGCCGCCCTACCCGGACTGGCTGCAGACGCCGCAGAACCAGAAGGTCATGGCGTTGGGCTACACCTACGGTGGCGCCACCACCGTGACCCTCGGCGCCATCTCCGGCCTCGCCTTCCTCGCGTGGGCGGTCGGTACCCGCAAGGCGTTCATCACCTTCGCGGTGTCGTTCCTGCTCGCGCTGACGTCGGAATACGTGGGCACGCGCTGGGATTATCCCTTCGGTGCCTACGAGTACACGAGCCAGCTGGGCTACAAGATCGGCGGGAAGGTCCCGTTCAATATTCCGACGTCGTGGTTCTACATGCTGGTCGCGTCGCTCGCCATTTGCGGGCGCTTCCTGAAGGGGAAGGACGACAATCTGTCCAAGTGGTGGTGGGCCTTCGTCGGCGGTGTTGTGCTCACCCTGTGGGATGTGAGCATGGACCCCGCGATGGTGAAGACCACGCACTGGATCTGGGAAATCGGCGATCTGTCCAACCGAAGCGCGTTCGAGCAACTCATCGGCAAACCCATTTTCTTCGGCATGCCGATCACCAATTGGCTCGGCTGGCTGCTGACGGGCATCATTGTCGCCCGTGTCATGCTCGCCTTTGTCGCCCCCAGTGAGTGGGTGGCCAAGGTGGCCCCGCACCGCCTGCCCATCGCGCTCTACGCCATCAACGGCCTGCTGCCGCTGGCGATCTGCTTCCGCTGGGACATGGTGCCGGCCGGCGTGCTCGGCACCATTGCCATGGCGGTACCGCTTTGGGCCGCCCTTCGAAACGATCCGGCGCCGCTCACCAGCTTGGGCACTTCGCCGCTCAAGCGGGTGGCCGACGGCGCGCTGGGTACGCGCTGACCCGCCGGCGCCCTCAGGCAGGACGCGGCCGGGCCCTGATGCCCGGCCGTTCGCCGTTCTCCCCTCCCCTGGTCGCTTCGCCCGGGGGCCTCTGGGCACCGTGCAACCCACGTGTGCGTTAGCCTACTCGCCTGCGGTATGGATCGCCTCATTCCGATTTTCAACTCCGATGCACTCCCCATCGGCATCCTCGGCCTCATCATCGTGGAGGCGCTGGTGCTGGTGCTCTGGCAGCGGCGCAACCCCGATTCGGCGTTGGGGAAGCCCAGCACCGCCCGCATCCTGTCGTTCCTCGGGGCCGGTGGTTCACTCGTGGCAGCGATGATCTTTCATCGCCGTCCCGAACCGTCACCAGAAGGGTTCGCGATCGCGATGCTGAGTGCGATGGTGATCCATCTCTGGCACATTGCCGTCCTGCTTCGCCGCTAACGCGGCGGACAGGCGCCCCGATCCTCAAGCACTTCGGTTCATGCGTATTGTCGTCATCGGCAGTGGATTCGGCGGGCTCGCTGCCGCCATTCGCCTGCAGGCTCAGGGACACCAGGTCACCATTGTCGAGAAGCTCGACAAGCCGGGTGGCCGTGCCTACGTCTTCGAACAAGACGGCTTCGCGTTCGACGGCGGGCCGACGATCATCACCGCCCCGTGGGTACTCGACGAGCTGTTCGCGCTCACGGGCAAGAAGACCGAAGACTACATCAAGCTCGTCCTGCTGGATCCGTTCTACAACATCCGGTTCGAGGACGGCACCGTCTTTCATTACAACGGAGACAAGGACGAGATCTTCCGTCAGGTGGAGGCGTTCTCACCGCGTGACGTCGACGGTTACGCCCGGTTCCGCAAGAAGTCGTGGGAGATCTTCAACGTCGGCATGCCGCTCATCGACAAGCCCTTCCTGACTCTGGGCTCGATGATCAAGGCCATTCCCGACCTCGTGCGCACGCGCGCCGACCGGTCGGTGGCGGGCTTCGCCGAGAAGTACATCCGGGACGAGCGCCTCAAGCAGGTGTTCTCCTTCCATCCGCTGCTGGTGGGAGGCAATCCCTACCGCTCATCGAGCGTCTACGCCCTCATCCACAAGCTCGAGCAGCAGTGGGGAGTGCTTTTCGCGATGGGCGGCACCGGTGCCCTCGTGCGCGCGCTGATTCAAGCCTTCGAGGATCTGGGCGGTGAGCTGCGCCTCAACAGCGAAGTGGACGAGATCATGGTGGGCGACAATCGCCGCACGAACGGCGTCCGACTCAAGAACGGCCAGCAGCTGCGTGCCGATGCCGTCGTGTGCAACGGGGACCTCGTGCAGGCGTATCGCACGCTCATCGCGCCGGAAAAGCGCCCCAGCGTGCCGAACCGCAAGGTCGAGAACCTGCAGCACTCGATGTCGCTGTTCGTGATCTACTTCGGCACCGACAAACAGTATCCCGGCACGGCCCACCATGAGATCATCATGGGCCCGCGCTACAAGGAACTCCTCGAGGACATTTTCGAGCGGAAAATCCTGTCGGACGATTTCTCACTCTACCTGCACCGCCCCACGGCCACCGACCCCTCGCTGGCCCCGCCGGGCCACGATTGCTGGTACGTGCTATCGCCGGTACCACACCTGGGTAGCGGCACCGACTGGGAAGCGGTGAGCCAGCGGTACCGGGACAAGATCATGCAGTATCTCGAGGACCGGTACCTCCCCGACCTGCAGAAGCACATCGTCACCGAGCGTCGCATCGATCCGCGCTATTTCGAGAACACGCTCAACAGCTACATGGGCAGCGCCTTTGGCCCGCAGCCGGTGCTCACCCAGTCGGCGTACATGCGTCCGCACAACCAGAGCAAGGACATTCCGAACCTCTACTTCTGCGGCGCGGGCACGCACCCCGGCGCTGGGCTGCCGGGCGTGATTGCCTCGGGCAAGATCGTGGCGGAGCTGATCGGCGGGGCCCCAGCCAGAAAGGGCGCCCCCAGACCGGAGCCAACGCTGG
The DNA here is from genome assembly GCF_044344655.1 of Gemmatimonas sp. GTDB lineage: Bacteria > Gemmatimonadota > Gemmatimonadetes > Gemmatimonadales > Gemmatimonadaceae > Gemmatimonas. The sequence continues at coordinate 12,889 of NZ_JBIJCN010000058.1, forward strand.
CGCCGGTCTGACCGGACGATGCGTGTGCCGACGGGAAAGGGGGACGGCCAACGCCGTCCCCCTTTCCCGTCGGCAGTGGTCCCGCGCCCCCCTTCCCCGCTAGATTTTGCCGAATGAACATCACCATCACACCGACCGAGACCGCAGGCGTCTCCCGGCGCCTGCAGATCACGGTGCCGGCCGACACTGTGGCGTCCTACGAAGACCAGGCGGCGCGCAAGTACGCGACGCAGGTCCGCCTCCCCGGCTTCCGTCCGGGCAAGGCCCCGCCGTCCATGGTGCGCAAGAAGTTCCCCGAGGCCGTCCGTCAGGAAGCGATCGAACTCGTGATCAACGAGGCCTTCCGCGAGGCGATCGAACGCGAGGGACTCAAGCTTGCCGCGCAGCCGCACGTGCACGACGTCAAGGCGGCGCCGGGCCAGCCCCTGGAGTTCGAACTCCACTGCGAAGTACGCCCCGAGCTCGCGCTCGAGAAGCTCGACGGCTACTCGCTCACGCGGAAGGAAACGCCGGTCACCGACGAACTCGTCGACGAACAGATCGAGCGCATCCGCGAACAGAAGGCGGAATGGGCACCGGTGGACGGGAAGGCGGCCGAGGGTGACATGGTCACCGCGCTGCTGTCCACGGCCGACGCCGACGGCACCCTCCCCGAGGGCAAGGAATACCGCATCGTACTCGGCGGTGGTCAGGCTATCGCCGGCATCGAAGAGCTGGTGATGAAGACTGCGCCGGGCGCTACGTCAGAGGAGAGCGTGCGCTGGCCGGAAGACTTCCCCGACGAGTCGCAGCGCGGCGTGACGAAGCTCGTGCGCGTGACGGTGAAGGACGTCAAGCGCAAGTCGCTCCCTGCCCTCGACGACGCCTTCGCGCGCGAGATCGGTGATTTCGACACGATCGATGCGCTTCGGGACGCCGTCCGCAAGGACATGGGCGAGCACGCCAAGCGGGAAGCTGATGCCGATGTGCGCGGGCAGCTCGTGCAGCAAATCGTCGAAGCCAATCCGTTCGACGTGCCCAAGGCGTGGGTGATGCAGCTCGTGGACGGGTACATGCAGATGTACGGGGTCCCCGACGCGCAGAAGCAGACGTTCGCCAAGGAATTCATGCCGATGGCCGAGAATCAGGTCCGTCGCGATCTGATCATCGACACGATCGCCGAGCGTGAGTCGCTCACCGCCAGCGCGGCCGAAGTGGACGCGCGCGTGGAAGAGCTGGCGAAAGCCCGGAACGCCGACCCCGGCCAGGTGTACGCGCAGCTCCAGAAGCAGGGGCGTCTCACCGAGATCGAGCGCGAGATCACTGAGGAGCGCGTGTTCCTCTGGCTGCTCGA
>NZ_JBIJCN010000087.1:0-4750 GCF_044344655.1 Gemmatimonas sp.
TCTGCTGCTCAACGACGGCGTGGCGCGATTGCGCCTCGCGAGCCAGGTGGATCCCGACCCCGTGGCGCGGGTGGCACTGGGGCGCGCACTCCGGCACCTCATCACCGTCGACCCCTCACACTGACAACCTTCATGCCACGGATGATTCAACGCGGGTGCCATGCGCGACATCGGGTGCACACCGCTGCCCTGCTCTGCGCCGTGACGCTGGCAGGCGCACCGTGGGCCATGATGGCCCAAACGACGCCTGCAACCGCGTCCGCGGACGGGCCGCGGCGGGTGTTGCGGAAGACGTGGGTCCCGATGTGGCGAGCCGGTGGAACCCCAGACGATACCCTCTTCGGCTGGGTGCGCGAGCATGTCGCCGACGCATCGCAGATCTATGTACTCGATGCCGGCACACTCGAATTGCATGCGTTCAGCGCGCGCGATGGCGCGCATCGATGGAGCGTAGGCGGTCGTGGATCGGGGCCCGGTCAGCTCAAGCGACCCGTAGACGTGGCGCTCGCCACGGGCAACACGGTGGGTGTCCTGGATCCGGGGAACGGCCGCGTGTCGTTCTATTCGACCAACGGCACCTTCGTACGCAGTGTGACAGTGCCGGAGGCGGCCATTGCCAACGCGCTGTGCGTCTTCACCGACGGCTCACTGCTCCTGCTCATCACATCGCCGTCGGCCTTCGCCGTGCAGATGGACTCGGCGGGGCGCGCGACCCGTCGCCACGCCTTTCCGTGGCCACTGAACGGGGGCGGGAACGAGTTCGTATCCAGCGCCACGTTCATCCGCGGTGCACCGACCGGACGCTGTACCGCCGCCACGACGTTCGGCTTCGGACTCGCGATGTTCGATGAGAGCGGCGCGGTGCGCACGGTCCCGTTCGTGGAGCGCGTCGCCGCTCCCACGTTCAAGAAGACGAAGCTCAGCGGCGGCGAGTATGCCATCATGCTCGACAAAGGCGACAACGCGGCGCTGGGCGGGTGGCGCAGTGGCGAGACGACGTTCGTATCGTTCGCCGGCGCGACATACCGCGGCGGGATCGTGGATCTGTACGATCCGGGTGGGCGCTATCTCGCCTCGTGGACGGCGCCGCCGGAGGACCGAATGTTCTACGCGAACCGGCGCCTCTACGGATTATCGTCCGGAGGCGCTACACAGAAGCTCCGCATGTGGGTGGATGCGGCCGACACCGGCCGTGTGCTGCGGGAGGCAGGGCTTCGGCCTCGCGGGTCGCCACGCGCCGTCAGTCGGCCAGCTCGCCCCGCAGATACGCCCGTGCGTCGGCCACCACCTGCGAACGCACCTCGATGAGTGACCCACTCAGCATCGCGCCGGACGCCTTCCGGTGCCCGCCGCCGCCGTAGCGGCGCGCAAACCGCTGCACGTCCACATCGCCGGTGCTACGCAGGCTCACCTTCACCTTGCCGTGCCCGAGATCGCGGAAGAAGAGCGCCATGCGGGTGCCGGCGATGCTGCGCGGATGCTCCACAATCCCGTCCAGCTCCTCGCTCGTCACATCGAACCGGTCCAGCACGCCAGCATCCATCGAGATATGCGACAGGCCGATGTCCGGCTCGCTTTCGATCGTGGCCAGCGCCTCGCGCAGCAGATGCAGGCGGCCGAGGCTGACCTGCGCATAGATGCGCCGATACATGTCCTCGGGGTTCACCCCGGCCGCAAGCAGCGCGGCGGCAATACCGTGTGCACGGGGCGAGGTATTGCTGAACCGGAAGCTGCCCGTATCCGTGAGGATGGCCGCGTACAGCGACTGCGCAATCGCCGGGGTGATCTCGAGCCCCAGGGTGACCGCGATATCGAAAACCAGCTCGCCGGTGGCGCACGCGTGCGTGTCGGCCACGGCAAGTGTCCCCACCGGTTCGTCGCCGGGCACATGGTGATCAATTACCGATACCGGCACGGTGAGCGCACGCACCCGATCCGACAACTGCCCGAGGCGCCGCACATCGTTGATATCGAGCACGATCAGCGCGTCGATATCATCGAGCGCCCGGGCACCGCGCGCGCTTGCCTCCTCCACGTCGTTGCCGAGGAGGAACTGGAACATCGCCGGCCACGGGGTGGGATTGACGATGCGGCAGTGAATCCCGCGCTGCGCGAGGAGTCTCGCCAGCGCGGTTTCACTGCCGCAGCCGTCACCATCCGCATTCATGTGGGTGGACAACGCCACCGTCATGCCGGGGCGGAGGGCGGCGAACCACGAATGGATCGCCGCCTGCCGCACTTCCGATGCGCTGAGAAGCCCATCGGTCACGGCCGCGCTCATTTACGAGACGCTTCCTGCTTGCCGATCGTCGAGTTGCGCATGCCGTACACGAAGTACGTGGTCATGCCGATCGCCGTCCAGGCACCCAGCAGCGCCCAGGTGAGGCCGGGGAGCTGATACATCATGTACAGCGTGGCGCCGGCGCCAAGGATCGGCACCAGTGGCACGAGCGGCGTCTTGAACGGACGCTCGAGCTCCGGCGACCGGACACGCAGCACCCACACGCCGATGCACACCGTGGCGAACGCGGCCAGGGTACCACCCGACACCAGTTCTCCGAGGAGACCGAGCGGGAAGAATCCGGCGATGATGATCGCGATGATACCCACGATCCACGTGGACGCGGCGGGGGTCTGGTACACCGGGTGCACCTTCGCGAAGACCTTCGGCAGGAGGCCGTCACGCGACATCGTGTAGAAGATGCGCGGCTGGCCCATGAGCATCACGAGCACGACCGACGACAGACCCGCCACGGCGCCGATGTTCACGAGATATTCGAGCCACTTGAGCTGCGGCACCGCCTCGAGCGCGGCCGACACCGGGTGCGGCACGCCGAGCGCCGTGTAGGGCGCCAGGCCGGTCATCACCAGCGACATGAGGATGTAGAGCACCGTGCAAATCAGCAGCGAGGCGATCATGCCGATCGGCAGGTCACGCTGCGGGTTCTTCGCTTCCTGCGCGGCCGTCGACACGGCGTCGAACCCGATGTAGGAGAAGAACACCACGGGCGCGGCACGCAGCACACCGGCCATGCCGTACTTCGTGCTGCCGTCGGGGTTGGTGACCATCTCCGGGATGAACGGCGACCAGTTGTCGGTGTTCACGTACATGAAGCCGAAGCCGATCACGAGCAGCACGATGATCATCTTGATCGCGACGACGATGTTGTTGAACGTGGCCGACTCCTGCACCCCGCGCACCAGCAGGAACGTCAGGGCAAGGATCAGCGCCACCGCGGGCAGATTGATCAGCCCTTCGACTGCCGTACCGCCGGCCGCCGAGCACGCCTCACGCACCACAAACGCTGCCTGCGTGGTGGCGTCCATCAGCGTGCCGCCATCGGCGCCCACGCACGTGAACGCGCGCACCACTTCGTGCCCGTTGATGACGGTCAGCGGCGCCGACGCGAACGCGGCGGGAATGTGGATCCCCACTTCGTTGAGCATGGCGCTGAAGTAGCCCGACCAGCCCACCGCCACGGTGGAGGCGGCGAACAGGTACTCGAGCACGAGGTTCCAGCCGATGAACCACGCCACACCTTCGCCCATGGTGGCGTAGCTGTAGGTGTACGCGGAGCCGGCGATCGGGATCATCGACGCGAACTCGGCGTAGCAGAGGCCCGCGAACAGACAGGCGAGGCCGGCCAGCACGAAGGAGAGCGAGACACCAGGACCGGCGAAATTGGCCGCCGCCGTGCCCGTAAGCACGAAGATGCCGGCACCAATGATGGCACCGATGCCAAGCATCGTCAGGTTGAGCGCGCCGAGCGTGCGCTTGAGTCCGCCCTCGGCGCTATCCGCTTCGGCGCGGAGTGCCACGATCGATTTCTTTGACCAGATTCCCATCAGCCGTGTGGTCTGGGTGGAGCGTGCCGCAGGAGGGGGAGCGGTACGCAGGGTACGACGGGGATACGGGGACCGACGGTGCTATCGTTGACGGCCCCCGCCCGCTGGACTGGGAGGGCTCCCATCGGGAGCGGGGTTCCCCGCAACTCGGGGAACATCGGTGCGTGTACCGCCAAGCGCAACGCCGGGGGCCGCTGGATTAGCGGGACCCGTCGACCGGAACGCGCCCGAAGCGCGAAACCCGTAGCGCACAACCCGAACCTCGGACCCGGCGCTGATCCACGCCGGCACCGGGTTCGGGTTCGGGTTCGGGTTCGGGTCGTGGGTCAGGCATCGCGACGCCGCCACACGTCCCGGATCACAGCGAATAGTTGGGCGCTTCGCGGGTGATCGTGACGTCGTGCGGGTGCGACTCCCGGAGGCCGGCGGTAGTGATCCGCACGAACTCGGCTTCCGTCCGGAGCGCGTCGATGCTGCCGCACCCCACGTAGCCCATTCCGCTGCGCAGGCCGCCGATCATCTGGAACAGCACGTCGCCCACGGGGCCCTTGTACGGTACCCGCCCCTCGATGCCCTCGGGCACGAGTTTCTTGGGACCCATCTCGCCGTCCTGGAAATAGCGATCGGCCGAGCCGTCCTGCATGGCCGAGAGCGAGCCCATCCCGCGGATCATCTTGAAGCGTCGCCCCTCGAGGAGGAACGATTCGCCCGGGCTCTCCTCGGTGCCGGCCAGCATGGAGCCCATCATGACGCTGGACGCGCCGGCGGCGAGCGCCTTGACGATGTCGCCCGAGTACTTGATGCCGCCGTCGGCGATCACGGGCACGTCACCGGCGCCTTCCACCGCGTCCATGATGGCGGCGATCTGCGGCACCCCCACGCCGGTCACGACACGCGTTGTGCA
>NZ_JBIJCN010000024.1:0-47582 GCF_044344655.1 Gemmatimonas sp.
TTGCAGTACCCAAACTGTTGTGGCAGTGCCCAGACCGTGGTGGCAGTGCCCCGACAAAGACCCCGACCCCGCCCCGGTAATGAAGAAAAGGCCGGGATCCATGTCCCGGCCCTCCCCATCAGCTGTGCAACGCGAACTCCCGGCGCGTCTCCTCGTGCGTGAGCACCCAGATCGAGTAGGCCCCGAACGCCGCGCCCCACGGCCACTTGAATAGGCGGAACGCCGACACCACCAGCATCACGTAACGCGCCCAGTTGCGGTGGTTGAGCAACGCGAACCCTGCGATCAGCCCGAACAGGCTGACCACGCCCACCAGCACCGCCGCAATCACACCCGTGACGGTGCCCACGATGATCGCGATCGGATTGAGCGTGGAGAGCGCTCCGAAGAGGCTGCCGAAGAGGACCCCGAGCGCGGCCAGCATGCCGAGGGCGCTGTAGAGCAGATTGACGAGGCCGACGACCTTGAGGTGTGTGCGCATCTGCGGGCTCCTGGTGAAGTGAGGACGCTCCCCCCTACGGCGCCCGTACCGGCAGGATTCACGGCGCGTCGAACGGGTGGAATCGACCCACCCCCTCGACGGCGTTACCCCGTTGCCCGCCGGCGCGCGTCCACGAGGCTCACCAGCGCCACGCCACCCACGATCACCGTCATCGCCACCCACGCGAGGCGCGGCAACCGCTCCCCGCCCAAAAGCACCCCCAGCAGCACCGCCACCACCGGATTCACGTAGGCGTAGGTGCCCACCGCGGCGGGGCTGGCCACCTTGAGCAGCCACATGTACGTGCTGAATCCAATCAGTGACCCGAAAGTGATCAGATAGAGTAGCGACAGAATACTCGTCAGCGACACCTCGCTCGGATGCACCCGCCCCCACTCGCCCATCGCCAGCGAGAGGATCGACAGCAGCACCCCCCCCGTCAGCATCTGCATCCCGATCGCGAGCCCCGCCGGCGTGGCCTGTTTCGCCGTGCGCGAGTAAAGCGACCCGACCGTCCACGACAGCGAGCCGAGCGCCAGCACCACCGCGCCGATCGGGTCGACCGCGGTGGATCGGGCACCGGCCGCGCCGGCGGCGGGGAGCACCAGCAGCGCCACCCCCACCAGCCCGATCGCCACCCCCACCACCTGCATCACCCGCGGCCGCTTCCCCTGGTAGGCCTCGCACAGCACCAGCCAGAGCGGCACCGTCGCCACCAGCACCGAGGTCAGCCCCGAGCTCACCCGCTGACTCGCCCAGCTCACCGCACCGTTCCCCACGAACAGCAGCAGCGCCCCCACGATCGCCGAGTCGCGCCAGGCGCGGCGCGTGGGCGCCGCGGCCCCTCGCCACCGAGTCCACGCGTACAGCGCCGACCCCGCCAGCAGAAAGCGTACCGCCCCCATGAAGAAGGGCGGGATCGTCTCCACCCCCCACTTGATCGCCAGATACGTGGAGCCCCACACCACGTAGATGATCAGAAAGCCGCCAATCAGCTGCCACCGCGGAACGGCAGGGGCAACGGCAGCACCGGAGGTTGGGCTCAACGACGGTCCTTGGCGCGCAGCGCCGCGCCGGCAGCAGACGTCTGATCGACCTCGCCCACGGCATCGTCTCTGACACCGGAGCGTGGGCGCAGTGCCCGCAGCGCGGCATCTCCGGCCGCGAGCCCACCGATCAGGATGTACAAGTAAAACGTATAGAAGCGCCACCACAGCAACGCGGCGGCAAAAATCCCCGCGGGGATCGCGGTGGAGAGCGTAGCCGCGAACGCGCCCTCGATGAAGCCGCCGCCACCCGGCGCCGGCACCACGACGCCCCCATAGAACAGGGCCAGGGGCCACAGCACCAGCGGCGCCAGCGTGTCCATCGTCACCGGAAACGACGGATCGCCAAGGAACACGAGCAGCGGCAGCGTGGCCACTTTGAACAGCACGTGCAGTACCGAGCCGCCAAAGGCGAGCCCCATCAACCGCGGGTTCGCATGCCGCAGCGACTCCACCGCCCCGCGCAGGGAGCGAAGTGTGCGCTGCACGGCGCGCCACCGGCCGCTCTCCATGCCGACACGCCGCGCCCACGACGGCACCGGCCCGTTGGCGTTGCGCCGCGAGAGGAACCAGCCGATCGCACCGACACCGAGAACCAACGTGCTGTACCCACCCACCAACGCCAGCAACCCGCTCACACTCGCCCCGCGCCCGCGGAACGCAATCGCCAGCACCGCGCACACCAGCACCAGCGACCACATTTCGAGAAAGAGCTCGAGAAAGAGCACCAACACGCGCCCCGCCGCATTCGTGCCACTCTCCGCCAGCACCAAAAAGCGCGACGGCTCCGCGCCCGCCCGCGCCGGCGTGATGGCGGCCGCAAGATCGCCCGCCAAGCACACGCGCAGTGCCGTGCCGAACGTCAATGGAATACCGCAGGCGCGCGCCGACGCCTGGATCTTGAACGCCCGGGTGCAGAGCTCCGCCGTCACCGTGGCCAGCGCCGCCGCGTGCACCGGCCACGCCAGCCACGGCATCCCCGTGCGTGGCCAGTGGCTCGACACCACCCACGCGGAGGTGCCGAACATGAGTGCAAACGAAAGGGCCGTGACCAGCCAGCGTTGCCAGGACATGGCGGCAAGATAGCCGCGTCCGCTGGCGAAGCGGACGCTCCGGGTGTCGATTATGCCCGTCGTCCCCATCTCCAACCCTTCGTCACCTCGAGGCGCCCGTGAGCTCCGTGTCCCGTCGTCAATGGCTTCGTACAACTAGCCTCGGACTCGGCGCCAGTGTGGCGCTTCCCGGTCTCCTCCCCGCGTCGGAAATGTCGCGCGTGCTCGGCGGCGGCGTGTCGTACGCCACGATGCTCGACCAGATGGAGCGCGACGTGACCGCCGCGCGTCGCGCCGCAGGACCCATCCGCCTCCACTTCAACGAGAACCCGTTCGGCATGTCGCCGAAGGCGAAGGATGCGCTCATGGGGAGCTGGGCGCAGCATACGTGGTACATGCCGCCCATCCGCGAGGAGATCCGCGAAACGTTCGCGAAGTATGTGGGCGTGCCGGCAGACCACGTGCTGGTGACGCAGGGCTCGAGCGAAGTGCTGTCGATCCTCGCACTCGCCTACAACATGCACGGCGGCGAGATCGTGGCGCCGTGGCCCACCTTCGAAGACCTGCCGCGCTGGGGCGAAACGCTCGGTGCCACCGTGCACAAGGTGCCGCTCGATCACCGGATGGATCACGATCTGTACCAGATGGAGCAGAAGATCAACGGCAACACCAAGCTCGTGTTCGTCTGCAACCCCAACAATCCCACGTCGAACCTCGCCGACGATCAAGCGCTACGCGAGTTCGTCACCAACTCGGCGCGCCGCAGCACGGTGATCGTCGACGAAGCGTACTTCGACTTCGTGAACGTGCCGGGGCACAAGTCGATGGTGGACCTCGTGCTCAAGGGGCAGCCGATCATCGTGTCGCGCACCGCCAGCAAGCTCCACGGGCTGGCCGGCTTGCGCTGCGGCTTCGCTGTGGCACGCCCCGACATCATCGCCAAGCTGCAGCAGTACGTGACGGGCGACCCCAACGTGTTCGGCCTCGTGGCTGGCAAGGCCTCCCTGCTCGACACCGAGTATCAGGCGTTCGTGAAGGCCAAGAACGCGGAAGGGCGCACCATGCTCATGGATGCGCTCAAGACGCTTGGCAAGAACGTGGCCCCGTCGCAGACGAACTTCGTGTTCTTCCAGGCCGGACGCCCGGTCGAGCAGATGCAGAAGTACTTCCTCAGCAAGGGCTTCGTGATTGGGCGCGCCTTCCCGCCGTACACGGACTGGTGCCGCGTCTCGATCGGCACGCCCGACGAAATGAAGCAGTTCGTGGCGGCGTTGCCGGGGGCGTTCGCGTAACGGCGACGCGCGGAGGAGGGGCCTACGTTCCCCGCGGCTTCGCTCTTCGCGTGGCCTCCGCCGTGAGCGGATCATCGGGCCACGGATGCCGCGGGTACCGCCCGCGCAGTTCCTTGCGCACCTCGAAGTAGCTGCTCGTCCAGAATCCCGCGAGATCGCGCGTGACCTGGACCGGCCGCTGCGCGGGCGACAGGAGATGCAGCGTGATCGGCACGCGCCCGTCGTACAGCATCGGGGTGGCGGTCCAGCCAAAGACTTCCTGCAGCTTGACCGCCAGCACCGGCGCCGCCGGCTCGCTGTAGTCGATTGCAATCCGTGAGCCGCTCGGCACCTCGAGATGCGTGGGCGCGAGGCGATCGAGTGCGGCGCGCTGGCTCCACGGCACCATCCCGGCAAGCGCCTCGTGCCAGTCGACCTGCTCCAGCTGCCCCCACGTGCGCACACCATCGAGGAAGGGGCCCAGCCACTCGGCACGCGATGCAACGAGGGCCTCGTCGCTCACATCGGGCCACGATGCATCGTGGTGATGCACGAACGCCAACCGCTCACGCAACCGCTGCGCGCCCTCGCGCCAGGGCCACGCGCTCACACCCATCCGTGCCAGTTGCTCCAGCAGTGCCGCGCGTACGAGCTCGGCGTCGGGGTCGCGCTGCGGTTTCTCCTCGAGCGTGATCGCGCCCAGCATGGTGCGCTCCACCGCCTTCACACCGCGGGGGCGCTCGTCCCACGCCACGACGGATTCGCGCACGATCTGATCACCGAAGTCAGCGCGGATCTCCTCGAGCTTGAGCGGCGCTGCGCGGGCAATGCGGTACTCCGGTGGTTGCCCCTCCAGCTCGGCCACGGCGAGATACGGTGCGTCATGCAGACTGTCGCCCTTGGGCAGTACGGCGCCGCTACCGTTGCGCAACAGATAGCGCGGTTCGGCGCCAGCGCGGCGCTGCGCCACGCGATCGGGGAAGGCGAGCGCGAGGAGCGCACCGGTTTCGGTATCCTCCCACGGCTGCAGGCGCGCGCTGTGGTCGATGCGGCGCACAAGATCCTCAGCGCTCTGCTTCACACGGCGCACGCCGTCGCGATCGGCATGCGCACCGTACATCGACAGCGCGCCCCCATCGCCGCCACGCTGCAGTAGCTCCGTACGCAACCGCAGGTCGGCCGGCGTGGTACCGAAGCCTTCACCGCGCACCACGTCGCGCTCCTCGAGCAGCGCAGCAATCGCGGCGCCCAGTGGCAACTGTCCGCGCGCCTTCGCGATCAACCCCAGATGCGCCAGCCGCGGCTGCAGCGGCAGCGATGCCATGCGCTTGCCGTGTGGCGTGATGCGCCCCTGAGCGTCGAGTGCACCGAGCTGCGCGAGGAGCTGCCTCGCCTGCGCGAAGGGACCCGGGCGCGGCACATCGAGCCAGCGGAGCTGTGTGGGATCGGCAATGCCCGCATCCGCCAGCTCCAGCGCGAGACTCGACAGATCGGCATCGATGATCTCCGGACGCGATGCCGCAAGAAAGCCATGCTCCTCGTGCACGTCCCACAGCCGGTAGCATGTACCCGGTGCCGTACGCCCGGCCCGCCCGCGCCGCTGGTCGGCCGAAGCACGACTCACGCGGACCGTGTGCAGCCGGGTGAGCCCGGCCACCGAATCGTAGCGTGGAATACGCGACCAGCCGGCATCCACCACCACGCGGACCCCTTCGACCGTGAGGCTCGTCTCCGCCACGCTCGTACTCAGCACCACCTTGCGACGCCCCGATGGGGCGGGTGCGAGCGCTGCATCCTGCTCGGCGAGTGGCATGCTGCCGTGCAGCACGTACACGTCTACGTTGGGCGGTACGCTCCCCTCCAGCCGTTCCGCCGTGCGACGCTGCTCACCCATCCCCGGCAGGAATACCAGCACATCCCCATCGCACGCGGTAAGCGCATCGCGCACGACGCGACTCGTGGCCGCCTCCATACGCTCGTCGCTGCGCGACGCACAATGGTGCGTGGTAATGGGGAACATGCGGCCACGGCTGCGAACCACCGGCGCCGCCCCTGCCCCATCAGCGATCAGCTGCGCCACGGCATCACCGTCGAGCGTGGCCGACATGACCAGCACGCGCAGGTCCTCACGCAGCTGCTGCTGGGTTTCGAGCACGAGGGCGAGACCGAGGTCCGCCTGCAGCGACCGCTCATGAAACTCGTCGAAGAGCACCGCGCCGTAGCCGTCGAGTGTGGCGTCGGCCGAGAGGAGGCGCGCCAGCACCCCCTCGGTCACCACTTCGATACGTGTCTCCTTGCTCACCCGCGTTTCGCCGCGTACGCGATAACCCACGGTGCCGCCCACCTGCTCGCCAAGGGTGCGCGCCATGTATTGCGCAGCGGCGCGGGCCGCGAGGCGCCGCGGCTCGAGCATCACGATCTTCTGCGTGCCCAGCCACGACGCCTGCAGCAGCGCGAGTGGCACGCGTGTGGTCTTGCCGGCGCCTGGTGGTGCCTCGAGCACCGCCACGGAGCGCGCCTGCAACGCCGCCTGCAGTGCCGGGAGCGCCTCGTCGATCGGCAACGCCCGCATCACGTAGCCCCGCGCGGTCGTGATGTCACCGCCGCCGCCGCGAACCGTCGAGCTGCTGCACGAGCCACTGCTGGGCACGATCGATCACTTCGTCGCTGCCACTGCGGTAACTGCGCAGGGTCATACGCGCGTCGATCAGCGGCGTCATGCCGATGCGCTGCCACTGACTGCCATCGGCACGGCGTAGCTCAGCCGCGGGCACACTCAGCGTGAGTCCGCCCGGCAGCGGAATGTCCACCGCCTCCGCTGGCGAACCCGCCGTAGCGGTGCCGATGAAGGTGAGCTCTGTACTCGCTTCGAGCGTGGCGGCGAGCCGCTCCATGGCACCACTGGTGCGTTCGTCGACCAGCGCCACGAGGCGCCCGGCAAAACCGCCGGCTGTGTCACCACGCACCACACGGGAGCGCCCCTCACGTTCGTCGGGGCACTGCTGCGTCGCCTCGCGCAACGTTGCCGCGAGGCAGGGCGCCGACTGGTACCGATGCAGTTCGCGCGCCACCACCGCTTCGGCACGCGTGCGCACGGCACGCAGCACGGCGGTCGCCACTCGGCTGGTGTCGGCAATGCCGCCACGCAGGTCGAGGATCCACGCACGGGCACCCCGATGCCGCTGCAGTTCGGCCTCCACCGTCTGTTCGGTGAGACGGTCCACGTCCAGGTAGGCGATGCCATTGGGCAGGGCCAGCGTGGCCGGCTGACGCGCCCGCTCCACCTGGGGCAGCAGCGCGGCATACGCCGCCGTGCGCGGCACCGGAAACTGCCGCTCACGCCCGGTCACATCGCGTACGCGGAACAGCGACGTGCCCGCGCGACCGCGCACCATGAGGTCCATGAGCTGGTGCTGGCGGGACCATTCATTGGGCGCCGACACGCTGCGACGATGCTCCAACATCCACGCCGGCACCGGATAGCCGTCGGCTGCCACCACCTCCTGCCCGACCGTGAGCCCCAGTGCGCGGGTGACCGAGTCCACAATCACGTCGCTGATGACCACGCGCCCGTCCACCCAGCGCACCCGGAAGGGCAGCATCGCGGTCCCGCGCGCACCGTCCACCGTGGCGCCCCGCAGGGTGACCTGGGCGTCGTCGAATGCACTCACCACGCTCATCATCACTGTCGTGTACTCACTGGCGGAGCGCGCCGCCTCGAGCCGGGGCAGCGCCCGCTCGAACACGCCGTCGATGTCCTCGTCGTACAGATCGCGGTGCGCATGGCGCGCGCGCATGGCGCTCCACGTACGTGCCCCCGCCAGCACGCGCGAGCCCAAATAGGGATAGGGATCGGTGTCGTAGTAACCCGGCAGCACGGCGCGTGGCCGCACCCGTGCCAGCCGCGACGCACGCACGAGGCGACCGGTTCGCAGCATCGCTATGGCCACGCGGATGGCCGGGGCACTGTCGGACGGCATGGCCCCACCTCGCCCTGCCACGAGCGTATCCGCCACGAGCCCGCTGCTGCCGTCAGCGTGCATCAGGTCACCGGTGCGGATGCGCGCCACAAGCCCCGCCCCGATCGGCACGCGCACGCTGGGCACGAGCGCCTCGTCGCTCACGCCGTCCTCGGCCACGAGCACGGCCCGACCGGTGGCGAGCAGTCCCATCACACCGCGCGGCATTACGGTATGCACATTGGCCAGCACGACGATGCGACGCGGCACGGGGGACCGCGGTTGCACCAGCGCACCATCACGCCCGAGCCACGCATCGTCGAAGGTCCAGCCAGTGGGGAGTTCACGCGCGCCCCCCACACGACGCACCCGGACGCCCGTCATGGTGAACGGTACGGATGCCAACTGCTCGACCAACTGGGTACGGGCCGCAAAGGCGTCCACGCTGTCCGGATCGGCGCCGGCAGCGGTCGTGCGCAGGTCGAGAATCACACGCGACGGCACCGTGCGCAGCGCATCACGCACGCCCACCGCCGCGCTCTCCTCGTAACGGCTCGACGACGGCAACTGCAAGACGAGAATGCTGTCGCGCGTACGCTCGGCGTTCACCGTCATGACGACCGGTGGCGGTGCGGAAACGGCCGCATCGGCCCGTTCCACGCGCGTAAGCGGGTCGTTGAGGGCAGCGAGGAACCGCGCGTATGCCACCTCCAACAGCGCCGGATCGCCGGCTCGGCGTACGAGCGTGACCGCACGAATGAACGCCGAGTCGAGCGGCGCCCCGCGTACCGCCACCGCGGGGTGATGGAGCGACGCGAGATGCCACACATACGCCAACCGCATGAGCCGCGCGGTGCCCGCCGAGTCCGAGGCCGCCGGTGGCGGCTCGGGATCGTCCGGAGCGGGCGGCATGCGCACGGCGGTGACCGGTGGGTCGACCTCGCGCGTATCCCCGGCGGGGAGCGGCGTGGTGCTGACCGGGAGGCAACCACCCATCCCAGCCAGCAGTACGCCGGTGGCCAACAGCTTCGGCAGGGCCCGCGTCATATTTGACGTCATACCGCACAAGATATCCCGCCACGGCATTCTTACCGAACCCTCACCGCCCCTGCATGTCCCGCGTTATGGCCACCACCCGCCTCTACTACGACGACGCCGTGCTGGCCGACTTCAGCGCCACCGTGACGGCCACGACGGATGGGGGCCGGGTGGTGTACCTCGACCGATCGGCATTCTACCCCACCTCCGGCGGGCAGCCGCACGATCTGGGGACGCTCGCCGACGTGGCGATCGTGGACGTGGTGGACGAGGAGGAGCGGGTGGCGCACCACCTCGCCGAGCCGCTGGATCTGGCCGCTGGTTCCATGGTGGTGGGACAGGTAGACATGGCCCGCCGGGTGGATCACATGCAGCAGCACACGGGCCAGCATCTACTCTCAGCGTTGCTGGCCGACGAATACGGCTGCCCGACGGTGAGCGTGCACTTCGGCGCGGACTACAGCACCGTGGACGTGGCGGGTACCGCGCTCACGCCCGACCAGCTCTCGGCGATTGAAGTGCGCGCCAATACCCTCGCCCTTGGCAACCATGCGGTGACCGTGTCCTATGAGGAGGCGGCGACGGCCACAGGGCTCCGCAAGGCGAGTGATCGCGCCGGTCTGCTGCGCATCGTGACCATCGAGGGGCTCGATCGCAGCGCCTGTGGTGGTACGCACGTGGGGCGCACCGGGGAGATCGGCGCCATCCTGCTCCGCCGGCTCGAACGGACGCGCGGCAACACCCGCATCGAGTTCCTCTGCGGATATCGCGCCGTGCAGCGTGCGCGCCTCGACGCCGAGCTGCTCGCGCGTTCGGCACGCCCGCTGTCAGCAGCGCCGTCCGATTTGCCGGAGCTGGTGGAGCAGCAATCGGTGCGCCTCACAGAGCTTGAGCGCGATCGCAAGCGGTGGCAGCAGGAGCTGGCGCGGTACGAGGCGCAGGCGCTATGGCAGTCCGCGGCGGTTGACCGCACCGGGATACGCCGGGTTCGCGTGACGGCCGTTGGTCCCGTGAAGGAGTCCGAGCCGTTGGCGCAGCAACTGATCGCCCTCGGACCGTGCACGGTGCTGGTGACGCACCTGGACAGTGGTGGGGCGCTGCTCGCCACGTCGGCCGACAGCGGGCTCGAGGCGGGGCCGCTGTTGCGCACCGCGCTGCAGGCGGTGGGTGGCCGTGGTGGCGGCTCACCGCGCGTGGCCCAGGGGGCGGTGAGTGATCCCACCTCGCTCGAGGCACTCGCCCATGCGCTCGGATTCTGACCCGTCCTATCTTTCGGCCATGCCCATTCATCGCCCCGATCCCACCGAACACGCCCCGTACGCCATCACGTACATCAATGCCACCGCCGACGCCCTTGCCGCTCGCGGCAGCGACGACGTGCTGGCGCTCCTCGAAGCACAGGCCCTGGAGTGGCCGTCGTTGCTGGCGGGCGTGGCCGAGTCGCGGGCGGCGTATGCATACGCGCCCGGCAAGTGGACGCTGGCCGAACAGCTGGTGCACGTGACCGACACGGAGCGGGTGTTCTCGTACCGGTTGCTGCGCGTGGCGCGCGGCGATCGCACGCCGCTCCCGGGCTTCGAGCAGGACGACTGGGTGCCGGAGAGCCGGGCGGCGCGCCGCGCGCTCACTGACATCCTGAGCGAACTGCTGGCCGTGCGCACGGCCACGCTGGCCCTGGCGCACTCGCTGGATGCGGAAGCGCTGACGCAGCGGGGGATCGCGAGCGGTCAGGAGGTCTCCGCCCGCGCGCTGGTGTGGATGATCGCCGGCCATATGGCGCACCACCTCATGCTGACGCGGGAGAAGTACCTGGGGTAGGACAATTCGTGCGCCGAAGGTGCGCCGTCCCTCCAGAAATCGGCTAGATTTCACGGCGGTGGCGCACCGTCCGCGCCGCCTCCTCGCCGAACTCTCCGGAGCGATCCGTGTCCGCTGCGTCACCCCTTGCTGCTTCCGCGTCGCCCGAGACCGTGCGTCTCGCGATCGACACCGTCCGCACCCTGGCCATGGACGCGGTGCAGGCCGCGGAGTCGGGGCACCCCGGTACGCCCATGGCGCTCGCGCCACTCGCGTACGCGCTGTACGCGAAGCACCTGCGCCACGATCCCACGGCGCCCGACTGGGCCGATCGCGACCGGTTCATCCTGTCGGTCGGCCACGCGTCGATGTTGCTCTACGGCACATTGCATCTTGCCGGCTACGACCTGCCCCTCGACGAGATCCGCAACTTCCGTCAGTGGGAGAGCCTCACCCCCGGGCACCCCGAGGTGCACCACACCAAGGGGGTGGAAACCACGACCGGCCCGCTCGGCCAGGGTGTAGCCAACGCGGTGGGCTTCGCTGTGGCCGAAGCAAGTCTCGCGGCGGCGTTCAATCGCCCCGGTCACCACATCGTCGATCACTACACGTACTTCATCGCCGGCGACGGCTGCCTCATGGAAGGCATCTCGCATGAGGCGGCGAGCTACGCCGGCCACATGCAGCTCGGCAAGCTGATCGGCTTCTTCGACGATAACGGCATCACGATCGACGGCAGTACCGCGCTCACCTGCAGCGACGATGCGGCGAAGCGCTTCGAGTCCTACGGGTGGCAGGTGCTGCACGTTCACGACGTGAACGACATGGCGGCTATCGACGCCGCGATCGCCGAGGCCAAGGCCGACGCCACGCGGCCCACGCTCGTCATCACCAAGACCCACATCGGCTTCGGCTCGCCCAACCGGCAGGATACCGCGAAGGCGCACGGCGAGCCGCTTGGCAAGGACGAAATCGCGCTCACGAAGCAGGCGTACGGCTGGCCGTCCACCGAGCCGTTCTTTGTACCCGCCGACGCGCTCGCGCACTGGCGTGAGCAGACGGCGCAGCGTGCCGCCACGCACGCCGAGTGGCAGACCAAGTGGCAGGCATATACGTCGGCGTACCCGGAGCTCGCCGCGGAACTCGAGCGCCGCATGCAGGGCGACCTTCCCGCGCAACTCGACAGCGCGTTCCCCCTGTTTGACGCGAAGAGTGGCAACGTGGCGAGCCGCGCCGCGAGCGGCGTGGTGATCAACGCCATCGCGCCCGTCGTGCCCGAGCTGCTTGGCGGCAGCGCCGACCTCACCGGCTCCAATCTCACCAACGTGAAGGGCGCGCAGCCGTTCAGCGCGACCGACCGCAGCGGCCGCAACTTCCACTTCGGCATTCGTGAGCACGCCATGGGCGCCATCATGAATGGCATGGGGCTGCACGGTGGCGTGATTCCGTACGGTGGCACCTTCCTGGTGTTCAGCGACTACATGCGCCCCGCCATCCGCCTTGCGGCGCTCATGGGTGTGCAAGCGATTTATGTGTTCACGCACGACTCGATCGGCCTCGGCGAGGACGGTCCAACGCACCAGCCGGTCGAGCATCTCGCAGCCCTGCGCTGCATTCCCAACCTGCTCGTGCTGCGTCCCGCGGATGCGGATGAAGTGAGCGAGGCATGGCGTATGGCGCTCAAGCATCGCACCGGTCCGTCGGCGATCATCCTCACGCGCCAGAAGCTGTCCTACTACAACGAGCCGTCGCGTGCCCGTGACGGGGTAAAGCACGGCGCGTACATCGTGGCCGATGCCGCCGGCCATGTGCCCCACGTGGTGCTGCTCGCCAGCGGTAGCGAAGTGGAGATCGCCCTCGCCGCACGCGAGCAGCTCTCGGGCGAAGGGATTCACGCGCGCGTGGTGAGCTGCCCGAGCCTTGAGCTGTTTGCGCAGCAGCCGGTCGAGTACCGCAACCATGTGCTTCCGGCTGGCGTCCCGCGTGTGGCGGTGGAAGCGGCGCATCCCATGAGTTGGTACCGTTGGGTGGGCGATGCCGGTACCATTGTGGGCATCGACACGTTCGGTGCGAGCGCGCCGGCACCGGTGCTGTACGAGAAGTTTGGGATCACGGCGCAGCACGTTGCCAAGGCCGCCAAGTCGGTGCTGCGCTAAGTCGCGGCAAGGCAGCAGGCTGTAATGACAAGCGGGCTCCGGCAGTTGCCGGAGCCCGCTTGTTCATTCCGACGTCTCGATTACTTGAGATTCGTGTTGGCGCCGATCTCTTCGAGGCTGATGGGCACGCAGGTGCTGCGTCCCTGCAGCGCCGTATTGCGGCCCGTCGCCAGCCAGCGACGGAGGTCCCACAGCCGACGCCCTTCGAGCCACAGTACCGCCCCACGCTCTCGCATGAGGATGGTCCACCCGGCATCCACCGTGGTGGCGGTCAACGCCGGCAATGTGGACACCGCACGCGCCTGATTGATCAACAACATGGCGTTCGTCACGTCGTTCGCGCGCAACGCGGCCTCGGCCCGGATGAGCAGCATTTCGGTGCCGCGCGCCAGCGCCACCGGGTCCCCAAGCGCGATGTACTTCCGCTGACGGAAGAACCGTGTGGCACCGTCCTGACCCGTCTGGAAACCGCCGGTTGCCGTACGCACCGTGTCGTACGGCACGCGCGGATCACGATCTGCCACCCACACGGTGTTGAACACCGTGACTTCGCGGCGATTGATCGTCTGGTTGGCGAGATCGAGATTCTCCCGCGCGGTGTTCGTCGAAAACACCGCGTTGTGGCGGAACGTGGCGGGAACCAGTGCGGCATCAGCCACCGCGGCATCCCACTTGTTCTGCCACGCCAGCACCTGGGCTCGTCCCGACAGCCCAGCGTTGAGGAGCGCCGTGTTGTTCTGCGCGCGCGCGAGGGTGATGGCCCGCGTGAACAGGCTCTCCGCGCGGACAAAGTGCTCCGAGCTGGGCAGCTTCGGACCACCATCGATGGTGGTCTCACACACGTTTTCGCCAAGGAAACGGTTGGCAAAGCCGGCGTAGAGATAGGCGCGAATGGTGAGCGGGTTGGTTTCGAACCCTGTACCCAGCACCGTCCGCATGCGCACCAATCCGTTCTCCGCCACCCAGCGGCGGTGTGCATACGGGCCCAATCGCCGTTCACGTCTTCGGGGCGGATGACGCCCGTGGCAAACTGACGTTCGGCGGCAAAGTTCCCCGAATGCTGAACTTCGAACGCGGCCAGCGAACCACGAGTGAGATAATTGCCAATGGCGTTGGAGAGATCGCCACCCATGCCGTTCACCAGCGCGGGCATGGCCGAGGCGTTGTTCAGATCGTCGTCGAGCAGCGGTCCCGGATTGGTGACCGTAAAGTCGCAGGCCCCCAGCACAAGACTGGCACCCACGGCCGCGCTGATGGCGCGTCGGGTTTTCGTGAGGAGTGTCGGCATCAGAAGTTCGTCCTCACGCTGAAGAGGAACGTGCGGTAGGGCGGGAAGTTGTAGTAGTCGCGACGCGAGAACGTGCTGGTGGCCTGGTCGGCGACTTCCGGATCGGTGCCGGTGTAGTTCGTGCTGCGGAACAGGTTGCGACCGGCGAAGGAGACCGTCATGCTGCGCGCGCCCGGCGTGAAGCGCTTCGGCACGTCGTAGGCGACGGAGATGTTGCGCACCTTGAAGAAGTCGGCGCTTTCTACCCAGTAACTGTAGTCACGCTCCGCTGCGGTGATCGAGCAGCGCATACGATCGCGCGCATTCACCGACGCGAGTGCGGAGGCGTCGCCGGCGGCAGCGGCGCGCAGTGCCTTCTGCGCGGCGAAGCACGGTTGCCAAATGCCGAGCCCCGCGTTCTGGAAGCCGTTCGCATTGAGCAGATGGCCACCGCGCTGGAACTCGCCAACCACTTCGAAGGACAGGTTGTTGAACAGCGACAGCGTCAACGACGGGTTGATGATCTTGTCGGCAAACGTCTGCCCCAGGAACTCGCCATCCACGACGACCGGTGTCTCGAAGGCGTCCGGGTTCTGCACCTTGCGACCGACGTACGCGGGCAAGGGCAGCCCTTCCTGCACGTAGCTGCGCGACAAGGCGTCGATGGTCAGAATGCGACCGCCGAGGTCCACCGCTTCACCCTGCATCTTGGTGAACTGCACACGCGCTTCCAGCTTGGCCCAGCTCGTCAGGTCGAGGTTGGTCGTGGCCTGCACTTCAAAGCCGGTGTTCTTGATGGACCCGACGTTCTCCGGCTGATTGGCGCTGAAGCCGTTGGACGGCGGATAGGCGACGTTGATGATGGCGTCGTTGGTCCGCGCGTTGAAGTAGGTGAAGACGAGTCCGAAACGACCGTTGAGCAGACCGGCGTCGAAACCCACTTCTGTTTCGCGGGTGCGCTCGGGGCCGAGGTTCGGATTGCCGAGCTGTCCCGGCGTGAACGCCGACAGCCCGCCTTCAGCCGCAATCGGGTTCCAAGTACGGGTCGCGTCGAAGGCGCCCGGGGCCTTACCCGACTCACCGATCGCACCGCGCAACTTGAACGTTTCGATGAGCGACGTGGGCCAGAACGACTCTTCGGAGAGCACCCACGAGCCGCTGACCTTGGGATAGGTCTGCAACCCGAAGCTTTGACCGAAGGCGCTATTGCCGTCCACGCGCGCGCCGGCCGTGATGAACAACCGATCGCGCCAGCCGATCATCTGCTGAGCAAACAAACCGGCGTTGATCACACGCTGCTGATTGACATCGGTGATTTGCCGCAGCGACGCCGACACAAGCGTGGGGATGCCCGGTCCGGCAAAGTTGTCACCGCGCAACTCCGTCGAGTTGAGACGGCTATCGAACAGCTGAGCGCCGAACGACGTGGTCCCGACAAAGTTCTTCGAGTAGGTCTGCTTCCACGTGGTCGCGTAGTCCACGGTGATGAGCTGACGATTCCACAACGTCTGGAAATACTGACCGGTCGGCGTGCGCGGATACCCGAACGGGTTGATCGTGCGCTGATCCGTGTTGTTGTAGTCAATACCAACGGCGAGACGATTAGTCAGGTTCTCGAAGGGCGTCCACGTGGCGGTTCCGCCGACGATGAAATGATCACCGCCAATGGTGTTCGCCTTGGAGAACATCGTGTCGTTCACCACGCAGGTCACCGTGGGGGTGCTGCAGCCGCCGCCACGAAAGTTCGACCCGGGCCCACGCGAGATGTTAAGTAGAATCGCATCGGCGCTATTGCCGTCGGAGATCATCGCCGTGTTGCGGCGCTGCCAGCTGCTGTTGAGCGCCAGCGTGACGGTCTTGGTTGGCGCGAACCCGAGATTCGTACGCAGGCCCCCCGTGCGGTTGTTGCCCACGCGCAGGACGCCTTCTTCATTTTCGAGATTGCCCGAGATGGCGTAGTTGATACCACCGCTGGCGCCGCGCACACCGAGGGAGTAGCGGCCCAGGTAACCGTTCTTCAACCACGAGCCGCTTTCGGGGCAGGTGGCATCTTCAAAGGGCACGCCGGCCGCATCCACCATGTTGGGGCCGCGACACTGCTTGAGGAACATGCCGGTGGGGTCCGACGCCGGCCCAAAGTCACCCATGCTATTGATGCCGCCCGACGCATCAAGCGTCCAGGACGCAGCGCCATCGCGACCGCGCTTGGTGAAGATCTGGATCACACCACCGGAGGCTTCCGTGCCGTACAGCGTGGTAGCCGCCGGCCCCTTCACCACTTCGATGCGCTCGATGTCCGAGGCCGGGATGTCATTCAGTGGTGAGACCGACTGACGCGAGGACACGCCCGTAGGGGAGTTGCCATTGAAGATACGAATGCCATCCACGTAGATCAGCGGACGATTGCCCTGCGTGATGGAGTTCACGCCGCGCAGGCGAATCGTGCCACCAGCGCCCGGCGTTCCACCGTTCTGCAGCACGGTGACACCGGTCGAACGCCCCTGCAGGATCTGCTGCGTGTTGCCGACGCCGGCCTTTTCGAAGTCCTTGCTGCTGACCGTCGTCACCGCGTTGCCGACTTCCTTCTTGCGCTCTTCACCGGTGGCCGTGACAACCAGGCCGGCGAGCGAGACGCTGCTCTTGGCCAGTGCGAAGTCCACCGTCACGGTGGCATTGGTCCCCACCGTGACCGTTCGCGACTGCTGCTGATATCCAATGCGGCGAACAATGACGGTCCGGGAACCGGCAGGAATACTGGAGAGCGAAAAGCGACCATCATCGCCGGTGGCGCGGCCAAACTGCGTACCGCTGATGGTGACCTGGGCGGCGGCGATGGGCTGACCGTTGTCGGCATCGACAACGCGGCCGGCAATGGCGCCGGTGCTCTGCGCCTGAGTGGTGGCCGCGGTGCCGATCAGCAGCGCACATGCCGGCACGGCACGACGCACGACCGATCGCCACGCGTCGAACCGACGAGGAAGGAATGCGATCACGGGAGGGGAGAGAGGGAGGGGAACGTCGGCCTGCATCGTTCGCGACACGACCGAGGGAAGGTAGAATCGGGACCGGGGGATGCACGAAGGCCGCGAACTTGCGTTCGCGGCCTTCGGCGTGCCTGAACAAGATCGGTCTGCGTTACATGCTAACCGCGGGACTGGGCATTGTCAGGGGCAGCGGGCGAGCCCAGCCACGGGGCAGCGCTCCGGATCACGCGCCGGTGCGCTTCCCGGAGCACCGGGACCACCAAAGGTGTAGTTCGGCAGCTGGAGGGTCGCCAGCTCACGTCCCGGAATGGGGAAGTGGACCGGCGTGTTCTCGGGAAGCGTCTGCCAGCCACGCGCGTCAAAGAATGCGATGACGCCGCTCATGCCGAGCCCCTCGATCCCCTTCTCGTAGCGCAGGGCGTCCCACAGGCTGCCGCACGCGCCGCCCTCCTTGCGCGGCACGCATCCGGCCTCGTTGGGCGGACCGTCGACCGTCACCGGCGGCAGCTCGCCGTTGGCAACGCGCGACTTGTTGATGAGGGGCACCGCCTCGGCTGCACGCCCAAGACGAATAAGCGCTTCGGCCTTGAGCAGGTCCATCTCCGCCACGCTCATCGCGAGCTGCGGACCGGTCTGCCACGTCAGATCGACACCATTACGGCGGTAGAAGTAGTGCGACCAGCGGAAGGTGCCGCGATCGGCCGCGAAGATGTTGTTGAGATTGTACCCAACGTACTTCCCGACCGACGCCGGACCCGTCGTTCCCTGAATGCGCCGATCCCGCGTCCGCATCTGGAACGGCTGACGGCTGTCGTTGGCGGCCGCGACCCAGTTCACCCAGCCGTTCGTCGAATCGGCCGGACCGATCAACCAATAGCTCGGACGCCCGAAGTCGGAGGGGCGGCCAGTCGTGCGAAGACGCGCCACCAGACGCTTCCAGTCGTCGAACAGGATGTCCGGCTGCGCCCCGGGGGCAAAATCGGTCTGGATGCCAGCGTCGATGCGACGGATCACCTCGCCCCAGTTCACCGCCGCCCGCTCGGCCCGCGTGCGCGCCGAGTAGACCATGACCCGCGCAGCGAACGAGTTGGCCAGACGGACAAACTGGTCACGCGTCATGCTCTGGAAGAACCAGGCATCAGCCGGGAAGGTGATCCCGGCCTGCGTCTGCGCGACGGCGATCGCCGAATCGAGCTGGCGGACGGCATACGTGGAGACCGTCCGGTAATCGGTGAACTGCGGCGTCTTGACCGTGTCGAGCTTCGTGAACTCGTCGATGAGGGCGGCTTTGTCGAAGTAAAAGCCGAGATAGCCGTACGACACGCCCTGCATGAACTTGCCCATCGCCTTGGCGCGGGCCGTTCGCACGGGATCCTGAATCACGAGTCCACGATTGATCGCGCCGACCACGTCGTTGACCGACGACACGGTGCGGTACAACTGATACCACGGGGTCTCGTTGACGAAACGCCGCACGTTGACCGGGCTGTTGTTCCACCCCTGACGTGGCTCGGCGCTGAGCTCCAACTGGCCGAAGTCGGCAAACCCCGACGTGATCTCGCGGGCCATCGTCGAGAGCGCCCAGGAGGGATAGTCGTCGTGGCCCGCCACGGGCCACCACGTACGGAACGAGGTCGCGACGAAGGTTTCGGTCGTGAGCGGCTGCGCCGTGGCGCGGACCGCGTCGGGCCGGTTCGGGTTCACCACGTCCAGGTCTTGGCACGAGGCGGCCACAAGGGCCAGACCGACCGGCAGCGCAATCTTCTTGAGGTAGTTCATATGGAGTGGCTCGCCGGTCAGAAAATGATCTCGACGCTGCCCGTCAGCGTGCGGTAGCGCGGATAGTCGAAGCTGTCGATGCGATTCAGCACCGATCCGACCTCCGGATCGTAGCCGGAGAAGCGAGTGAAGGTCAGCAGGTTGCGGCCGATGAGCGAGAGGCTCGCCTGCTCAGCGCCGAGGCGCGCCAGCGCCACGTTGAAGCTGCGCGGGAGGCGATACTTGAGCGACAGTTCACGCAGCTTGATGAAGCTGGCATCCTCGACGAACCAGTCCGTCGGACTGGCCGCCGCATAGAGCGCCACGTAGTAATCCGTGGTCTTCTTCAGCTCCTGCGGCTTTCCGGCCTGATCCACATCGGTGTGGCGGGCGTACTGGTACATGCGCTGACGCGTCTGGTTGTACACGTCGCCACCGACCTGCGCGTCCCACAGCATGAACAGCTGCACACCGCGCCAGCCGATCGTGTTGGACCACCCCATACGGAAATCGGGGTTGCCGTCACCGATGCGCGCCACCGCGGCGTTGCCGAGCGAGTCGACGGCCGTGATGGGCTGGCCCCAGCGGTACACGCCCGTGCCGATCGTCGTGCTCGTGCCCCAGAGCTGCTTGGTCTGCCCGTCGGTGAACGTGTTGCCCGCACCGGTCCACACGAGCAGGCCATCGTCGTTGACCTGGAATTCGCTGGCCCGCGCACCGACATTCGCCGGCAGTTGTTTGGCATCACGCATGAAGCGGAAGCCGTACATGTTGCCCAGTGTTTCACCGGCGCAGCGGAAGCCGATGGTCCCCGTGACAAAGCACGGCCGGTTGAACTCAGTGATGCGGTTGCGGGAGCGATCCGCGACGAAGCCGGTGCGCCACGTGAAGGTCGGGCGGCGGATGACCTGCGCCTCGAACGTCCCTTCCCACGTGTTGCCGGTCACGGTACCCGCATTCTGCCACTGGTTGGCGTAGCCGAAGTAGCCAGCCAGCGGAATCAGGATGAGCTGATCGGTGGTCGTCTGACGGGCGCGGGACAGCTGAATCGAGTAGCGGTTCTTGATGATCGCGTCGATACCGAATTCGGTTTCCTTCGAGTATTCGGGACGGAGGAACTTGTTGCCGAGGTTCGCCTTCACGAGGCCACCACCCTCAACGAAGTTGAACGTCTCGAACTGATCGTTGAAGTCCGGGCGTCCACCCGCCGTGCCCTGCGAGGCGCGGAGTTTGAACTCGTTGAAGAAGGACTTGAACGGGAACCACGATTCTTCGGACAGACGATACGCGGCCGAGCCACGATAGTACCAGTTCTCCTGCTCCTCAGGGCCGAACAGGGAGCTGCCGTCCATACGCGCCAGCCCGTCGACAATGAGCTTCCCGCGCCAATCCGCCGCGCCGCTCACGAAGTAGGAATTGGTCTTGATCGTCTCACTGGTGCTCGAGACGAAGCGGACCGTGGCGTTGTTGAGGCTGTTCACACCCGGCGTCGCAAAGATCTGGCCGCTGGCGTTCACGAGATCGTTGGTTTCGCGCTCGAGGAGACCACGGATCGAGCTGCGCAGGGTGATGTCGCCCACCTTCTTGAGCAGGTTGGCCGACAACGACGCGTTCAGCGCATTGGTGACGCCGTTGAAGCGAGAAATTTCGCCGGGCCCACCATTGCCGTAGCCTTCCGTCTTGAGACCCTGATCGAGGAAGAAGTCCGTCGAACGATCGGATCGGTCGTACGACAGGTTGGCGTCGACCGTCAGCCACGACCGCGGCGTGTAGCGCGCCTCCATGCTCCCCTGGCTACGGGCCCGATTGCGATTCCGCTTTTCCGTCGAGAGCACGTACAGCGGATTCTCCTCACGCCCCTCGAAGTCCGGCTGGAAGATGTAGGGTGTCCCGTCGGCATCCGGCTTCCGAAGGTCCACGTCCGGGGCCTGATTGATCAGGTCGAAGAAGACGTCGTCATACAGGTTCAGACGCGTCGACCGGCTGTGGTACGCACTGAAGCTGACGCTCAGATCGCTGCGCGGACGATGATCGAGGTTGAGGCGGAAGTCGTTCTGGTCGTAGCGTCCGCTATTGAGCACCACGCCGTCTTCGCGCTGATTGACGAACGAGAAAAACCAGTTCGTCTTGCCGCCATTTTGCGCAATGTTGAGCGAGTTGCGGGCGAAGTTGCCCGGATCGAAGAACCGATTGACCTGATTGAAGGCCGTGCCCGGCGCATAGGGGCGATCCTGGAAGCGCTCGAAGGCCGGACGCGGCACGCGCTGCTCACGGGCCACCCGCTGGCCGGCGGCATTGACGTAGGCGCCGGTCGAATCGGCCAGGAAGAAGTGCTGCTGTGACCAATCCACCGTGCGGGCCAGTGAATTCGACCCGTACTCGGAGCGGACGGTGAACTTGGTGGTCCCTTCGGCCACGTTCGTGCCGCGCCGGGTGCGGATCTGGATGACGCCGGCCGATGCCCGGGCCCCGTACAGCGACGCCGCCGCCGCGCCCTTCACCACTTCCACGCTTTCGATGTCCATGGACTGCAGATCGGCGCTGGCCGCGTCGAAGGACTGCGACTGAATCACCCCGTCCACCACCACGAGCGGCGAGTTGCCCTTGCTGATCGACGTGGGCGTGCGCAGCTGGATGTTCGTCCCGCCACCGGCCTGCCCCGTCGGAATCACGCTCACCCCGGCAATCTTTCCCTGGATGGTCTCGAGGGCGTTGGTCGCCGGCACAGGCGCATCTTCCGCGGCCACGCGACCCACCGTGAACGGCACGCGCGTACCGCTCGCCGGATCCACCACACCAGTGGTGACGACCGCCTGCAGGTTGAGCGCAGCCGCCATCAACTTGAGGTCATACGTGAGCGTCTGCCCCGCCGCGACCGTGATGTTGGCACGCACCACCCGGCGATACCCGAGGCGGATCGCCTCTAGGCCGTAGCTGCCGGCCGGGACGTTAGGGAACAGGTAGCGGCCTTCGGCAGACGTACGGGCCTCGAGGCGGGTCGTGCCTCGGGCCAGGAACAGTTGCACGGCTTGCAGCGGCTGGCCGGTTGCAGAATCCGTCACGACACCGCTCACGCGGCCGGCAGTGCCACTTTGCGCCAGTACAGGCGCGGGCGTGGACATACCAAGCAGCAGTGCCGCGAATGCGAATGCCGCGGCAAGTCGAGTAACCATCAGGCCTCCAGGCGGGGAAAAGGTACGAGCGCAAACAGAGGGTATACGCACGTCCAGTCAACCGTGTTGCCCCCCGAATCGCCTGGGTTTGCGTATTTGGGAAAGGATGGTCAGTGCTTGCGCAGCGCCCGGCCGGCCAGGGCATTGGTGGGGACGCCACGATGCACCGCCGCGACGCCATTGACGAACACCCACGCCATGCCGCTCGCCAGAGCGCGCGGATTCGTGTACGAGGCCTCCTCCCGCAGAGCGCGCGGATCGAACACGATCACATCGGCGAAGGCCCCCACCCGCAGCGTACCGCGATCGGCGAGGCCATAGCTGTCGGCCACCTGCGAGGTGGCCGAGGCGATCATGCGCGACATCGACAGCACCGGCTTGTCGAGCACGTAGCGACGGATCTTGCGCGGGTACGTGGCAAAGAGCCGCGGATGCCCATCGGACCCATCGCTGCTGGTCATCACGTAGGGATCACGCATGAACGTCTCGATGTCGGCCTCGGTCATGTTGAAGGAGGCGACCCCCATATCGAGGCCGCGAAGCACCAGGTCGAGGGCCGTCTCCACGGCCGGCTGGCCCGCGCCCATGGCCACGTGGGCCAGCGTCTTCCCGATGTAGGGCGCCGCCTCAGGCCCCCCGTCGATCAGCAGCAGCGTGCTGTCCCCGCCGCGTCGACGGAGGTTCTCGCGCATGTCTCCCAGGATCCGTGCGCGGGTTCCGGGATCGGCCGCCCGCAGACGCAAGGAATCACGACCGCCGGCCTGTGCCCATCGGGGCAGCAGCGCAGCGCTCAGGCCGGTGCCGCTCGCGGTCCACGGGTACTGGTCGGCCACCACCACGCACCCCGTGGCCCGAGCCTCGCGCATGATCGCCAACACGCTGTCGGCCTTCCCCCAGAGGTCCACACCGAGGGTTTTGATGTGTCCGATATTGGTGGTGAGGCCGCTCTCGCAGCCAATGCGGATGGCCTCACGAGTCGAGGCGAACAGGCCGATGCTGTAGCTGCTCTCGTCGCGTTGGTGCGTATCGTACACCCCGCCGAATGGTTTGGCGGCGGACACGACACGCAACACCTCGTCGGTCGTGGCATAGCTCTGCGGCACGTAGAACAGCCCCGATCCCACCCCGTAGGCTCCCTCTGCCATGGCGTTCGCGATCAGCGTGCGCATGGTAGCGATCTGGGCCTCGGTGGCCGGTGCCGACGAATTGCCCATCACGCGAGCGCGTACGGTGCCGAAGCCGGTCAGCGCGTAGGTGTTGGTGCCGAGGCCGGCAGCCTCCGACGCCGTAAGCACGTCACGCACGTCGAGCGGCCCGCGCCCGTCGGCCCCCAGGACGACCGTGGTGACCCCCTGCATCAGGGACGAGAGATTGCGCCGCCGTTCAACGCCGAGCCTCGGCAGCCCCTCGTACGCGTGCGTGTGCGGATCGATGAACCCGGGCGCCACGATCATGCCGGTGGCATCCACGTGGAGGCGTGCGCGTACGCGCGCGCGTACGCGTGTGCGCAGGGGGGCGCCCTGACCCGCGTGTACGGTATCCATAAAGACGATGCGGTCGCCACGTACCCCGATGTCCAGGGAGGCCGGGGCCGCCGTACGCCCGTCGTACACCAGCCCACCGGTGATGAGCAGGTCGAGCGTGTCCGCCACCGCGCCCGTGCCCGTTTCCGTGCCCGTTCCCGGCATGCTGCCGGCACCGCCTCGCACGCCGCATGACACCAGCACGGTGCATGCCGCCGTCAGGACCGGCCGCGCGCCCAGGAGCACTCGTCTCATCATGCCAAGCCGAAACATCCGCGCCCCTCCTATGGTGCCGCTGGTATGGACTGATCGAACACCACGGTCGCGGCCGCGAGATCCTCGAGCGCGTGCCCCACCGACTTGAACAGGGTAATGTCGCGGTCGCTGCGACGAGCGATCACCTCGCCCCGCAGCACCATCCCCAGATCACCCACAAGGCTCGCCCGCGTGATCACGCCCCGCTCGAGCGGCTGTACGAGATCGCCGGCCTCCCGCAACGCGCTGTCGAGACTGTCCACGACGATGCGTGCGCGCGCCACCGCGGCATCATCAACCTCCCGCATCCCGGGGGTGAATCCCCCCACGAGGTCGAGATGCGTACCGGCGCGCACCCAGTCGCCGTGCACCACCGGGGCGGTGGCGGTGGTCACGCAGCAGACGATCTGCGACGACGCCACCGCGTCAGGAAGGGATGGTGCCGGACTGACCGGCACCCCCTCGTCCAGCAGCGACTGCGCTAGCCGTGCCGTGGTCGCGGCATCCCGCCCCCACAGCTGCAGGCGGGTGAGCGACGGCAGGAGCGCCCGGTAGGCGCGCAGCATCCACGGCGCGAGTCGTCCCGTGCCCACCACCAGCAGCGACTGGGGCTGGGGGACCGCCAAAGCGCGCGCCGCCAACGCGGAGGCGGCAGCGGTGCGGCGCACGGTGAGCGCCTCCCCGTCCATGAGCGCGCGCGGCGCCCCCGTGAATCGATCCAGCAGGAGGTACGACGCGTCCACCGTGTGCCCACCATGCCGTGGCGCCGACGGAATCACCGTCACGAGCTTCAGGCCGATCGCCCGGTCGTTCCAGGCCGGCATGAAGAGCAGCGTGTCGGAAGGCGACAGGGCATGCGCGGTGCGCACCGGGGCCACCGGCGGCGCCATGAACGCCGCCTCGAGCGCCGCAGCCAGCACCGGCCACGGCAGGGCCGCGTGCACCTGTTCAGCCGTGAGTTGAGGAAGCACGTTTCCGTCCGCGTTGAATTCGCGCCGGAAGCTACCACTCCTTCGTACATCCTGCAGGACGGACTCGCATGCGCAGCCAGCAGACCTGGGACACTCGTGAATGGCAGCGTCCCCTCCACGTGGTGATCGTGGGCGGCGGCGTGATGGGCGCCGCGACCGCCTGGTTCCTCACGCGCGAACATGGCGTGCGTGTCACCGTCCTCGAACGTGATGCCTCGTACATGCGCGCGTCGAGTGCACTCTCCGCCTGCGCCATCCGGCAGCAGTTCTCAACGGCGATCAATATCCGCGTCTCGCAGGACAGCCTCGCCTTCTACCGCAACATCGGGACCGAGCTGGCCGTGGGTGACGAGCGCCCCACCATCGGGCTGGTGGAGCCGGGCTATCTCTATCTCGCCGCCACAGCCGCCGGTGCCGCCACGCTACGCGAGCAGCATACGCTGCAGGCGGAGCACGCCGTGCATACGGCCCTCCTCACCCCCAACGCGCTCTCGTCACGCTTCCCGTGGATCAGCACCGATGGACTCGTGCTGGGATCGCTGGGCCTGTCCACCGCGACCAGCGGTGAGGGGTGGTTCGACGGGTATGCCGCCATGCAGGCCTTCCGCCGGGCCGCCACGGCGATCGGTGTGCAGTTCCTCGAGGAAGAAGCGGTGGGTTTCGAATCCTCGGCGAACGACCACACGTCGCGCGTACAGGCCGTGCACACGGCCAGCGGGCAGCGCATCGCCGGTGAGGCCTTCGTGATCGCGGCGGGGGCGTGGTCAGCAGGCGTCGCCAACATGCTCGGCCTGACGCTGCCGGTATACGCCCGCAAGCGCGATGTGTTCGCCATCGAGACCACCTTCGACCCGGCCGACCCGGCCCACCTGGCCCTCGGCCAGGCGCCGCTCGTGATCGATCCGAGCGGCGTGTGGTTCCGACCGGAAGCACAGCCCGGGCAGTTTCTCTGCGGCGCGCCGCCGCGCGGCGACGACGTGAATGATGCACCGCTCGATCAGGTCGACCACGGCCTCTTCGACGAGATCATCTGGCCAGCACTCGCGGCGCGCGTGCCCGCCTTCGATACACTGCGCGTGACGTCCAGCTGGGCGGGCTACTACGAAATGAACACCTTCGATCACAACGGGCTGGTCGGAGCGCTCGGCGGCTATGCCAACGCCTACACCGCCTGCGGTTTCTCCGGGCACGGGCTGCAGCAGGCGCCAGTCGTGGGGCGTGGACTCGCCGAGTTGATCGCCACCGGCGAGTATCTCACACTCGACCTCACGCCGCTCCGGGTGTCGCGCCTGGCGGAGGGGCGTCCCCTGCTTGAGAAGAACGTGATCTGAGTGCAAGCACCGCGGCTCCCGCCACCGCGAGGGCGGCGAGCGTGAGGAACGCCGCCGCCGAGCTGCCGGTGGCAGTGCGCACTCGGCCAATGAGGTCGGGCCCGAAGTGGCCGCCGAGATTGCCGATGCTGTTGATCCAGGCAATGCCGGCCGCCGCCGCGGTGCCACGCAGGTACGCGGTGGGGATCGCCCAGAAGGTGCTCATGCTCGAGAGCACGCCGGCGGCTACGAGCGACAGCGCCAGCAGGCTTGGGACGACCCGCGTGCCGGTCACCGCCAGCAGCGCGAGTCCGCAGGCGGTGGCGAGGAGCGCACCCACCACATGCCACCGACGTTCACCAGTGCGGTCGGAGTGTCGGCCCCAGAGCAGCATGCTCACGCCAGCCACGCCCCAGGGAATCGTCGCAAGCAATCCCACCCGCAAGTAGTCGGTGCGCGGAATGCCCAACTCCTGGATGATGGTGGGCATCCAGAAGTTCACGCCATAGAGCGCCAGGGCCATCGTGAAGTACACGAAGGCCAGCGCCCACACACTCCCGCTCAGTAGTGCCTCGCGCGTGGTGGCCGGCGCCCCGCGTGCCTTTTCGCTCGAGGTGGTTCGCGTCGCATCGTCGCTTTGATCGGCGGCCAACGCTCCTGCCACAATCCGGCGTTGCTCGGCAGTCAGCCAGGACGCGTCGGCCGGACCATCGGGGAGCAGCAGCAATACCACGACGCCCATCATGAGACTCGGGAGACTCTCCAACACGAAGAGCCAGCGCCAACCGCTCCAGCCGCTCGTGCCGTCGAAGGTGTCCATGATCCACCCCGAGAGCGGGCCACCCAGCACATTGGCCACGGCCACCGCCGTCATGAACAGGGCGAACGCGCGCGCCCGCCGTGCCGCGGGGAACCAGTACGTGAGATAGAGCACGATGCCGGGAAAGAAGCCGGCCTCGGCCATGCCAAGCAGCAGTCGCAGCGCATAGAAGCCGAACACCGACGGCTCCACGCGGAACAGCGCCGGAAGCGGCCCCCACGGAATGACATCGACGAAGGCGAACGCCCCCGAAACGATCGCCCAGGTGACCATGATGCGCGCGATCCAGCGCCGTGCTCCCACCCGCTCCAGCAGCAGGTTGCTCGGGACCTCGAAGAGGAAGTACCCCACAAAGAAGATGCCGGCACCAAATCCGTAGATCGCGTCGGACCAGCGCAACTCCGTGACCATCTGTAGCTTCGCGAACCCCACGTTCACCCGGTCCAGATAGGCCACGATGTAGCAGGTGAACAGCAAGGGGAGGAGTCGCCACGCGATGCGCGTGAAGAGCGCGTCGTGCACGGTAGCCGGCACGGTAGCCGGCACGGAGGGCGCGGCGGTGGGCGAGGCAACATGGTTGGCCATGCCGCGAAGATACCCGTCGCGCGACAACCTGCCACGTGACAGTATTCGGCCATGCCTCAGGTGTCCGTCACCAAGCGCGCAAGCCGCTCCGCCAAACTGGTCACCCAGTCACTGCGCACGCAGGTGACCACCTTGGGCACCACGCTTGGCCTGTTCTGGATGACGTTTGTGGTCAACAGCATGCTTGGCGGGGCCCTGTTTCAATTCGGCATCGTGCCCAGAAACACCACGGGCCTGCGCGGCATGCTCTTCGCGCCCTTCCTGCACGGAAACCTGAACCACCTCGTGGCCAACACCATTCCATTCGTAGCACTGGGATGGATGGTGATGCTGCGCGATGCACGGCTCTTTTTTCCCGTCACGCTGTTCTCGATGCTTGGCGCGGGCCTCGTGGCGTGGACGCTTGGTGCCCCGGGCTCGGTCCACATCGGCGCCAGCGGTGTGGTGTTCGGGTATCTGGGCTTCCTGCTGCTGGCGGGCGTGTACACGCGCAGCTTCTGGAGCATCGTGCTGAGCATTGCCACTGCCGCCACGTGGGGCGGGCTCATGCTCGGCATGGCCCCCGGCACAGCCGGCGTCAGTTGGCAAGCGCACGTGGGGGGATTCATTGGCGGTGTGTTCGCCGCGCGCTGGTTCCGAGGCCGCTGATCCGTCGGTGCCGTACGGATCGTTCGCAACCATGCCAACTTTCGTCCGAGAGGACAGATTTGCCGGGCCATCTCTTCAGCTCTCTGTGCGCCTCCCGTTCCTGCCACACTTTCCCCGACCGCCATATGGCCCGCACGTCCACCCACAGCGCTCACGCCCCCAAGGCCATCGGTCCCTATTCTCAGGCTATCTGGGCCGGTGACCTGCTCTACTGCTCGGGGCAAACGCCCATCGACCCCGCTGTGGGGACCCTGATCGACGGCAACGTCGAGGCGCAGACCCAGCGCTGCTTTGACAACCTGCAGGCGGTTGTCGAGTCGGCCGGTCTCACCATGGACGATGTGATCAAGTGCAACGTGTACCTGATCGACATGGCCGACTTTCCCCACATGAACACGGCATACGGGACGCGCTTCTCGGAGCCGTATCCCGCGCGCACCACGGTGGCCGTCGCGGCGCTGCCGCTTGGGGCGCGGGTGGAAATCGAGCTCGTCGCCAAGCGCCCCTAGTGGGGCGCAGCGCGATGGATAGCTCCCCCAACGCACCGGTACAGCCGAGCACCCAGCCCTCCGTGTGGCGTGACGTTCGTGACGCCATTCGCGGCGCAGAGCACGACTACACGCAGGGACCGATCGGACGCGCCATCTTCCTGCTTGCCGTGCCGATGGTGCTCGAGATGTCGATGGAGAGCATCTTTGCCGTCGTCGACGCCTGGTACGTGGGTCGCCTCGGACCGGCCGCGGTAGCGACGATCGGACTCACCGAGTCGCTGATGGTGGTGATCTATACCGTGGCTATGGGGCTCAGCATCGGCGTCACCGCGACGGTCTCCCGCCGCATCGGCGAGAAGGATCCCGATGGCGCCGCGCGCGCCACGGTGCAGGGGTTGCTCCTCGGTCTCCTGCTCTCGGCCCTGCTGGGTGTGATCGGTGCGACATTCGCGGGTGAGCTGCTCGCGCTCATGGGTGCCGACGCCAGCGTGCAGTCCATCGGGACCGGGTTCGCAAGGATCTCGCTCGCATGCAACAGTGCAGTGTTTCTGCTCTTCCTCATCAACGCCGCATTTCGCGGGGCTGGTGATGCGGCCGTCGCCATGCGCGTGCTGGTGCTGGGCAACGCCATCAACATCGTGCTCGCACCGCTGCTGATCTTTGGCGTGGGGTTCGTTCCTGCGCTTGGACTCGAAGGCGCGGCGTGGGCCACCGTAGTGGGACGTGCCACCGGGTTCGTGTGGGCGTTGTGGCACCTCAGCACCGGCGGGGGGAACCTCCATGTGCACAAGCATCATGTGATGGTGGAACCCCGCACCATGCTACACATCGCGACGCTCTCCGGGTGGGGCACCGTGCAGGTGGCGCTCAGCTCCATGAGCTGGGTCGTGCTGGTGCGACTCATATCGAGTTTCGGCGGGATAGCGGTGGCGGGCTACACGATCGCCATCCGCGTGCTGCTCTTCGCGCTCATGCCGGCCTACGGGGTGGGCGCGGCTGCCGCCACCATGGTGGGACAGGCTCTTGGCGCGCAGAATACCGAACGTGCCGAACGTGCGGTGTGGGTGGCAGCGCGCATCAACATGCTCGTGCTCGGGCTCACCGGTGCGCTGTTCTGGGTCTTCGCACCCATCATCGTGAGCTGGTTCACTGAGGCGCCGGAGGTGCGCCTCGTGGGCACCAACGGGCTGCGCACGATGTCGCTCGGCTTTCCGCTCTACGCACTCGGGATGGTACTCGAGCAGTCATTCAACGGCGCGGGAGACACGCGCACGCCGAGCTGGATGAATTTCGTCGTGTTCTGGCTCTTCCAACTGCCGGTGGCGTGGTACCTGTCACAGCATACCACGCTCGGGTATCGCGGCGTATTCACCGCCGTGGTTATGGCCTACACGGCCCTCGCGCTGGTCAGTGCCTTCTTCTTCCGGCGCGGGACATGGAAGAACAAGCAGGTGTGACGGGCGGTTCGTAGACGGTACGCAGCGGCCGCCGGATTGGACACGGTAGGGTCGCAGTGGCCCGGAGAAGTGCGGCATCGCCTCCTGGCATCAGGTGGCCGGTGCGTTGGGGTTCAACCGATCGCGCCGATACCGTTGCCGCAGACCGCCAAGTACCCACGGGGCGTACTTGAGCAGGAACACAATCAGCTTGAACCGCTTCCCCGGCACGCACACCGAGGGGCCACGTGCTGCGGCCTGTGCGAGACTCTCGTCTACCACGCGCTCGGCCGGGAGCCACGCCCAGGTGGGGATTCCCTTGCGCCCGCCACCCAGACGGTCGTGAAACTCGGTGTACGTGAAGCCGGGGCAACAGGCCTGCACATGCACACCGGTATCTGTCAGCTCGTACGCGAGCGCCTCGCAGTACATGCGCTGGTAGACCTTGGTGGCGTTGTAATTCACGTTCCCGGCCGTGGGTGACCAGCTGGCCACACTCGCCACCACGATGATCGTACCATGCTGCCGCTCCAACATCCCGTGCAGCGCCGCGCGCACGAGTTCATGCGTGGCCTGTACATGTAGCCGCAGCATGCGTGCCTGTCCGTCAGGATCGGCCGTCTCGATCGTGCCACGCGTGCCGAAGCCGGCGTTGCTCACCAGCGTGGCGAGCCGCGATTCGGCGCGCAGCCGCTCCGCCACCATGGCGATATCGGCATCGGTGGAAAGATCGGCCACCAGGGCCGTGGCCTGCACGCCATGTGCAGCCGACAGCTCGGCACAGACACGCACCAGACGATCGGTATCGCGCGCCACGAGCAGCAGGTCATGTCCGCTGGCAGCGAGTCGTTGTGCGTACACATTGCCGATGCCGGAGGTGGCACCGGTGACGACGGCAAGGGGGCGTGTGGAGGTCATGCCCTCAACCTAGGGAGCCCCCGCGCGCCCGGCGAGGGAACCGCCTCGGCCGGCCGCTATGTTTCTCGTCGTCAGCGCCACAGCCCCTGCCCGTACACTGGTCTCCATGCTGCTTCGTCTCGTAGTTCCCGCCATGCTGGTGCTGTCGGTCATCGCCTGCACCGACGGCGCGTCGTCCGACACGCCGAAACGGTCTTCCGGCCGTGCGGCCGCGGCCATCGTCCCCGGCGGTACCATCACCGGCACGGTGCGGGAACGCATCCCCGTGGGACCGTACGTGTACGTTCGCCTCGACACGGACGGTGGCGAACTGTGGGCCGCCGTCAACGAAGCGCCGCTCACCGTGGGCGACCCCATCACCGTGCACAACGTGATGCTCATGGAGCAGTTCCAGTCGCAGACGCTCAAGCGCACCTTCGCGCGTATCTACTTTGGCTCGCTGCAGCCCGTTACCGGCGCCGGTCAGCCGGCGGACGGTGCCGCACCGTCGGTCAGTCAGCCGTCGGGTACCCCTGATATGGCGGCATCACCCGGTGCGCCGGCCCCGATCGATGCCATGGTGAGCCCCTTGGCGAAGGCCTCCGGCCCCAATGCCTTCGCGATCGCCGAGCTGTGGGCCCGAAAGGAGCAGCTGGTCGGCCAGGCCGTGTCGATTCGCGGTGTGGTGGTGAAGTACAACCCCGGTGTCATGGGGAAGAACTGGATTCACCTGCAGGACGGCAGCGGCGACGCCACGCGGGGTACGATCGATCTCACCGTCACCTCACAAAACACCGCCGCGGTTGGCGACACGGTGGTGGTCACCGGGACGGTGCGCATCAACCAGGATCTCGGCGCTGGCTACCGCTATGCGCTGCTCCTCGACGGAGCCACGGTGAAGGCGGGGCGCTGAGCCCGATCGGTCAACTCACCGACGCACCGGTTCCTGCCATCCGTCTCGCACACCGCGCGCGATATCGTCGTTGCTCACGCGCACGTAGCGCGCCGCGATGGCCACCCCCGTGATCAGCACGATGAGCTGAAGCACCCGCACCAGCCAGCGACGCGACGCGAGCGCGACCGGCGGCATGGCGCCGAGTTGGCCACGCAGTGCCGCGTTCTCCGCCTGCAGTGCATGGAGCTGCGCGGCGAGATCAACCGGAACCGGCGCACGGGAATCGCCGGCGTCAGTTGGGCGAGGCGAGTTGTCGGGCATAATCATCTGAGTCGAAGAAGCCGAGGGATGTACCGATGGCGCCCGCGTCGTCGAACGTCCATTGCTCGTACCCGTGGATGCGAACGGGGCGACCGGTGCCGGCCGGGCCGGTGTTGGTACCGATCAGGGTCCACTCGTAGCGCGCCGAGTTCCCGTCCACGTGCAGGGCGTCGAGCAGCACCATCAAGTCGGGAAACGCCGTCATGAACGCTCGCGCAGACGCCGCGATCGCCTCTCGTCCAACCGACGGCCTTCCCGCATTGATAGTAAGCACGCCATCCTCGGCAAAGAAGGATGCCACGCGCGCTGGATCCTGACTGCACCAGGCAGCGGTGTACGCCTCGGCCATCTCGGCGATTGCAGCAGCGGTCGTCATTTCGGAAAGCTGGTCACTGGAGTGATGGCATCACGATCAGTCGGGTGGGTAGAGCGCCCTCCGTACGCCGCCTGATGCAGCGGGGACGGTCTGACCGCCTGAATGTCGCGGCCGCCCCAAGCTTACCACAGCGACCGGGGGGCACCAGAGGCAGATTTGCCCATGGGACGAATCAATCCCCCATCAGTCGTGATGAGGTCGTACGTTTCCCCCATGATGCACTTTCCCCTGCCCGGCCGCGTCGTCTCCCGCACGCTGGCCATCGCGCCGCTGATTGCCGCGCTGTCTCTCATCGCGACCGCTTGCTCGCCGACCGGTGGGAAGGCGCCTGCCGCCGATCTCGTGCTGCACAACGGGCGGGTGTACACCCTCACCTGGCCAGAGCCGTCGCGCGACGGGGTTCCCGCCGCCGGTGCCCCGTTCGACTCCGCAGCCGGTTGGCATCATGATGCCACGGCGGTCGCGGTCCGCGATGGGCGCATCGTGTACGTTGGCACCGACTCGGGCGCCCTCGCCCTGCGCGACAGTGCCACGCAGGTAATCGACCTTGCCCGGCACGTGCTACTCCCTGGGCTGGTCGATGCGCATACGCACGTGGCCGAGTTGGGCGAGTCGCTCGAGCGGATCAACCTCACCGGCATCGCCACCGAGGCGGAAGCTGTGGCGCGCATCGCGGAGCGCGCCGCGACCACGCCGAAGGGGGAGTGGATCCTTGGATACGGATGGGATGAGGGCGCCTGGGCGAACCGCTATCCGGACAAGCGGCTGCTGTCACAGCGTGTACCGGATCATCCCGTGGTGCTGCGCAGTCTGCACGGCTTTGCCTCGTGGGCCAACGAGCGCGCGCTCGCGCTGGCGGGTATCACCCGCGACACGCCGGCCCCCGCCGGTGGTGAAATCCGCAAGGATGCGACGGGTGAGCCCACCGGGCTGGTACTCAATCGCGCCGTACCGTTACTGGACAACGCTGTACCGCGCCCCTCGCCCGCGCAGCGTGACGCGCAAGTGATGCGTGCCCTGCACGTGATGGCGCGCGCCGGGTACACCGGCGTGCATGAAGCCGGCGTGGCCCCCGACGTGATGGAGAGCTTCGAGCGGTTGGCGGAGCGCGACTCCCTGCCACTCCGCGTGTACGCCATGCTGAGTGCGCGCGACTCGGCACTGATCCGCCGTTGGATCACGCGCGGGCCCTACACGTCGGGTAACGGCATGCTCACCGTGCGCGCCGTCAAGGCATACTACGACGGTGCGCTTGGCTCGCGCGGCGCCCAGCTGCTCGAGGATTATGCTGATCGCCACGGGCATCGCGGGGTCAGCGGCGGCAACTACGGCTTCGATCAGCGTCTGGTAGCCGACATCATGAGCGCCGGTTTCCAGGTGGGCATCCATGCCATCGGTGACGCCGGCAACCGCGCCACGCTCAATTTCATCGACTCCGTCATGCAGGCGGCGCCGAAGGCGCGCGCGCTGCGCCATCGCGTGGAGCATGCGCAGGTGGTATCGGCGGCCGACATCGCGCGGTTCGCCGCGCTTGGCGTGGTGGCCTCGGTGCAGCCGCCACACGCCGTCGAGGACAAGGGATGGGCGGAAACGCGTGTCGGTCCCACCCGTATTCAGGGCGCGTATGCCTGGCGCACGCTGCGGCAGGCGGGGGCGGCGCTGGTGTTCTCGTCGGACCTGCCTGGCTCCGACTGGAGCCCGTTCTACGGACTGCACTCCGCCATCACGCGGCAGGACACGAGCGGGGCGCCGCCGGGTGGCTGGTACCCTGCGCAGCGCATGTCGGCTGAGGAGGCGGTGCGCGGCTATACCACGTGGAGTGCGTTTGCCGGCTTCGATGAGGGGGAGGCCGGCGTGCTCGCGGTGGGCAAGCGCGCCGATTTCACCGTGATGACGGTAGATCCCTTCCGCGATACCCCGGCGTCTTTGCTGCGGGGCGACATTGCCTTGACCGTTTCGCGCGGACGCATCAGCTATCGGCGATGAGCCAGATCGTACCCGTTCGTGTCCACCGCAGCCCTGGAGCGCGTCGTATCGTGAATATCCGTTCGAGGATCAAGCCCCTGCGTGCGGCGACGATGAGCATGCTCGTCGTTGCTGCATCCGTTCAGGCGCAGCAGCCCACCACCCGTGCCGATCTGGCGTGGCGCTACCTGCTCATGGATGCGCGGTATGCGACCGCAGACTCGACCGGGCGTCTGTCTGACAGTACGCGCGCTGCGCTCAACCGCATC
This sequence comes from Gemmatimonas sp., assembly GCF_044344655.1. Classification (GTDB taxonomy): domain Bacteria; phylum Gemmatimonadota; class Gemmatimonadetes; order Gemmatimonadales; family Gemmatimonadaceae; genus Gemmatimonas. The sequence goes on from NZ_JBIJCN010000024.1 coordinate 34,745, forward strand.
TTCGATCGATCCACGCTGAGTTTCTTTGGTGGCCGGTTCGCCATGACGGCGGCGATGATGGATACGGCCATCACGCTCGCGGATCCGTCGTATCGCTATGAGCGCCGCGCTCTTCCGGTGGATGTGAGGATCGGTGGGCGCCCCGTTCGCCTCGTGCGCGATGAACTGCTTTCGCGGCTCACGCGGCTGGACAGTGCGGGGGCACCCACCGCATCGCTAGTCCAACCACTCGCAGCGGCACGGTCGCGGGTCATGTTGCTCGTCGATACGGTATCGGCTGAACGGAGTGCTGAGTTTCTCGCCGAGCCGACGGCGCTGGCGCGCGCAGTGACGGCCGAAGTGGCCGCGCTGGAGAAGGGGCGCAATCCGTACGCGCGTCGTGAAGGTGACCTGTGGCGCAGCTATCGTGGCACCAACGGATCCACCGTTCCGGTGCGCGTGATTGCGCCCCCGGGAGCAGCGTCAAAGTCGATGGGCGTCCTCATCGCCCTGCACGGCGCCGGCGGCGACGAGAACATGTTCGCCATGGCGTACGGGCAGGGTGTGGCTGCGCGTTTGGCGCGCGAGAACAACCTGCTCTTCGTATCGCCGGCCACGACGCCCTTCATGAGCAGCGCCGTGCAGTTCGATTCGCTGATGGCCGTACTCGGGCGCGATTACCGCATTGATCCGGCGCGCGTGTATCTGATGGGGCACTCCATGGGCGCGGGCGCCGCGGCGCGATTGGTGCAGGAACGCCCGCAGGCGATTGCCGCGGTGGCCTGTCTCGCCGGTGGGAGCGCCGTCACCGCGGCCGGTGCGCCGCCGATGCTGTTCATCGGCGCCGCGCTCGATCCCATCATTCCTGCCGCGCGCGTGAAGGCCGCCGCGGCCGGCACGCCCACCGGCACCTACGAGGAGCGCGGCAACGAGGGGCACACGCTTATGGTTCGCGGCGGCGTGCTGCGGGCGGTCCCATGGTTGCTGCAGCACACCCGCAAACCATAGCCGCACATGTCACTCGATCTGCAAAACGCGCAGCTGCTCTCTGTCACCGTGATCTTCGCGCTCTTTGCCTGCGCGGAGCTGGTCATGGGTCATTTCTTCCCCTCCACTGCCTCGGCCGAAGACAATCGGCTCGACGTGGCGGTAGGGGTGACCTTTCCGGTCATCTCGGGCACGGTCTTCGCGACCTCTAAAATGCTGTGCGCGTGGCTCTTCCCCGATATGCGCGATGCGTGGGCTAACTGGCCATGGTGGCAGATGGTGCTGGTGCTGCTGCTCGCCGACGACCTCACTCAGTACTGGTGGCATCGGCTGTCGCACACGTCGGTGATGTGGCCGCTGCACCGCGCCCATCACTCCGCGGCGTACATGAGTGTGCGCGTCGTGTACCGCAACAATGCGTTCTACTACGCACTCATGCCGGGGCTCTGGTTCAGTGGTGCGCTGTTGTACCTGGGCTTCGGCTGGGTGTTCGTGGGCTATAGTGTGGTGAAACTCGCGGTGATCATCGGCGCTCATTCGGCCGTGCGCTGGGATCAGTGGCTGTATCGCTACCACGCGCTGCGCCCCGTAGCGTGGGTGCTCGAGCGCACCATCTCCACGCCGGCCACACACTTTGCGCATCATGCCCTCACGCAGGACGACGGCATCGGTCACTACATGGGGAACTACGGCAACCTGCTCTTCCTCTGGGATGTGCTGTTCGGGACCGCCCGCATCACCCGGCAGTATCCGCCGGCGTACGGACTCAAGGACGACCAGCGCCATGGCCCAGAACGCTGGTACCACCAGATGTTCTTTCCGATCTTTCGCTCACGACGTGCTGAGACGGTACTGGGGCACGACAAGCACATTCCGATCGATTGAGCGGAGACGCGCTGCCGTCCCCAGCGCCAGACGTTACTTTCCCGCGGCCTGCTCCACAGTCTCTCGCCCCCACGCCCATGGACAGACGCGCCGCGCTCCGCTCGATCGCCACGGCTTCGCTAGGTGTGATCGCCGCACCCGCCCTGCTGCGTAACCGGTACCAGCTCTTCGCGCACACGCCCGCCGAGTATTCGGCGCGCACCATAGCGCTCATGCGGGAGAGCACCGTCATCGATATGCTCTGCCAGTTCGCCTTCGACGACTTCCGCACCGACAACGTGCCCAAGGCGCTGCGCTGGCGGCGCGATCCGTCGTCGTTCACCGAGGTGGACTTCGCGCAATTCCGTGACTCCGGCGTGAACGTGCTCGCCCTCGGCAGCGGTCCGGCGAACTACGATGGCATGCTGCGCTTCTTTGCGGAGTGGAACGGCTTCGTCGCCTCGCACAGCGAATGGTTTACCCGCATCGATGAACCGCGCGACCTCGCCAGCATCAAGCGCTCGGGGAAGGTGGGCATCCTCATGACCACGCAAACGTCGGATCATTTCCGTACCGCCGACGATGTGGACACCTTCTACGCGCTCGGACAGCGCGTGTCGCAGCTCACCTACAACATGCAGAGCCGCACCGGGGCCGGGTTCCTCGAGAATCGAGACAGCGGGCTCACGGCATTCGGGCAGGAGATCATTGCGCGCATGGAGAAGGTCGGCATGGTGGTGGACCTGTCCCACTGCGCCGATCAGACCACCCTCGATGCGCTGCAGATCGTGACGCGTCCGCCCGTGTTCACCCACGCGTCGGCCCGTACCCTGCTGCCCGAGTGCACGCGCTGCAAGCCGGACGAGGCCCTCCGTTTGCTCGCCGATAAGGGCGGGGTGGTGGGCATCCCGATGATTCGCTTCATGATCCGCCCGGCGCCGCCGGTTACCGTGCAGCACGTGGCCGATCATGTGGAGCACCTGATCAGGCTGATCGGCCCCGAGCATGTAGGCGTGGGCAGCGATCTCGACATGGCCGGGCTGGCCAATCCCATGACGAAGGAACCAGGAATCGGCGCCATCGCCAACCAGCCCAACTTCTCGCGCTATAACGCGTACTTCGCGGCAAATGGTGGCGCCCATGTGGACGGGCTCGATCATCCCAAACGGCTCTTCGACCTTACTGAGGCACTCGTGCAGCGCAAACACTCCGACGCGACGATCAGGCTGGTCCTTGGCGGCAGCTTCGCCCGCGTCCTCTCGGCGGTGTGGAAATGAGCGACTCGTCCATGCCTCGCCGCACCTTCCTGCATGCCGCGAGTGCACCGATCGGTCTCGCCGCCATGCAGCGGCTGGGGCTCACCGCCAGCACACCGCGTAGCCCTGCGGTACACGTGGGGATGCGCTCCTCGATCGTCGTGATCGGCGCCGGCGCGTTCGGCGGGTGGACCGCCCTGCACCTGCGCGAGATGGGACACGATGTGACCCTCGTCGATGCCTACGGCCCTGGCAACTCGCGGGCCACATCGGGCGACGAAACGCGTCAGATCCGCTGCGGCTACGGTGACCGGTTGCTCTACGCCCGCTCGGCACTGCGTGCGATGACGGCGTGGCGCGAGCGCGAGCGGCAGTTTGGCGTGTCGCTCCTCAACCCCACCGGGCGATTGCAGCTTGCTCCAAACTGGACGCCCTCATTGCGTGCCACGCAGGCCACGCTCACCACACTCGGCGTACCATTCGAAGCGATGACCGACGGGGACCTGCGGAAGCGCTATCCGCAGATGAACCCCGATGGCATGGGCGTAGGCCTGCTCGAACCGGGGGCAATGGTGATCCGCGCCAAGCAGGCCATGATCGGAGTGGGTCAAGCGTTCACGCGCGCCGGCGGCACGGTACGCATCGCACGCGTCCATCCCGGATCTGTGCAAGGTGGCAAGCTCGTAGACCTGCAGACCGACGACGGCGAGCGTATCGCCGCCGACGCCTTCGTGTTCGCGTGCGGCCCCTGGCTCCCCAAGCTCTTCCCCGCGCTGCTCGCCCCGCGCATTCAGGTGCCGGGACGCGACGTGCTCTACTTCGGATTGCCCGCGGGAGATCATCGCCTCGCCTTCCCGAACTTTCCCAACTTCTCCGAAGAGCGCTACTACGGCTTCGCCAGCATCGACGGCCGTGGCTTCAAGGTGTGCCCCACCACCGGCACCACGAGCTTCGACCCCGACGTGGACGAGCGCATCATCAGCGCCACCGAAGTACGCCGCGCCCGGGCGTTCCTTGCGCAACGCTTCCCATCGCTCGCGAATCAGCCCATCACCGAGTCGCGGGTGTGCCAACTGGAAAACACCGCCGACGAGCACTTCATCATCGACCACCACCCGGAAATGAGCAACGTGCTCATTGCCGGTGGCGGTTCAGGGCATGGTTTCAAACATGGGCCGGTGATCGGCAACTACATCGCCAAGCGCGCCCTCGGTGAGCAGACCGACGGCGACTTCGATCACATGGTGCGGTTGGCGCGCTGACCCTCGAGCCACAGGCGCAGCTCGGTGAGCTGCGCCTGGACTGCGTCGGGACGGGTGGACTGCGGGGTCCGCTTCGCGCGCACCGACGACTGCGCGGTTACCACGCGCATCACATCGGCGCCGAATTGCGGATGGAAGCTGCGCCACTCGGCGGCGGAGAGATCTTCGAACGTCCGCTGCTGGCGCAGCAGGTCCCGCACCATGCCGCCCACCGCTTCGTGGGCGGTGCGGAACGGCACGCCCTTCGACACGAGATAGTCGGCGACGTCCGTGGCGAGAAGGAATCCCGAGGCGGCACGCTCAGTGCGCGCCCGATCGAGCGTGAGCGTACGCACCACGGTGGCGGCGGCACCAGCAGATCCCATGACCGTGTCCTCCGCGTCGAACAATGATTCCTTGTCTTCCTGCAAATCCTTGTTGTACCCGCTGGGCAACCCCTTCATGGTGGTGAGGAGCGCCGTGAGGTGGCCAATGGTGCGCCCCGTCTTTCCCCGCACGAGTTCCATGGGATCGGGGTTCTTCTTCTGCGGCATCAGGCTGCTGCCGGTGGCGACCGCGTCCGACAGCCCGAAGAATCCGAACTCTTCGCCCGTGAACAGCACCACATCTTCAGCGAGACGGCTCAGATGCACCATGGCGAGTGACGACGCGTGCAGGAAGCTGCTCGCGTAGTCACGATCCGACGTAGCATCGATGCTGTTGGCCACCACACGGGAGAAGCCGAGCCGCTGCGCGAGGAAGTGCACATCCACGGCGTAGTTGGTCCCGGCAATGGCGCCCGATCCCAGCGGCAGCGCATCGGCCTCGGCGCGCACGGCATCGAGGCGCTGCACATCACGGCGCAGCGCCTGGGCGTGCGCCAGCCAATAGTGGGACACGAGAATCGGCTGCGCCCGACGCACGTGCGTGTACGACGGCATCACCGCATCACCAGCGGCCGCCGCCTGACCCACCAGTGCATCGATGACCGCCAGTAACGAGCGCTGCACCTCGGGGATACGACGGCGCACATACAAGCGCAGATCCACGCCTACCTGATCGTTACGCGAGCGCCCGGTGTGCAACCGGCGGCCAGGCTCGCCGATGCGTTCGATGAGGACGCGCTCCACAAACGAGTGTACGTCTTCATCGCTGCCGGTCAGGAACGCCGGATCAGTACGACCGCGCTCGAGAATGGCTGTGAGTCCGTCCCGAATGGCCGTTGATTCCGCGGTATTCAATACGCCCGCACGCGTGAGCGCCTCCGCCCAGGCGAGGCTCCCGGTCACATCGTCCTCAAACATGCGCCGATCGAACGAGAACGAGGAACCCCACGCCAGCAGCGCCTTGTCGGGGGCCGTGTCGAATCGGCCCGACCAGAGTGGCGTGGTAGCGGGTTGCGCATCAATCCGGCCACCTGGCGCAGTAAGCGCGATGCAGGTGACCAAAGTGGCAATCGCTGTGCGGTACGTAGTCAACATGGGGCGTATGGGTCTGGGCAGGCGCAACGACTGGCGAGATGAATGATGAACAGCAAGGTGCGTACGCGCCGGCTTACCGGCGGGATTTCAGGAACGATACGCCTTCCATTTCACGCGCCACGGCCGACGGCGGCGCAATCCGAAGGTGCTGCAGAATCGACGGGGCGATATCCACGATCGCCGACTGGCCTGTGGTGAAGCGCGGCGTGAGTGCGGGCTGATTGGTGACGATCCACGTGGTGCGTTCGCGTGTCGACTGAAGGCCGTGCCCCTTGCCGGTGCGCGGGTCGCGACCATGATCGGTGGTGACCACGATCATCCACTCTTCGCCCAGCGCCTGGCGCTGTTTCACCGCGTTCCAGATGCGCCCTACCATCTGATCGGCTTGACGAATGGCAGCATGGAACGCCTCACTGTCACCATGCGCGTGTCCGGCGTCGTCGGTGTGCTGCAGGTATACCCAGCTGAGATCTGGGCCACGCGCGGCGATGTGCTTTGCGGCCTCGCCCGATACCCGCTCGTCAATCGCGAGGATGTAGCGCGACGCCTTGTCGTGCGGGTAAGCAACGGTGTCGTGCTCGAACCCATCGACGGCATGATCGAGCCGGAAGGTCCCCGCGCCGGGACGCCCCTCCCCGATCAGCACCGTACGGTTGTCGAGCCACGTGGAGAAGATCGCGGTCCTGCGCGTGGAGTCGGCGGTCTCGACGATACGGAAGAGGTTCCAGTAGTCGTAATTGGGCGACTGGTTGCTGTTGCCGCGCACGTTGTGCTTGTCGGCCCACGTGCCGGTGATAAGGCTCATGTAGCCCGGCGCGGATACAGTGGGCGTCTCGGTGCGCCCCCTAAGTTCGCCACCCACGTGTGCGCGCGCGTGACCGCCGGCGGCGGCAATCTCGTCGAGCACCGGCGTGTTGACCTGTTCGATCACATCGGCGGGGATGCCGTCGAGGAGGATGAATACCGCCTTTCGCGCGCGCTCACTGCTGCGCACACCTGATACTCGGCAGCCGGACAACAGCAGCGCCGTGCAGATGAACAGGGCAATCGATCGCATAGGATCGGATATGGCGACAGTAAAGGGTCGGGGGCTCCGCACCGGCGGCGTGCCCGGTCGTGATCGTACAGTCGTCCAGACGTGCGGATCACCCGCCAATGAGTGGCGCATGTGCCGCTACGTCCCGCGGCAGTTCACCCACCAAACGCGGGTCGAGGGCCACCTCCACAGCACGACGGATAGGCGTGAATCCCGAACGCACGTAAAACGCCACGGCATTGGGATGATCGAGCGTACAGGTGTGCACATGGAAGCGCTGGATTGGCCGGCTCCACGCGCGGACGATGGCCTGATCCATGAGCCATCGCCCGACACCCTGCCCCACCTGCTCTTTCACGAGACCGAGGAACGCAAGCTCGCAGCCCTCTCCCTCGCGAAAGTCGAGTTCCAGCAGCCCAATGTCTCGGCCATCAAGACACACCACATACGCTTCGACTTGTGGATCGCCAATGATCGCGCGCAGGGCGCTATCGTCCATGCGCAGACGGGAGAACCAGAGCCACTCCGAACCCACGGCACGGTACACCGCCTGGTACCGCGTGTAGTCGGCGGCGCCGAGTCGCTCGAGCGTGTGCCGGGCCGGATGATCGCGCTGACCGTTCGGCGCAGGCGGCGCGGTCATCTCGAGGTACGTCACGACGCTCGCCACGTGTCCTTGGGGCACGGGTGAGTATCCGGGCGGCAGCGAAGGAAGGCTCGACATGACGGGAAAGTACACTCGGAAACGACCCGTCGGTCAACTCGACGCGATGGCCAGTGCGACCACGTCGATGAGCGACGCCCGCAATTGGTCAGCACGTACCGCGAGCGCGCGCTGGCGCCGCTGATATTCGTCCCGCCCGGCCGGCGTTTCGATCGGTACCGGCGTCACGCCGAACGCTCGCAGATCGTACGGCCCCGCCTCCATATCGAGGTCACGAAGCGCCATGGCCAGCGCGAAGCACTCCGCCAGCAGGTCGCTCCCTACCCACGGCATACTGCTGTACGCCCAGCGATAGAGATCCATGTTGGCGTGAATGCACCCCGGCTGCTCCGCATCGTAGCGCGTGGCCCACGCCAGCGGCAGACGATTCATCGGCTTCGCCGCCGGGGCAAAGAAGCGGAACGCGTCGAAGTGGCTGCATGCCACCGGGCGGCTCTCCACCAGCGCGTCGATCTCCGCCTGGGGCAATCGCAGCGGCGCCACCCCCGCGTGCCGTACGTCGTGCCCGCCGTACACCATGGCCCACTCGTGCATGCCGTGGCAGCCGAAGTGCGCGGTGCGCTCGCGCGTGGCCCGCAGAATCTGCAGCACCTCACCCAGCAACTCCCGCTTCGACGCCGTCAGCGCGCCGACATCACGCCGGATCACTCCGCTCTCCACACGATACACGGGCGCACGAAACCGCTCGCGGGCTTCCGTGCTGGCAGCGATCCCCTCGTGCGGGGCTGGATGCCACGTTTCGAGCTTGCCCGCTGAATAGCTGTAGTACTGGAAGAGGAAATCGTGCACCGGGTGCGACTCCCCACGCGCACGCCGCTCACGACGCGGCTGGGTGTACGGTCGTACCCGCTCGAGGTGCGCGGAAGCGCGCGCCTGCCACTCGGCCGTGCTCAGCACGATCGAAGCACTTCGGGCGGACGCGATGGGCTCGGGCATCCTCAAAACTATCGGCGCCACCGGCTCGGCAGACAGCCTGTCCGCGTCTCAGAACGGGGCCGGTTGCTCCACCACGACCGGCGCCCCCGTTACCGGGTGCCTGAACGCCAGTCGCTCCGCGTGCAGTAGCAAACGCGCGTCATCGTCGGGCGGCGTTCTGCCATACAGTCGGTCGCCCACGATGGGCGCATCGAGCCCCTCCGGATGGGCGGCGTGCACCCGCAGCTGGTGCGACCGGCCGGTGTGCGGCGTGAAGCGCACCCGCGTGCGTGGCTGTCCCTGCACCATCTCACGCGACAGCACCTGCCACTCGGTATGCGCCGGCTTGCCATGCACCGGGTCGTGAATGTTGCGGGGCCGGTCGTCGATGTCGGGGCGCAGCGGCAGCGTGATGTGCCCGTGCTCACCCGTCACGTGCCCGTCGAGCAGTGCCACGTAGTGCTTGTCGATTTCGCGCAGGGAGAAGAGCCGCTGCAGCGCCTTCGCCACCTCGAGCTCCTTGGCCACCAGCAACAGCCCCGAGGTATCCATGTCGAGGCGATGCACCACCAGCGGGCCGGTGGCATCAGGGTACCGTGCACGCAGTCGCGATACCGCACAGTCCTGCAGCGAGGCGCTGCGCCCCGGCACCGTCAGGAGCCCGCTCGGCTTGCTCACCACCAGCAGATGCTCGTCTTCGTACACCGCCGCCGGCTCGTGTGCGGGAATGGCCGCGGCGCCAAACAGTGGCGGCGGATCGGCGGGCAGCCCTTCCAGCATGTGCGTGAGAATGGGGAGGCATTTGCCGCGACAGGCCGCATAGAACACGCCCGCACGCTTGTCACCGGTGGCCGACGGCGCGCCCCACCAGAACTCCGCGAGCGCCAGCGGGGTGAACCCCAGCCGGTACGCCGCTGCAAGCAGCTTAGGCGCGGCGCAGTCACCCGCGCCCGCGGGCGGCTCGGCCGGCGCGAAGATCTCGCGCAGTGCGCGCACCTCACCCCGCGCGTTCGCGAAGTGGTAGCACTCCTGGATCTGCGCCATGAGCATGCGTGAACGCGCCGTGCGCGTGTCGTCGAGTGTGCGCATGGCTGCCGTGATGCGCCCCGCCTCGGCACTCGTGCTGTCCTGCGGCATGCTCGCGAGCAGGTCGGAACGCTGTGCGGCATACGCCAGCATCTCGGTTTCGCCCGGAATCCACACCACATCACGCGCAGCCCGATCGTAGGTGGGCGGCGCCCACCCCTCGATCTCCCACTGGGCATCGATCATCCCGGAGAAGCCGCGCAGGTAGCCGAGTGTGCCATCGGGCGCAGCAACCACGAGCACGCCGAACATCTTGCCGTTCCCCGGGTCGTCCAGCCGCCATGCCAGTGCGTACGGCGACGCCAGCTGCTCCATGAGCGCCGCCGCAGCGCGCTCCGCGAGCGGGTGCACCGCCTTGCGATCGAACGGCGTGGGGAAGCGCGAGGGACGCTCGGCAGGGGTGGGGGCGGGCTCGAACGGCGAGAGCATCGGCATGGGCGAACCTGCTCACCGCCCTCCGAAGTACAGCACGTTCGGCGCGTCCGACCGTGCTACGACGATGTCCAGCAGCCCATCGTTGTCGAGATCGGCCACGGCAAAACCATACGCGATCCCCCGAGCATCGCCGAACGGCACGGCGCTGAACTGTCCCGGACCGTCGTTGAAGAACACGATCGGACGCGCGTTGGTGTAGCCCACGATCACGTCGGGGCGCCCGTTGCGATCCACATCGTGGACCGTGATGGCATAGGGGCGGGCATTGAGTGGACCGAGTGGTGCAGGGGCGGCAAACCGCCCGCCACGTTCGCCGCGCATGAGGAGCGCGCTGGCCCGTTCGTCGATCGCCACGAGATCGGTGAGGCCGTCGCCATCGAAGTCGGCGGCATGCGCCGCGCGTAGGCTCCCCGTCGGCGGGCCAAACAGCACCCGCGTTTCGAAGCGGCCGCGCCCATCGTTCACCAGTACGAGGCTCTGCCCACCATCCCGGTGTGGCACCAGCAGATCCAGTGCGCGGTCGCCGTTCACATCGGCCAGCGTGATGGTGGTGGCAGAGCCCTGAGAGACCACCTGGCATGGTTCGACCACGCGCCCACCGCCGGCACCGAGGCACAGATAGCTCTCCGTCGTACCGCGACCATTGCGGTTGGCAAGCACGAGATCCGGGATGGCATCGCCATTGACGTCACCCACGGCCACGTGCCGCGTATTCCAGTCCGGGCTCCCGAATGTGGTAACCCGCGTAAAGCGCCCGCGCCCGTCATTGCGATAGATGGTCTTGGCGTCTGGGGAATCGTTGCTGACCACGACGTCGAGCGCACCGTCGCCATCAAGATCCACCAGAATACCGGAATACGAGCGATCTGCGACCGTATCGATGGGATAGGGTGGCAAGAATGTACCGGCGCCGGTGCCCAGAAGCACGAGATTGCGGAGCGGCCAGTGCCGCCCCTTTACGAGCAGAATGTCGAGGTGACCATCGCGATTCACGTCGCCCACGCTGGCACTGGCCGACGTGTAGCCTGAGTCTTCGAGCGTGAGGACGCGGTCGAATCGGCGTGCGCCGGACACCGTGGACTGCGCGTGAGCGTGCGACACGCCCGCCACTGCGACGGCAACCAGAAGTGCGACAACGTTCCGGACCGTACCCCTCAACACAGATCCGATCATCCGTCGAGCTTCTTCCGAGCCTCGGAGAGAAACGCCGGCTCGAGCTGCAGCAGGTTCGCGAGCTTTCTGATCAGGTAACTCTCGCGCTCGGCCATCACACCGTCGGTGAGCACCACTTGCCACATCAGCTCAGCCAGCACCAGTCGCTGTGCCAGGTCGTACTCCTTCACCACTTGTCGCGTGAAGACGAAGTCGTCGACCGCGTCACGGGCAGCACTCGCCGCCACGCCCATGAGCGCCTCGGCCCCTGCGGCATCCACCCCGAAGTGGCGCTGCAGAATGTCGAGAATGCGCTCCCGCTCGGCGGCGCTGAACTCCCCATCGGCGTGCGCGAGTTCGAGCAGGAGAGCGCAGGCCGCCACGCGCACATCGTGCGTGTAGACCGGTGTGTGCTCAGGGACAGACCCCTGAACACTGTCGCGAACAAGCCGGCGGAGTGCGTCGAGCATGAGGTGGACCAAGAGGAAGTGTTCGGACCGCGCACAGTGGTGGCTACCGAGATGATGGCCTCCCGTACGTAAGCTGAGTGCGAGGAGCGCGACGGGCAAGCGACCGCAAGAGACCTCCACACGCATTACCTTGTCGCATTGAATCCATCGCAAAGCGCTGCCGTACCTCCCACCGGTACTCGTGACGTCGCATGTCCAAGCCTTTGGTTGCTGCCCTTGCTCTGCTGGCGCTGTTGACCCCGTGGCGCCACCCCATCGCACAGCGTGCCCCGCAAGACGTGGAGCGACGTGCGGCACGTCAGGCACTACCGAACATCATTCTGTTCGTGGTGGATGATCTGGGGTGGCAGGACACGCAGGTACCACTCACCGGCGTGCCCAATGCGCTGAACCAGCGCTACCGCACCCCCAATGCACTGGCGCTCGCCGCGGGCGGGATGACCTTCACCGACTTCTATGCGGCGTCCCCGGTGTGTTCGCCGACGCGGGTTACGCTCATCACGGGACAATCGCCAGCCCGAACGCGTGTGACCAACTGGACCCAACACGAAAATGAGGAGACATCCGAACCCTTTCCGCAGCTTCTGCCTCCAGATTGGAATCGCAACGGAGTGAGCCCAAGCCCCATGGCGCACGCGTTCACCGGGCCGCTGCTGCCAGGCCTTCTTCGTGAGGCGGGCTATCGCACGATTCACGTCGGTAAGGCCCATTGGGGGGCGACAGGGACGCGCGGCGAGGATCCCATGGCCCTCGGGTTCGACGTGAATATTGGTGGAACCAGTGCAGGACAGCCGGGCTCCTATCTCGGAACGCGAAACTACAGTTCGGGTACCGCGCAGGGGGCCTTCCGCGATGTTCCTGGCTTGGCGAAGTATCACGGTACCAACACCTTCCTGACGGAAGCACTCACGCTCGAGGCGAATCGCGCAATTGACGAGGCGGTGGCGCTGCAGCGGCCGTTCTTTCTGCACGTCGCGCACTTTGCGGTACACACCCCCATTGAGCCCGACGCACGATTCCTGCAGCGGTATCTCGACGCCGGACTGCCGCTGGTGGAGGCTCGCTATGCGTCTCTCATCGAAGGCATGGACAAGAGCCTCGGCGATGTCCTCGCCAACGTAGAGCGACATGGGCTCACACGAAACACCCTCGTGATCTTTCTCTCCGACAACGGCGGACTGTCCGCGCATACCCGGGCGGCGCCGCTGCACT
>NZ_JBIJCN010000026.1:0-46050 GCF_044344655.1 Gemmatimonas sp.
CAATGATCGTGGACAACTGTGGAGAAGTCCACGGGGACGCGCCAGGCTCGACGCAGACAGGCGCCTTAAGTCATTGTTGTGCTTTGGTTTGTGCTGGTGCGATGAATGTGGCCTGGCTGCACGCGCTCACGAAAATGCCGTATGTCCACGTATCCACAGAACTTCCCGGAGGCGTGGTCAGGCGCTACGCAACGGGCCGCCGGGGCGCCAATTGGCGGCGCCGTCCCTCCCGAAACGACGAACGGCGCCTCGTGCCGGGCGCCGTCCGCTGAGCGGCCGAGGGGCCTCCAGGTGGCATCCGGGTGGCATCCGGGTGGCATCCGGGTGGCATCCTGCGGCCATCGCGTGCCCGTCAGAGGCTTTCGATCGTGCCCCGGAACACCACCCGCCCTTCGCCGCAGAGCGTGGGGTAGCAGCCTTCGGCGTCTGCCGGTCGGCGTAATGAAATGCGCAGGTCCCGGCCGGAGCTCGTGCGAATGGTGACCATCTCGCCGCCGGTGAGTCCCCATTCGGCCAGCAGAATGGCCGTGGCCACCGCCCCCGTTCCGCACGCGAGGGTCTCGCCCTCCACGCCCCGCTCGAAGGTCCGATAGCGCCACAGTCCGCCGGGGAGCGGCGACACCCAATTCACGTTGGCGCCCTTTCCGCCTGTGAGCGGGTGCCAGCGCAGCCCAGGACCGCGTTGCGTAAGGGCGACCGCGTCGGCGCTCTCGCACAAGACGACGAGGTGCGGAATCCCCGCTACCGCAAACCCGATGCGCTGTTCTCCGGGGGCGAGCTCAATGGGAATCGCCGGGGCGACCTCCATGACCGGCTGGAAATCGATTTCCGGGAGCGCTCCGAAGCGGCTGGTAATGACGCCGGCTCCCGTTACCAGTCGCATACCGGCTGCCGATGCCATGCCGAGTTCGGCTGCCAGCGCCGTGGAGCACAGCGTGGCGTTCCCGCAGAGATCTGCCGGCGAACCGTCGCTGTTGAAGTAATGGATGCGCACGGCCCCGTCGTCCGACTGGGGTTCCAAGACCACTACGCCGTCGGCGCCTATCCCATTGTTGCGATGGCAGATACGCTTGATCATCTCAGGTGATGTCACACGTTCGAGTGACACCTCCCTGCCGTCGAAGAAGACGAAATCGTTCCCCGACCCCGTCATCTTGGCGAATGGGACCCCCTTCAGATTGTCCATCAAAACCGACCGGTCATGCCCCACCACCGGAGGCGCCACACCATCCAGATGGCCTCGCGTACGATCCGCTTGGACATTTTCGACTCCCCCTCCGTGCGGTCATGAAACACGATGGGGATTTCCGCGATGCGGAAACCGCGCTTCCAGGCGCGGAAGCTCATCTCGATCTGGAAGGCGTAGCCATTCGACTTGACCTGATCCAGCGGAATGGCCTCGAGGACGTGACGGCGGAAGCACTTGAAGCCGCCGGTCCCGTCGCCCAGCCGAAGTCCCGTGACCGCGCGGGCGTAGATGTTGGCCCCGTACGACAACATGAGGCGCGTCATGGGCCAGTTCACCACCGTGACCTTGCCATCGCGATATCGCGATCCGAGGACGAGATCGGCATCCTTGATGGCGGCGAGAAACTCCGGCAGGTGCCCCGGATCGTGCGAGAAGTCGGCGTCCATCTCGAAGACGTACGCGTAATCCCGTTCGAGGGCCCACTGGAAGCCGGCGAGATAGGCCCGCCCAAGGCCCTGTTTGCCCTCCCGGTGAAGCACGTGTACCCGGGAATCCGCGGCGGCCAGCGCATCGGCCAACCTGCCGGTGCCATCCGGCGAATTGTCGTCGACGACCAGCACGTCGAGCCGCGGGTCCTGTTCAAGGATCCGTGGGACGATGCGAGTGACGTTCTCGCTTTCGTTATACGTCGGGACGATCACGACGCCGCGCTCGCCGGAAGCGAGCGCACCGCGAGCGGGGGGCTTCATCAGTGTCATCATACGGCAACCTGCCGCCGGTCGCTCGCGCGCCCTACGGTCCACCGGAGCACCACCGCCCAGAGGGCCGGCACCGCTAGCCGCTTCCGGGATTCGTAGGCGTCGCTCGTGAACCGGAGGCGCCCGGACCGCGCGCCGCTCGGCAGTTCAACTCCGATCAGGGTGAAGTCGGCGCGGTGCACCGTGGTGGGTTGTCCGTCCACCTGCGCGGTCCGGCCTAGGTAGTCGTTCTTGAATACGATCAGCGTGCTGCCGGCCGGGGCCGGCCCCTGCACTGCGCGTGCGATCGCACCGCCTACATACTTGCTGATTCTGACGTCGAATGGCACTGGGCTGGGAAAAGGCGCTGCGGAAACGCACCGATCCGACACCGGAGAGGCTACCCCCTTTTGCGAAGCGACGCGCGCTGGGCCGGGGTCATCGACAGGAGACCGATGACCCCGGGCAGGATCTCGAGGACGGTCAGCCAGATTCTGGAGGTCGCGCCAAGGATGACCGCCTCGCCCTGCCCGGCCGCACCGATCCCCACGAGGAATCCGCTGAGCGCGAGCTCGCGTACCCCAACGCCGCCCGGCGCGAAGATCGCGAGGAAGCCCACGAGGTACGACGCCGAGTAGCCGGCGATGAAGAGCACCGGATCACGACTGATCTGTGGCGTCACGCCCTGTGCAAAGAGGGCGAAGGCCACCCCGTACCCCACCCACGAGGCCGCGTTGATGGCGGCGGACAGCCAGATAGTGCCGCGTGTCAGATGCTGGTCGCTGACCGGCATGGCGCGCCAGCGCGCAAACCGATCGAGCAGCGCCGGCAGCACCCAGGGGAGCGCGGCGACGCCTGCGACAAAGACGAGGGCACCGACGCGAGAGGCCGCGCCGAAGCCCGGGTAGATGCCATCGAGGCCCTTGGTGCCGGTGATGACCGCCACCGCGAAGCCCGCGCCGATGTTGAGCGAGGTGCCCAGAATGGCCGCGCCTGCGGCGGCCACACCCGATACGCCTTCGGCCGCTGCCATGACGCCGAGCGCGCTGATCGACCAGACCTTGCCTGGCAGATAGCGCCCGAGATTGGCGATCGTCCAGATTCGCACCGCCGTGGGATACGGCAAATGGCCGCCCCAGCCGGCAAGGAGCATGCGCCAGCTTTGGATGAGCACCGCGTAGGTGCCGAGCACCACCAGACTTGCCGCCAGGATCCATCCCCATCGGATCTCGACGGCGCGGGCCGCTCCCTGTACGTCGCTCCACTGGCGGGCGAGTGCATAGCCGATACAGCCGAACGTCAGGGCGAGCAGCAGTCCGCGCAGCAGCGTTGATCGGAGGAGGCGGCGCACGATCAGGCCGGTCCGGGCGACGCGAGCACGCGTCGGTAGATGGCGAGATAGCGCGCGGCCACCGCCTCGGGGGTGAAGCGCTCGTGCATGTCGGCCCACGCCGCGCGGCCACGCGTGCGCACATTCTCCGGCGTGGCGATCAACTGCGCGACGGCGGCCGCGAGCCCGGGGACATCACCCGGAGCCACAAGGGTGCCGCCGTGAGCGTCCCGGACCACGTCGGGGAGGCCGCCATCGCGATAGGCGACCACGGGCGTGCCACACAGCTGTGCTTCGACGGCGACGAGCCCGAGTCCTTCGCCCCTCGAGGGCATGACCACGGCGCAGGCGTCCCGATAGCGAGGCACGAGGTCCGGCTGCGCGAGGTGGCCGAGCCATCGCACCCGATCGTCCACACCGAGTGCGCGCGCATGGGCCTGCAGCGCCTCGCGATCGGGGCCCTCTCCGACGACGTCCAACGTGACGGGTCGCGCGGATGACGGCGCCGCGGTGGCCAGCGGCGGGAGGGCCAACGCGGACAGGAGATCGCGCAGCCCCTTTTGCGCGTTGAGACGACCGACGAACAGCAGCCCCTGACGCGGTGCGTCGTGGCCGACGCTTCCGAAGTGCCGGGTGTCGACTGGCATGGGCGCGACCTCGATGGCGGCGGTCGGCGCGATGCGTTGCGCGGCAGCGGCAAGCCACGAGGACACTGCGGTGCAGGCGGCGTACTCGCCGAGGACGCTGCGCATGACCGGATGGGCCGGTACGAAATGCTCGGCGAGCCGCACGTCGGAGCCGTGCATCGTGATGACGCGCGGTGGATCGCCCGCGCGATGGGCGCGCCAGAGTGCCAACCCCGAGGGAAACCACCAGTGTACGTGCACCACGTCGTAGGGGGCCCCCTCTCGGCGTGCCCCGTCGATGGCGCGGCGCACGGCGCGTCGTGTGGCTGCGAGCAGCTGCACCAGGGCCAGGCGACCACTCCATGACCCCTGCACTGCGTCGGCCATCGTGCCGGTGTACGCGAGGGTCATGCGCGCGTCGTCGGCGTAGCGGACGCGCGCGATCTGTACGCCCTCAATGGTGCCAAGGGGAGCGAGTCCCGGTGCACCGGGCGCGATGATGTCCACGCGGGCGCCAGCAGCCTGTAGGGCGACCGCCAGCCGCAGCACGAACGACCCGGCCGCGTCGCCCTCACACCGCGGCACGTTGTGCGTGACGAAGAGGAGACGCGGCGTGGGCACCGCGGAGGGTGTGGCGATGTACGTCAGGGGCTGCCGCGCGTGTCGTCGCGCGCGCCACCGGGGGCGTCCTGCTCGTACTGGCGTGCCGCCAGCTCATCGAGTTCACGGCGCATCTCACGCACTTCCGCGCGCTGCTGAGCGATCTGCTCGCCGAGCAGACCGGTCGCAAAAAAGACCGAGCCGAGTATGAGGCACGTCTGGATGACAGTCCACACCCAACGCTGCCCCTGCCCGCTTGCGAGCAGCCACCCGAGGGCGCCCAGTCCAGCCAGTACGCCGATCGCGAAGAGGGCGGCGCCAAGCATGCCGAAGGCCAGCAGTGGCTTCTGGCCGAAGCGCAGCTCGAACCAGACCGCAAGCATGTCGAGCACGCCCACCGGGATGCGCGAGAGGCCGAACTTGGAGCGGCCCGAATGGCGCGCATACAGCGGAATCGGGACTTCGGTGACCGTGTACCCCTGCGCGGCCGCCATGACGATCATGTAGCGATGGAAGTCGGGGCGCATGGGCAGCGAGGCCATGATCTCCCGACGATAGGCCTTCACGTTGTTGAGATCACGCACCGGCACGTGAAAGAGCATGCGACTCAGCTTGTTGTAGGTGCTGGAGACGAACGCCTTTTCGTACTTGCCCTGCTTGTAGCCGGTCACCATGTCGGACTCGCCGGCGAGAATCGGTCCCACGAGACTCGGAATGTCTTCCGGCTTGAACTGCAGGTCGGCCGGGTAGAACACCAGCACGTCCCCGCGGGCTTGCAGATATCCGGTGCGCAGCCCCTCCGCGATGCCGCGCTGGGCGCGATGCCGCACGGGATGCAGAAAGGGGTATCGCTCGCGCAGCTCCTGCAGGAGCGCCCAGCTGCCATCGGTGGACCCGTCATCGACCACCACCACCTCGTAGCGCGCCGACTGCTCGCGGATCATCGCGTCGCAGAGTTCGACGAAGAGGGCCAGGTTTCCCACCTCGTCCTTGGCCGGTACCAGGACACTGACGTCCACCGCCGGGCGCAGACCCGGGCGGGGCGTGGTGCGAAGCAGATGGGAACTCACAGCCATGCGAAGAGGGGTTGGGGCTGGTTACTCGGGAATGCTACCGTCCATGCGGTCGGCGCGGGGAGGCTCACACGCGCTTCCGCATGCGGGCGGGCAACACCCCGAGCTGGTCACGGTACTTGGCCACGGTGCGTCGCGCAATCTGCACCCCGGTCTGCTGCAGGACCTCCACGATAGCCTGGTCGGTGAGGGGGTGCTTGGGATCCTCGCCCGCCACCAGCTTTTCGATCTGGTCCTTGATGCCGCGCGCCGATACATCGTCGCCGTCTGCCGTCGATAGCCCGGACGAGAAGAAGAACTTGAGTGGTAGCACACCACGCGGTGTTTGCACGAACTTTTCGTTCGTCACGCGGCTTACCGTGGACTCATGCATCCCGACCGCCTCGGCCACCTCACGCAGGGTGAGCGGCTTGAGTGCCTGCACCCCGCGTTCGAAGAAGTCCTTCTGCCGATCGACGATGTAGTGCATGACCTTGAGCATGGTCTGCCGACGCTGCTCGATGGCCTGGATCATCCAGTTCGCCGAATTGAGCTTGCTGGCAATGAAGTCCTTGCTCTCGGTATCAAAGCGCTTCTTGTCGCGGGCAATCTCCCGATAGGCACGCGATAGCTTGAGGCGCGGAAGATTCCCGTCGTTGAGAAAGATGTGGTACTGCCCGTCGATCTTGTCGACGACGAGGTCGGGAATGATGTAATTGTCACCGCCGGCACTGTAGCGGAGCCCGGGTTTGGGGTCGAGCTTCTTGATCTCGTCGGCAGCGCCCTGCACCTCCTGCGCACTGATGCCAAAGCGCTTGGACAGTTCACTCCAGCGGTGCCCAATCAGCTCCTCAAATGCCTCCTCCACCAGCCGATAGGCGAGGGTGTCCCGCTGTCCGGCGGCGCGCAGCTGCAGCAGCAGGCACTCGCGCAGGTCTCGCGCACCAACGCCCGGCGGATCCAGATCCTGGATGATCTGCAACACCTGGAGCATCTCCGTGTCGGAAAACTCCGGCACGTTACCCTCGATCTCGCGCTCATCCGCCTCTCGCACGAGCAACTCATTTACGCCCCGCTGAATCTCCGTGAGGAGGCAGGCGAGATAGCCGTCGTCATTGATGTTGCCCACGAATTCGTCGGCAAGAAACGCCTGGCGCGGCGAGAGTTCGAGCAGGGACAGCTGTTCCGTCAGGTGGTCCGAGAGGTCTTTGGTGGCGACAGTGACCGGCTCGTACCACTCGCGCTCTTCGTGCTCCTCACGCTGTCCGCCCGTTTCGAAGCCATCGAGCAGCACGGCTTCCCAGTCCACATCGTCGTCGCCGGTCTTCTCCGGCTCGGCTTCAGTCGTCGTCTCGGACTCGGCGAGGTCCTGCGGTTCCGACGCAGCCTCCTCCGGATCGGTGGAGTCGTCGTCTTCGTCCTCGGGCTCGACCAGCTCGAGAAAGGGGTTCGTGAGCAGCTCTTGCTTGAGGTGCTGTTGCAGGTCGAGCAGTGGCATGTACAGCAGGTCCATCGCCTGGTAGAGGCGTGGATTGACCTTCAGTTCCTGCCGGAGTCCAGCGTGTTGCTGCAGGCCAGTTTTCATTACACACGTACTCCCTCGTCGGCTTGCGCGAATCGTGCACGGAGTCGAGCCGAAAGCGTCGGCCCGAGGTAAATCTCCGCTACGGTGTCGTCGAAGACGAGTTCACGAACGGTACCGGACACCTTGACGACCCCATCATACATGATGTACGCGCGGTCGACGATGTCGAGGGTCTGTTCGACATTGTGGTCACTGATGAGCACGCCTATGCCACGGTGGCGGAGGCCCGCTACGATGGTCTGAATATCGTGCACGGCAATAGGATCGACACCCGCAAAGGGCTCGTCGAGCATCATAAACTTCGGTTGCGTGACAAGGGCTCGCGTGATCTCGAGACGGCGGCGTTCACCGCCCGACAGCTGATACGCGCGGCTGTTTCGCAGATGCTTGATGCTGAGCTCGTCGAGCAGCGTCTCCAGGCGCTCCTTCCGCTCTGCCGCCGAGAGGTCGAGTGTCTCGAGGATGGCCAGGATGTTCTGCTCGACGGTAAGCTTGCGGAAGATCGACGGCTCTTGCGAGAGGTAGCCGATGCCCTGTCGCGCGCGCTCGTACATGGGCATCTTGGTGATGTCGGTCCCGTCGAGCTGGATCTTCCCGGTCTGCGGTGCGATGAGCCCCACCAGCATGTAGAAGGTGGTGGTCTTGCCTGCGCCATTGGGACCTAGCAGCCCCACGATCTCGCCCTGTGCCACCCGCACCGAGACGTCGTCCACCACGCGCCGGTTGCGATAGACTTTCACCAGTCCCTCGGCCGAGAGCACGGAACTCTCCGCACCTACTGCCGGGTGCGCCGTGGATGACAGGCGGTGTTCGCCCGTCGTGCGCAGTGCACGTGCCAACTCGGCACGCTGGGCCTGAAGCTCCACCCACACCGACGGCACCACCCGGATCGTGGGATCGTGCTCATGCTCCCCACCAGCGGTTGGCTCGATCACGCCAGCTGCCGCCAATCGTGGCAGCAGTGCGGCCGCCAGATGGCTGCGCACGTCGTCGGGGGTGAGGGCGTGTCCGTCTCCGGCCAGCTCGATGTAGTGCCGTACCAGCGCGTGCAGCGGGACGGCGCCGGTCATGTCGGCCCCCTCGAGAATGGCCCCCATCACGATCGCCAGCGATCGATCCCCATGTACCGCGCGCTCCACCAGCGACAGCATGTCATCGTGGACAGCGGGCGTACGGGAGGCGGACGAATCGGTCATGGACGGCGATCTGGGTCGGAGATGGGATGCACCAGCGGACGCTCCGGGGCGACGGACTCTCTTCCCGGCGGACGACGCGAGGGCGACTGTGGTGTCTTGCTTGGAGCCGGCTTCGTCGGGCGCGCATTCCGGTCTCCCGCACGTCCCTGCTGGGCTCGGCTACGGTCGGCGGCCGAGGCGGTGCTGTCGGAAAGACTGTCGGGTGCTGGTTCGAGATACACACCGGACGCGGCAGAATCTACCCGCACATCCCGTACGGCACCCGTGTCGAAGTTCACAAAGATCCGGACGCCACGCACGTAGTTGATCGCGGGCGGGGTGCTCTTGCCTTTGGAACTGGCGAGGTGGAAGAGCGAACTGGCGTTGCCAAGGGCGCGAATCTCCCTGAGCTTGGCGCCATTGACCGTGTCGGCGACTGCGGCGGCGCTACTGTCGAAAAACGCCAGTACGCTATCGCCACGCAGCACATCCTTGTCCTTCGTGGTAATCCTGAGTGTGTCGGGCGTACCAATCGCCACCGCGCTGCCGATCGCGCGCACCTCACGCACCTGCTTGTCGGCCATGCGGATCCACAGGGAGTCCGCAACCACATCCTGTTGCGGCGTGGTCGCCTTGGCCCTGCCCTTCCCGAAGGCAAACGCCTCCGAGAGCTGCTGTTTCACCAGCCGCATGTCGATCGTCTCGGCGTTGAGCACAAGCTCATCACTGGTGGCGATGCCCTTGTGGCGGGCCACTACGCGGTCGAGCTGTCGGGCGGTGCTGTACATGTCGATCGTGTCGCCCACGAGGGTGAACCGCCGAGCGGCGTCGCGGTTCACAATACGGGCGGTGCGGATGAGGCGCGACTTCTCGGTCAGCTTGTCGAACGACGCCGAATCGGCGCTTGCGTTGATCGACTCACGATCGATCTGGACGTCGCCCCAGGCCATTAACAGCGAATCGCCGGTCTCTTCGAAGCGATTGGCCGCGACGCTGGTGGGGGGCTGCGTCCTTCCGGCGCTGTCCTTCTCGATGAGCGTGGCCACTGAACGGGCCGGCGCGATCAGTCGCGCCTGGGGCCGCTCGGGGGTGCTGCGGAAATATTCGATGCTCGGACCAGCGAACGTGCTTCGGGTCGGCAGCTGTGTCGCGACGACATTCCCGTCGGCGTAGAGGCGCCCTTCCCTAGTGAAGTACGTGGCGTGCGTGGCGGTGATCTGCACCTTGTTGGGCTCTTCGTACACGACGTTGCCGTACAGATTCACGATCCCCGCGGCCTGGAACTGCTCGGCACTGTCGGCGCGTAGGCGGTTGTTCTCGCCCTGACAATGGCCCACGAAGCCACCGCCGATGAAGCTGTTGGAGACCCCCTCGCTGACGCGGCTGTACAGCAGGCGCGTCTCCGGCGGCGACTCGGAGAAGTCCATCACGCACGGACGCGATGCCGCGGCCGGCTTCTTTCGTGGCGCCGCCGTCTTGGACGTGTCGGCCGGTCGCGCGCCGGGTGAAACCCCGGCGCTGTCACTGGTCTTCTTGACCGAGTCGACCGGCTTTGGCGCGGCGGAATCAGCCGGCACCGCCGGCGCAGCTGCGGCCGGAGCCGGCGCCGCAACCGGAGCCGCAACGGGAGTCGTAGCGGGAGTCGTAGCGGGAGTCGTAGCGGGTGCGGCGCTGGGCGCGGCAGCCGGAGCCTTCCGCGCGCCGCGACACCCGGCGATACTCGCGAGCGCCAGCACCACGCTCGGTAGCACGAGGGCGCGCACGCGAGGCCGCAGGCGGACCGGCTGGAAAAGGGGCATCAGCGCGTGGGAACCTGCACCGGCGCCACGCCCTTGCAGGCACGAAGGCAGCGGAAGTTGTTGAGCTTCGGGTCAGACTCGAAGCCGATCCCGGAAAGCTGGCGCTTGGGCTCGTTCAGCACGAAGGCGGAATCGGAGTAGAACTGGTTCCGCACCTGATCGAATACCAACTGCTGTGACGTAAAGCGCTTGCCGTCCTCGCGCGCCACGACCACGTCGCCGCGCGCCTCTAGGCGCTGCAGACGCGTATTGTAGCTGCCGGTGCGCGAGGTGAGCACGCCATCCTTGAGCCCCTGCGCGGTGAAGAAAGTGAGATTCACGCGTCGCATCTCGAGGCGACTACCGTCCTCGTAGGAGAAGGCGGTATCGGCCAGCAGTTCGCCGTTGTTCACCCCCTTGTTGGTGAGCACGTGGCGCACCCCGAAGGCTACCTGATCGGCGGAATCCGGAATGGCACTGCCCTTTGCACGCTTCATGGCCGGCGCCTTCTTCGGGCAGGCCGCGGCACTCAGCGCGATGACCGCCAGCCCGGCGCCCACCACGGTCCGCAATGCGCGTTGCATATGACCCGGCGCCATTACACGGCCCCGGCGCGCATGAGGTCATGCAGGTGCACCACACCCACAAGTTGCCCTGCCGGGTTTACCACCGGCATAGCCATGATCCCGAGCGTTTCCATCCGATGTACCACCGCGCTCCCCAATTCGTGGTCTTCCGCCAACTTGGGCGATGAGGTCATGACCGCGGCCACGGCCACCGACAGCACGTCGTGCTGTCGCTCAAGCAGTCTGGCGAGATCGCCAGCCGTGACGACCCCGGACACCCGTTCCTGTTCCATCACAATGGCGATGCCGCGGCGTTCTGCCAGCAGCACCACCGCATCGCGCATCGTGGCGCCGCCCTCGAGTACCGGTAGACGGTCACGCTCCATGACATCGGCCACCCGCGTGAGCAGCCGACGCCCGAGCGCGCCGCCGGGATGCAGTTTCGCGAAGTCTTCCGCCCTGAACCCCTTCTCCTGCAGCACCGCCACGGCGAGCGCATCGCCCAGCGCCATCGTGACGGTCGTGCTGGTGGTGGGGGCGAGATCGTGCGGACACGCTTCCTCACGTACGCCCAGATCGAGCGGCACGTCAGTCAGCCGGCCCAAGCGCGACGACGGCACGGCCGTCATGCCGATCATGGGCACCCCCATTCTGGCGAGTGCCTCGATGAGCCCCAGCAATTCCTCGCTCTCGCCGCTCTTCGAGATGAGAATCGCCACGTCGTCCGGGCCGACGATGCCGAGATCCCCGTGTACGCTCTCGACGGGATGCAGGAACATGGCCGGCGTGCCCGTCGATGTGAACGTGGCGGCCATCTTGCGGCCCACCAGCCCGGACTTGCCGACACCGGCGATGATCACGCGACCACGGCAGGTGGCCAGCAGGAATACGGCGCGTGCGAATTCCTCGCCGAGCGCCGTTGCGGAGGCGCGTAGCGCGTCCGCCTCGAGCGACAACACGCGGCGGCCTCGTTCGATGGCGTGTGCGGCGCTCGTCTCGTGAAGCGGTTGCACGGTCATTGCACCACCTCGGACGCCTCGTCCGAATCGTCTAAGCTGCGACTCTTCACGTACCGCTCCACGGCCTCGCTCCACTCGCCGCGGGCCGCGAGCAGCGCCTCGGCAAACTCGCGCACGGCGCCCTGGCCGCCCCGTGACGTGAGGCGAAGATGGGCGCACCGGGCCACCTCGGGGACGCAGTTGCCCACCGCCACGGCCAGTCCGACGGCGCGGAGGAGCGCAAGATCGGGAAGGTCGTCGCCCACAAAGGCCACCTCATCGAGGCTCACTGCGAACTCTGCACAGAGCCGACGCATCGCGGGGAGCTTCTTCGCCTGCGCATCCTGAACACACGCATCGACGCGCAGTTCACGGCCACGGGTCGCCACACTGTCGGATACGCGGCCGGTGATGAGTACGACCTTGAGTCCACAATCACGCAGCATGGCGATACCGAGACCATCCTGCACATCGTAGCGCTTGAGTTCGAACGGGATGCGCTGCCCATCGTGCGTGGCACTGCCGAGGTAGAGCCCACCATCGGTGAGCACACCATCCACGTCGAAGCCAACGACCTTGATGCGTCGCGCAATCGCGGGCTCGATGCGGGGAGCGTCCAACTCCAGCGGAGGGAGCATGCCTGCCTGCGTCATCAACGCGAGGCCCGGTCCCAGATGTCCACGGCGCGCTTGACGAGATCGGGGAGCGCCTCGAGTGACATCATGTTGGGGCCATCGCTTGGCGCCATGTCGGGACGCGGGTGTGTCTCGAGGAACAACCCCTGCGCCCCCGCGGCCACGGCGGCGAAGGTGAGCGGTGGAATGAATTCACGGGCACCGCCGCTGGTGCCGCCGGCACCCTGCCCTGGACGCTGGACGCTGTGCGTGGCGTCGAAGATTACCGGTACCTGGCATGCCTCGCGCATTCGCGGAAAGGCGCGCATGTCCACCACGAGATCCCCGTAGCCGAAGAACGTACCGCGTTCGGTCACGGCGAGCGCGCCGGCTCGCCGTCCGGCGAGTGCCGCCCCGGCTTCGACCTTGCGCACGGCACCCATCATGCCTTCCGGGTGCATCCACTGCCCCTTCTTCACGTTCACCGCCTTGCCCGTCGCGCCGGCGGCGAGCAGTAGATCGGTTTGGCGGCAAAGAAAGGCGGGGATCTGCAACACGTCCACCACGTCGGCGGCGGGCGCGCACTGCCCTGCCTCGTGGACATCGGTGAGGATAGGCAATCCCGTGGCGGTGCGCACCCGGTCGAGTGCGGCCAGGCCGGCATCGAGGCCAGGCCCACGGACACCGTCCACGTTGGAGCGATTGGCCTTGTCAAAACTTGCCTTGAAGATCACGCCGCCCGGCACCTGTTCGGCGAGGCGCGCGAGCGCCTCACCGACCTGTAGGTTGAGGGTATCGTCTTCGAGCTGGCAGGGACCGGCGATGAGGAACAGCCGGTCGGATGGAAACAGCGCCTCGGCCACGACTGATGATTCCGTCACTGGCGCACAGGCGCAGGCGTCGGCGCGCCGGCCGCCTCCGCCCGACGACGGTCGGCCGCGGCGGCCACAAACCCGGCGAACAGCGGGTGCGGACGTAAGGGGCGCGACTGTAGCTCCGGGTGAAACTGGCAGCCCATGAACCAGGGATGCGCGGGCAGCTCGATCATCTCGACGAGCGAATCGTCGGGGGAGAGGCCGCTGAGCTGCATGCCCTGCTCGATGAACCGCTCGCGATACCGGTTGGAGACCTCGTAGCGGTGCCGGTGCCGCTCGCTCACCTCCGGCTGCCCGTAGGTCTGGGCGGCGCGCGATCCGCGCTGCAGGCGGCACGGATAGGCACCGAGGCGCATGGTGCCGCCCTTGTCGGTGACTTCCCGCTGCGAATCCATCAGGGAGATGACGGGATGGCCGCATTCCGGGGCGAACTCGCTTGAGTGGCTATCACTGAGGCCAAGCACGTTGCGAGAGAACTCGATGATGGCCACCTGCATGCCGAGGCAGATACCGAAGAACGGCAACTGCATCTCACGGGCGGCGCGGATGGCTTCCACCATGCCCTCCACCCCGCGGACCCCGAAGCCGCCGGGCACGAGGAGGCCGTGATGCTGCGACAGGATCTCGCGGGCCTTCTCGGCGCTGGTGAACAAGTCGCTCGACGTCCAGGCCAGCTCTACGCCCACATCGTTGGCGATGCCGCCGTGGATAAGCGCTTCCTGCACGCTCTTGTAGCTGTCCACGTAGTCCGTGTACTTGCCGACGACGCAGATCTTCACTTTTTCACGCGGATGCGTGATGCGCTGCACCATGGTACGCCACGCGGAGAGATCGGGCGTGGGCGCGGTGAGGCGGAGGCGCTCCATCACGCGATCGGCGAACCCCTGCTGTTCGAACACCAGCGGGATCTGGTAGATCGTGGGCACGTCGGGGCTTTCGATGACGGCCCCGAAATCGACGTTGCAAAAGAGGGCGATCTTGCGCTTCACATCGTCCTGCAGCGGCTTCTCGCTGCGGCAGATCAGGAAGTCGGGCTGGATACCGATTTCCATGAGCTCGCGCACGGAGTGCTGCGTGGGTTTGGTCTTCACCTCGCCGGCGGCCGCGATGTAGGGCACGAGGGTGAGGTGTACGAAGATGGCGTTCTCCTTGCCGACCTCTCGGCGGAACTGCCGGATGGCTTCGAGGAATGGCAGCGACTCAATGTCACCCACCGTGCCGCCGACTTCGACGAGGACGACGTCGTTGCCGGGCGCGATGCGCCGCACGGCATTCTTGATCTCGTCGGTGATGTGGGGAATCACCTGCACCGTCGAGCCCAGATACTCACCGCGACGTTCCTTGGTGATCACGTTCGAGTAGATGCGCCCTGTCGTGATGTTGTTGGCCTGCGAGAGGGGGCGATCGAGGAAGCGCTCGTAGTGTCCGAGATCGAGGTCGGTTTCCGCGCCGTCGTCGGTAACGAACACTTCGCCGTGCTGAAACGGCGACATGGTGCCGGGATCGACATTGAGGTACGGATCAAGCTTCATCATCGTCACGCGGAACCCGCGCTCGACGAGCAATCGGCCGAGCGACGCCGCTGCGATGCCCTTGCCGAGCGACGATACGACACCACCCGTGACGAAGATGTACTTCGGAGCGGACGTCTGGCCCGTCGGGGGAAGCGTGGTGGACATGAACGGAGTCTCGGTAGGGTCCTAGTCAGGTATCATGAACGTCGCGCCTCAAACCGGCGCGATCGACGGGGCACTAGTGGAAAAGACGCTCCATCGCGCGTTCGCGCGCCGGAGGTCGTCCTCGGTGTCGATGCCGCCCTCCGCTGCCGGCACGTGCGCCACCCCGATGGAGAGGCCGTGCGCCAGCGGACGGAGCTGTTCGAGACGTTCGACGAGTTCGAGCGGGTGTGGCGACCACTGCACCCATTGCTGCAGGGCCTGACGGGTGTAGGCATACACGCCGATGTGCTGATGCACGAGCGGCGTGAGCATCGACCGGTCGCCGGCATCGCGCAGGTACGGAATGGGTGCCCGTGAAAAATAGAGCGCGCGGCCCTCATCGGTGCAGACGACCTTCACGACGTCGGGAGAGTGCAGCGCCTCGGCGGCGACGGGTACGGCCGCCGTCCCGATCGGAGCGTGCCCCGACCTGACCACGCCGACCGCCCCTGCCAGCGCCTCACGGGACACGAACGGCTCGTCGCCCTGTACATTGAGCAGGACGTCCATGCCCCCGAACTCGGGCCGCCGGGCCACCTCGGCGACCCGGTCGGTACCGCTGGCATGGTCGCTGCTGGTCAGCACCACAGGGATGCCGCGGGCGGCACAGGCGTCGCGCACCGCGTCGTGGTCGGTCGCCACCACCACCGCATCCGCGACCTGCAGCGCGAGGACGCGCTGATAGACCCGGACGACAAGGGGTTCGCCCCCAAGGAGGCGAAGCGGTTTGCGGGGAAGTCGGGTCGCGCCCAGGCGCGCCGGAATCACCGCAAGGACAGGCATTGTCCGGGATGTTGGGGCGTGGTTGCAGCAAAATTCACGCCAGTTAAGATACCCGCTTCGGCGCGCCAAGGCAAACGGGCCGACAGCTGGGCTTTTGGTCACCTTCAGTTTGCTGGCATGCCAACATCGTGGTGGATCGCTTTCAACGCGCTCGTGCTCTTCCTCCTCGCCCTCGACCTCGGGGTGTTCAACCGGAAG
This sequence comes from Gemmatimonas sp., assembly GCF_044344655.1. GTDB lineage: Bacteria > Gemmatimonadota > Gemmatimonadetes > Gemmatimonadales > Gemmatimonadaceae > Gemmatimonas. The sequence continues at coordinate 15,825 of NZ_JBIJCN010000026.1, forward strand.
GCCCACGCGGTTTCGGTCCGAGAAGCGCTCGGCTGGAGCGCCGTCTGGATCTCGCTGGCGATCGGATTCGGCCTGTGGATCGGTCAGGCGATGGGTCGCCAAGCCATGTTCGAGTTCTATGCCGGGTATCTGGTCGAACAGGCGCTATCGGTCGATAACCTGTTCGTGTTCATCCTGATTTTCGGCTATTTCCGCGTTCCGCCGGAACTGCAGCATCGGGTGCTGTTCTGGGGCATTCTTGGCGCGCTGGGCATGCGCGGCGCGATGATCGGCGCCGGCGCCCTGCTGCTCGCCCAGTTTCACTGGATCATCTATCTCTTCGGGGCCTTTCTCCTCTACACCGGGTTCAAAATGGCCTTCGGGGGCGACAGCGAGATCGAGCCCGAGCAGAACCCGGTAATCCGTGTGGTGCGCCGCTTCCTCCCGCTTACCACCCAACTTCACGGGGAACGATTCTTTGTCCGTGAATCGCTCTCCCCCGGGGGCGCCGTGCGGCTTGTGGCCACTCCACTGTTCGTGGTGCTGGCGCTGGTGGAAACGACCGACGTGGTGTTCGCCCTCGACTCCATCCCCGCGATCTTTGGGGTGACGCGCAACCCGTTTCTCGTGTACACGTCGAATGTCTTCGCCATTCTGGGGCTACGGTCGCTGTATTTCGTGCTCGCCGGGGTCATGGGCAAGTTTCACCTCCTCAAATACGGCTTGGCGGTCGTCCTGGCGTTCGTGGGCCTCAAGATGCTGATCAGCGAGGTGCGCCCCATCGCTATTGGCCCGTCACTCGGGATCGTTGCCGGCGTACTGGTGGGCAGCGTGCTGCTCTCGCTGGTGATCCCGCCAAGGGTGAAGGCGCCCACCGGAGACTGACTGCCTGCCGCGCCGTCGGCGGCGGCAACCAGTGGTAGGCGGAGCCCTCAGGCGCGGGGATGGAACTGCTTGTGCACACTCCGGAGATACTCACGATCCACGTGTGTGTAGATCTGCGTCGTCGCGATGTCGGCGTGTCCCAGCATTTCCTGTACGGCCCGCAGGTCGGCGCCTCCCTCGAGCAGGTGGGTGGCGAAGGAGTGCCGTAGGGTATGGGGAGACACGGCCTTCTCGATCCCGGCCTGGTCCACGTACTTGCGGAGGATCTTCCACGCCCCCATGCGCGTGAGCGGCTTCCCCTGCCCATTGAGGAAGAGAATCCCCTTCCCTTGGCCCCGTTCGAGTACGGCGCGTAGCTCGCGAAGGTACACTGCCACGGCGCCGATCGCTGAGCGGCCGATCGGGACCAGTCGCTCCTTGCTGCCTTTGCCGAACACGCGTACGAGGCCGTCCTCCAGCAGGACGTCCTTCACCGCCAGACCGATCCACTCCGAGACGCGCAGCCCCGCGCCGTAGGCAAGTTCGAGCATGGCGCGATCGCGGAAGGCGAGGCGTTCATCAAGTTGCGGCGCGGCCAGAAGACGCAAGATCTCGTCAACTGACAGTACTTCAGGCAGGGTGCGCCACCGCTGCGGCGCGTCGAGGCGCTCCGTGGGGTCCGTATGCACGAGGCCCTCGGCAACCAGGATGCGAAACCACGTCCGGAGCGCGGAGATGTTGCGGCGAATCGAACTGCCGGCAAGCCCGAGATCCTTGAGATGATAGACGAACTCACGCAAGGCGGCCGGCGTGATGTCGCGCGCTGTCGTGATGCGCTGGTCGCGCAACCATGCGGCGCAGCGGATGACATCACGGCGATACGCCTCGATGGTGCGCGGGCTTGCCCCCTCCTCAAGGGCCAAGGCATCCTCGAAGGGTTGCAGGTGAAAGCCACGGCGCAGGTCGCGCGTGTCGGTGTCGAGGGGCGCCGGCGGCAACGGATCACTCATCGCTTGTTGCGTCTGCGCCCACGGTCACGTTTCGAGCCGAGGCGCCACCAGAGGCCTACGCCACCCACCACCGTGATGGCCAGGGCCGCTAGCCCGAGCGCACGCTGCTGTTCGGCAATGCGGGCCAAGAGCCCGTCGGCATTGGCACCGGCCCGGAACGCGAGCACGCATACGAGCCCGTACCAAACGCCCGAGGCCAGCGTCATGGCGATGGCGGCCCGCATGGCACCGACCCCCAGCGCCCCGGCCATCGGCGGCACCACCGCGCGCACCCCCGGCAGGAACCGACTCACGACGACGGCCGCCAGTCCCTGCGCCTTGAAGCGCTCGGCGAAGCGATCGGCGCCTGCCGTGGATACGATCCTCGGAAAGCGCCTCAGGAGCCATGGCAGTCCGTAGCGATGCCCCAACCCGTACATGAGCATGGCACCGCCCACATTGCCCAGCATCGTGGCCCCCCACACTCCCAACGCCGTGCCGTTGCCACGCGCCGCGACGAAAGCGCCGAGTGCGATGACGGTATCGGCTGGCAGTGGCGGGAACACGTTCTCCGCGAAGGCTGCTGCGACGAGCGCTCCGTACAGCAGCGGTTCCGGGAGCGACGCGAGCCACGCGAGCAGATCATTCATGCTGTGCGCACGTCGAGGACTCGACCGGCGGTGGTCAGGCGCCGTGAATGGTCGCCGTGCACATCACGGCGAGCCCTTCCTCCCGACCGATCCATCCCATGCCCTCGTTCGTCTTGCCCTTGACGAACACCTGGTCGTGCGGGACACGCAGTGCCTCGCCCAGAACGGAGCGCATGGCGTCCCGGTGCGGACCGATCTTGGGCCGCTGCGCGATGACCGTGACATCCACGTTGTGCACGCGATAGCCCGCTGCCCAGAGACGCTCCACGGCCGCCTTGAGCATCGCGATGGAGTCCCTGCCCTTGTTGGCCGGGTCCGTATCCGGGAACATCTGGCCGATATCGCCAAGGGCGGCAGCACCGAGGATGGCGTCGGTGACGGCATGGCAGATGGCATCACCGTCGGAATGGCCGGCGCAGTGCACCTCACCCGGAATGTCGATACCGCCGAGGCGCATCGGACCGCCTTCCCCAAAGCGATGGGAATCGTACCCGATCCCCACCCGAGTGTGCACGAACGCTGACGGGGGCACGTACGTCACGCCGCCACCGTTGCCGGCGATTCGGCGATGATCGAGTAGTCCTGTCGGCGACGCGCGGGCGAGAAGCCCGCGTCGATGATGAGACGGTCGAGTTCCTCGACGGTCGTGCGATGCGTCGTATTGGCTGCCGACACGACATTCTCCTCGATCATCAGCGAGCCGAAGTCGTTGCAGCCGAACTTGAGCGCCATCTGCCCCACCTTCATGCCCATGGTGACCCAGGACGACTGTAGGTTGGGAACATTATCGAGCACGATTCGCGAAAGAGCCACGGTACGCAGGTACGTGGTGGCATCGGTCCGGGGCATGTGCGACATGGTGGGCGTGTTTTCCGGCTGTAGCGGCCACGTGATGAACGCCGTGAACCCCTGGGTGCGCGCCTGCAACTCGCGCACGCGCTGCAGGTGCTCGATGCGCTCGGCCAGCGTTTCGCCGATGCCGTACATCATCGTGACCGACGTCTTCATGCCGGCGTTGTGCGCAAGCTCCATGATTTCGAGCCAGCGATCAGCGCCGGCCTTCTTGGGGGCGGCAATGTCACGCACCCGCTGCACGAGAATTTCCCCACCACCGCCGGGGATGCTGTCGAGCCCTGCGGCTTTGAGCTCCCGGATTACCTCGGTGGCGTCCATGCGGAATCGCGTCGAGAAGAAGTCCACTTCACTGGGCGAAAAGCCGTGAATGTGAATGGGGTGGTACTTCTTGATGTAGCGCAGCAGCTCGAGGTACCACTCAAACGGGATGTAGGGATTGTGCCCGCCCTGAATGAGGATCTGCACACCCCCCAGCGCCTTCGTTTCCTCGATCTTGTGACCGATCTGCTCGTAGGACAGCGTGTACCCTTCCCCGTGTTTGGGGCGGCGATAGAACGCGCAGAAGCCGCAGTCAGCGACACACACGTTCGTGTAGTTGATGTTGCGGTCGACGATGTATGTGACGACACCATGCGGATGCTTCTGCTCGCGAATGCGATCGGCTTCGATGCCGAGTTCGAGCAGGGGGGCGTTGGTGTAGAAATCGAGAAGATCGCGCATGACGGTCACTCTAGGAGTCGGAAAAGCCGGTCAGGCAGCAGGCAGGAAAGCCAGCGTGCCGTCGGGCACGCGTCCGGCCAGCACTAGTCGGCGGAAGAACTCGGTCAGTCCAGCGAGATGCGGATACGACAACCGATAATCGAGCCCGGCGAAGTACTCGCGACAGGTCTCGCGCGGAACGCCACTTGCCAGCGCCGCCTGCACGGAGAGCTGGTCGAGATGCTGCAGCCCCCAGTCGCGACTGGCGATGAGCGAGGCGTGCGCGGCGAGGGACGCGTGCACGGGAGTACGCCGCTGCGCCACCCATACAGCGAAGACAAAAGGCAAACCGGTCCACGCCTTCCAAGCAGCGCCGAGGTCCTCGATGTACGGATACCGTTCGGCCCATGGGCCACCGCGATTGGCGGCATCGAAGAGCTTGAGGGCGGCGTCGCCGATCACCAGCCGTGCCTCGTGCTCCTCGTCACTGAACCGCGCAATGTCGCCGAGTTCCGCGTCCCCCGGGACGAACTCGGGGCGGCACTTCCACACGTGTTCGAACAACAGTTCAAGCAGGGCGACCGAGGTCATGCTGCTGCGGCTTACGACCACGCGGCGACCTCCCAAGTCCTGCGCCGCCCGCTTGCTGAAGAGCATCACGCTGCGCACGGGCCCGTCGCTGGTGATCCCCAGTTCAGGGAGCAGGAGGAACTGGTGCGCGTCACGCGCATATTCCACGGCCGACACCACGCTCACGTCGATCTCACCTGCCGCCATCAGGCGGTTGAGCTGCGTGGGGATGCCGTCGACCAACTGACCGGCGAGCGGTACGATCCCACGCTCAATCGCGCCGTACACCGGATAGCAGTTGATGTACCGGATGCGCCCCACCCGCAGCTGGCTACTCATGTCAGGCCACCACGGCGGCGCGCGCATCGGCAGGGGCGCTGATCGCCTCCCCGGTGTCGTCGGGGGCGAAGTCGCGGATGATCCGGTAGAACGAGTCACGCTCTGCCGGGACCTTACCCGAGCCGCGAATCAGCTGGAGCAGCTGCGGCAGCGTCATGCCTTGCGGAGTGCTGGCGCCCACGGCGTGATAGATCTTCTCGCGCACGACGGTGCCTTCGATGTCGTTCACGCCAAAATGCAGCGCAATCTGCGATACCGCCGACGACACCATGATCCAGTGTGACTTGATATGCTGGAAGTTGTCGAGAAACAGACGGCCGACGGCAAGGTTACGCAGGTCATCGACCCCGGTGGTGCTGGTACCCTGACGGCCGAGGGTCGCTCCGAGTTCGTTGTCGTCGGGGTGGTAGGCGAGCGGAATGAAGGCGAGGAATCCCCCGGTATCGTCCTGCAGCTCACGGAGCATGGTGAGGTGTTCCAGGCGATCGTCGATGGTCTCCACGTGCCCGTAGAGCATCGTGCAGTTGGAGCGGATTCCGAGCGTGTGCGCTGTGCGATGCACATCGATGTAGTCAGCGCCGCCGAGCTTCTTGTCGGCGATCTGCTCGCGCACCGCGGCACTGAACGTTTCGGCGCCACCGCCCGGCAGCGTGTCGAGGCCGGCCTCCCGCAGCGCGATCAGGACGTCCTCCCGGCTCATCTTCTCGATACGCGCGATGTGCGCGATCTCAACGGCCGTCAGTGCCTTGATGTGCACCTGGGGATGCCGCTGCTTGAGCGCGCGGAACATCGACGTGTAGTACTCGAGGCCCGCCTGCATGTCGAGCCCACCCACGATGTGAAACTCGCGGGTGATGGTGCCATCGGCGCGGTCCGATTCAGCAAGCACCTGATCGAGGGAGTAGCGATATGCTCCGTCCTCCTTGGGCAGGCGCGCGTAGCCGCAGAAGACGCAGGTCTTCCGTAGCACGCAGATGTTCGTCGGATTGATGTGCTGGTTTGCGGCGAACGTGACGACGTTGCCGTGGCGAGCGCGATTCGCAGCATCGGCCATGGCACCCACCCCGAGGACATCGGGGGACGTGTAGAGCGTGCGTCCGTCGGCGACGGAAAGACGCTGGCCCGCGATCAGCTTCTCGCCGATGGGGCGCAGCGCCGAATCGCGCAGCGAGTCGAGGTCGAATGGTACTGCAAGCGGCATCAGGACGTACCCGGGCTCCGGCGCGGCGTCATGCCGCGCGTCACCTCGACAAGCGCCCCGACGGGCTTACCCGTGCCAGCGTCGGAGCGCGATCGAGACGTTGTGGCCGCCAAAACCGGAGCTGTTGGAGAGCACAACGTTGACCGCACGCGCCTTGGGCGTGTTCGGCGTCACGTCGAGATCGCACTCCGGATCGGGCGTGGTGTAGTTGATGGTGGGAGGGATCATGCCGTCGCGGATGGCCATGGCGCAGGCGATGAACTCCACCCCACCGGCCGCCCCGAGCATGTGCCCGGTGGCCGACTTCGTGGAACTGACCGATAGCTTGTGCGCGTGGTCGCCGAAGACCGCCTTGATGCCCTTGATCTCGTTGGGATCGTTGAGCGGCGTCGACGTGCCGTGCGCATTGATATAATCGACATCCGTGGGCGCAATCTTGCCGTCGGCCATCGCCTTGCGCATGGCGCGCTGAAGCCCCTCGTGGGCCTCCGGCTGACCCGTGAGATGATACGCGTCGCCGGTAGCACCGTATCCGATGATCTCGCCGTAGATCCGCGCCCCGCGGTTGAGCGCGTGCTCAAGTTCCTCGAGCACCACGACACCGGCTCCCTCGCCCAGAACGAAGCCGTCGCGGGTCGCGTCGAATGGACGCGATGCCGTGGCCGGCGAGTCATTGCGCTCGGAGAGTGCCGTCATGTTGCCGAACCCCCCGATGGCCATCGGGCACACCGATGCCTCGGTCCCGCCGCAGATCATGACCGACGCGTCGCCGTACGTGATCGTGCGGAAGGCCTCGCCGATGGCGTGCGCACTGGTGGCGCAGGCGGACATGGTCGCGAAATTCGGGCCCTTGGCGCCGAAGCGCATGGACACCACGCCCGCCGCAATGTCAGCGATGAACATGGGGACGAAGAACGGCGAAATGCGCCGGTTGCCAGACTGGATCAGCGCCGAGTGCTGCTCTTCCATCGTGGACAGTCCGCCGATGCCACTGCCGATGATCACACCGGTGTCTTCCGCGACATAGCCGCCCTGCTCCAGTCCCGCGTCGCGCATGGCTTGCACCGCGGCCGCCATGGCGTACTGCGTGAACAGATCGGCGCGCTTGGCTTCCTTGCGGTCCATGTACTGGCCCACGTCGAAGCCCTTCACCTCGCAGGCGAACTTCACCTTGAACTCGGAGGCGTCGAACTTCGTGATGTATGCGCCTCCCGAGACCCCGCTCAGCAGCGACTGCCAGGTCGTCGCCACGTCGTTACCGACGGGCGTAACCGCCCCCAAGCCCGTGACGACGACCCGCCGCTTCATCAGCCCGCGACCTTCGCCTCGAGGTACGCGATGGCGTCACCCACGGTGCGCAGCTTCTCGGCGTCCTCGTCCGGGATGTCGATGCTGAATTCCTTCTCGAACTCCATGACCAGTTCGACGATGTCGAGCGAGTCAGCGCCGAGGTCCTCGATGAAGCTCGCCTCGGGGGTGAGCTTCTCGCGCTCAACGCCGAGTTCCTTCTCGATGATATCCTTGATCTTCGACGCGTGATCCGACATGGGAACGGTTCCTCTGAAGTTGATGGAGTGAGAATGGGGAACTTAGCCAAAAGGCCGCGGCACAGGGAGGGGAGACGGGACAATTCCCGCCATTTTTCGCCGCCTCCCCGGCCAGCCTACATCACCAGGCCGCCGTCCACCACAAAGACCTGCCCCGTCACATAACTGGTCAGGTCGGATGCGAGCACGACCACCATGCCCGCAATGTCGTCGGGAGTCCCGAGCCGCTCGAGCGGTATCCCCGCACTCATCGAAGCCCGGGCCTCAGGGGGCATCGCCGCCGTCATGTCGGTCTCGATGAACCCCGGGGCCACCACGTTGGCGAGCACGTTCCGGGAGGCGAGCTCCTTGGCGATCGACTTGGTCATGCCGATCAGCCCCGCCTTGCTTGCTGCGTAGTTGGCCTGCCCCTTGTTGCCGATCAGCCCCACCACGCTGGCCACGTTGATGATGCGCCCCCAGCGACGCTTCATCATGCCCCGGCTGGCCGCCCGACAGGTGGCGAAGGCGCCGCGCAAGTTGGCGTGCAGCACGGCATCCCAATCATCGTCCTTGAGACGCATCAGGAGATTGTCGCGGGTGAGGCCGGCATTGTTCACCAAAATGTCCACCTGCCCGAAGTCCTTCTCCACCGCCTCGATCAGCGCCGTCGCCTGCGCGACCTCGGCGACGTCCGCGGCAAATCCCCGGACGTCCGCGCCTGTCTCGGCTGCGATCTCTGCGGCCGCCGCGCTGGCTTTGGCCTGGTCGCGCCCCGTGACCGCGACGCGGGCGCCGGCACGCGCCAGGCGCGTGGCAATGGCGCGGCCGATGCCGCGCGTGGAGCCCGTCACGAGTGCCACCCGGCCGCTCAGATCGATCTGCATTCCCGTCGCCATAGCGTGCGCGCCTGTTAAGAGTTCTGAGCCGCGGTGTCGAGGAACTTCTCGACCTCCGCCACGGTACCCACCGCCGCCGTCTTCACGCCCGGTGCAATCCGTCGCGCCAGACCGGTGAGCACGGCGCCGCTGCCAATCTCGACGAACGTGGCGTCGGGATTACGCTCGGCCAGCGCCCGCATCACGCGCGTCCACTGCACCGGTGCGGTGAGCTGCTGCACCAGCAGGTCACGGGCCACCTGCGCGTCGGTGATCGGCTCGGCGTTGACGTTGGCGACCACCGGCATGCGCGGCGCATGCCACGATTCGGCATCGAGCGCCTGCGCAAGTCCGTCGACGGCCGGTGCCATGAGTGGCGAGTGGAAGGCGCCGCTGACGGGCAGCGGCAGGCAGCGCTTGGCGCCCGCGTCCTTGGCCAGCTCCATGGCCCGTTCCACGCCGGCCACTTCGCCCGAGATCACCACCTGCTCTTCGCTGTTGTAATTGGCCGGAACGACGAGCCCACGTTCGGCGGATGCCTGCGCGCAGAGGTCATCGATGCTGACAGTGAGCACGCCCAGGATGGCGGCCATGGCGCCGGGGCGCTGGACCCCCTGCTCGTACATCAGGGTGCCGCGACGTCGAACGATGCGCGCCGCCGCCCCGAGCTCAAGGGTCCCTGCCGTGTGGTACGCCGAGAACTCGCCAAGCGAGTGCCCCGCCGCGCTCACGACGTGCTCGCCGATCGCCTCACGCAGCACCGCCCAGACCGCGGCGCTGTGCGCCAGCAATGCCGGCTGGGCATTGAGTGTGAGCGTGAGCTCGTCGGCCGGCCCCTCAAAGGCCAGCGTGGATAGCGCGGCACCCACGGCATCGTCCACCGCGTGAAAGGCGTCGCGGGCTGCCGGGAAGGCCTCGTAGAGGTCCTTGCCCATGCCGACCTTCTGCGAACCCTGACCGGGCAGCAGGAGCACGTATTGCATGGCCATCGGGGGTATCGGTGAGTGCGGAGTGGCCTGGGGCGCCGCGGTCAGAACCGCACGACGAGGGAGCCCCACGTAAAGCCAGCGCCGAACGCGGCGAACAGCACGGTGCTCCCCTCCTTCACACGACCCTGCTCCCTCGCGTCATTGAGCGCGATCGGAATGGACGCCGCCGAGGTGTTACCAAAGCGATCGACGTTGACGAACACCTTGTCCATCGGGATGCCGGCATGTTTGGCCGTGGCTTCGATGATGCGGATGTTTGCCTGGTGCGGAATGAGAAGATCCACATCGGCCGCGGTGATGCGCGCACTGTCGAGCGCGCGATCGGTCGCTTCGGCCATGGAGCGTACAGCGTGCTTGAACACTTCGCGCCCCGCCATCTGGATACAGGCTCGGCTTGCCGTCTCCGGCGAATACGGCTCGGCGCCGCCGCCGGCCGGACGCCACAGCAATTCGGCCAGCGATCCGTCGGAGCGCATAAAGGTCGAAAGAATGCCCTTCTCCCGCTTCTCCCCCTTCGCGCGCCGGAGGACGGTGGCGCCGGCGCCATCGGCAAAGAGGATGCAGGTGTTGCGATCGGTCCAGTCCACGATCGCACTGAGCTTCTCGGCACCGATTACGAGCACCGTGTCGGCCGCACCGCTGGCAATCATCGAATCGCCCACGATGGCCCCGTAGAGCCAGCCCGAGCAGGCCGAGGCCACGTCGAACGCGGCCGCGCGCGAGGCACCGAGCGCCGTCTGCACTTCAACGGCCTGCGACGGGAGGAGATGATCCGGCGACGCGGTGCCCACGATGATGACATCGATCTCGCCCGCCGTGACGCCGGCTCGCGCCATGGCCTGCTGCGACGCTTTCGCACAGAGGGAGCTGAGCGACTCGCCCGGCTCGGCGATGTGGCGCTGGCGAATGCCGGTACGCTCGACGATCCACTCGTCGTTAGTGTCGATCCCCATGGCCGCGAGGTCATGGTTCGTGACGATCCTGTCCGGTACGGCGTGGCCGGTGCCGGCGATATACGAGAACGGACGCTTCATGTCGCGGATCCGGTGGCGAGCGCCTGCGGCATCGATTCAGCGAGCCGGTGACCAATCTCCTCGGTCATCCCCGACTCGTAGGCGCGCAGCGCGACGGCGATCGCGTTCTTGATGGCTTTGGGAGAGCTCTTGCCGTGGGAGATGATGGACACACCGCGCACGCCCAGGAGGGGGGCTCCGCCGTACTCATCCACATCGAGTTCCTTGAGGGAGCCGGCAATCTCACGGGCATCGAGACCGGCGACCTTGGAGACCATGCCGATCAGCATCGGGCCGATGCCCTCGTAGAACTTGAGCAGGATGTTCCCGGTGAATCCGTCGCACACGACCACGTCGATGGGCCCGCGATCGCAGCGGCCCTTCGGTAAGTCCCGCCCCTCCACGTTGCCGATGAAGTGCACGCCGGCGCCGAGGAGGCGCTGGTGGGCTTCCTTGACGGCGAGATTCCCCTTCTCGGGCTCTTCACCGATGGAGAGCAATCCGACGGCCGGGGTGTCACGCCCGAGCAGTGCGCGGGCGTAGACCGTGCCAATGCGTGCGAACTGTACCAGCTCTTCGGCCGCACAATCCACATTGGCGCCCACGTCGAGCACGAGGACGGGCTGCGAGGCCGTGGGGAAGATGGTCCCGATGGCAGGGCGGGTCAGTCCCGGGTGGAGCTTGAGCAACACCAAAGACGCGGCCATCTGCGCACCGGTGTTGCCGGCGGAGACAAACGCGTGCGCACGGCCCTCGGCGACACGCTTGATGCCGACGACCATGGAACTGTTGGTCTTGCCCCTGAGCGCGACCGACGGCTTGTCCGTCATCTCGATCACCTCGGGCGCCTCAACGATCGACAGGCGATCCCGGACATGCGCGAGGGCCGCGAACTCATCACGCAAGAGCGTCTCGAGTTCCGCTTCGATGACGGCCGTCTGGCCAACCAGCTCGATGTGGTGATCGGGAGCCAGGGCGCCGAGCGCCTGGAGGGCGCCCGCGATGGGGGCCCGGGGGGCGAAATCGCCCCCCATGGCATCCACGGCGATGCGCGCCAAGCTTACGCTTCCTGCGCCGTTACCCGCTGCTCGCCGGCATAGAACCCGCATTCCCCGCAAACGCGGTGCGGGCGCTTGGCCGTGCCACACTGGGGGCACGACTGAATCACGATGGCGGGCGCGGTCTTGTGCGTGTTGCGGGCGCGCTTCCGCCGCTTGGAGGTACGGCGCTTCGGTACGGCCATGGGATGCTGACCTGAACTTTTCGAGACGTAAGGACCGCCGGAGGCTCAGCGCAGTGTGCGCAGAACGTCCCAGCGGGGATCAGATGGTGGGGGACAGGTGCATTCCCCCGTATTGCGATCGGCGCCGCAGGACGGACAGAGTCCCCGGCACTCCTCCCGGCACAGCGCAAACGCCGGAACGGCCAGCAGCCACTCCTCGCGCACCGCCGAGCGAAGATCGAGTTCCCGCTCGCCTGCAGGGATCAGCACGACGTCGTCTTCCTCTGCCTCGTCCGAACCGGACTCGGCAAAGATCAACTGCACATCCTCCGACACCTGCACAATGGCTTCGTTCAGGCAACGCCTGCACTCCGCCACTGCCGTGCCTTCGAACCGGCCGCTGAAATAAAAGCGGTCGTGCCCCGCACTCGAGAGACGGCCCGTCACGTGCACCCCGGGCTCTACCGGACGTGAATCGTCTGCCTCCCACACCGGATCCCCGGCGTCGAGCCGACCATCAACGCTTTCGGCGCGGGCTTCCAGGGTGCGGATGTCAAAGCACAGCATAGCCGTGTAACGTAGAGCGCCAGCCCGCGGGACACAAGGGCTGGCGCTGCTTTTCTGCCCCGCGGACGGCCGGCCCAAGTGCCGCCGTCGTGCGGAGTTAGATCACGTCGGCTTCGGCAAAGAAGAAGCGGGCCTCACGCGCCGCGTTCTCGTCGGAGTCGGACGCATGGATCGCGTTCTTCCCCTTCGACTCGGCGTACAGCTTGCGCACCGTGCCCGCGGCGGCCTCGGCCGGATCGGTCGCGCCGATCGCCGTGCGAAGGGCCGCTACGGCCTCGTCCTTTTCCAAGATCATCGGCATGCACGGACCGCTGGTCATGAAGTCGACGAGCTCGCCAAAAAACGGGCGCTCCTTGTGCACTTCGTAAAACGCACCGGCTTGGGCCGTGGTCAGGTGCATGACGCGCGCGGCCTTCACCTGAAAGCCCTGCTTCTCAAGCAGCGCGATGATATTGCCTGCATTGCCGGCGCCGAAGGCGTCGGGCTTGACGATCGTAAGAGTGCGACGGCCAGCCATGGTCCGAGTAGGTCTGAATGGTGAGGGGGGCGCCCGAAACACGGCGCGGCGGGAGCCGAAGCCCCCGCCGCGCGCAAGATAACCAACCCGGGCCCTCAGGAAAGACGGGCCTTGATCAGCTCCACAAAGTCTACAGGACGCTGGGCCACACCCATCCCGGCGGCCTTGAACGCCTCGATCTTCTCCGCGGCCGTCCCGGCCGATCCGGAGATAATGGCGCCCGCGTGACCCATCCGCCGGCCCGGCGGAGCGGTCTGGCCGGCGATAAAGCCGACGACCGGCTTGGTCATGTGCTGCTTCACGAAGTCGGCGGCTTCCTGCTCGTCGGTCCCCCCGATCTCGCCCATCATGGCCACGGCCTTGGTGTTCGGGTCCTTCTCGAACGCGGCGAGGCAATCAATGAAGTTGGTCCCGTTGATCGGGTCACCGCCGATGCCCACGCAGGTGCTCTGGCCGATGCCGGCCTTGGTGAGCGCGTTCACGACCTCATACGTGAGCGTACCCGAGCGGCTCACCACACCCACCGGGCCGGGCGCGCAGATGCGGCCGGGGATAATGCCCACCTTGCTCTCGCCGGGGGTGATGAGGCCCGGGCAGTTCGGGCCGAGCAAGCGCGCGCCGTGCTCTTTCACGAACGGATACACGCGCGTCATGTCCAGCACCGGCACGCCCTCGGTGATGCAGACGATGAACTTCACGCCCGCGGCCGCGGCTTCCATGATCGCATCGGCGGCGAACATGGGCGGCACGTAGATGACCGAGGTGTTGGCCCCCGTCGCCTGCACCGCATCGTGCACGGTGTCGAAGATGGGCGCCGTGCCCTCGAACGTCTGCCCCCCCTTGCCGGGGGTCACGCCGGCCACGACCTGTGTGCCGTACTCGATCATCTGCTTGGCATGGAACGAGCCGTCACGGCCCGTGATCCCCTGCACCACCAGCTTGGTGGCCTTGTCAATGAAGATGCTCACGCCGCACCTCCCTTGGTGGCGAGTTCCACGGCGCGCTGCACGGCCGAATCCATGTCGCTCGAGGCCGCGAAGCCGTTGTCCTTGAGAATCTTCAGGGCGATCTCCTCGTTGGTGCCGGTGAGGCGAATGACGATGGGCACCTTCAGCGGATTCTGTTTGGTCGCCGTGACGATGCCATTGGCGACGTCATCGGTGCGCGTGATGCCACCGAAAATGTTGAACAGAATGCACTTCACGTTCGGGTCGGCGGTGATGATGCGCAACGCATTCACGACCTTCTCCGGATTCGATGAACCGCCGATGTCGAGGAAGTTCGCCGGATCACCACCGTAGTACTTCACGAGGTCCATCGTCGCCATGGCGAGACCGGCGCCGTTCACCACGCAGCCCACGTTGCCATCGAGCTTGATGAACGTGAGGTTCGCGTTGCGCGCATCGACTTCGCTCGGTGCTTCCGACGACTCGTCGCGCAGCGCCGAAATTTCTGGGCGACGATCGAGTTCGTTGTCGTCGATGACCATCTTGCCGTCGACCGCAATGAGTTCGCCCTGTGGCGTCATCACCAGCGGATTGATTTCGGCGAGCGAGCAGCCGGCGTTCATGAACGCCGTGTAGAGCTGCTGCATGATCTTCGCGGCCTGACGCGCGAGCTTCACGTCCTTGTACAGGAAGAAGCCCATGCGCATCGCTTCGAACGGCAGGAGGCCGTAGCGCGTGTCGACCGGGTGGTAGAGGATTTTTTCGGGCGTGCTGGCCGCGACTTCCTCGATGTCGATGCCGCCGGCGGCGGACACCATGAACACCGGCTTCTTGGTGGCGCGGTCCACGATGATGCCCACATAGGCCTCGGAGCCGATGTCGGCCGCGACCGTCACCAGCACCTTCTCGACGGTGAGATCCTTGATGGTCATGCCGAGGATCGCCGTGGCCTTTTCCTTGGCGGCTTCCGGCGTGGGGCAGAACTTCACGCCGCCAGCCTTACCGCGGCCTCCGGCATGTACCTGGGCCTTCACCATCACTGCCGTGCCGTACGACCGGGCGATCGCTTCCGCCTGGTCCGGCGTCGTGGCGATCTCGCCGGGCGGGATTGGCACGCCGGCCGCCCGTAACAGCTCCTTCGCCTGATACTCGTGTAGGTTCACGCGCTCTCCAAGGTGATCTGGGGAATGTCAGCGATTCAATGCTAGGTGGTCGTACCGGCAAACAGCAATATGCCCGTTGCTGATGATCCGGTGGCCCGATCACGAGGCGCCGCCGTGAACCGGCAGCGACACCCCGGCCGCAGCTACTGCGGCGGTCGTCCCAATACACGTCCGAGGCTGTCGAACGCTGCGCCGAAGGCTCGCCAGTCCCCCCGTTGCATCGCCTCACGCATGGCCTCATAGAGCCGAGCGGCTCCGGCTTCGCGGCTGTCGGTGCCGAGTGAGACCGGCGGTCCGGCCGGCTCTCCCGCTGCCGACACGGTTTCGCCCAGCGCCTGCAACGCCTCGCCAAGCGTGGGGCCCACGCCGGTCCGCGTTCCATCGGTAACGGCGACACGCGCCACGACGGTGCTGCCATCACCTCGGGCGAACGACAGCGTCTGAAACACGAGCACCCCGCGTGTGGAGACCAGGGGCTGGGGGCGTCCCAAGCGCCAGCGGGTATCCCGTCGTGTGGCTTCCCGGGCGCCCGTACGCGCACTGTCGAGGACATGGTCGAGCGCCGTCTGGAGTCGGCTGATCGTCTGGCGCCACGATGTGGGGGGCGTCTCGCGGGACCACCAGGCACTCCGTTCCGCCCCCCCGGTCGCCGTGAACACCCCGTTGAGTTGTTCCTCCGGGCCCAGAACCGGCACGCTCCAGCCAAGCACCGCGGTCCGGCCACCGTCGAACAGCACCGGCGCGGGCGTTCCTCCCACAAACGCGCTGTCCGGAAGGTGCCGGGTGTCGCTGCCTTGGCTCCGCGATCCATACCGGGCGAAGGTACGTGCCTGGGCGAACGCGCCGTCACTGGCGGGGGGCAGCTGGGAGAGCGCTCACCGGCGTGAAGAGGGCCGGCCATCGGGTCATCCAGGTGCGCATCAGCGGATCGGGGTGCGCGACGGACACCAGGAGCACCCGTCCCGTCGCCGCGTCTACGACGGCGGTGGCCGCCAGCTTGAAGTACGCGTACACACGGCCGGCGATTTGCCATCGCTGGCTGAGTGGATAGCGATCGGAGGCGCTGTAGAGATGCAATGTCCAGTAGAGCCGGTCGCCATCCTGCACGGGGACCACGTCACTCCCCTGCGCAAAGACGGGGGCGAGTCGCCGGACGCGTTCGCGCACGTCGCGATAGGTCACTAGCACGGGGGGCGCTGCCGCCGTGTCGGCGTGGAGCAGCGACACATTGCGCAAGGCCCACGCGTGCGCCAATCGCGAGGTGCGCGACGCAAGTGACGCGGCGGGTACCTCAGGGGCGACGGCGGCGTCGAGCAGGCGCTCTCCCTGCATCCCCGGGCCCACCAACGGCCACGGATCCGCCTCGGCGCCGCCTGTGCCGGCGACATCGATCGTACTGTCACGCAGCACCGGGCGCGTGACATCGAGCACCACCGCGCGCCAGTCCTCCTTCGCGCCCGTGGGACGGTGCAGAAGGAGCGCTGACAGGTGACCGTTGGCCACTGTCCATCCCATCGGCGCGGCGTCCATGTTCCGGGCAGGGCGCACGACGCGCGCCGACCGATCCGTTACCGGCGGTGGCTCCCCCACCGTGCGTTCCAGCGTGGTTCGGTCCCAGAGACTGGTTCGTGCGGCGAGCGATGCAATGCGGGTCGGGACTGGTGCCGCTCCGCTGCTGTCGCCGACGGTCATGCGGATGGCGTCGACATCGAAGGCACGGCGGCTGTACAGCGCGCGCGAAGCGACGTAATCGAGGTCGCGGCGCGCGGGATCGCCCAACGTATCGCCACGCGCGAGGACGACGGGGGCCGCGTGGCGCAGGAGCACCGCCGCGACAAGCACTGCGGTGAGCGTGACAAAGGCCGCCCGCAGTTGTCCGGCCCAGCCGGTGCGCAAGATGATCAGGGCGGCGATGGCGGAACCGTAGGCAAGCACCGCATCCATGCGGAGTGTCACCCGATGATCCACGCGTAGGAATTGGCCATCGGGCCCACTCCCCTGTTGGAGGAGATCGAAGGCGTCGAGCCGATAGCTCCAGGCGAGCAGCAACAGGACCAGTGCGCCCAGCACACTGAGATGTCGCCGCACGTGCGAGGAGGCCGCGATGCGCCGCCCTTCGAGGCGCAGGGAACGCGTGAGGGCATACAGCACGAGCACGAGCGCCGTAACGGCCACCACACTGACGAGGGACCACAGGTACAGCGCTTCCTCCAAGGGAAGCCAGTACACGTAGTGCCCGAGATCCCGATCGAAGATCCCTTCGATTTCTCCGAAAGGCACCCCATGCCGCACGAGGGCGAGATCTTCCCAGTTGGTGAGGGGAATCGCGAGTACCGCCCCCACGAGCAGTGCCACGATGATCGTGGCCGACAGCAGACGCCGCCCGGGCACCATGGCCGTGAGCTCGATGTTGGCGACGCGCGACGGGACGGCGACGGTGAGGATGGTGCGCCGTACGGCGTGCAGATTGGCAAAGGCGAAGCCGGAGCCGACTAGCCACGCGCCCCCCTGCAGCAGCGCCCGATCGAGCACCTGCTCCCAGAACAGCGACGGGGCACCCATCGCGGCAAACCAGGCGAGATCGACATACAGCACCGTCGCGGTGCGGCCCACCAGGAGCAGCACGACCGCAAGGGTCACGGCAAGCAGCAGCCAGCCGCGCGCGCGCACGTCAGAGGGCCCGGAGCGCGATCAGAGCGGCACGCCCTGCGCACGGAGGAAACCTTCCATGACGCCGCGGATCTCGTCGAGACGCTCCGGCGTGCGCGCCTCGTACCGGGCCACGATCACGGGCTGCGTGTTGGATGCCCGCAGCAATCCCCATCCGTCGCCGAACAGCACGCGCACCCCGTCCACGTCGATCACGTCGTGCGTGGCCTTGAAGTACGGCACCGCCCGGGACATGATGGCGAACTTGGTGGCCTCATCGGTGTCGATGCGGAGTTCGGGCGTGGAGACGAAGGGCGGGACATCGGCAAGGAGTTCGTCGATGCGCTTGCCGCTGTCGGCGATGATCCGCAGCAGCCGCGCCGCCGCATAGAGGGCATCGTCGTGGCCATAGAAGCCTTCGGTGAAGAACATGTGCCCCGACATCTCGCCGGCGATCGGGGCCTGCATCTCCTTCATCTTGTCCTTGATGAGCGAGTGCCCCGTCTTCCACATCACGGCGGTGCCGCCCGCCTTTTCGATGCCGTCGGTGAGGGCCTGCGAGCACTTCACGTCGAAGATGATCGGCTGGCCGCGACCGGTGCGTGCCAGAACATCGCGCGCGTAGAGAATCAGGATGTGGTCGCCCCAGATGATACGCCCACGGGCATCGACTACCCCGATGCGGTCAGCGTCCCCGTCGAACGCCACGCCGATCTCGGCGCCGCTCTCCTTTACGGCGGCGATACAGTCCTCGAGGTTCTCAGGGACCGTGGGGTCGGGATGATGGTTCGGGAAACGGCCATCACTCTCCGTGAAGAGGCCGATGCCATCCACCCCGAGCGCGGCGAACAGCTGCGGCGCCACGAGGGCGCCCGCCCCATTGCCACAGTCGTAGACCACCTTGAGCGGGGTGCCATCGCGGTGGGTGAGGCGTCCCACCTTGGCGACGATGTCCTGCACATAGCGATCGATCACTTCGACATGGCGTACCCGTCCCTCCCCCACCGGGAAACGTCCACCGACGATCAGCTCATACAGCGCCTGGATGTCGGCGCCGTGCAGCGATGCCGTACCGAGGCACATCTTGAACCCATTGTACTCGGGCGGATTGTGTGAGCCGGTGATCTGGATGCCGCCCACGACCGGCTCATGGTGCAGCGCCCAATACAGCAGCGGCGTGGGGACCACACCCACGTCGACCACGCTTACACCGCACTCGGTCAGTCCACGGACCAACGCGTCGCGCAGCGCCGTGCCACTGGGACGGTTGTCGCGGCCCACCGCCACCGCGCCCACGATGCCCCGCTCCGCCAGCAGCGCCGCGTATCCTCGCCCTAAACCATAGGCGACCTCAGTCGTGAGATCGGTACCCACGATGCCGCGGACATCATACTGACGGAAGATCGTTCGACTGATGCTCATGCCAACGTGAATCGGGGGACGGAGAGGTGACCTACCGACCGGACTGGTCTGCTCTATCGGAAACCACTCAAGTACGGGTCTTCACGAAACTACCTGAGGTCGGACGCCTCAGCGCGGCACGGCCACGGCCGGGGTGAAGGTGGCCGCCTGGATACGGGCCCCTTCGGGATCTCTGACTGGGGCGGCCGGGCTGGATGCACTGCCACTCGTTCCGGCCTGCCGGGCCAACTGTACCACGGGGGTCGGATAGACGCCGAGCACCAGCAGGGCCGCCGCGGTGACCGCGATGAGCGCGTGCGCGGCCGGCGCATGACCGGGGAGCGCCTGCCCTTCGGCACGCGGACGCATGAACATCGCCGTGACCACCTGCAGATAATAGGCGGCCGACACAGCGCTGGTCAGCACGAGCACCACCGCGAGGATCGTCTGCGGGACGGAGGCCTGCAGTGCCGCCTGCAGCACGTACCACTTGGCGAAGAAGCCCATGCCCCCGGCCAGTGGCATTCCGAGGAACGCCAACAGGAAGACCGCCATCGCGGCCGCCAGCCAGGGACGCACCAGCCACAAGCCGGCGATGTCGTTGAGCGTGGGGGCGTGATCCCGCCCGTCGTTGATTGCCACAAGCACGCCGAACGCGCCCATCGTCGCGAGCGTGTACGACACCATGTAGAACACGATGGCCGTGGTTGCGGCGCTCCCTCCAACCACGAGGGCCACCAGCAGGTAGCCGGCGTGCGCGATGCTCGAGTACGCCAGCATGCGCACGAGGTTGCTTTGTGAGAGCGCGAACACATTACCCACCACCATCGTCACCACGGCAAGCCACCACATGCCTGTGTGCCAGCGCGCAGCGGCCAGTCCCAGTGTTTCCACCATGATGCGGGCAAACACGGCAAACGCCGCTGTCTTCACCGTCGCCGACATGAACGCCGTCACGGGGAGCGGCGCGCCATCATACACATCCGGCGTCCACAAATGGAACGGCGCCGCAGCCACCTTGAAGGCAAGTCCCACCAGCAGCAGCGCCGCACCGAGCACGAAGAGCGGTGTCAGTGAGGGATGACCGCCCAGCCACTGCGCGATGTCCGTGAACCGCGTGCTCCCCGTGGCGCCGTAGATCAGGGCCATGCCATACAGGAGGAAGCCCGTCGACACCGCCCCCAACAGGAAGTACTTCACCGCCGCCTCGGCGCCGCGAGCACTCCGTCGGTTCACGCCAGCCAGCACGTAAATGGCGAGCGACATGAGCTCAACGCCCAAGAACACGAACATGAGATCGCGGGCCGCCGCCAAAACCATCATGCCGACCGCCGCGAGCAGTACGAGTACCGGTACCTCGGGGCTGAAGGCGGCGCTGCGATGTTGCTCGGCCTCGAGTAGCACCAGCGCCATCACGGTGCCGAGCAGGATCACGAGATCGATCGCCCAGCGGAAGCCGTCACCGGCGATGCGCAGATCTGCGGTGCCGGCGGCCCCATCGCCCCACGCGATCATCACTACCAGCCCGACCAGCATGCAGAGCACCATGCCGAAGCGGGCGAGTGTGGCGGTGCGCTCGGCACCCTCCGCCTGGCCTGCGTGCTGGCTCTGCGGTGTCCACACCGCCCCCAGCAACATCGCCATGGCACCGGCGGAGAGTAGGAGCTCGGGAGCAAGGGCGCGAAGCAGCGCGCCGGCAGACACGAATTCGCTCATCGGTTCAGCGACACAGGAGGAAGCTGCGCGGGGGCGTTCGGGCCGAAACGGACCGCCTCAACCAGGTCCTGCGTCGCCCGTTCGGCGCGCCGGAGCAGCGGCTGCGGCATCACGCCAAGATAGAGGATGACCGCGGCGAAAGCGGTCATGACAAACTTCTCCCGGCCATCGAGATCGGCGAGCGCGCCGTTACGTGCCGCGTCGAGCGGCTCGAAGAGCACGCGCTGTAGGGCGCGCATGCCATAGGCCGCGGCGAAAATCACACCACTCGTGGCGATCACCGCCAGCAGCGGCAACTCGGCGTAGGTACCGATCAGCACGAGAAACTCACCCACGAAGCCGTTGGTCCCCGGGAGTGCCACCGAGGAGAGCATCACCAACGTGAGCATCACGCTGAACCAGGGCACGACCTTGGCGATGCCGCCGTAGCTATTCATCTCGGTGGAGCCGGTGCGATCCTCGAGCATGCCCGCCAGAAGGAAGAGGGCACTGGTGGAAATGCCGCTGTTCACGATGCTCAGCACCGCCCCCTGCACGCTCTGCTGCGTGAGCGCGAAGCACCCGAGCATGATGAAGCCCAGATGGCTGATGGAGCTGTAGGAGATCATTCGCTTGAAGTCCGTCTGCGCCATGGCCAGCAGGGCGCCATAGAGAATCGCGATGACTGACAAAACGAGGATGATACTACGCACCTGCTCATTCGTAGCGGCGGCCGGGAAGAGCGGAATGGCGAAACGCAGGATCGCGTAGGCACCGACCTTGAGCCCGAGCGTTATCGACACGAGCGTGGGCGCGGCGCTCTGTGCGTCGGGAAGCCATGTATGGAACGGCACCAGAGCAGACTTCACCCCGAACGCGGCGAAAAACGCGCCGAACATCAGCAGTTGTGTCTTGGGAGAGAGTGCGATCACCCGCAAGGCATCGAGGTGCAGCGTTGTGCCTCCACCCAGATTCCAGAGCACCACGATCGCCACCAGCATCAGCAGCGAGCCCACGAGCGTGAACAGCACGTAGCGGAGGCTCGCGCGTGACGTGCCCGCGGCGCCCCAGATGCCCACGAGTAGGTACGTGGGAATGAGCATCAGTTCCCACGCGAGATAGAACAGCAGGAGATCGAGGGTGACGAACACGCCCACCAGTCCGCTGGTGAGCAGCAGCGCAAGCGCACCGAAGGCCGGCGTGCGAACACGTACATTGTTCCACGACCCGAGCAGCGACAGGGGTACCACCAGCGCGGTGAGCAACACCATGGGGAGCGACAGCCCGTCCACGCCAAGGCTGATCGTTGCCCCGATATCCGTGAGCCACGGCAGGTCGACGCGCGCCTGCCAGCCGCGCTGGGCCGGATCGTATACGCCCCAGAGGAGAAGGGCGAGCAGCGCCTCGATCATGAGCGCACCGAGGGTGAGTACCCGTGCGTCGGGGCCCCCGGTCGGCGCCACGGCAGCAGCCGGGTCGGCGACCACATCACGACCCACGAGGCGTACGGTGAGCGCGGCGAGGATCGGCCACAGGAGCATGGCGGGAAGCACCCACTGATCCACGCCAAGGGAAAGGAGCATCTGTTGCATCGGTCAGCTCAACGTGAGGGCGGCGATCAGCGCGACGGCGCCGGCGGCAAGCAGCCACGCGTACTTGCCCGCGTCACCATCCTGCAGGCGGGCGCCCATGAGCGCCGCCGTACGCGATAACAGCGAGCCGCCGGCGTTGAAACCACGATCCACCTGGCGATCCACGCCGCGGGCGAGGACCACGGTGGCGAACGCTTGTACGGGACGCACGATCATGGCGTCGACTAGCGCATCCACGCCATAGGCACGCGCCAACAGTCCCGTGTCTGCCGGAGCATTGGCCTTGTCGCTGATCGGCTTCCGATACAGCACGATCGCCAGCGCGATCCCCGCGAGGGCCGCACCGATCGCGATCGCAACGAGCACCACCTCGGTATTGTGATCGAGGTGCCCACCGCCGGAGAGGCGGGCCGCACTCGCCCCCGTCACCGGCGCCAGCCATTGCTCGAGGACACCGACGGGGCCAATGGGCAGGAGCGCGGGCAGGTTGAGCCAGCCGCCGGCCACCGTGAGCGCACCCAGTACCAGCACAGGGGCCGTCATGATCAGCGGTGCCTCGTGCAGCGCACCCTGCTCTGACTCACCGGTGCGATTGTCACCGTAGAAAGCGAGCAGCAGCATGCGGGTCATGTAGATGGCGGTCAGCAGCGCCGTCACGACGCCGATGCCGTACACGACGTACAGGAGCGAGCTGCCCGGAATGCCCAGGAGTGACGCGGATGCCAGGGGTGACCCGTGGGCACGCGCAAACACACTGGCCAGGATCTCGTCCTTTGAAAAGAAACCGGCCAGCGGAGGCACACCGGCAATGGCCAGCGTCGCCAGCGTCATTGCGGCGGCCGTCGCCGGCATGAAACGCCGAAGTCCGCCCATGTTGCGAAGGTCCTGCGGGTCCTCCTGGCGATGCGTGTGGTGATACGCGTGGTGCATCGCATGGATCACCGACCCGGCACCGAGGAACAGCAGGGCCTTGAAGAAGGCGTGCGTGACCAGATGAAAGACACCGGCAGTGTAGGCACCGGTCCCCACGCCGATGAACATGTATCCGAGCTGCGATACCGTGGAGTAGGCCAGCACCTTCTTGATGTCCCACTGTCGCAACGCGATGGTGGCCGCGAACAGCGCCGTGAGGGCGCCAACCGTCGCCACGACGAGCGAGGCTTCCGGTGCACCCGAGAAAATCGGCGCAGCGCGGGCCACCAGATAGACACCGGCGGTCACCATCGTGGCGGCGTGGATCAGCGCTGAGACGGGGGTCGGGCCGGCCATGGCATCGGGGAGCCAGATATACAGCGGCAGCTGCGCGCTCTTGCCGGCGCACCCAACGAACAGGAAGAGCGCGATGGCGAGCACCACCGGTGCGCCCGCCATTCCGCCGAGCGCCGCATGCGCCCCGAGGTAATCGAGTTTCTGTGTGGTGCTCCAGATCAGGAACATCGCCACGAGGAAGCCGAAGTCGCCGACGCGATTGACGACGAAGGCCTTCTTGCCGGCATCGGCATTGGCCTTGTCGCTGAACCAGAAGCCGATCAGCAGATACGATGCCAGGCCCACGCCCTCCCAGCCCACGAACATGACCGGGTAGCTGCCCCCCAGTACGAGCACGAGCATGAAGGCCACGAAGAGATTGAGATACGCGAAGTAGCGGGCGTACCCCGGATCCTCCTTCATGTAGCCAATCGAGAACAGGTGAATGAGGGATCCCACGCCGGTGATCACGAGGACCATCAGCATCGACAGCTGATCGAGCTGGAAACTCCAGTCCACCACCAGATTACCGACGGGCATCCACTGTCCAAGCGACACCACCGCCGGGCCGGCTAGTCCCACGCGCATGCGCATGAACAGGGCGATGGCCAGCGCGAAGCTGGCAATGATCACGCCCGGGCCGATGAGGGAGACGACCGGATGCCGGGCCGTGGAGCGCTCTCCCGTGACGGCATCGGGGGTGCGCGTGAGCGCAATGACGCCGTTCACCAAGAAGCCGAGGATCGGCAGCAGGATGAGGATCGGCAGCAAGGCAGCGATCATCCGCGGAGGGTCCGAAGGTTCGACAGGTCCACCGTGCCGAAATGCCGGAAGATCGAAAGGATGATCGCCAGCCCAACGGCCGCCTCGGCGGCGGCGATGGTCATCACCATGATCACGAATACGTGACCTGTGACGTTATGAAGTTTCGTGAACGCCACGAAGCTCAGGTTCACGGCATTGAGCATGAGCTCCGCGCACATGAACAGGATGATCGCGTTGCGACGGGTGAGCACGCCGACGACGCCGATCACGAACAGGAGGGCGGAAACGATGAGCGCTTCGGTGATCATACCCGCACCCGCTTCTTGGCAAGGAGTACCGCACCCACCACGGCCACCAAGAGCACGAGGCTGGTGAGTTCGAAAGCCACGAGATAGTCGGTGAAAAGCGACGCGGCGACCGGCTCAACCACATTGTCCGAGACCGACGCCGGTTCGATCCGCGGCAGCTTGCGGCGTAACGCCACCAGCAGGTTGGCCAGCAGCGCAAGGCCCATCAGCCCTGCCCCGATCCGCGTACTCAACGAGCGCAGATCGGAGATTTCGTTGCGGCCGAGGTTGAGGAGCATCACGACGAAGACGAACACCACCATGATCGCGCCGGCGTAAACCAGTACCTGAATGGCACTCACGAACGGCGCGTCGAGCATCACATAGAGGCCGGCCAATGCAAACATCACGTTGACCAGCCAGAGCGCAGCCGGTACCGGGTTCTTGCGTGTCACGAAGAGGATCGCCGACGCGACCGCGAGCAGCGCGAAGAAATAGAACTGGAACTCGAAGAAGCCGTTCATTCACCCTTCGGGTCTGCGGGGTCCCACAACTCGCTGACCGGATGCGTCTGCGCCATCAGGCGCTCGAGGTCGTAGACGAACGCCGCGCGGTCATACTCGGCGTTCTCGTAATGCCGCCCCACGTGGATCGCCTCCTCCGGACACACCTCCTGGCAGTAGCCACAGAAAATGCAGCGGAATTCGTCGATCTCGAAGACCAGAGGATAGCGGTTGCCCTGCTCGTCCTCGCCGGGGGTGAGCTTGATACAGTTCGCCGGGCACACCGTGGGGCACAAACCGCAGGCCACACATTTGGCCTTGCCGTCCTCCGTGGTGAGCATACGGTGTGTGCCGCGCCAGCGCGGCGAGAGATCCCACTTCGTCTCCGGATACTCCATGGTCACCTTGTGGGGATCCACGAGGTGCTTCAGCGTCACCGCCATCCCCTTGAGCGTCGCGCGCACGTAGCTCACGCGCTCGAGCGGACGCTCCATGACCTTCACGCCGATGGCCATCAGTCGCCTCCCTCGGCGAGCAACGTCGGTGTCGGGGCGCCCACCACTCCGGTGGCGCCGGGAAGTGCCTGCTGCGTAGCCAACTGGCGACGCGACAGGTCGAGACCGCGCGCCCGCAGGCGCTCGAGGTCCGTAGGGCCCACGCGCGCACTCGCCGGGCTGATCAGCTTGCCGCGATCCAGCCATCCCAGCAGCAGCGCGATGAGCGCGATGTTGAGCCCGAGCAGGGCAAGCGAGAACACCGGGCCACGGGCCACGCCGAGCATATCGAGGCCGAGGGTGGCAGCGGCGATGATGACGATATAGGCGAGTGCCACGGGAAGCATCACGCTCCATCCCAGCGACATCAGCTGGTCGTAGCGGAATCGCGGCAGCGTCCAGCGCACCCACATGAACACGAAGATGAAGAAGCCGGTCTTGATCAACGTCATGAGCAGCGTCGTCAGCGTCTTGAGCACCGTGAACGGGGCGACGTTGTCCCACTGCGTGAAAGGGATGTCCCAGCCGCCGAAAAACAGCGCGGCGGTGAGGCCGCTCACCGTGAGCATGTTGGCATACTCGGCGATGAAGAACATCGAGAACTTCATGCCGCTGTACTCGGTGTGATATCCGGCCACCAGTTCCGACTCGGCTTCCGGCAGGTCGAACGGCAAACGGTTGGTCTCGGCGAAGGCGGCCACGAGGAACGTGAACCACGCGATCGTGAGCGATAGCACGTTCCAGCCCGTCGAGGCCTGCTGCTGGATAATCGCGCCGATCGAGACGTTGCCGGCGAGCAGGATTACGGGGATGGTCGACATGCCCATCGCGATCTCATACGAGATCATCTGGGCGCTCGAGCGGAGTCCCCCGAGGAGCGCGTACTTGTTGTTGGATGACCAACCCGCCAGCACGATCCCGTACACGCCAAGCGACGAGATCGCGAGCGAGAACAGGAAGCCCACGGGCAGCGGCGCAATCGCCATGTCGATCAGTCCCCACGGCGTGGGGAGCGGCGCCGCAAACGGCAGCACGGCCCACGTGAGCATGGCGGGGATGAACGCCAGCGCCGGTGCGAGGATAAAAAGCCACCGATCCGCAAAAACCGGATTGGTTTCTTCCTTCATGAAATTCTTGATGCCGTCGGCCACGGGCTGGAGAATGCCGCCAGGGCCCGCGCGATTGGGGCCGCGTCGGTCCTGGAACCACGCGGCGAGCTTGCGCTCAAGCAGCGTGAGCAGCGCAACGGTAACCAGGTAGATTCCGAAGAATACGAGGATCTTGATGACACTGGCCGCCACGAAGGTGCCGATGGCCGCCGGCGCCTGCTGTGAATCGGCGTAGGGAAACCACGTGCCTAGGTCGATGGCGGCCAGGAGTGCCGTGGGGGTCATACCGAAGCCCCCGCCACCGTGGCCGCGCTGGCAAGCGTCTGCTCGATGATTGGCAGGCCGTGGAGGCCAAGCGCCTCATATTCGAGACCGGCGAAGGCCGGTCGCGACGACGCGAGCGCCGCGAACACGTCCGACGGGAGGTGATAGTCTCCCGTGTCGCCCATGGCGCCGAGCAGATCCCCCAGTACGAACCACGTGGGGCGTGCCACACCCGGAGCGGTGCGCGCCTGGAGAAAGCGCTGCACACGACCACGGATGTTGGTGAAGGTCCCTTCTTCCTCCCAGGTATTGGTCACCGGGAGGACCACAGCGGCCCATGCCTGCGCGAGGGTCGGCACCGTCGTCCCCACATACACCAGCTGAGCGGCACGCGCGAGCATGTCGGCGCTCATTCCGTCGAGGGAATCACCGACCACCAGGAGCGTGTCGCCCGCTCGAATCGCATCGGTGATCTGTGCGACTTCGGTAAAGCCAAGCTGTCGGGCGCCCACGGCATTCGCCGCGCGCTCCTCTCGAAGCGCCAGGTCCGGTGCGCCAGGAAGCGGCACCACGGCGCCACGCTCAAGGCGGAAGATCCCCTGCCCGTTCGTCCGTGCCACCAGACGATCGAGAAGAAAGAGCGCTTCATTCGACAGATTGGGTGACGCGACCACGACTACCCGGCCGCCGCTGATCACCCGTGCCGAGGCGCTCAGCGCGGTATCCCAGTCGACGACTTGCAGGCCGCCGTTCATGCGGACCATAGGCTGGTCGGCACGATCGCGACGCGCGAACTCGCGGTAGGTCTCTCGACCCACCTCGCACATGTAGTACTGGTTGACCGCATCGTTGGGACGCGGCTTGAGGCGCACGGGCACGTTGTCGCGGGTCTCCGCCACGGCGTTGCAGCCCTGGCTACAGCCGGTACAGATCGTGGGGGCCCGATCGAGCTCCCACGCACGCGCCTTGTTGAGGAAGTCCTTGCTGAGCAGTGCGCCCACCGGGCACAGGTCGATCACGTTCCCGGCCCACGGGTTCGTCAGGTCGTGCCCTTCGGCCTTGCCGATGAACGCGCGATCGCCGCGCTCCGACACATTGAGCACGGGCTCGTGCGCCACGTCGCCCATGAAGCGCACGCATCGCGTGCACAGGATGCAGCGGTTCTGCACATAAAGCACATCGCCGCCGAAATCCTCAACGGGATTGAAGCGCTTCGGTTCGCGATACCGCGAATCGTTGCGCCCTTCGGCGAAGGTGTAGTCCTGCAGCTCGCACTCACCGGCTTGATCGCAGATGGGGCAATCGAGCGGGTGGTTGATGAGCAGGAACTCGAGCACCCCCTTGCGGGCTTCGAGCGCCTTGGGTGAGTGCACGTGTACCACCTGCCCTTCCATGACACTGGTGGCGCACGCAGGGGCCAGTTTGGGGAACTTCTCGACTTCCACGAGGCACATGCGGCACACGCCCGCCACCGGGAGTCCCGGATGGTAGCAGTAGTGCGGAATGAGCACCCCGGCGGTCTTAGCCGCCTCGAGAATCGACATGCCGTCCGGTACGGAGACCGGGCGCCCTTCGATCGTCAGCGACACCATCTTCACGTCAGGCATGCGGTCCTCACGCTGCCGAGGCGCGGAACGCCCCGGGCACGGTGACCATCGACGGATTCGCGGCGATCTTTGCTTCGAACTCGTGGCGGAACTTCTTGAGCCCGGACACGACGGGCGTGGCGCAGGAATCGCTCAGCACGCAGATCGTCTTGCCGCTCATGTTGTCGGCGATCGAGAGCAGCGTATCGAGGTCCTCCGCTGTCCCCTCCCCGTCGCGAATGCGCTCCATGATGCGCGTGGTCCACGCCGTGCCTTCCCGGCACTGGGAACACTGCGCGCAGCTCTCGTGGGCATAGAAGCGCGTGAGGCGCGCGATCTGTCGAACCATGCACTGGCGGTCATCGAACACGATCACGCCGCCGGAGCCCAGCATGGTGCCGGCGGCGACCATGCCCTCGTAGTCCATGATGGCGCCTTCGGCCTCCTCGCGCGTCAGGATCGGCACCGAGGATCCACCAGGGATCACCGCCTTGATTTCACGCCCTGGAAGCGGGCCCCCGCACAGGTCGTACAGGAACTCCTTGAATGGGAACCCCAGCGCGACTTCATAGTTGCCGGGGCGGGTGATGTTGCCGCACACCGAAAACAGCTTGGTGCCGATGCTCTTGGGGTTGTCGGCACGGCCGAACTGCTTGTACCACGCTGCCCCATTCTTGATGATGTAGGGTACGGTGGTGAGCGTTTCCACGTTATTGATCGTGGTCGGCTTGCCGAACAGCCCGGCCACCGCCGGGAACGGCGGCTTGATGCGCGGATTGCCACGACGCCCTTCGAGCGAATTCATCAGCGCCGTTTCTTCACCGCAGATGTACGCCCCTGCTCCGCGGTGCACGTGCACATCGACGCGCTTGCCGGAGCCCATGGCGTTGGCGCCAAGAACACCAGCAGCGTACGCCTCTTCCACGGCCTTGGTGACGCGCGCGTACGGCTCGGTGAACTCCCCGCGGATGTAGATGTAGGCCGTCTCCGCGTAGATGGCATGGGCCGCAAGGGCCACGCCCTCCACGAGGCCGTGCGGCGTCCAGCGCATGATTTCGCGATCCTTGAACGTGCCGGGCTCCGACTCGTCGGCGTTACAGCAGAGGTAGTGTGTCTTGCCGTCGGGCTTCATGAACGACCACTTCATGCCCGTCGGGAAGCCTGCCCCACCACGGCCACGCAGGCCCGAGTCCTTCACGATGCCCTGCAATTCCTGCGGGTCGGTGACCAGCGCCGTCTGGAGCGCTTGATAGCCGCCGCGGGCGCGCCAGCCGTCCAGCGTGCGCGCCTCGGCATCGCCGAAGTACTTCGAAAGCACCGGTGTCTCCCGCGGATGCGACGTGTGCGGGTATCCCATTACTTCAGCTCCGACAGAATGCGTGGCACCGACTCAGGTGTCACGGATTCGATGAAGGTGTTGTTGATCATCACGGGCGTGGCGAAGCCGCAGGCGCCGAGGCACTCCACCTCGATGACCGTGTACTTTCCATCGGCACTCGTGAGCCCGAGATCACCACAGCCGGTGTGCTCGAGAAAGCTCTTCACCACGTCTTCGGCGCCGCACACGTTGCACGGCGTGGTGGTGCATACCTGAACGAAGTGGCGACCTACCGGGTGCTGGTGGTACATGGTGTAGAAGCTCACCACGCCCTTGACGTAGGCCGG
>NZ_JBIJCN010000027.1:0-45056 GCF_044344655.1 Gemmatimonas sp.
GCGCACCCCACCCTGACAATCGAGAAACACGCGCAGCGATGACTGCATCACGCTGTCGGGGAGGACGGTCGTGGCGGCGGGTCGTCCCCGTCCGGCGGGCGGCGTGGCCGGGGGCGTGGCCGGGGGCTCCTCCCCCTGCGCCGACAGCACGGAAACGGGAAGGACCAGCGAAAGCAGCACCGCCCGCAGCAGCGCCGCGGGCGTCAGGTTCACGAAGGGCATGACATGTCTTGTATTGGGGACCGCCGTCTCGACCCTCGGGTCGCGGTCGGGCGGCGGCAGGCCGTCGGAAGGACCAGATGTCCATGTACGGCAGCCGAAACATACCGGAGATCAACGCACGATCGGTCCGAAGTGTTCAGTCCCCCGAGGACGCCTCACATGACGTCACTCTCGCAACTCATCCCCTGTGCTGTCGGCGGGTGTGGGCTATTTCTTCGTCGTCGGCGCCTCGGGCCCCGCACTGAACTCGAGGCGGTCATCCTTGCCGAAGGAGATGGTAAGGTTGGCCGCTGCGGTCAGGGCCTTGGTGGCATCACCCGACGACGCGAGCGCAATGCGCATGGAGACCGGCCGATCGCCGATGCGTTCATCGATCAGGGCGGCATTGATGCCGAACCAGCGGACCAGCTCCGGTACGACCGACTTGAGTGGCGCACGGTCGAAGACGATGCTGTCGCGGGTCCAGGCCAATGCCACATCACGCGCCACGCCATCGAGCACGGTGATGGCGCCCTGTGCCCATCGCACGGCCGATCCGGCCTGCACGCGCTGCGCAGCTCCACTGCTGCGGTCGGTGATCATCACGCTCCCGTCGGTAACCTGTACCACCACCGCCTGGTCCTCGGGGTAGTGGCGTACCGTGAAAACCGTGCCCGTAGCCGACACGGTGACGGCACCGGCACGGACCGAGAAGGGAAGCGACTGCGCGCTGGCCGATGCCGTCGTGGTGAAGGTCGCCGTGCCATCCAGTTGGATGGTGCGCTGGGTCCGGCCGAACGCCTCCGGGATCACAAGGCGTGTTTCGCTCCCCATCGCGGCTTTGGTGCCGTCGCGCAGCGTGAGCGTCCCCCGCTGCCCCCTACCCGAGGTGAGGGTCTGTACCTCGTCACCCTTGAGCGCGCGGTCCACCGCTACTTCGCTTCCCGCTTTGTCGAGGACGCGCTGCCCGATGATGATCGCCACCATCGCCGCCACCGTACCGCCGCCGTACAGCAGCCATTTCGGTCGGCCGGCCACGCGCTCGACATGCGCCTTGGCATGCGCACGTTTGGTGGTCCGTGCCTCCTCGGCCGCCCTGACGTGGTCCACCGGAGGGGCATGGAGTGCGTCGAGCAGGTGTGTCACCGCCTCGTCAATCGAGTCGACGGTCACGTGGGGCGTGGCCTGGTCCTCGCGGCGATGTAGCGCCGCGTGTTTGTGGCGCTGAATGTCGGCCTCTTGGCGCGTGGCTTCCTCGAGAAAAGCCGACAGCGCCACGGGATTCTGGAAGCGCTCGCGCGCCTGCCACGCGTCGAGCATGGCCTTGTGCGCGACGCGTCCGCGGAAGTGCGCGAGTCCGTGGCCCAGCCGCTCGGCGGCCGCGGCGAGCAGACCGTCGTACTGTTGCCGATAGATGAGAGTCAGGGCGTTCTCGTCGCCGTTGACGAATCGGGTCACGATCGATGCGTCGGGGGTGGGCAGCACGGTCGTCATCGAACTCTCTCCTCGTCCGGGCGGAAACGCGCAGGCAGTGGGTGGCGGAGTCGGCGAACCGCGGCCGCGATCGGCGTCCGCGATCGGCGTCCGCGATCGGCGTCCGCGATTGGCGCTCCACCTACCGCACACTGCGCCCGGGTTTGCCCTCCCCGCAAACGGAAAAACCTGACGGGGATCGAGGGATTCTCCATCGTCGAGGCGGCCCCCCGCCGGTCGCCAGGGCACCATCGCCGTCATTCCATGGGGGCCTTGTGGCGGTGACCACGGGCAAACGGTAGCTTCGCAAGGAGGGGCGTGACGGTCCCATCCATTCCTCAGCCACGTCAGGTGCTCATGCGATCGATTCTATCGGCTACTGCCGCCGCCGTTACCGCTGCATCACTCGTCGCCACGTCGCTCGGCGCGCAAACGGCGCCCGAGACGGCGCTGAGCAAGATGATCGAGAGCCGGTTGCCCGAGGTGATGCCGAAGGTCGTGACGTGGCGTCGCGACATTCACCAGCACCCCGAATTGAGCTTCGAGGAGAAGCGCACGTCGGCGATGGTGGCGGAGCATCTCCGCAAGTTGGGGCTCGAAGTGCAGGCCCCGGTTGGTCGTACCGGCGTGGTGGGCATCCTACGCGGCGGCAAGCCTGGCCCCGTGGTCGCGCTCCGGGCCGACATGGACGGTCTGCCCGTGACCGAGCTTGTGGACGTGCCGTTCAAGAGCACCGTGCGCACGCAGTGGCAGGGACAGGAGGTGGGAGTCATGCACGCCTGCGGTCACGACAACCATGTCGCCATTCTCATGGGCGCTGCCGAAGTGCTCGCGGGGATGAAGGCGCAGATCCCCGGCACCATCAAGTTCCTCTTCCAGCCAGCCGAGGAAGGGCTGGGTGGCGCGCAGGCCATGGTGAACGACGGTGCGCTGCTCAATCCGGTGCCGGAGGCCGTGTTCGGCTTGCACGTGTGGCCCAACACGGTCGGGCAGATCGCCGTGCGGCAGGGTCCCATCATGGCGGCCGCGGGCAACTTCAAGATCATCGTGAAGGGCAAGCAGACGCATGGCTCGCAGCCCTGGTCGGGGGTGGATCCGATCGTGGTGTCGTCGCAGATCGTCTTGGGGCTGCAGACGATCGCCAGCCGTCAGGTGAACGTGGCGTATCTGCCGAGCGTGCTCACGGTGGGACAGATCACGGGCGGCAACCGCAGCAACATCATCCCCGACAGCGTGGTGATGGTGGGCACTTTGCGCACCTTCGACGACAACATGCGCGCCGACATCGCCATGCGAATCAAGCGTACGGCGGAAGATATTGCGCGCTCGGGCGGCGCGACGGCGATCGTGGAGATCGACAAGGGCGGGCTGGTGACGAAGAACGACACGTCGCTGACCGATCGCATGCTCCCCACGTTGCGCCGTGCCGCCGCGGGCGCCGTGGCGATCGTCAATCCGGTGATGGGATCCGAAGACTTCCCGGTCTTCACGCAGAAGATCCCGGGCATCTTCTTCTTCCTCGGCGTGACGCCCAAGGACAAGGATCCCAACACGGTGCCGGTGAATCACTCGCCGCTCTTCTTCGCTGACGAAGGAGCGCTCATCACCGGTGTGCGTTCCATGACCGGCCTCGCGGTGGACTACCTCAGCATGAGCGCGAGAAAGACGTCAGCGAAGTGACGCGGCCTCGGCGTTCACTTCTTTCTCCCACGCATTGAGCTTGAGGCGCAGGCGGCGCGCCACGTCGGTATGCAGGCGCGCCACGTCGTTCCGTTCCCCCGGGTCCTTGCGCACGTCGTACAGGTAGAGGTGGCTGCCGTCGACGACGATCTTCATGTCGCCCTCGCGCACCGCGTGCATCACACGGTGCTCCTGCGTGGAGCGCCAGAAGAGTGTGCGCGAGGCGACGGGGGCCGTGCGCTCGAGGATCGGGAACAGGTTGATGCCGTCGGGCCGCGCCTCGGTCGGTACACTCACCTTGGCAGCGGCGAGGACCGAGGCCGTGAGATCCATCGTGACCCCCACCTGCGGGGTGACCGTCCCGGCCGGAATGCGGCCGGGCCAGCGCATGATCGCCGGCACGCGGATGCCACCTTCCCACGTGGTCCACTTCCGATTGAACAGCGGGGCGTTGTTCGAGAGCCACTCCCCGCCGTTGTCGTTGGTGAAGATCACGATCGTGTTGCGGGCGAGGCCCTGCCGTTCGAGCGTGGCGAGTATCGCTCCCACGCCACGGTCCATGTGCTCGACCATCGCCACGTAGTCGGCACGCGAACTGGTGACCGAGTCGGCCGGCTTGAGGAATCGCGCGTTGCCGACGGCCACCGTTGGCGTGTCGGGACGCTGAAAGGGCCAGTGTGGTGCGTTGTACGCTACATCGATGAAAAAGGGACGCGTGGCGTTCTGCTCGATGAACGCGATTGCCTTGGTGGTAATGAGGTCGGTGGTGTATCCCTCGACCGTCACGCGCGCGTCGTTTTCCCAGAGATCCGGCTGGCCACGGCTGTCGTGGTGGCGCCAGTAGTCGTGATAGCCGCTCTTGAGCCCGAAGAACCAGTCGAAGCCGTGCGCCTTGGGGCTCTGGTTCGGCCGATAGCCCAGATGCCATTTCCCCACGAGAGCGGTGGCATACCCGCCGTTCTTGAGGAGGCGTGGCAGCGAGTAGGGCAAGGCGTCGAGGCCACGCTCAGCCATCTCCCCCGCCGCGCCCGATCCGGCGGGGAGCGGCGACTCCACCAAGTAGCGCTGCTGGTAGCGGCCGGACATGAGTCCGGCGCGCGTGGGCGTGCAGGTAGTGCCGTTGGCGTAGAAGTCGGTGAAGCGCACCCCTTCCCGCGCGAGGCGATCGAGATTGGGCGTACGGATGTCCGTCGCACCGTAGCTGCCAAGGTCGCCGTATCCCATGTCGTCGGTGATGATGAGGACGATGTTGGGACGGTCGGCCGGTTGGGCCGCACGGACTGGTGACGAGGTAAAGAGGACAGCAAGGCCGACGGTCATCAGCCGCTCGGTCGATCGCCCGAGTCGATCGACCACACGCGTCACGGGGTTGGGGACGAGCATCATGATGGGTGCTTCGGATGAAGAGGGGCGGCACAAACGGCAGCGAGTGGTCACGCCGCGTCACGGCCAAAGCTGCGTCCGGATTCCCCGGCACACCAGAGAGCCGTGGCCAGGCCGTGACATGGGCGTGACCCCTCGGTGCCGCGTCCGTTTCACGGCCCGGCGTATGTCCGGTGTCCGCGCACCGCGCCGGTGCAATTCGACGTCCGACAACCCGCTCTCCTTCATGCGTTCTCTTGCCCATCGTGCGGCGCTCGCCGCCGCCGTCGCGCTGCTCGCCGCCTGCGGCGACGACACGACGCTCGACGCCCCCGTCATTGCCCCGATCGCGCTGAAGAACCAGTCGACCACGCCCGCGCTGCTCAAGTCGCTCACGTCGGGGGTCGAAATCTTCAGTCTCGTCAGCAGTGACGACCAGTTGGCTGCTTCGCCCAATTTCGTGTTCGGCGGATCGGCCGATGGGGGTGGACTCCTCCGCAATCCCGACGGCTCGTTCATGCTCCTCACCAACCATGAGGACAACTTCGCCGTTTCGCGCGTGCGCCTCGACAAGAACCTCAAGCCGATCTCCGGCGACTACGTCGTGAATTCCACGGCCGGTCGCTACCGTCTCTGCTCTGCCACGCTCGCCACGCCCGAGGAGCATGGTTTCGGCCCCCTCTTCCTCACCGCCGGTGAGAGCAATGAAGAGTCGGAGATTCTCGCGGTCGATCCGTTTGCTGCCGCGAACACCCCCCGCTACCTCGGCGCGTTCGGTCGGTTCAACACCGAGAATGCCGTGCCCCTCCCCAAGACGGCATACCCCAATCGCACCGTGGTGCTGATTGGCGACGACGACTCGGGCGCCGAAGGTGGCCAGGTGGCCATGTACCTGTCGAATACCGTGGGGGACCTGGAGGGTGGGAGCCTCTACGTGCTTGCGCGCACCGACAACAACATGCGCGAGCGGGACATGGTTGTGGGCCAGACCTACAACGTGGAGTTCCGGCGGGTCGCCAATCAGCGTACCCTCACGGGGCGTCAGATCAACCAGGCGGGTGCCGCGCTCAACGCCATCAGTTTTGCGCGCGTGGAAGACGTGGACTACCGCAAGGGCAGCGCGGCGAACAGTCGCGAGATCTACTTCAATGCGACGGGGCAGAACAACACCGGCGTCAACGCCGATTACAGCCGTAGCAAGTACGGTCGCGTCTATCGCCTGCGCCTGAACGAAACCGATCCCACCAAGGGCACCCTCGAGGTGATCGCCGATGGTGATGATCGCAACGGTCCGGCCAAGCTTTTCCAGAACCCCGACAACGTCGTGGTGACGGAGAACTACGTCTACATCCAGGAAGACGACAACGGCTACGGCGACGAAACGCACGACGGCTACATCTACCAGTACAACATCGGCACCAAGGAGCTGCGGCCGGTCCTCGAACTGGATCACCGTCGCACGCAGGCCGACGCACCCCTCTACAATGCCGTCGGCGCCCGCCCGGCCGGCAAGGCTGGCTGGGAGTACGGTGCCATGATCGATGTGTCCACGCTCACCGGGCAGCCGAACACGTTCATGGTGGCGTTGCAGCCGCACTCGTGGCGCGGCGACAAGTATCGCGGGGTGGATGGTGGTACGCTGCGCCCTACCGAGAACCAGGCCAGCATGTGGGTCATCGTGAAGGGGCTGCCGCGTTAAGTCACGCGCGGATCGCTCGCTGACGTCATTCCGCACCATTCCGGCCCGGAACCATGTTCCGGGCCGGTCGTGTCTCCCGCAACGCCTTCCACATGTCGTCGTTCAGATTCACCGCGCTCCTCATAGTCACCGTGGCCACTGTCGCCGCCGTGTCCGGCTGTGGTCCGTCATCGACGACCACCAAGGCTGCTGACTCGGCGAGCGCCTCGTCTCCCCGCGCCATGCAGGTTGTACAGGGCTGGCGCGCTCAACTCGACACGCTCGACCTACAGGTTAGGCGACTCGACCGGAGCGTGCGCGCCCTCGATACGGCCCCGGAGGTGGAGGCGGCACGCACCGCATTCATCGCTGCCCGCGCGTCGTTCAAGCGTGTCGAGGTGGGGCTAGAGTACTATGCACCGTCGACGACCAAGGCCATGAACGGGCCCGCCCTGCCAGAAGTCGAGGAGGAGGAGGGGCCGGAAGCGGTGTTTCCGCCCACCGGCTTTCAGGTGATCGAGGAGTTGCTCTTCGGCGGCGACCCGCTCGCCGAGCGTGAGACCTTGCGGCACGAGGTCGAGACGCTGGGTCAGCTGGTGTCCAAGGCACGGACCAAGATGCAGGTGCAGGAGGCCAGCGATGCCCACGTCTTCGACGCGAGCAAGCTGGAACTCGCGCGCATCGTGGCGCTGGGGATCACCGGGTTCGACTCGCCCGTGGCCGGGTTTTCGCTGGCGGAAGCCGATGCGGCGCTCGAAGGGATCCAGCGCGCAATGGCCCCGTATCGCACGGAGCACGACTCGTGGCAGCGCCTGCAGGGGGCCCTCGCCTCGGCGCGCGCCACGTTGCAGCGCACCGCCGATCGCCACGGCTTCGACCACTTCGCCTTCATCGTGAACGAAGCCAACACCATCGGTGTCGAGCTGCAGGAGCTGCGTGTGCATCTGCGGGTGGCGGTACCGGCGGAGCGGCGTGCATTTCGCCTGACCGCAGCCACCCTGTTCGACACCAACGCCTTCGATCCGTGGGCACTGGCACCGATGGCCGCACCTCGCAGTCGCACGGCACTCGAGGCGCAGGTCGCACTCGGGGCCCGCCTCTTTCACGACGGCCGTCTCTCCGCGGATGGTCGCCGCGCCTGTAGTTCCTGCCACCTGCCGGAGAAGGCGTTCACCGATGGCTTGCCAGTGAATCGTGCGCGCACCGGTGCACGGCTTTCCCGAAACACCCCGAGTGTGATCAACAGTGGTCTGCAGGTCGGGCAGTTCGCCGACCTGCGCACCACCTATCTCGAGGATCAGGTGACCGACGTGGTCGAGAATGTCGATGAGATGCACGGCAGTCTCGACGCCGTCGTGCGAGTGCTTGCGCGCGATTCGAGCATGGTGGCGGCGGCTCGGGTTGCCTTTGTCGACGAGGATCCCGGCGCACCGGCACTCACTGCATCGCACCTCCGGCGTGCTCTTGCCGCCTATCAGCGCAGCCTCACGCGCCTGAACTCGCCGGTGGATCGTGCCCTGCGTGGCGACCCATCCGCAATCAACGACGAGGTGCGTCGGGGCTTCAACGTGTTCGTGGGGAAAGGGAAGTGTGCCACGTGCCACTTCCTCCCGCTTACGAACGGCACCGTGCCCCCGATGTACCAGAAGTCCGAGGTCGAGGTGCTGGGCGTACCGACGCGTGCGGTAATCAGAAACGGCACGGTGGACCCAGACGAGGGACGCTACCGGCTCTCACGCGCTACACCGCAACGGTATGCCTTTCGTACGCCAGCCCTCCGCAATGTTGCGCTCACTGCGCCGTACATGCATAACGGGGCGTATCCCACCCTCGAGAGCGTTGTGGATTTCTACAACCGGGGGGGCGGTCATGGGGTGGGTGTGCGTCTCGACAATCAGACACTGCCTCCCGACTCGCTGGGCCTCAGCAGCGCAGACACGCGCGCGCTTGTGACCTTCATGCGGGCACTCACCGACACCACGGGCACGCAACAGCGCATCCAGTGAGGCGTATTGCAGGGCGGATGGCGGGGCCTATTGCAGGGGCGCGCCGAACCGTCGGGGTTGCTGGCGGAAAATCCAAGGGCGCCCCAGCTTCACGGTGCGACCGCCTGGCAGCATGCGACCTCCACGCGGCGCGGGATGTCGACCCTTGCCATCAGTGGCCTGCCCATGACGATCTACAGCATCAACATCATGTGGGCGATCGTATTGTTCGGTGTCCTGCTCTGGTCCACGGCGGGCGACTGTCTCAATGCCGCGTTGCGCCCCGGCATGCGGCGCATGAGCATGGTCCTGAGCTACGGCGTGCTGGCGTGGATGCTGGCGGATCTACCCGTCCGTGAAGCCGCAACTACGTGGCTGCTCTTTGCTGCGTTCGGCGGGGTGCTCAGCTTTGCCTACGAGCTGTGGGCGCGCCGCAAGTATGCCGGCACGGGCCGGATACCTCGCTCGCTCGTGCAGCCGCTGGGATTGCTCCTGTGGCCCGCGATGATCCCGAATGCCGTGGGCATGATGTTCAATGATGCAGGCATCCTGCCTGCCGATGAGCGCGCGGAGACGCACGCAGAGGATGCACAGCGTATCACGGGTGAGATGCCAACGCCAACCGCTACACCCAAGCAGCGACGCGCGCTGTACGATACGCGTTGAGAAGCCCTGAGGCGGCTCCCGACAGCATGTGAGGGCTTTGCCGCATGGCATGGCAACGCACATGGGGCATACTGGCACGGCGGTCAGTGATGTGGTCACCCCGCCCGGTCCACCGTACGCCCCATTTCCGATGGAGAGGTGTGCATGCCCGCCCGCACGTCGTCCAGTCTGCTCGAACCGTTCGATCCCGTCATGCCGCCGCATGGTCCTATTCTGGTGGCCAGCGATACGTCGCCGGCTTCCGACGCGGCGTTTCCGATGGCGCGTGTGCTTGCCGCTCACACGGGGGCTGCCGTGCAGGTCATCAGCGCCCTCGGCGCCAGCGCGATACCAACGTACGCCTTCGAGGCCGTGTCACATCCCGTGGTGCCAACTCCCGACCAGCTCGACGCGCGCGCTCAGCTGGTGCGGCAGCAGGTGGCGATGCTCGAGCCCGGGTCCGGTGCCTCGGGCGCGCCACCATGGCCGGTTCAGGTGCGCGTCGGCGATCCCGTGCGGGAGATCGTCGGGCAGGCACACGCCACCGAGGCGCGGCTGATCGTGGTGGGACGCGGTCGTCATGGCATGCTCGAGCGGCTGCTCGGCGGAGAGACGGTGCTGCGGCTGTTGCAGCTTGGCGACACGCCGGTGCTGGCGGTGGATGCGCACCTGGAGTCGCTCCCCCGGCGGGTGATCATCGCGACCGACTTCAGCGTGTTCAGCGTGTATGCCGCGCAGGTCGCGCTCGACTTCGTGGCCCCTGATGCAACGGTGGCGCTCGTGCACGTGGCGCCCTCCCTCAGCCACACGGGACCTGTGCAACGGGAGTTCTCGAGCGAATACCGGCAGCAGGTTTCTGCCAGCTTTCTCACCCTCATTGAGCAGCTGCAGCGCCCGGGATTGACCTTCGAGACGCGTTTGCTCGAGGGGAACGTATCCACGCAGCTCGCGGGCGATGTTGCCGAGTTTGGGGCCTCGCTGGTGGTGTCGGCGACGCACGGCTACGGTTTCCTCCGACGCATGATGCTGGGCAGCGTGGCCGCTGAGCTGGTTCGCTCAGCGCCCTGTTCAGTACTGTGCGTACCGGGCAGCGCGCACACGCTCGCTGCGGCCCGGGCCCAGGCAACGGCCCTGCACGACCACACGCACCTGCTCGACATGGAAACGCTGGATCAGGCGCTCTTCACCTTTTCGGTCCGTCATGCTGGCCGGGCGTGCACGGTGGAGGTGGTCAATCGCGAGGCGGGGGCACATTCAATCGGCCATCATCTGCGGCTCGCTGGCGTATCGTACGAACGCGCAGAGCGGACGGCCACGCTCATGTTCGGCACATCCGTTGGTGAAGGGCAGCACCTGTCACATCAGGTCCCCGACTGCCGACAGGTGGAGCTGGTCGTGGATGGTCATGAGCGTGATCAGTTGCTGCGCTTCACCCACGCGCGTGGTCAGACGCTGGTGCTGCTGGAGTAGCGTCGCGTCGTGCGGTCCTCAGCGGCCACGGAGCGCCCGGCGGCTGCTTACTCGCGGCGCGCGTTCGCGGCGCGGCCGCCCAGTGCCCGGGCGCGCACGCTGTCCATGATACGGGCCATGTCAGCCTCGTACATGGCCCGCTCGTCAGCGGTCCAGAGGTCGGAGTTGGCGGCGGCCCGGATGGACGCCATCATCTCGTCCACGAGGTCACGAAGCCGAGGATTCCGACGGCGGTCAATGCCGTCGTGCTGACGGACTGGGGCCTTGGTCATTGGCGTATGGTCCGATGGTGCTGGCAGAGGGCCAGTCAGTGGTCCGGCAGGCAAGAGCGACGTGACACGTCGCCGCCCATGGGAGGTACGGTTTCAGCGCCCCTCGTCACGCAGCATACGCACGGCGGGCGTCTCCAGATCGTCCAGCTGGCCGCTGCGGGCGCTCCACACGAAGGCCCAGACGGCAGCGCTTACGATCACCAGCGCGAGCGGCAGCACAATGAAGATCACGCTCATGGAATGGACGCCTACGGTGCCGCGGTGTCCTGACGGTCACGCGCGAAGGTGAAGCCGTACCAGCTGCCCAGTACGACGGAGATGGAACTGGTGGGCATCAACACGGCCGCGATGAGCGGGGTGAGTATGCCAGCTACGGCCATGCTGGCACCGAGGATGTTGTAGCCGATCGAGAAGGCAATGTTCCGGCGGATCACCCGCATGGTGCGTCGTGCACCCTCCGTGAGCTCCACAAGTCCCGACAGTCCGGGACGGGACAGATAGATATCGGCGGTGGTGAGACACGCTTCCGCGCCCCCGTGCATGCCGATCCCCACGTGTGCCGCCGCGATCGCTGCCGCATCGTTGACGCCGTCGCCTACCATTACCACCGTACCATCCTGCTTGCTGCGTTCCACGAACGCCCGTTTGTCTTCGGGCGACGCTGCGCCGATGGCATCTTGCGCCTCGAACTCGAGCGCCCGACCCACCGACGCGACCACGTCTGTTGCATCTCCACTCAGCATCACGGTCCGCCACCCGCGTGCCCGCAACTGCTGCAGCGAAGCGAGTGCCTCGTCCCGCACTCGATCGCCAAGAGCAGCTACTGCAATCAGCACGCCATCCACGGCCACGTGAACGGGCGTGTGGGTCCTGTCCATCGCTTCGGATGCAAAACGAAGCCTTTCATCCGTTGAGCAGGTACGCTCCGCCACAAACCGAGGAGAACCGATGCACACGGTGCGCCCGTCGATTACTCCTTCCATCCCGCCGCCCACGACATGCCGCGACGCCTCCACCTGCGGTGTGGTCAGCGCGGGCCAGGCACGACGGAATCCATCGGCGATGGGATGTGACGAGCCCGCCTCAAGCGCTAGCACCAGCGGTTTCACCCACTCAGGGCCCACCCAGGCGGTGAGGGTGGTGCGCCCCTCGGTCACCGTGCCCGTCTTGTCGAGCACCAGGATGCCCGGCTTCGCCAGCAGTTCGATCGCGTCGCCGCCCTTGATGAGCATGCCACGGCCGGCGGCACGCCCTACCGCGACGGTGATCGCCAGCGGTGTGGCCAGCGCCAACGCGCACGGGCAGGTTACGATCAGCAGGGCGATGGCATCGTCGAGTGCCGTCGCGGCGTTGCGCTCCGCCTTGACGAGATAGGTGGCCGCGGCCACTACGAGCACGACGGCGGTGAATACGCCCGCCAGCCGGTTGGCGAGCTGTACTATGGGGGCGCGCCGCTGCGTACTCTCCGCGACTTGACGCAAGAGCGTGGCAATGCGGCTCGTCTCTCCCGCCTGCTCCACCTGCACCAACAACGGCGATTCCACATTGAGCGTACCGGCGAACACGGTGGTCCCTTCGGCCACGCTCGCGGGGCGTGATTCTCCGGTGAGTAACGAGGCGTCCACACTCGACTGTCCGTGGACGATGATGCCGTCGGCGGCAAACGTTTCACCTGCCCGCACGTCGAGCCGCATGCCGGGGAGCAGCGCCTCCGCGGGGATCTCCCGCACCCGCGCATCAGCGCCGTCCACGATACGTGCCGTGTTCGGCGCGATCGCGTGCAGCATCTCCGCGGCATCCATGGCCATGCGCTGGCCACGCTGCTGCAGGAAGCGCCCCACCAGGAGCGCAAAGATGAGGATGGCCAGCCCATCGAAGTAGATCGGCCCTTCGCCCGTGACCGTATTGATCGCGCCACGCACGAACCCTGCGCCGAGGGCGATCGCGATGGGCAGATCCATGTGGAGCGCCTTCGTGCGTACCGACGCCCACGCGCCGGCAAAAAACACGCGCCCTGGCCACACGAACGCCGGCACCGTGATGGCAAAGCTCACCCAGCGGAAGAACTCCGTGAAGCGCGTCTCCATGCCGCTCACCTCCCCGGCGTAGAGCGCGAGCGCTGCCAGCATCACGTTGATGGCGATGGCGCCGGCGATGCCGATACGCACCAGCATGGCCCGGTCTTCGCGGCGCCGCATGGCGGCGCGTGCGACGCCGCGGAAGGGATGCGGCGGATACCCCAGTGCGTCGAGCGACCGTGCGATCGCCGAGAGCGGCGTAGCGTTCGCATCCCACTCCACCACAGCCAGTGAGCGACGCATGTCCAGCTCGGCGCGCACCACCCCGGACTGCAGCAACGGCATGCGCTCCACGAGCCATACGCACGATGCGCAGTGCACACCCTCGAGATACAACTCGGTGCGTGAGCACGCCTCGCCCGAGCGTGTCACGTATAACTGCGCAAAGGTGGGGTGATCGAACTCCTCGTAGTTTCGCCCCGAGGCGCGCACGGGTGTCGCGCGCCGTTCAGCAAAGGCGTAATAGGTTGTGAGGTTGTGGTCATGCAGGATGTTGAACGTCGTCCGACATCCCGTGCAGCAGAACTGTTGCTCGACCTGATCGTCAAGCAGGCCCTCCG
This sequence comes from Gemmatimonas sp., assembly GCF_044344655.1. Taxonomy (GTDB): domain Bacteria; phylum Gemmatimonadota; class Gemmatimonadetes; order Gemmatimonadales; family Gemmatimonadaceae; genus Gemmatimonas. Next base: position 13,405 of record NZ_JBIJCN010000027.1, read on the forward strand.
GCACCGGTAGGCCACAGTGCGCACATGCCGCGGCGGTAACCGGCTCGCTGTGGGTAGGGGTTCCGGCAAGGCGGAGGACGTCAGTGAGCATGGGCATGCTCCGGCGCCGTGGTAGTGGTCGCGCTCAGGTGGCTGCCGCTCGGCAGCAGGCGACCCGACATCGACAGCAGCCCCATGATCAACACGACCGTTGCGCTGAGGGCCGGCAAGCGACGGCGAACCGGTGCGAGCACGGTCTGGGCGCCCACACCGACGGCGACCACGGCCGGGACGGTGCCGAGCCAGAAGACCAGCATGGTGGCGACCGCGTTCCGCACGCTGCCGGTCCCGCCAGCGGTGGCGACGAAGACGTAGAGCCACCCGCACGGCAGCAGGGCGGTCAGAAGGCCGGTGAGTCCGGCACGCAGCGCGAGCGGCTGTGCGCGAACGGGCAGCAGGATGCGGCCGAGTGCCCGCTGCCACGAAAGTGGGACCCGTGCCGCTCCGAGCGACACACCGTGCTGGGCCGCAATGACGGTAATGGCCCAGCCAACCATGAGGGCGCCGGCCACGACGGCCGCCGCCTGGCTGACCCCTGCAAGCGCGCCGATCCTCGAGACACCCGAACCGATCGCCCCAGCGATCGCGCCAAGGGTGAGATAGGCCAGCAGCCGGCCGCCGTTGTACATCGCATGTGCCCGCAGCGCGGAGGGATCGTGGCTCGGCGCTGAGCCGGCGTAGAAGCACACGAATCCGCCACACATGCCGGCGCAATGCACACTGCCCACCAGGCTCGCCACGAGCACGCCGGCGGCGGTGGCCGTGATCACCGGGCCACTCGCGCTGGGGCCTGCGCCACGTGTACCGCGTGCACCCGCGAACTGGCGGAGAATCGCTGCGAGCCATGTGAGGCATCCACGCGTACCTCCCATTCACCGGCGCGGGCGATCGGCAGCTCGGCGCTGTACATCCCCGGTGCCGCTTCGGTGAGCACGGCCGTGAGCGTGTCGTTCGCGCGCGCGTTGTGGCGTGCCATCACCGCCACCCGCGCACCCGCCAGCGGAGACGACGAGGCATCACGCAGGTGCACCGTCAGGCGCGTGTGGGTACCGTCGCCGATCGAGTCGATCTGCGTCTGGATTCCCCAGCCGAGGCTGAGGTTCGCGCGCTGCTGAGCCATCGCGGAATCGAAGTGTACGGCCTTGCGGTAGTAGTCCGGCTCCACCGCGAACGACGGGTCATCGTTCGCGATGCGCATGACCACGATGTTGGCCGCCACCGTGGTGCCGAGGATCGCGGCCACGCCAATGGGCCACCCCAGACCCTGCTTCATTTGAAGCTCCCTGCCGCGCTCGACGTGGGACCGAGCAGTCGGTACGTCACCGATTCCCGATAATCACGCTCGTCGGACACGTTGATGGTGATGAAACGCTCGCCCTTGGTGAAGGCTCGCGGCGGCAGGAGCACGAAGGCGCTGGTGATTCGTGTGTCGCCGGCCTGTACGGTCAGCGGGTTCTCGGGGAGCACGACCGTGACTTCGCGTGGCGCCACATTGGCTGGCGCGAGGCTGTCCAGCACGATGCGATACGCCATGTCGGCACCGCGACGGTTGGTGATCTTGATGCGGATCTGGTTGGCAATGCGTCCATCGGCCTCGGTGGTGAAGGGGCCATCGAGCCCGCGCAGCACGGTGAGGTCTGCCGCCTTTTTGACGTACATTGTGCCCACGAGACCACCGCCAAGCAGGGTGAGTACGATCGGATAGAGGATCGTGCGCAGGCGCAGCAGGTGCTTGGGCTTACCGGCAATTTCGTCCTGCGACGAATAGCGAATGAGCCCCGTGGGCTTGCCGATCTTCGTCATGATCTCGTCGCAGGCATCGATACACTGGGTACAGTGCACGCACTCCATCTGCAGGCCGTTGCGGATGTCGATGCCGGTGGGGCAGGTCTGCACGCAGGCGTTGCAGTTGATGCAGTCGCCCGCATGGGGATCGCGGTTCTTTGCGCCCAGCGCGCGCGGTTCGCCACGGACGTAGTCGTAGGCCACGATCTTCGATTGGCGATCGATCAGCGCCGATTGCCACCGGCCGTACGGGCACACGATCAGGCAGGTCTGTTCGCGGAAGTACGTGAAGTTGAACCACACGATCCCCGTGAAGAGCACCACGAAGAAGAACGCCGACGGATGATCAGCCGGTGAGCCACGCATCCAGCCGTACAGTTGCGGGATGCCCACGAAGAACGCGAGCATCGTGTGCGACACGAAGAGCGAGAGCAGGAAGAACGTGAGGTACTTGCCAAGCCGTCGCGGCGTGAACCAGGCGCCCTGCTTGTCGAGCGCACGCGACTGCGTGTACCCGCCGTCGAACCAGCGCCCGATGGGGCGGAAGAGGTATTCGAGATAGACGGTCTGCGGGCAGGCCCAGCCACACCAGGCACGGCCCCAGAGCGCCGTCACGAGGAAGATGCCAATCACCACGCTGCCCAGCGAAAACATGAACAGCAGCGTGTCGGTGGGCAGGAACGTGTAGCCCATCAGCGTGAACTCGCGGCGCGGCAGGTCCATGAGGAAGACCGGCTTGCCGAAGATCCGCAGATGCGGTGCGGCGAAGAAGGCCGCCATGAGGAGGTAGGCCACGACCTGCCGTCGGCGCCACCACTTCCCGTGTGATGGTTTGGGGCGGATCCACCGGCGGCTGCCATCCTCGTTGAGCGTGGGGAGGACGCGCCGCCCTACGCCAGGAGGTGCTGCGGTGCCGCTCACGATCCACTCACGGGGTAACCAGCGTGCCTTGCGGGGCTTTCGGATTGGCCGGGGTGCTCCCCCGCAGCGTACTCACATACGCGACGACGGCCGAGAGTTGTTCGGTATTGAGTGTCTTGCCCCAGGGCGGCATACCCTTCTCGAGCACGCCATTGGTGACCGTCGTGTAGACGTCGGTGATTTTGCCGCCGTGCAGCCAGTAGGCGTCGGTGAGGTTGGGGCCGATCAACCCGCCGCCGTCCGGTGCGTGGCATGAGGCGCAGTAGGCGCGGTAGGTCTCCTCGCCTTCCTCGAGGGCTTCGTGATCCTTGGCGAGCGCCAGCAGCTGATCGGACGACATGTCGCTACCGGTCAGCGCAGGATGGGCCTTCGCGTAGGCGGCCATGTCGGCGTCGTAGTCGGCCACGCGCCCTTTCCCGTTGCCGACCGGGCCGATGTTGAACAGGTAGATCACCGAAAAGATGATCGTGCCGGCGAAGGTGAGCAGCCACCAGCGCGGCATGGGGTTGTCGTACTCCTGGATGCCGTCGTACGTGTGGTCGAGCAGCTTGTCCTGGATGTCGTCGTTCGTGGGGCCAGCCATGGGTCAGCGCTCCATGGTGCGGGGCGTACGCACCCCATCGTCTTCCAGCGGTATCCGGGACGCGGCGTCCAGCTCCCGGCGCCTGGACGGCAGAAAGGTGTGAATCGCGATGGCGATGAACACCCCAAGGAAGAGGACCAGCGCAACTTCCGTGTACACGGAGAGCTGCGCGTACGACATGATGTCGGAGAGCTTCATCAGTTGCTTCCTCCGCTGGCTGTCACGTTGCCACCCTTGTCGGCGGTGGTTGTCACCTTGATGTCGCGGCCGAGGCGCTGCATGTAGGCGACGATGGCGACCATCTGCTTGTCCTCGAGGCCGGCCGGGCCGCCCTGTTCCACGATGGCCGCAGCGATCTGCTTTGCCTGCGCACGCGCCATGTCGGGCGCCATGTTGACTGCGTCGCCATACGGCACGCCCACCATCGCCATCGCGTCCACACGGCGCTGAATGCCGTCGAAGTCGAGGGTCTTGGTGCTGAAGTGCGCATACGCCGGCATGATCGACTTGGCAGTTACGGCGCGCGGGTTCTCGAAGTGGCGCACGTGCCAGAGGTCGGGGTACTTGCCACCTTCGCGGGCCAGATCCGGACCGATCCGGCGTGAACCCCAGAGGAACGGATGCTCGTACACCGACTCCCCCGGCTTGCTATACTCGCCGAAGCGCTCGGTCTCGTAGCGGAAGGGGCGCACCATCTGCGAGTGGCAGTTGAAGCAGCCTTCCGCGATGTAGATGTCGCGCCCTGCCAATTCGAGTGGCGTGTACGGCGTGACCGACGCGATCGTGGGCACGTTCGACTTGATGAGGAACGTGGGGAGAATTTCGAAGAGGGAGGCCACCACGACCGCCAGCACCGTGAGGGCCGTAAAGAGCATCGGTGCCCGCTCCCACGCACGGTGCCACTGTACCTGGTTGAAGCGGGCCCAGAGACCTGCGGCGGGCACGACGGGGTGCTCTTCCACGTACTGCTTCGCCAGGGGCGCCGCTTCGATAACGGGCACCTCGTACGCGGCCGGACGGTTCGCCCACGTCTTGAAGATGTTCCAGCCGAAGATGAACATGCCGACGATGTACAGCGTGCCGCCGGCCACCCGCATCCAGTACATGGGCATCAGCTTGAGCACGGTCTCGACGAAGTCGGGATACGCCAGGCGCCCCGTTTCATCGAAGGCCCGCCACATGAGCCCCTGCGTGACCCCGGCGCTGTAGATGGCCACCACATACAGCACGATGCCGACCGACGCAATCCAGAAGTGCACCTCCATCGCCTTCTTGCTGAAGACCGGCGCCTGGAAGAGGCGCGGCAGCAGCCAGTACACCATGCCGAACGTCATGAAGCCGTTCCAGCCCAGCGCGCCGGTGTGCACGTGCGCGATGATCCAGTCGGTATAGTGTGCGAGGGCGTTGACGCTCTTGATCGAGAGCATCGGGCCTTCGAAGGTGGACATGCCGTAGGCGGTCACCCCCACGACGAAGAACTTGAGGATCGGATCCTGCGCCACCTTGTGCCACGCGCCGCGGAGCGTGAGAAGGCCGTTGATCATGCCGCCCCACGACGGGGCCCAGAGCATCACCGAGAAGAGCATGCCGACCGTGCTGGCCCATTCCGGGAGCGCGGTGTAGTGCAGGTGGTGTGGGCCCGCCCAGATGTACATGAATACCAGCGACCAGAAGTGCAGGATGGACAGCTTGTAGCTGAACACCGGCCCTTCGGCGGCTTTGGGCATGAAGTAGTACATCAAGCCGAGGAACGGCGTGGTGAGGAAGAACGCCACGGCGTTGTGCCCGTACCACCACTGCATGAAGGCGTCCTGCACGCCCGCGTAGATGCTGTAGGACTTCAGGAAGTCCGCCGGCACCGAGAGGTTGTTGAAGATGTGCAGGATCGCCACCGTCACGATCGACGCGATGTAGAACCAGATCGCCACGTAAATGTGGCGCTCACGGCGCTTGATCAGTGTGCCGAAGAAATTGACGGCGAAGGCCACCCACACCACGGCGATGGCAATGTCGATCGGCCACTCCAGCTCTGCGTACTCCTTGGCCTGCGTGAAGCCGAAGGGGAGCGTGAGTGCGGCGGAGACGATGATCGCCTGCCACCCCCAGAAGTGGAAGTTGCTCAGGACATCGGAGAACATCCGGGTCTTGAGCAGGCGCTGCGTGGAGTAGTAGCCGCCGGTGAAAAACGCATTGCCCGCGAACGCAAAGATCACGGCGTTGGTGTGCAGCGGACGGAGTCGGCCGAACGACGTCCACTCCAGGCCGAGGTTGAACAGCGGATGCGCGAGCTGCAGCGCAATGAGCAGGCCGACGACCATGCCCACGATACCCCAGACCAGGGTGGCGAACAGGAACTTGCGAACGATCGCGTCGTCGTAGGAGAAGCGATCGAGCATGGGGCCGGAGGGGCGGGGAGCAGCGCTGGCGGGTGCCGCGCTGGTTGCGGGAGGCATCGAATTCCCTCGTGGGAGTATGGGCTTTGGGCCGTGCGAGGGAGATTCTAGGTCCTTGCATGACGTCGCTCCGTCAGGTGGCCGACGGGAATTCGTCGGGGAAAACCCGATCCGCAGGGTGGATTGGGCCGGGCGGTGCCGTTGTCGCGTGTCGGGCTGGAACGAAGCCGAGTAGAAGCGGCTATACTTCGGCCATGTCCACGCACTTCGACGCCGCCTCAGCGGCCCCCGGCCTGGCGGATGGCCCGTCCTCGCGCCGGGCCTTTCTGCAGACGGCAGCGCTCACCGTGGCCGGGCTGCTGGCCGCTCGCCCGCTCCGGGCTGCGGCGCAGCCGTCCGTCCCCTCGGTGCTCAGCATGACGGTGTACAAGGACCCCAACTGCGGGTGCTGTGCCGAATGGGTCACGCACGTGAAGCAGGCGGGGTTCGCCGTCACGGTCCGTGACATCGCCGACATGGCCAGCGTCAAGGCCAGCTTCGGGGTCCCCGACGCCCTCGGCTCGTGCCACACCGCGAAGGTGGGACCGTACGTGGTGGAAGGGCATGTGCCCGCCGATCTCATCAAGCGCCTGCTCAGGGAACAGCCGGCTGGTCGTGGCTTGGCGGTACCGGGGATGCCCATGGGCTCTCCCGGCATGGAGCAGGGCGGCCGCAAGGACGCCTACGACGTCCTGCTGTTCGACAAGGCGGGGAAGACCAAGGTGTACGCGTCGCGGTGAGCACGGCGGCGCTGTTTCCGGTGGACCGTGAGGAGCCGGTCCCGGCCCGCCCCCTTCCTGCCTTCCGGGTGGGCGAGGTGCTGGTGCACCACGCCGAGGAGCGGGATATCCCGGCGATCGTGGCGCTCAACAATATGTATGCGCCCGACGGACTCACCCTCATGCGGAGTGAGGTGTTCGTCACCGCGCACCTGCAGGATTATCAGGTCGTCCGCGCCCCCGACGGTTCGATCCTCGGGCAGGTGGCCCTCGACGAGTACACGCCGTCGCTGGTGGAAATCGTGTCGCTGGCCGTGGCCCCCGACCAGCAGGGGCACGGGCTGGGGCAATGTCTGATCACCGCCGCGGAGCATCTGGCGCGCGAGCGTGGGCACCACGAGGTCTTCGCGATCTCGCTGGCCGAAGCGCTCTTCCTGCGCATGGGCTTCATGCTGACGAGCATCGAGATCTACCCTGAGAAGATCGCGCGCTACCGCACGATTTCGCGCTCCGAGCTGTCGATCGGCCGGAAGTTCTGCTTTACCAAGAAGCTGCGCTAGAGCTGTTTCTGAGGCGCACGGACGACGTCGTAGCGGATCACCTCGACCCCGCGTCCGACGGAGACCGTATCGCGAACGGTGATGGACAGCGAGTCCCCGCCCAACTGTGTCGCGGACACCGGTGATGTGCCGCCGGCACCGCGGCGCCGCTCGAGGAGCACGCCTCGTTCTCCCGGTCCGAGTGCATCGCCGGGATGCCGGAACGGAAAGTGATGCGGGTCGGCGCAGAGGCACACGATGCGAGCATTGGGACCAGCGGCGACGCCTACTTGGCCCCCCTGGATCCAGCTGCGGACGACGTACAGATCGGCGGGCACGATGGCGGCATCCCATCGTACACCGTCACGTGTGGGGTCCTTGTCTCGGACGGACGCGCTGAGGAACCGATCGACCACGGGGGTACTCACATGAAGTACAAGCGCGGCGACGAGGCTCGCCGTAGCAAGGGCACCACCCCGTAGCCAGCGGCCCGCCGTTGGTGTCGCCGCGGCCCACGCACCGAGCAGCGGAAAGACGTAGAGCCACCCCGGAGCCGTCCAGTGGGGGAGCCCACGTGCGCCACCCAGCGGAATGAGCGAGAACGCCAGAATGGGGAGCGCGGCGATGCAACGAAAGAGCCGTCGCGCCCGCTGGGCGCGCTGACCGTTGGCCGGCGCGCGCACCAATGCGATGCCAAGGGGAACGGAGACCCACGGCAGCAACCAGGCGATCTGCCCACCCAGCATTTCGACGAACGGCGCCGGTGACCATTGCTCCGCGTGGGCGCGTCCCCCCTGAAAACGAAACGACACCCACTCGTGCTGCGCGTTCCACCAGACGACGGGGGTGCAGGCCACCATCACGATGAGGAGCGCCATCCATGGCCATGGCGTACGCAAGTGGCGGCGGGCATGCGCGTCGAGCAGCAGGTACATGCCCAACCCGCTTACCAGCAGCAGTGCGTGGTATTTCGCCAGCGCGGCGGCACCAAACGCGAGGCCGGCTGCGAACCAGCGCCACTTGCCGTGTTCTGCAGGTTCCTGCCCGGTGGTCTCGTCCACCACGAGCGGATAGAGCAGGTACACGCCGAGCATCGACAGGAAAAGCAGCGGCCCATCAGGGAGCACCCACGACCCCGAGGTGATGCCCAGCACGCCACTCGCGGCGAGCGCGAGGACGGCATAGCGAGCCGCCACATCGCCGAAGGCTCGGGCCGTGAGCTGGCCTACGAGCCACAACGTACCGGTGAAAAGTACCAGAAAGGGGAGACGAACGGCGATGGCCTCTGTGCTGCCGGTCAGCCACGTCATGGCCCCTGCCAGCCAGAAATGCAGCGGCGGATGATCGAAGTAGCTCACGGACCACGGACGCGCCACACTGACCGCATAGGCCTCATCCACGCCGAGTCCCAATACGACGGCCACGGTTGCTCTGACGAGCAGACTTGCCGCGATGATCAAGGTGCGCGACGGCAGGCGCGCACTCATCGGGCCGCCAACGCCGGCCGGCCCTGGCTGATCCGGTTCACGCGCGGGTATCGGGCTGATGCCGCAAGCCAGATGACGAGCCACACGAACGCCATCCGCCACGCGGTCTGTTGAATGACGGTTCTGGGGCGATTGATGGTGGCCAGCCCGGATGGCAGCGCATGACCATCCCATCGTACGACCGGATTGCTGAAGAGTGATTCGTGCTCGCCATCGGCGACCACGCGAAGATAGCCATCGCTGGGTCGTGCCACGGCGAGAAGCACAACGGTGGTATCGCGCCAGCGATGCGCAGCGCTCCCCTGCCCGTTCGTGGCGCGCGCCCATCGCACGACGGTACGTCCTCCCTGACCAACGATACGGACCGCGGCCACGCGACCGCTGACCCTGAGACGCAAGGTGTCCCCGTGCATGGTCAGATGCTCGAGATGTAGCGTCCCCGCATGATCGCGCGCGCGGATACCATAGGCCCGCCCTTCGCGCAGCGCCTGTACGATGGCGCGCCGCGACGTGTCCGGCGCGAGAATACGCGTGAAGTTGCCGCCTGTTTCCCCCGCACCGCCGATGTCGTGCGAGTCGTCGCTCGCCAGCAGCCACACCGGTCGGCCCGCGGAGAGTGCGGTGTCCCAACTGCGCTCGGCGGGCGCCTGGAAGTGATTCAGCACCTCGAGCAGGTCGTAACCAGCCAACTGCGCGAGCGATCCCGTGGTATGACCATGACGCAGCCCTGGATGTGCAATCGCCACCAGATCAGCGTGCTCGTGCAGGCGGTCGATCAGATACTGCTCGTGATGTACGGAACTCCAGAAGGGAAAATCGAACCACAGCACCGATGTCGCACCGATCGCGAGACGATGCGATTTGGCCACATTCCATCCGTGTTCGTAGACGGGCAGCGTTCCTCGTTCCCGGCGTTCAGGGGACTCGTGATAATTGGAGGTCGCCACGACTTGTGTGCCGAGACGACGGTAATGATCGACTACCGCCGACTTCGACTGCTTGCCGGCTGTGACGCCACGCCACGCCCGTGAGTGCGTGTGCAGGTTGGCTCGCCACCAGAGCCGCACACCATCGCGTTGTGGATCGTATTCGTATGGGTTGTACCATGCGGTGCCACGGAAGGGCACCGCGGTCGCGAAATCGTAGGCGGATGCCTGGGCATAGAACATGGCGCCGCCCAGGACGAGGACCCCACACAATCCTCCCACGACTTTCGCCAGACCGGCGGCCATCGCGCGTCTCCATCGGTGACTCCGTTCTCCCGACGGGAGCGAGATGACTGCTCCGGTGCGCACATGCCAGCCGATCTCGGCGCGTGCCCGTGCGGTCACGGGCTTCCGCCCCGTGGTCGCCATGATCGGGGCCAGCCACTGCACATGTACGCACGCGTCACGGCAGGCGCGGACACGCGGCAGGTTGTGCAGCAACGTCTCGTCGTCGATCCAACAGAGCGGTGTCGCGTCGCCCGACGCGGTTGCGCGAAGCGCGACAGGGATGACCGGAACGCCGGCGCGAACGGCGGCCTCAACCAGCGCCGACTTGAACGGGAAGAGTTGCCGGCCGTTGGATGTGGTGCCCTCGGGAAAGAGCACGACCTGTCGTCCCTCCCCGAGCACCCGCTCGAGCTCGGGAAGAGACCGCAGAAGATCCCGCTTGCGCGCGCGGTCGACGAAGACCACGCCAAGCGCCACCGCGAGGGGGCCGATGATCGGCCACGCAGCCACCTCACGTTTGGCGACGAAGGTGACCTCGGCGTCGGCGAGGAGTACCACGATGTCCATCCATGAGAGGTGGTTGGACAGGAGCAGGGCTGCACCATCTGGCCGCTCCCCCGCCGTCGTTCGGCGCACCCCGAGCAGCGCGAGTACCAGACGACAGAGCCATCTGACCACGACGGACGCTGTGGACGAAGAGCTCCTCCGGCGTAGTGCCGCCGGAGCCTGTGGGGCTTCGTCGCGAGGCACGGCGGACGCGATCACTCAGCCGAAGAACGACTGGTAGGCGCGCGGTGACATAGTTCGCGTGTCGAGCAGGACGAGGAAGTCGGTCGTGCCGAACTCGCGGTCGAAGGCGGGCGCACCACAGACCCGTGCGCCAAGCGAGAGATACGCCTCAAAAAGTGACGGCAGCGCAATGGCCGGCGAGGGGCACTCCGCCGGGACCGCCCGCCCGTCGTCGGCGATGGAGCGTACGGCGGGGCGGGGGCGCACATGCAACTGGTCGTGCACTACGGCGCGGCTATGGAGCGTTCCCCAGATTTCACGGGCGACCTGCGGGTCGATACCGGGCACCGAGCAGCACCCGAAGAGGTGGCGCTTCTCATTCCATTGGAGGTAGCGCGCGAGCCCGCGCCAGAGGAGATGCAGCACGCGGCCGTTCCGGTGTGCCGGGGCAACGCAGGCGCGCCCGATCTCCACGGCGTCGGCCAGGATACCACCGGGGATCCCACCGAGCTCGAAGAATTCGGCACTGTAGAATCCGTGACGCGTCGCCGCCATGACCACGGTCTGCAATCGATAGGTGCCGACCACGGTACCGCTTTCCCGATGCACGATCATCAGGTGGTGGAACCACGGATCACGCTGGTCTTCGTCGCGCGCCTGCGAGTTGGCGCTGTCGCCGTCCTGACCGAGGGCCTCACGGAACACCCGATAGCGAAGTGCCTGCACCTCGTGGAGATCGCTGCGCGTCCACGCGAAGCGCAACTCGTACGAGCCCGCCGAGATCACGCCGGGCGGAATCGCGTCGGCGTGATGCGGAAACACCTCGTTGTCGAGGGGGTTCGCCGTCGTGGCATCGGGGGCCTGCGGCATCGAAGCCGACGGCGCCTCAGGGGGGGCGAAGTGTGTCGGGATCGTGTGGGCGCGCGCGATCATGGCAGCTCCGTCGTTCGGGTGGCGGGCTGGCGTTCCCATCGCTGGCCCGTGTCAAGGTGGGCCTGCTGCGTGACCGGATCGTGTCGGTCCGGCGTCGGTCCTGCGACGGACGCGTCACCGATGCGCAACGGGGCCGCGCCGGGGCCGACGCCCCCGCGCCACGGCGGTACTGGCCGCCGTCCCGGTCGGGGGGCACCTTTAGAGGATGTCTCCACAGTTTGTCGGCCCCGCCCTGCCCAAGCGCATCGATCGATGGCGCAGCCCGGCCCTGGGCCTCGAGATGCCCATCGTGAGCTTACGGTTGGCGCGGCCAGCCCGTGCTGCTCTTTCCCACCGCCGCCGCCGACTTCCTCGAAAACGAGCGCTTCTGGTTCATCAAGGCGGTGGAACCGCTGTTGCAGCAGGGGCGCATCCGCGTCTTCTCGATCGACAGCATCAACCGGCTGGAGTGGATGGACCGCGGGCTGCCGGTGCACGAAAGCGCCCGCCGGCAGGCGCTCTACTCGCGCTACGTGGAGGATGAAGCGGTGCCGTTCATCCGGCACGTGTGCGGGGACGGGGGCGCGCGTGCGCTCACGACCGGCGCGAGCTTCAGCTGCTTCCACGCGGCCAACGCCTTCTTCCGACGCCCCGATCTGTTCGGTGGAACGATCGGCATGAGCGGCTTCTACGACCTGTCGCCCAGCTATTTCCACGGCTATTCGGACGACAACTGCTACTTCAACAACCCGATGTGGTGCGTGGCGAACACCGAAGGGTGGACGCTCGACCAGCTGCGGCACCATTCGCGCATCGCGCTGGTGTCGGGGCAGGGCGCCTACGAGCGCCCCGACTACACGCGCGATTTCCACGACCTGCTCGATCGGAAGGGGATCGGTCACCTCTTCGATCTGTGGGGACACGACGTGAATCACGACTGGCCATGGTGGCGCAAGATGCTGCCGTACTATCTGGAGCGACTGGGATGCTGACGCAGCGAACGAAGGGATCACCGGTAACGCGCCACTCGCAACGCGCCACGCTCCTGCTGTTCGCGGGAGTTCTCGGCATCGCGCCCGCTTCCGCCACCGCCCAACCCGCCCGCAAGCCCGCTCCCCCCGCGCAGTCGCTGCAGGCCGCATCCCTCGATGCGCGCCTCGCCCACGTGCGCCGGCTGCTGCGTTTGTCGCCGCTGGTCGATGGGCACAACGACCTGCCGTGGGCGCTGCGGGAAGAAAAGGAAACACCGCGCGACGTGGAGGCCTACAACCTCCGGCGCCAGACACGCGGCATGACCGACATCGCCCGGCTTCGGCAGGGGCAGGTGGGCGGCCAGTTCTGGTCGGTGTACATCCCCGGCGAGATCCGCGACAGCGGCTACGCGCGCGTGCAGCTCGAGCAGATCGACATCGCGAAGCGTGTGATTGCCAAGTATCCCGACGTGTTCCAGCCCGCGCTCACCGCCGCCGATGTGCGCAAGGCGTATGCCGCCGGCAAGATCGGCTCGCTGCTCGGCATGGAGGGTGGCCACGCCATCGAGAACTCGCTGGGGGCGCTGCGCGCGTACTACGACCTGGGCGTGCGCTACATGACGCTCACGCATAACGTGACCCTCGACTGGGCCGACGCGGCCAACGACAAGGCCACGCACCGGGGGCTCACCACCTTCGGCCGTGAAGTTGTGCGCGAGATGAACCGGCTGGGCATGCTCGTGGACCTCTCGCACGTGTCACCGGCGGTGATGAGCGATGCGCTCGGCACGACGGAGGCGCCAGTGATCTTCTCGCATTCGAGCGCCCGCGCGATCACCGATGTGCCGCGCAACGTGCCCGACTCCATCCTCGCCAAGCTGCCGAAGAATGGCGGCGTGGTGATGGTGACATTCGTCCCCGGTTTTGTGTCGCAGAGGGTGGCCAGCCACTCGGCGGCACTCACCGCGGTGCGTGATTCGATCACCAAGCGGTATCCCAACGACAACGATGCGCAGTTTCGGGCCGTAGCCGCATGGCGGGAAGCTAATCCGGTTCCTGTGGCCACCATTGCCGATGTCGCCGATCACCTCGACCACATCCGGAAGGTCGCGGGCGCCGCGCATGTCGGCATGGGTGGTGACTACGACGGCATTACGGAAACCGTGCAGGGGCTCGAGGATGTCTCGACGTACCCGAACCTCCTCGCCGAGCTCGTGAAGCGCGGCTGGACGGATGCGGAGCTGCGGGGCCTCGCCGGGGAAAATGTGCTCCGTGTGCTCACGCGCGCGGAAACCGTTGCGTCGCGACTCCGCAAGGCACGCCCAGCGTCCACGAAGACCATCGAACAGCTCGACCGCCGCATCACGCCCTGACGCCCACTCCTCAGCTCACTCCCAGCATGACGATCGATCGTCGTTCCTTCATCAAGACGTCTGCGCTCATTGGCGGCGCGGTCTCGCTCGGTCTTCCCGGCGCGGCGCAGGCTTTCACGAGCGATGGCGTGCGGCCGCTGGTCTATCGCCCCGAGGGCGGCACCGCGCAGCCGAAGCCCCTGCGCATTCTCATTCTGGGTGGCACCGGCTTCATCGGCCCGCAGCAGGTGCAGTACGCACTTGACCGGCAGCACAAGGTCACGCTCTTCAACCGCGGGCAGACCAACAAGGAGCTGTTCCCCGCGGTCCCGCGACTGCTGGGTGATCGCAACCTGCCCAACGGGCACGACGCACTGAAGAAGGGCACGTGGGATGTGGTGATCGATAATCCCACCACCAACCCCAATTGGGTGCGTGGCGCGGGTGAGGCGCTGAAGGGACGCGTGGGGCAGTACCTCTTCGTCTCCACCATCTCGGTATTCAGCGACTATTCCAAGCCGGGCATGGACGAGAGCGGTCCGCTGCACCAGCCCACCGACATCGCGCAGCCGTTCGATCGTGACGCCCGCTACTACGGCCCCAACAAGGTCCGCAGTGAGATCGAGGCCAAGGCGCAGTTCGGTGAAGACAAGGTGACCATCGTGCGTCCCGGGCTGATCGTGGGCCCCGGTGATCTGAGTGATCGCTTCTCGTATTGGCCCGTGCGCATCGACAAGGGCGGCGAAATTCTCGCACCGGGCACACCGAATGATCCGGTGCAGTACATCGATGTGCACGACCTGAGCGAATGGATCGTGCGCTGTGGCGAAAATCACACGCTGGGCACCTTCAACGCCACCGGTCCCAAGGCGCCGACCAACATTGCCGAGATGCTGCTCGGCATCAAGTCGGTCACCACGAGCGATGCGACGTTCACGTGGGTCCCGGCGGACTTCCTCGCGGAGCAGAAGGTGCGCGCGTGGAGCGAGATGCCGGTGTGGCAGCCGGCCATGGGCCCCACGCTCGGCTTCATGCAGGTGAACTGTCAGAAGGCGTATGCGGCGGGCCTCACCTTCCGTCCGCTCGCCGACACGGCCAAGAGCACGCTCGACTGGTACAAGACCCGTCCGGCGGCCGAGCAGGAGAAGGCCCGTGCCGGGATTGCGCCCGACAAGGAGAAGGCAGTGCTGGCCGCGTGGCACGCGAAGGTGGGGAAGTGACGGCAACCGGCCCCGCAGTGAAGCCGCTGCGCATTCTCATCCTCGGCGGGACCGGCTTCATCGGACCGCATCAAGTGGCGTACGCGCTGTCGCGCGGGCACACCGTGACGCTGTTCAACCGTGGCAAGACGAATCCCGGGCTCTTCCCGACCGTCGAGAAGCTGATTGGCGACCGCAATGCGCCCGACGGCTACACGGCGCTGGCCGGCCGCACGTGGGATGTGGTGATCGACAATCCGGTGCAGGTGCCGCGGTGGGTACGGGAAGCGGGGGCCGTGCTGGCGCCCAACGTGGGGAAGTACGTGTTCGTGAGTACGCTTTCCACGTACAAGACGCGCGCCAAGATCGGCATGACCGAAGCCGATGTGGAGATGCTCAACCCGCCATCGGCTCCGGACGCGACCGAGAAGGACGCGAGCTACGGCGAGCGCAAGGTACGCGGTGAGATGGACGCGAAGGCCACGTTCGGCGAAGGGAAGACGCTGATCGTGCGCCCCGGGCTCATCGTTGGCCCCGGGGACCTTACCGATCGCTTTTCGTACTGGCCCATTCGCGTGGAGCAGGGTGGGGAGATGCTCGCGCCGGGGACGCCGGATGATCCGGTGGCGTTCGTGGATCAGCGCGATCTCACCGAGTTCATCGTGCGGCTCTGCGAGCAGGATGCCACCGGCACGTACAACGTGGTGGGCCCCCGCGCGGGGCTGAGCATGAGTGAGATGCTGTACGGCTGCAAGGCGGTGACCACGAGCGACACACGCTTCACCTGGGTGGACACTGACTTCCTGCTCGAGCGCAAGCTGCGTCCGTATGCCGATCTGCCGGTGTGGATGCCGCCGCGCGGCAACAGTGCGGGGTGGGCACGCATGGACATCAGCAAGGCGGTGGCGGCGGGGCTCACCTTCCGTCCGCTCGCCGAGACGGCGCGTGACACGCTCACGTATTACCATGCGCAGTCGCCAGAACGGCAGGCGGCACTCAAGGCCGGGCTGGCGCCCGATCGCGAAAAGACCGTGCTGGCCGAATGGCACGCCCGCGTTGGCCGCTGAAATCACCGCCACGATGAACGGTTTCCTCGACGGCGCCCCCAAGCGCATCCTCGTGCTGGGAGGCACCGGCTACATCGGTCCGCATCTGGTGTCGTACGCGCTCGCGCGGGGGCATCAGGTCACCCTGTTCAATCGCGGGCGGACCAGGCCCGGGCTGTTTCCCAAGGCGGAGCAGCTGATCGGCGATCGTAATGTCCCCGACGGACACGCGGCGCTGCAGGGGCGTACGTGGGACGTGGTGTTCGATCTCCCCACCACCAATCCGCAGTGGATCGTCAATGCGGCGGCGGTCCTCAAGGGCAACGTGTCGCAGTACGTGTACGTCTCGAGCACGGCCGCGTACAAGGACTTCACACGGTCGTTCCCCGACGAAACGCACCCCACGCAGGACCCGGCGCCGATCAGTGGCCCCGATGCTGCGAGCGCACAGTACGGCCCCAAGAAGGTGCGGTGTGAGCAGCTCGTGCAGGAGGCCTTCGGCGCCGGTGCGACGATCGTACGACCGGGGCTGATCGTGGGGCCTGGAGACCTCACCGATCGCTTCACCTATTGGCCGGTGCGCATCGAGAAGGGCGGGGAGATCCTCGCACCCGGCACCCTCGACGATCCGGCGCAGTGGATCGACGTGCGTGATCTCACCGAGTGGATGGTGCGGCTGGGCGAGAACGGCACGGGTGGCGTATTCAACGCCGTGGGACCACGGACCGTGTACGGTATCGGTGAACTGCTCTACGGCATCAAAGCCTGCTTTGCGAACGACGCGCAGTTCACGTGGGTGTCGCAGCCGTTCCTCACCGCGAACAAGATCCGTTCGTGGGCCGAGATGCCGGTGTGGAGCTTCACCGGGCACACCACCGTGGCGTTCTGTACGAGCGTGATCGAGAAGGCGTTGGCGGCAGGGCTGACCTTCCGGCCGTTGGCCACCACGGTGCGTGATGCGATGACATGGTATCGTGGGCGCCCCGTGGCCGAACAGGAGAAGCTGCGTGCCGGCCTGTCACCGGAGCGCGAGCGGGAAATCCTGGCCTTGTGGCGCGCGCAGCAGGGCCCCCGGTGAGTGCAATCATGCGCTCCGTGCTTGGCCGGCTGGGTACGGTCGAGGAGGGCGAAGAGCGGGCCACCATTCTGGCGGCCACGTACTTCTTTTTCGCGCTCGCAAGCTACTTCATCTTGCGGGCCGTGCGTGATGCGGCCGGTGTGGCAGCCGGGACCGACAAGTTGCCGTGGCTCTTCACCGGCACGCTGCTCACCACGCTTGCGATGAATCCCCTGTACTCGAGCGTGGTCGCGCGCCTGCCGGTGCGGCGCTTCATCCCGATCGTGTACCGCGTGTTCATTGCGCTGCTGCTCACCTTCGCGGCGATCATCAAGTACGGACCCGTTACCTGGGAGCCATTCCTCGGTCCTGCGTTCTGGATCCTGACCAGCATCTATTCGCTGTTTATCCCCTCGGTGTTCTGGGGATTCATGGCCGACACCTTCCGCTCTGATCAGAGCAAGCGGTTGTTCGGCTTCATCAGCGTGGGCGGTACCCTTGGCGCGCTCGCCGGCTCGTTTCTCACGTCACGACTGGCCGAAGTCGTGGGCACGCCGGTGCTGATGGTGATGAGCGTGGTGCTGCTGGAGTGTGCGGTACAGTCGGCGCGCCGGTTCCCGCCGAGTTTTCGCAGTGACACGCGCAAGCGCGACGCGGAGGAGCGATCCGTGGGTGGGTCGTCGCTGGCCGGCATCACGCATGTGCTGACCAGCCCCTATCTGTTGGGGATCTGCGCGTACATGCTGCTGTTCACGATCGGGTCCACCATTCTGTACTTCCAGCAGGCGGAGATCGTGGGGGCGCGCTATGCCGACCGGGAGGCGCGCACGGCGTTCCTGGCCACGATCGATACCGTGGTGCAGTCGCTGACCATCCTCGCGCAGCTGTTCATTACGGGGCGTGTGCTCAAGTGGCTCGGGGTTGGCGCCACGCTCGCGATCATGCCGGTACTCAGTCTCGTGGGGTTCACCGCGCTCGGCACGTGGGGCACGCTGGCGGTGTTCGTGGTCTTTCAAGTGCTGCGACGCGCCGGGGAGTACGCCTTTGGCCGTCCTGCGCGCGAGGTGTTGTTCACCGTGGTGTCGGCAGAAGACAAGTACAAGGCGAAGAACTTCATCGACACGTTCGTCTATCGCGGTGGCGACCAGATCGGCGCGTGGTCGTACGCCGGGCTCTCGGCGGCGGGGCTGGCGGCGGGGACGATCTCGCTGCTGGCCGCGCCGATGAGTCTGGCCTGGCTCGTGGTCGCGTACTGGCTCGGCCGTCGCAACGCCCGAATGGAGCGCGCCGCCTGACCCCCATTTTCAAGGGGTCAGAGTCGTTGAACGGGGCTCGCTGAACCGGCCTGTTCGCCGCTGGGCAGCCCGTCCTGCCCGTTCAACCACTTGACAGCGTTAGGTGAAATGCGCATCCTCCAGTCGTGACCACCTCCGCCATCCGCTCCGCTTCGCTGGCCCGCCGGGAACGGCAGAAGGCCGAGACGCGCCAGGCCATCCTGGACGCGGCGCGTGAGCTGTTCGTGGCGGAAGGGGTCGAGGCCACCACCATGCGCGCGATTGCGGCCAAGATCGGCTACACCCCCACCGCGATCTACCACCACTTCCAGGACAAGGATGCCCTGATCGTGGAGCTGTGCATGGCCGACTTCACCGCCCTCGGGCAGGCCATGTACAGCATTGGCCGCATCGAACATCCGATGGAGCGGTTGAAGAAGATGGGCATGGCCTACACCGATTTCGCGCTGAGAAATCCGAGCCAGTATCGGTTCATGTTCATGACACCAATACAGCACTCGCTGCTCGATGCGCAGGGGAATGTGGTGCCGATGCCGGACGCCGACGCCTACGGGTTCCTCATCGCGACCGTGACCGAGTGCATCGACAAGGGGCTGTGCCGCCCCGAGCTGCGAGACCCGGTCGAGATGGCGCAGATGGTGTGGGGCGGGATCCACGGCGTCATCTCCCTCTGGTTCACCCACTCAACCGATCCGCACATCACCCTCCGAGACCCGGCCTCGACCGTCTCGGCCATGTGCGACGCGATGATCCGCGGCATCCAGCGCCCTCCCGCCTGACACCAGCCGCCCCCCACCCCCGTACGCTCACCCATCGATCGGATGACCCAGGGCGCCTCGGCGCCCTTCTTCAGGCCTATTTACTTAACACCGTTATTCCAGTCAGCGATGTTCACCACTATACCGCCGTTCAGAAAATGGTTCAGAGGCCACGCACTCGTCGCGAGCGTCGTCACGGCCCACCTCATGGCCCCACAGCGGCTCCAGGCCCAAGGCACCACGGATTCGCTCTCGAGCCGGGCGCTCCTTGACGGATATGTGCAGGAGGCCCTCGCGGCCAACCTCGCCATCGCGCAGCAGCATGCCGCTGTGCGACGCGCCGATGCCGCGCTCCGTGAGGCCCGCGGGCGCTTTCTCCCGGCGGTCGACCTGAACGCCCGCTACTCGGAGTTCAGCGGCGTGGTCAACATCGGCGACTTCATCAACCCGGCGTACAGCGCGCTCAATCAGCTCCTCGGTCAGCCGCGCTTTCCCACCGACGTCTCCGCCACGCTCCCCTTTCGCCAGGAGAGCAAGCTCGAGCTCACGCTCCCCCTCTACAACGGCGCGCTCTTCGGTGCCCGCGCCGCCGCCCGCGCCCAGCGCGATCTCGCCGGCAGCACTCGCCGCGCCGCCATGCGGCAACTTGCCGCCGATGTGCAGCAGGCGTGGCTCGGCTATGCCACCGCGGTACGCGCCGTCGAGACCCTCGACGCCACGATGGCGGTACTCAACGAGAACGTGCGCGTGAGCGAGCGGCTGATCGCCAACGGGCAAGCCACCCCCGACGTGCTGCTGCGGGCCCGTGCCGAGCGCAGCGAGCTTGAGCAGCAGCGTGCCGACGCGGCGCGTCAGCGGGATGTCGCCAAGCGGGGCTTCAACCTGCTGCGCAACGCCCCCGATAACGCCGACGTGCGCCTCGTGGACGACAGCACGCTGCTCGCGAGCGTCAATCTGGTTCGCGATGAGCTCCTGACGGCGGCCCTTCGTCAACGTGAAGAGCTTGCGCAATCGGCCAGCGGCCTTGCGATCGCCAAGGCGCAGCAGCGTGTGAGCGATGCCGCGTTTCTCCCCAACGTCGCGCTCGCGGCCAGCTATGGCATTCAGGGCGACCGCTACCGCTTCGATCGCAACAACGACGTGGGCCTCGCGTCGGTAGTCCTGTCGTGGAATCTCTTCAACGGCACGCAGGACGCTGCGCGGCGCGAACAGGCGGCCGCCACACGCACCGAAGCCGAATTCCGTCAACGTGAAGCCGAGCGCTCGGTGCGCATGCACGTGCTCAACGCCGCCGACGCGGTGGAAACGGCACGCCTCAGCCTCACCGCCGCCGACGATCGCGATGCCGCCGCGCAGCGCGCCTTTGTTCTTGTGCAGCGCCGCTACGCAGAAGGCCTCGCCACGCCCATCGAGTTTCTGTCCGCGCGTTCCAGCGCCACCGCCGCCGCACTCAATCGCCTCATCACCCGCTTCGCCTACGCCTCGCGCGTCGTGGAGCTCGAGCGCGCCGCCGCTCTGCGCGCGCTTCCCAACTGACCGCCAACGGACGACCAACTCCCGCACCGGACTCAATCCATGATGACAATGCATCCCGCATCCGTGACGCGCCGCGCAGCCGCAGCCGCAGCCTTGCTTCCGATCCTCCTGCTTGCCGCCTGCACCAAGGAGAGCGACGAGCCCACACGCAAGGCCGCGTCCAGCGCCACCAACATGGCCCCGGTACCCGTGGCGGTGGCGTCGACGGGCGACAACGACTCGACCGCCTGGATTACGGCCACCGGCACCTTCGGCTCGCGTGACGAGATCCCGCTGGCCTTCAAGATCGGCGGCGTGGTCACGCGCGTTTTGGTGGACGAAGGCACCAGCGTGCAGCGCGGACAGATCCTCGCCTCGCTCGACCTGCGCGAGATCGACGCTGCCGTGGCCAAGGCGCAGGTGGCCGCGGACAAGGCACAGCGCGATCAGGCTCGCGTGCAACGTCTCGCCGCCGACAGTGTGGCCACCCTCGCGCAGCTGCAGGATGCCACCTCGGCCCTCGAGGCGGCACGTGCCGACCTGGCGAGCGCGCGCATGAACCGTGATTACGCGATCGTGACGGCCCCGGAGGCCGGGATCGTGCTGCAGCGTCAGGTGACGGCCGGAACGACCGTTGGCCCGGGCACGCCGGTGCTCACGCTTGGCGGGTCACGCCGCGGTCGCGTGCTGCGCGCCGGTCTCCCCGACCGCGATGCGCTGCGCGTGGCGGTCGGCAATACGGCCACGGTCACCTTCGACGCGGTCCCCGACCGGCGCTACAATGGCAAGGTCGTGCTCGTGGGCCGTTCGGCCGACCCGCGAACGGGAACCTATCCGATCGAAGTGATCCTCTCGAACGCCGACGCCCTTCCCAATGGGCTCGTGGGACAGCTGCGTGTGATGGCCGCGGGACGTCGTCTCGCCATCACCGTCCCGGTTGATGCCCTGCTCGAGGCCGACCGTGACTCCGCGACCGTGTACACGGTGCACCCCGACACCGCGCACCCGGACCGCCCCGTCACCTTCGTCGCACAGGCGCAGCGGGTGTCGGTTGGTACCATCGAAGGAGATCGTGTGGTCATCGCCGGCGTTGACCCCGAGGCACAGATCATCACCCGCGGTGCCGCTTACGTGTCGACGGGGACCCGTGTCCGCGTGGTAAGCAGTGCCATGCTGGACAGCGCGATCCGACGGACGGCGGCACGCCACGGTGAGCCAGATCACCGCCCCGGCGGTGTCGTCGCGATGTCGGGAGGGCGTGCGCCGTGAAGTTCCTCAGCAGCCTCACCGAATTCTCCGTGAAGCGGTGGCAGTTCACGGTCCTGATCTTCCTGATGTTCGTGGTACTGGGCGTGGTGAGCTGGATGAACATCGCGCGCGCCGAAGATCCGGATTTCCCGGTGCCCATCTACACCACCGTGGCGGTGTACCCTGGTGCCAGCCCGGAGGATATGGAGCAGCTGGTCACCGAGCCGATCGAGAAGCAGCTCAAGACGCTCGAGGATGTGAAGAAGCTCGAGAGTACCAGTTCGGATGGGGTGTCGATCGTGCGCGTGGAGTTCGATCCCAACGCAGACGCCGAGCGGAAGTACGATCAGGTGATCCGCGAGGTGAACGCCCTGCGCGCCAGCCTTCCCGCTGCGCTGCAGCGTCTCGACGTCGAGCGCAACGAAAACAGTGATCTTGCGGTCGTCCAGCTGGCCCTGGTCGCACCGTCGGCGCCATACGCGCTCGTCGATGATGTCGCCAAGCGCCTGGAGGACGCACTCGAGCGTGTGCCCGGGGTGAAGCAGGCCGAGCGATGGGCTGCGCCGCCGCGTGAGATGCAGGTCACGCTCGATCTTGGGCGCCTGGCCCGGCTCGGCATCACGCCAGGGCAGGTGCTCGCCGCACTTGGCAGCGATAACACCCAGATCCCGGGCGGCTCCGTCGACGTGGGGACGCGTCGCTACAACGTGGCCACGCTCGGGCGCTACCGAAGCGCCGACGAAGTGCGTCGCACCGTGATCGGTGGTGCTGATGGGTCAGTGGTGCGCCTGCAGGATGTGGCGACTGTGGACTGGGCCGATGGGGATCCGGTGCACCTCGGGCGCTACAATGGGCAGCGCGCGATGTTCGTGACCGTGGCTGTGCAGCGTGGGCGCAATGTGATGGACGTGCGCGATGCCATGTGGACCGCCCTCGATACCTTCGAGGCGTCGCTGCCTGCCGGCATCTCGCTCGCGCGCGGCTTCGATCAGTCGCGCAATGTGGATGCGCGTCTGTCACGGCTCGGATGGGACTTCGCGATCGCGATTGGTCTCGTCCTGCTCACGCTCCTGCCGCTGGGGACACGCGCCAGCGTGATCGTGATGATCTCCATTCCCACATCACTCGCTATTGGTGTGATGTTGCTCTACCTGACCGGCTACTCGATCAACCAGCTGTCGATCGTGGGCTTCGTGATCGCCCTCGGCCTGCTGGTGGACGACTCGATCGTGGTGGTGGAGAACATTGCGCGTTTCCTCCGCGAGGGACGCTCACGGACGGAGGCCGCGATCGAGGCGACCCGGCAGATCGGCGTGGCGGTGCTCGGAGCCACGGGAACCCTCATCTTCGCCTTCGTGCCACTGCTCTTCCTGCCGGGGCTCTCGGGGAGGTACATCCGCTCCCTGCCGCTGGCGGTGGTGTATGCGGTGCTGGCCTCGCTCTTGGTTTCGCTCACGATCATTCCCTGGCTGGCCAGCCGGCTCATGCCGCGTGAGGAACACGAAGGAGGCAATGCCGTGCTGCGCTGGCTCGATGGCGGGATTCAGCGCAGCTACGCTCCACTGCTGCGTCGTGCCATGGCGTGGCCGCGCGCCACCCTTACCGCCTCGTTCGCGCTGGTTGCCGCTTCGTTCATGCTGGTCCCGGCGGTGGGCTTTTCGCTCTTCCCCAAGGCCGGGACGCCGCAGTACCACGTGGACATCACCACTCCCGAGGGCACGTCGCTCGCCGAGACCGATCGCGCCGTGCAGTACGCCGAGCGCGTGATCGGCAGTGATGCCAACACGCGGGCGGTCTTTGCCAACGTGGGTAAGGACAACCCGGAGGTGTACTACAATGTGTTTCAGCGGGCCGAGGCACCAAATCGTGGACAGCTGCTGGTGCTGCTCCACGAATACCACGAGCGGCGTACGCCGCGTGCGCTCGATTCCCTGCGTACGGCGCTCGCACTCTATCCCGGCGCGCGCATCGAACTCAAGGAGTTCGTGAACGGCCCGCCCATCGATGCCCCGATCGCCATGCGCCTCGAGGGGCCGGACCTCGACACGCTCGCCGCGATTGCCGCACGGTACGAGGCCGTCCTGCAGTCCACTCCCGGAACGCAGTACGTGAATAATCCCATCCGTCTGCAGCGATCGGACCTGCGCGTGTCGGTCGACAAGCAGAAGGCCGGGCTGCTCGGGGTTCCGAGCGCCGAGGTGGAGCGTACCCTGCGCCTCGGTCTTGCAGGACTCGAGGCCGGCCGCATGCGGGCCGACAACGGTGAGGAGTATCCGATCGTGGTGCGGATGGCGCACACGGGTCGGCCATCACCAGAGGCACTCGACCGCGTGTTCGTGAGCAGTGTGCAGGGCGCCATGGTGCCACTGTCGCAGATCGCGTCGGTGCATTTCGCCTCCTCTCCCACCACGATCGATCACCGTGACCGTATGCGTGCCGTCACCGTAACCAGCTTCGTGCAATCGGGATTCAATACCGATGCCGTGACCAGGGAGGTGATCGCGAAGCTCGAGGAGATCCCGCTGCCCGCGGGATACGCGCTCGTACCGGCCGGCGAGATCGAAAGCCGCGAGGAGAGCTTCGGCGGCATCGGCGGCGCGGTGGTGGTGGCGGTCTTCGCGATTCTCGCGATCCTCGTGCTGGAGTTCCGCGATTTCCGCACCACGCTCGTGGTGGCGAGTGTGATTCCGCTGGGCGTGGTGGGTGGTATCGTAGCGCTGCTGCTGAGCGGCTACACGCTCAGCTTCACCGCGATGATCGGGTTCGTGGCACTCGTGGGTATCGAGATCAAGACGAGCATTCTGCTGGTGGACTTCACCGATCAGCTGCGTGCCGAGGGGGTGCCGCTCGACGACGCGATCCAACGCGCCGGAGAGGTACGCTTTCTCCCGATCGTACTGACGACCATCACCGCGATCGGCGGTATGCTTCCCCTGGCCCTTCAGGGATCAGGGCTCTACTCCCCGTTGGCCTGGGTCATCATCGGTGGGCTGGTGAGCAGTACGCTCATCGCGCGCCTCGTGACTCCCGTGATGTACAAGCTGCTGGCGCCGAAGGCCGCGGTGGCTGCGACCACTGCCGTGGCGCCGCCGGTCGGTCTGGTGGCAGCGCACTAGCGGGATCGCTAGGAGTTCTCCAGTTGCTCGGTGTTGGCCAGTTTGGCGCCGAGCTCCGGGAAGCCTCTCGCCGTGGCAAGCATGGCGGGGGTGGTACCGTCCTCCATGAGGGCATGGGGGTCGGCACCGCGGCTGATCAGGAGGTCGCAGAGGGCACCATCACCGCGGGAGGCGGCGAGGTGCAGCGGCGTGATGTTCTGCGCACCGCGGGCCTCCACATCGGCACCGGCGAACACCAGCCTGCGCACGACACTCGACTTGGCTGCGCCCGCGAGCGCGGCATGTAGCGGAGCGTTGCGCGTGGCGTTGGTGGAGTGCGCATCGAGCGGGGCGCCATGGTCGATGAGCAGCGCCACGGCGTCGTCGCGGCCGAAGAAGCAGGCGAGGTGCAATGGTGTCCACCCGTCACTGCTGCGACGTACACGGGCATCGTCGTCGTTTTCGATGGCGGCGCGCAGGGCCTGCACATCCCCGAGGGCCGCCGCCTCGCAGGCGTCAGGCGCACGGCCGCGCAGGAACGCAGGCGACAGGTCGGGCGCGCCGGCGTAGCAGGCGTAGAGCACCAGGGATTCACCGCCCGGGCCCCGCATATCGATACGCGCCGAGTCCTCGGCCAACAAGCGCTCGATCGCGAGACGGTCGTTGGCTCGGATGGCGGCAATGAGCGCTTCGGGGGCTGTGGGTACCATGATGGTATGCTGCGACACGCCGACGGCCACGTCAACCGTTACACCCTCGTGGGCTCGGCTATACACGCTCCGGCCACCAGCACGCGTGCGGGGTGTTACCATCACCGCATGGAACCCATGCCCTCGATCCATTCGCGTGCGTCTGTCGGGCCCCTGTCGCGCCTTGCCGGCTGGAAGAGTGCGCGGCGGTGCACGGCCATTGCGCTCCTGACCGCTACCTCGCTGGTCTCCGCTTGCCAGCACCGTAGTGGTTCATCCGGGCCGACCAGCCGCGCGATGGTCCCGTCGGCTCGGCCCATCGTGATTGCGCATCGCGGCGCCAGCGGGCACCGACCGGAGCATACGCTGGCCGCGTATACGCTCGCCGTGCAGATGGGCGCCGATTACATCGAGCCGGACCTCGTGAGTACGAAGGACGGGGTGTTGGTGGCACGGCACGAAAACGAGATCGGCGGTACGACCGACGTGGCCGAGCGTTTTCCCGATCGTCGCCGCCACAAGGCGATCGACGGGGACACCATCACGGGATGGTTCACCGAGGATTTCACCCTCACGGAGTTGCGCACGCTGCGGGCGAAGGAGCGCCTGCCGTTCCGTTCCCACGCCTATGATGGGCAGTACCCTGTGCCCACCTTCGAAGAGGTCCTTGCGCTCGCCGATTCACTGGGGCGCGCCCGGGGTCGCGTGGTGGGGGTGTATCCGGAGACGAAGCATCCGACCTATTTCCGCAGCATCGGCCTGCCCCTCGAGCCGGCGTTGCTACGCGCGCTTACGGCCCGCGGCTTCGATCGCCCCGACGCGCCGGTGTTCATCCAGAGCTTCGAGGATGGGAACCTGCGGGCGCTGCGCCCCCAGACGCGTGTGCCCCTGATCTACCTGATCGGCGCGGGCACCCTCTCGCCGGACAAGCTGCGCGACATCGCCACCTTCGCGAATGGGATCGGTGTGCATCAGCGCATGCTCGTGGGCGCCGACTCGTCGGCGACCCCCACCCCGCTCGTGCGCGACGCCCACGCTGCCGGCCTGCAGGTGCACGTGTGGACGCTGCGTTCCGAGCCGGTGTTCCTCGCGAAGCGTTATGGCGGTGATCCCCTGGCCGAGGTGCGCGAGATGCAGCGACTCGGGGTGGACGGCATCTTCGGCGACTTCCCCGATATCGTGGTCAAGGGACTCAGCCGCGCGCCCTGAGCACCGTTGCGGCGAGACCGCCGCAGCGCCGCCAGAGCGACGCCACGGCGGGAGGGCCACATCAATCCATTGAGAATTCGCGTGCGAACGCCACGTTGAAGGAGAAGGTCTTCGCCTTGCTCCGCGTTTCCATCATGTCGGCGACGCGCTCGAGACGCGCGGTGATCGCCATGATCTTCTCCTGCGCCTTCTTCCCCGCCTCATTCAGCCCCTCGACCTTGTCGAGCGCCCAGAACTTGAGGAGATCCTCAACGATCCGGATGTAGTCGCGCGGGCCATAAATGCCGGCGCGACGGATCACATCGGCCATCTCCCGGAAGTGCGGCATGCTGATCCCCGGCATGTCGATGCTGGGCATGATGAGCGAGGCCGAGACCATCGCGTTACTTGGATCGCGCTCCAGTACGCGCTTGAAGATCTCGCGGTAGAACACGTAGTGGCGCGCTTCTTCCTTGGCCACGTTGGCGAGCACGTCGCCGATGAGTGGCTCGTACTCACCGGCCAGCTTGCCGGTGTTGGCGTGGCTGACCTGCGTGGCGCGCTCCTGTAGCGACGTATAGACGAAGACGCGGTAGGGATCCTTGTCCCACTCGGGTTCGAAGCCGGCCTTGAGGTACTCGAACTGCATGCGCTCGAGCACCGGATTGTCGAGGATGCGGCTGTCGTGCGCATAATCGTGCAGCACGGCACCGTGGCGATCTTCCTCGGCCGTCCAGAGGTTGTTCCACTTCGCCCAGAAGGTGTCGCCGCCCAGATAGGTGGCCAGCAGTCGGTGGAAGTGCGGCAGTCCTTCTTCGGTGAGCGTGTTGAGCGCCAGCGCCACGCGGGCAGGCATGCTGATGCCGCGCGCACGCTCCCGGAGCTGCTTCACATGCTCGTCGGGATCGGTATCGGGGGCAGGGGCCAGCAGCTCGGAGGGGAACCACAGGATGCGCTTCGATTCATGGATCGCCGTGAGCTGTTCCACGTCCTGTTCGAGGTCGGCCAGCACCTCGACCTTCGCGAGCGTCTCTTTATCGGGAATGAACATGCAGATTCGATGGGGAAGCGGGTCTACCCGGTAAGGTACCGGAAACGCCCACGGGGGACCAATCGGCCTGACAGCGCGCACGAGGCGCCATGCCGGCCCGTGTGCGCGCCCGATGGTGGTCCGAGCGGCCTTTGCTCAGATGAACGCAGGGGCGTGCCGGTCCGTTCGCGGCAGGGCTACCGCCGCCGATGGATCGACGTCAGCTTCGAGAGGCCACGCCTTACGTTCCTGCCCGCTGACCGGCTCGCCGAGGCGATCGCAACCGCGATCGCAACCGCGATCGCAGCAGTTATTGCTGATCTGGTCGCCACGGGCATTCACCTCGCGATCCACTGGGAGTGCCATGTCTTCCGATCGTCTGCCCCGTCGCGACCTGTCCCGCCGTGATCTGCTCCGAACCGGCCTCAGCCTTGGCGTGGGTTCGGTGCTGGCCCCCACCCTGCTGCAGGCACTGTCGCTGACCGGTGACGCATCGGCCGGCGCCATCGCGCAGGCGCAGAAGCCGCTGATCATGCGCCCCATTCCCTCCAGTGGGGAGCGGCTGCCGGTGATCGGCATCGGCACGGCACGACGCTACGATGTGACGACCGCCGAGGAGAAGGGACCGCTCCGTGATACCCTGCGCGCGTTCCCGAAGCTGGGGGGCAAGGTGATCGATACGGCCCCGAGCTATGGGCAGGCGGAACCCGTGACGGGTGAACTGGTGGCAGAGCTGGGGATCCGTGATCAGCTGTTCCTGGCCACCAAGGTGTCGGTGCGCGGAACCGATGCGGCGCCCGGCGTGGCGCAGATGGAGGAGTCCTTCCGTCGCCTCAAGACGGATCGCATCGACCTGATGCAGGTGTGGAACCTTGGGGGCACGGCCACCCTGCTGCCGGTATTGCGCGACATGAAGGCGGCCAAGCGTATCCGCTACGTGGGCGTGACCACCAGTAGCGACCAGCAGTACCCGGCGCTCGAACAACTCATGCAGGCCGAGGCGCTCGACTTCATTCAGATCGACTACGCGGCCGATAACCGCAACGCCGCCGAGCGCATTCTCCCGCTCGCGAAGGACAAGGGAGTGGCGGTGCTGGTCAACCTGCCGTTCGGACGCACCCGCGTGTTTCAGAACGTGCTCCAGACGCCGGTGCCGGAGTGGGCCAAGGAGTTCGACGCCGCGAGCTGGGCCCAGATCTTCCTGAAATACATCGTCGCCAACCCCGCCGTGACGTGCGTGATTCCGGGGACGGCGCAGGTGAAGTACGTGAACGACAACACATTGGGGATGCGGGGGGCCCTCCCCACGGCGGCCCACCTCAAGCAGATCGAAGCGTTGGTCCAGCGATCGATGTAGTCTTGGCTGGATGGTCCAGATTTCATGAACCGCTCAACTCCGGCTCGCATCGTCCGACACTCCGCTAGGAGCACGGTGCCACTCGGGCGGCGATGCCTCTGCGACGCGGACGATTCATGAGACAGATCGTAGAGAACAGCACGCCACATCCGGCAGTCCACGACGCCCTGCCAATCACAGAACCGGAGCCATGGGTCGATCTCGTTCTCGAGTCGACCCCGCTTCCGGCCGCCACGCCGCGCCCCAAGGTGCGGCGGCCCGTCCGGACCGGCGCCGGCAGCCGTGCGAGCAACCCCTCCGGCAAAGCCACCGGCACGGCCGGGGGCAACGTAGGCGTCACGAGCCTGCCACCGCGGAAGGTGGCCGCCCCACATGCTCCAGCGCCGATCGTCACGCCACGCCTCACCGGGATCATCGTGGCTGGCCTGGTGGCGGTCATCGTCCTGTCGCTGCTGCGCCCCACGCCCGCACCCTGACGCCGGTGGGCTAAGTTTGAGGGATGGTCCCTCCAACTGCCGCAACGAAGAAGCGCAAATACGACAGCAAGCGCGCCTGGGGTGAAGCGCGCGCCCTGATCCTCAAGCACAAGCGGTCGGTGAGCATCGGCCTCGTCCTGATGCTCATCAGCCGCTCGTCGAGTTTTGTGCTGCCGTACTCCACGAAGTACGTACTCGATGATGTGCTGCCCAAGCAGGATCTCCGCCTGCTCGGGATGGTTGCGCTTGTGGGACTCGCGACGACGGTCGTGCAGGTCCTCACCGGCTTTGCCCTCTCGCAAGTGGTGAGCGTGGCGGCGCAGCAGGCGATTGCGCAGCTTCGCGAAGAGGTGCAGGGGCATCTCATTCGCCTCCCGGTCCGCTACTTCGACAGTACCAAGAGTGGCGTACTGGTGAGCCGCGTGATGAGCGATCCCGAAGGGATCCGCAACCTGATCGGGACCGGCCTGATTCAGCTCACCGGCGGCATCCTGAGCGCGATCGGGGCGATGGCGGTGCTGATCTACCTCAACTGGAAGCTCACGCTCGCCACGGTCTTGCCGCTGGCCATCTTCGGTGTGGGCATGAGCATCGCCTTTAAGCGGCTGCGGCCGATCTTCCGCGAGCGTAGCGTGATCCAGGCGGAGGTCACTGGTCGCTTGACCGAAACGCTGGGTGGCATCCGCCTCATCAAGGTCTACACCGCGGAGGACCGCGAGAAAGCGGTCTTCGGCAAAGGCGTCCAGCGGCTCTTCGAGAACATCGCGAAGACCATCACCGGCACGTCACTCACCGGCACGCTCGGGCTTGCGGTGGTGGGGGTGATCGGCGTGATCGTGATGTACGTGGGTGGCGGTGACGTAATGCGCGGCACCATGACGCTCGGCAGCCTGCTGACCTTCGTGATCTTCATCGGCATGGTGACGGCCCCGCTCATCTCGATCGCGAGCATCGGTACGCAGATCACCGAGGCCTTTGCGGGGCTCGATCGCATTCGTGAACTGCGCGATATGGCCACCGAAGACCAGGAAGACGCCACCAAGGCCGCCGTGCCGTCGGTTGTGGGGCGGGTGGAGTTCGATCAGGTGCACTTCGAGTACGAGCCCGGCGTACCCGTGCTGAAGGCGGTGTCGTTCACCGCCCCCGCCGGCACCACCACCGCGCTCGTGGGTTCGAGCGGCAGCGGCAAGAGCACCATGATTTCGCTCATCATGGCGTTCGCGCAGCCCCAGCAGGGGCACATCAAGGTCGACGGCACGCCGGTCAGTGAGCTCAAGCTGCGCGACTACCGCCGACACCTCGGCGTGGTCATGCAGGACAACTTCCTCTTCGACGGCACCGTGAAGGAGAACATCGCCTTCACCAAGCCGGGTGCGACCGACGACGAGATCGTTCAGGTCGCGAAGATTGCCAACGCACACGAGTTCATCTCGCAGTTTCCGCAGGGCTACGACACGATCGTGGGCGAACGCGGCGTGAAGCTGTCCGGGGGGCAGCGCCAGCGCGTGGCGATCGCCCGCGCCATTCTTGCCGACCCGCGGGTACTGATCCTCGACGAGGCCACGTCGAGCCTCGACAGCGAGAGCGAGCATCTCATCCAGGAAGGCTTGCGCCGACTGCGCGCGGGGCGCACGACCTTCGTGATCGCGCACCGCCTCAGCACCATCACGAGTGCCGATCAGATCCTCGTGCTGGAGCATGGCGAAATCGTGGAGCGGGGTGCCCATCAGGCGCTGATCGCGCTGGGTGGGCGGTACCGGGACCTGTACAACCGGCAGTTTCAACGGGAACAGGACCAGTTCATCAACCCGGGCGAAGAAATCGCGGCAACGGGCTGACCGTTCGGCCGGTCCCACTCCACGCTGCCGGGTAGTCCTCGGTCGGTAATCTCGTCATCCCATGGCGCACAGCCCGGGATTCCGCGAGCTTTCACGTACACACATATCCCAGACCATTACGTGACTGCTGCACTGACTTTCGCTTCGCTCCAGCTCCACCCGAGTCTCCTTCAGGGCC
>NZ_JBIJCN010000056.1:0-15227 GCF_044344655.1 Gemmatimonas sp.
GTACGCCAGCAGCGCTCGCTGATCTACAAGGCCGTCACGCGAGTCGCCGCAGGTCTCATCGACGAGTGATCGCCAGGCGCCGTGCATCCACGCCTCGAGGGGAATCGAGAATCCCTGCTTTCTGGTGAGATCGAGTCTCGGCGGGAGCAGCTTCGTTCCGATGAGCCTGAGCATGATCTTCCGGGCGCCCTCGGCCACCTTGAGGTGATCCGGCACTCCGCCAAACGCGTAGTTGACCACCCCTACATCCAAAAACGGCGCTCGAACCTCGAGTGAGGTGAGCATGCTGGCACGGTCGACCTTCACCAGGACGTCATCGACCATGTAGGACGTGAAATCATTGGCCGTAGCGCGCTGAATTGGCGAGGGGCGATCAATAAAGCGCACGTGGCGAATCTGCTCTGGTGAATGCAAGGCCGATGCGGGCAGATCGCGGATGGCCGCGCTAAGCTGCACTCGCTCATCGGCGCGGAAGATGCGCCCCGCGTTTGCAATGCTTGTGCCGATATCGCCAGCGAGCGATTCGAGTGTGCCTCTGCCGCGCGTTCCCTCCGGAATCACCGCGTCGCCAATACGCATCGCCAAGCGCCGCGCCCACCGCGGAATGGTTCGGCGTAGGCGTTCGTGTCTGATCAGTGCAGGGTAGCGGAGGTAGCCACCGAACAACTCATCGCCCCCGTCTCCGCCAAGCGCCACCGTGGCGTGGCGCCGGATTTCCCGCGAGACGAGATAGGTGGGAATCATCGACGAGTCGGCAATGGGATCGTCGAATTGTGCGACAAGTGAAAGGAGGAGCTCTGGTGTGGCCGGAGGCGTTTCGAGTTCTACATGCTCCGTGCCGAGATAGTCAGCCACCATGCGCGCATAGGGTCCTTCGTCGAATTCCTGGTGGCCGGGAAACCGCGCCGTAAATGTGCGCAGGCGCTGGGCACTCGTCTGCGCGGCGATCGCCGTGACCAGGCTGGAGTCCACGCCACCGCTCAGCAGCACGCCTACGGGAACATCGGCCATCAGCTGGCGCGAGACAGCCTGCGTGAGCAAGGCTTCGGTGCGTTCTTCAATCTCCTCGGGTGACACGTCGGTCGCGCGCTGCTCCAAGGATGGCACGGTCCAGTATCGCGTGCTCGCACATTCACCCGAGGTCACATCAATCGTCATTATGTGGCCCGGCAAGAGACGATGAATGTCTGCAAACATCGTGTTCTCACCGGTTACGTACCCGTACGCGAGATACTCGTTGATCGACGCTCGCTTTACGGTTCTACTGATGCGCGGATCACAGAGTAACGCTTTGGCTTCGCTGGCGAATGCGAGCAAGGCGGGCGAGTGATGGAAAAAGAGCGGCTTCTCGCCTGCCCGGTCGCGCGCGAGGAGGAGACGGCTCCTGCCCGGGTCGTATAAGGCGAACGCGAACATGCCTTGGAGTCGGGTGACACAGTCGGCACCCCATTCGGCATAAGCGGCGAGGATCACCTCGGTGTCGGACCCGGAAACGAACCGGTGGCCAAGGTGGCCGAGTTCGGCCCGCAATTCCCTGAAATTGTAGATCTCGCCATTGAATGTGATCACGGTGCCCGAATGCCGGTGGATCATCGGCTGGTGGCCCGCGTCGCTGAGGTCTACGATCGCCAAACGTCGATGACCCAGGCCCACGCGTTGATCACTGGAAATCCACGTGCCGCAGGAGTCGGGCCCTCGATGGGAGAGCGCATCACGCTGGCGATTGAGTAGCTCCGGATTGATCGGCTCGCGAAATCCGATGCTGCCGACGATGCCGCACATGATTAACGGAGGGGCGGCTGGAGGTCAGGCATGACCTGCAGCGCGAGTTCGACCTTCCCAAAGGGCGCGCTTACCTGCACGCCCTGAACGGCTCCGCGGACGCGATCCAGGGCTTCTCTGGCAATGGCGATGCCCTCTGCCAGCGCATGTTCCTTGCTCTTGTCGTTCGCCTTCCGCATGCGCTCGAGGATCTCCTTCGGTACGGTCACGCCGGGAACTTCGTTCGCCAGAAATTCGGCGTTGCGCGCGCTCACGAGCGGCCAAATACCGGCGATCACCGGAATGCGCACGTCGTGAATGCTGTCCAGGAATGCTTCGAGTTGTGCCGGATCGAAAACGGGCTGGGTGATCGCATACTCAGCGCCTGCCTCCACCTTCCAGTGAAACCGCTTGAGTTCATGGGCCGGGTCGATGGCGACCGGGTTCACTCCCACGCCAATCACGAACCGGGTGGGCTCCCCAATGGGATTGTTGCCCGGGTCCATGCCGCGGTTGAGGTTCCGCACCAGGTTGGTGAGGCCGATGGCGTCGATGTCGAAGACCGCCGTGGCATCGGGATAGGGGCCCATCTTCGGCGGGTCGCCGGTGATGAGCAGCATGTTGCGGAGGCCAAGGGCCGAGGCCCCCAGCAGGTCGCTCAGCATGCCGAGCAGGTTGCGATCGCGACAGGCGTAATGCGTCACCGCCTCGATGCCGTGGCGCTCGATGATGAGGCTCGTGGCGATGGCGCCCATGCGGCTCTGCGCACGCGGACCATCGGGCACGTTGATGGCATCCACTCCCGCCTTGGCCAGCGCGGCGGCATCGTGCTCCAGCTTCACCGTGTCCACGCCGCGGGGCGGCACGATCTCCACGCTCGTCACGAACTTCCCCGCGGCGAGCTTGGCGCCAAGTCGCGAGCGCTGCCCAAGCGGTACCGGGGGGCGCGCCTTGCCATCATCGCGCGCGTCCGCCTCACGGGTGGCGCCCAGCTGCACCCTCGTACGCGGCGCGAGCGGGCGTACCCCCTCGGCCATCGCCTTGATGTGCTCCGGTGTGGTGCCGCAGCAGCCGCCCACGATCTTTGCGCCGGCCTGAATGAGATGCCGCGCATAGGTGGCCATGTATTCCGGGCTGGCCATGTACATCGTGCGGCCACCGACGTCTCGCGGCATACCGGCATTGGGCTGCGCACTCAGCTTGCGCGTGGTCACCGCGGCCATGCGCTCAATCGCCTCGAGGATCGTCTGGGGCCCCACCGAGCAATTGAGCCCGATCACATCGACCCCCCACTTGTCGAGCACCCGCGCCACGTCTTCCGGGCTCGCGCCGAAGGCGGTGCGCATCTCGGGCCCGACCGTGGCCTGAGCAATGATCGGCATGGCCGCGTTCACGTCGCGCGCGGCGAGCACGGCCTGTTCGATCTCCTCGAGATCGGCAAACGTTTCCAGCACGAAGCAGTCGGCCCCGCCGTCGGCCAGCGCCCGCAGCTGCTCCCGGAACAGGGCGCGCGCCTCGTCGCGGCTGGTGGGGCCATAGGGCTCGAGCCGGATGCCGAGCGGGCCCACGGCGCCCGCGACCAAGCGCTGCTCTCCCGCCGCCTCGCGGGCAAGTTGCGCCGCGCGCTGGTTGATCGCCGCGACCTGCCCCTCGAGCCCGTACTGCGTAAGCTTGGCGCGGTTGGCGCCGAAGGTATTGGTTTCCACCACCTCAGCGCCGGCCTTTACGTACGCGGCGTGGACCTCACGCACCAGGTCCGGACTGCGCAGGACCAGCTCGTCGTAGCACTGGTTGATGAACACGCCCTTGGCGTAGAGCATGGTGCCCATGGCGCCGTCGAAGATCACCACCTGATCGGGGTCCAACAGGCGGGACAGCAGGGCCGCGCGGGGCGATGCACTCAATGCCACGGCTGGCGACGAGTTCGGGGCCGTTGGGTGCTCAGAGACAGTGGTCATATGTAGCTTTCAAGATATGTCGAACATTGCCGCCCACGCACCGTCTGTTGTTCTGGCCGCGCGATCGCTGCGCAACGCCCGGCTCACGGCCGCGCTCGCCTCCCGCATCCTCGTCCTCGACGGCGCCATGGGCACGATGCTCCAGCGGCACCGCCTCACCGAGGCCGATTACCGGGGCATTGGCAAGACGGACCGTTTCACCGACTGGCCGCGCGACCTCAAGGGGAACAACGATCTACTGGTGCTCACGCAACCAGAAATCGTGGCCGGCATCCACGCCGAGTATCTGGCGGCCGGGGCGGACCTCCTCGAGACCAACACCTTCAATGCCAATGCCATCTCCATGGCCGACTACGGCATGGAGGCGCTGAGCTACGAGCTCAACGTGGCCGGGGCCGCTCTCGCCCGGCGAGTGTGCGACGAGTACGAGGCGAAGGACCCAAGCCGCCCCCGCTGGGTGGCCGGCGTGCTGGGCCCCACCAACCGGACCGCCTCCATTTCCCCCGACGTGGAGAACCCGGGCGCCCGCAACGTGACCTTCGACGAGCTGGTGGCCGCCTACCTCGAGGCCACCCGCGGGCTGGTAGATGGCGGTGCCGACATCCTCATGGTCGAAACGATCTTCGACACGCTGAACGCGAAGGCGGCGTTGTTCGCGGTCGAATCGTACTTCGAACAGACTGGCACCCGCCTGCCGGTCATGATCTCGGGCACCATTACCGACGCCTCCGGCCGCACCCTCTCGGGGCAGACTGCCGAGGCGTTCTGGACTTCGGTGGCCCACGTGAAGCCGCTCTCGGTGGGGCTCAACTGCGCCCTTGGCGCCGCCCAGCTGCGCGCTTACGTGCAGGAGCTCAGCCGCATCGCCGACTGCCATATCAGTGCGCACCCAAACGCCGGCCTCCCCAACGCCTTCGGCGGCTACGACGAAACGCCGGAGATGATGGCCGAGCACATCGCCGAGTGGGCCAAGAGCGGGTTGCTCAACGTCGTGGGCGGCTGTTGCGGGACCAGTCCGGAATTTATTGCGGCCATTGCCAAGGCCGTGCAGGGTGTGCCGCCGCGTCAGATGCCGCAGCTGGAGCCGCTGCTCCGACTCAGTGGCCTCGAACCGTTCAATGTGGGCCCCACCACGAACTTCGTGAACGTGGGTGAGCGCACCAACGTGACCGGCTCGGCTCGCTTCGCGAAGCTCATTCTGGATGGCAACTACACCGAGGCGCTGGTCGTGGCGCGGCAGCAGGTGGAGAACGGCGCGCAGCTGATCGACGTGAACATGGACGAAGGGTTGCTGGATGCGCAGCACGCCATGGTCACGTTCCTCAACCTCGTGGCGAGTGAGCCCGATATCTCCCGCGTGCCCGTCATGGTCGACTCCAGCAAGTGGAGCGTGATCGAGGCCGGGCTCAAGTGTCTGCAAGGCAAGGGGATCGTGAACTCCATCTCCCTCAAGGAGGGGGAGGCGGAGTTCCTGCGTCAGGCGCGTCTCGTGCGCCACTATGGCGCCGCCGTGATCGTGATGGCCTTCGACGAGCAGGGGCAGGCCGATACAGTGGAGCGCAAGGTGGAGATCTGCACGCGCGCCTACCGCCTGCTCACGCAGCAGGTGGGGTTCCCGCCGCAGGACATCATCTTCGATCCCAACATCTTCGCCATCGGCACGGGCATCGAGGAGCACGCCGGCTACGCGGTGGCCTACTTCGAGGCCACGACGCAGATCAAGGCGACGCTGCCACACGCCAAGGTCAGCGGCGGCGTGAGCAACGTGAGCTTCTCCTTCCGCGGCAACAACCCGCTGCGCGAGGCCATTCACGCCGTGTTTCTGTATCACGGCATCAAGGCCGGCATGGACATGGGCATTGTGAATGCCGGTGCGCTGGTGCCGTACGAAGACATCCCGCTCGACCTGCGTGAGCGCGTAGAGGACCTGGTCCTCAATCGCCGTCCCGATGCCACCGAGCGCATCATGGAGATCGCCGACAGTGTGCGAGGTACGGCCAAGGCGGGAGGCACGGAGTCCGCTGCCTGGCGGCAGCTGGGCGTCACGGAGCGATTGACCCATGCGCTGGTGCACGGCATCGACGCCTTCGTGGTGGAAGACACTGAAGAAGCGCGTCAGGCGGTGGATCACCCCATCGAGGTGATCGAAGGGCCGCTCATGCGTGGCATGAACGTTGTGGGTGATCTCTTCGGCGCGGGCAAGCTGTTTCTGCCACAGGTGGTGAAGAGCGCGCGCGTGATGAAGAAGGCGGTGGCGCACCTCATTCCGTACATCGAGGCGCGCAAGACCGCCAACAGCAAGGCCGCCGGCCGTGTGCTCATGGCGACGGTCAAGGGCGACGTGCACGACATCGGCAAGAACATCGTGGGTGTGGTGCTGCAGTGTAACGGCTACGAGGTGGTGGACATGGGCGTGATGCAGCCCTGCGCCGCCATTCTCGACAAGGCGCGCGAGGTGAACGCCGACGTGATCGGCCTCAGTGGCCTCATCACGCCCAGCCTCGAAGAGATGAGTTTCCTGGCCAGCGAGATGGAGCGGCAGGGGTTCACCATTCCCCTGCTCATTGGCGGAGCCACCACCAGCAAGGCGCATACGGCGCTCAAGATCGAGCCCGTGTACAGCGGGCCGGTGGTGCACGTGCTCGATGCATCGCGCGCGGTGGGGGTGACCAGCAACCTGCTGAGTGACGAGCGCCGCGAGGCGTTCGTGAGCGAGGTGCGGGCGGAGTATGCCAACATCCGCGAGTCGCGGGCCGCACGTGGTGGGGCGGAACGGCTCGTGCCGATCGAGGCGGCGCGCGCCAACAAGGCGCCCATCGACCTCACCGTGCCGGTGCCGGCGCCCACCTTCACGGGGCCCCGTACGCTGGCGCCGTACCCTCTGGAGGATCTGGTCCCGTACATCGACTGGACGCCGTTCTTCCAGACCTGGGAGCTCGCGGGGTATTTCCCGGCCATTCTCAGCGACCCCGTGGTGGGGGACACTGCCCGGACCCTGTATGCCGACGCGCAGGAGCTGCTGGGGCGGATCGTGCGGGAGCAGCGGCTGGAGGCGCGGGCGGCGTTTGGGTTCTGGCCGGCCAACGCTGTGGGCGACGACATCGTGTTGTACACCGACGAGAGTCGGACCGCTGTTGCAGCCACCCTACACATGCTGCGTCAACAGCTCGACAAGAAGGGTGATGGTCGCCCCAATCACTGTTTGGCCGACTTCGTGGCACCGCGTGATAGCGGCGTGCTCGACTATGTAGGTGCCTTTGCCGTGACCACGGGCCACGGGCTGGAGCGCTTGGTCGCCGAGTTCGAGGCGCAGCACGACGACTATGGCAGCATCATGGCCAAGGCGCTGGCCGACCGGCTGG
Organism: Gemmatimonas sp.; assembly: GCF_044344655.1. Classification (GTDB taxonomy): domain Bacteria; phylum Gemmatimonadota; class Gemmatimonadetes; order Gemmatimonadales; family Gemmatimonadaceae; genus Gemmatimonas. The sequence goes on from NZ_JBIJCN010000056.1 coordinate 7,082, forward strand.
CCGAGGCCTTCGCCGAACGGCTGCACCAGCGGGTGCGCACGGAGTTCTGGGGGTATGCGCCTGACGAGACCCTCGACAACGAGGGGCTGGTGAGGGAGCGGTATCAAGGGATCCGGCCGGCCCCCGGGTACCCTGCGTGCCCCGACCATCGGGAAAAGGGCACCCTCTTTGCTGTAGCCGAGGTCGAAGCACGGACCGGGATGACGCTCACGGAGAGCTATTCCATGTATCCAGCCGCCAGCGTGAGCGGCTGGTACTTCTGGCGCCCCGAAAGCACGTACTTCGGGGTGGGGAAGGTCTTGCCGGACCAGCTGCACGATTACGCGGCCCGTGCCGGGCACGAGGCGAACGATCCACGATTTACGGCGACCCTCGTGGCCGGCTGAGGCCGGGTAGAAGACGCCCGCTGCTGCACCAGTGACGCCCTGCTCGCGTGGGGCGTCCCTGCATTGACGTATTCCTCAATGGCCCAGAATTGCTGTGACGAGCCCTGCCACAACCAGTGCCGCCGCCCTCACGGTCGGTGCGCCCAATCCGTCCGTGCCAACCGCGGTGCTGCGTGATCTCCGCGCGCTGCGCGCCCGCATCCGGGCCCTCGCCCCTGGGGAGTTGGCGGTGCACCTGCTGACCGCAGGGCTGTTTGCGGTGCTCTTTGCGAAGCCGTTCATGTTGCTGCTGGACGCCTGGTGGACCGATTCCAACAGCGGGCACGGCATGCTGCTCGCGCCGCTCAGCCTGTGGTTCGTCTACAAGAGCGGCATCGTGAAGGGCGCCGCGCCAAATCACGGGGTGGGCATGGCAATGATCATCGCTGCGGTGCTGTTCCGCTACGCAGCAGACCTGGCTGTCGAACTGTTCGTGATGCGCGGCAGCATGATCATGGCGCTGGGCGGCCTCGTGGTGTGGTACGCTGGCTTCCGGCAGCTCCTGCATTGGTGGCTGCCGTTCACCTTGGTGTCGCTGAGTATTCCCATTCCCGAGGTCATACTCAACACGGTGGCGTTGCCGCTGCAATTCACGGCGAGCAAAATCGGCGCTGCGCTGCTGGCGTGGCGCGAGATCCCGGTGATGATGCATGGCAATGTGATCAACATTCCTGGGCAGCAGCTGTTCGTGGCGGAAGCGTGCAGTGGCTTACGCTCGCTCACCGCACTGCTCAGCCTCGGAGTGCTCCTGGGCGCGCTCTTCCTCGACAAGTGGCCCACTCGGGTGCTGCTCATCCTGATCGCCATACCGATCGCGATCCTGATCAATGGCGTGCGTGTCTTCCTCACGGGCTTTCTCATTCTGTTCGTGAGTCCCGAAATGGGTCAGGGCTTCATGCACACGAGCGAGGGGATGCTGATGTTCGGCGCGGCCTTCGTGATAACCGCGGCCGTGGCCTGGGCGCTCGGACATCTCGAGCACATGGTGCGGCGTCGCCCTCACAGCCTGGAGTTGCACGGATGAACCGCTCTCTGCGATTGCTGCCGCCGCTGGCGCTCGGCTGTGGCGTGCTGCTCATCTCGGGGGTGCGCGAACAGCGTGCGATGCAACCACTCGCTCCGATGCGCTCCATCCCGCGCACGCTTGCCGGGCTCGAAGGTCGCGACCTGGTCGTGCCTGAGGAGGAGCGTAAAGTGGCCGGCATGAGCGACTACATGATGCGTGTGTTCACTGAGGACTCCATTCCTCGGTTTACTACCTACGTCGGCTACTATGATCGTCAGGTCCAGGGGAAGTCGATCCATTCACCCAAGAACTGTCTGCCTGGCGCTGGATGGGAGATCCTCAACAGTGCACGCGTGCCGCTGCCGATCGCCGCACCGGCCCGAGTCAATCGGGTGCTCCTTGCCAACGGCGGCACCCGCGCCCTGGTGTACTACTGGTATCAGGGACGTGGCCGAATCTCCGCCAGCGAATACGCGGTCAAGTGGGAGCTCATGCGTGACGCGGCCTTGAAAGGGCGGACGGAGGAAGCGCTGGTGCGGATCGTCGTCCCCCTTGGGCGGGCGAGCGCCCCGGCGCGTCTCGAAACGGCGGTGGCGCAGGCGGATTCCCTCGCCCTACGCGTTGCTGTTGCGCTCCAGGCCGAAGTCGGGAAGCGCCTTCCCGGATGGGCCAGCACCGCGCTGTGAGCCTGATGCCCGATACCGACAGGGTGTTCGGCGTACCGGTGCCCGGAGAGCGTCCGATATTGATCACCGGCGGTTCGGGGTTCATCGGATCCCATTTCTGCCGGACGTTCGACGCGCTTGGGCAACGCTATGTCATTTTGGATCTGCACGCGCCGGACGCGTCGTCGCGCCCCGTGCGCTTCGTGCGCGGTGACATTCGGAACAGGGCGGCGATTGAGCGCGCCCTCGAGGGCTGCGGCGCCGTGCTGCATCTGGCGGCCGCGCACCACGACTCGGGCATCGACACCGAGACCTACTACGGTGTCAACCGGGACGCGACAGCGCTGCTCGTGCAATGCATGCGTGAGCACGCCGTACGATCCTTGTGCTTCTATTCGTCTGTGGCGGTGTATGGGTCGTCGCCGGTTTCGTGCACGGAAACCGCGCCCACCACTCCCGATTCGCCCTATGGCGCGAGCAAGCTGGCGGCGGAGGCCGTCGTGGCGTCGGCAATCCGCGATGGTGACCTTGCGGCGCTGATCATCCGGCCGACCGTCACATTCGGCCCCGGGAACTTCGCCAACATGTACTCGCTGATTGAGCAGATTGCGCGTCGGCGGTATGTCCATGTTGGTCCGTCCGCCAATCGGAAGAGCCTATCATACGTCGAGAACATCGTTGACTTCACGCTCTGGGCGTGGTCGCGGATGCGTGAGCCTCTCGAGGTGTACAACTGGGTGGAGTCTCCCGATCTCACCAGTCGCGAAATCGCCAATCACATCGCATCGGCATTGGCTGTACGTCTTCCTCGCGTTGGCATTCCGGTGCAATTAGCCCTATTGGCCTGTCTGCCACTCGAATTGGCGTCGCGCATGCTGGGACGCGAGGCGACCGTGAGCCGAATGCGCATTCGAAAGCTGGCGGTATGCGAAACCGTGTTCTCGTCGGAAAAAGCGAGACGCCTCGGGTTCTCGCCACGTGTGCACCTCGAGGCCGGCATTCGCAACATGGTGGACTGGCAGCGGGGATTGCCTAGCCGCGAGCGGATTCGCCGCATCGCGCCAGCGGAACCCGTGCAGGACATTGAGGTGCACGGGCCATGACCATGCCCGTGGGTGCGCCGGTCTCGACGGCGGTTGGGCACCGTGGGTCCATGCTCCGTAGCGGCAGCAGGGGCGCCTATTGGCCAGCCTCGTGGAAGGTCACCGTTCTCGTGCTTGGCCTCATGGTCGTTCGTCTTGGCGAGGTGCTCGGCTCACTGCAGCTCGCGAAACCTGTTTTGCTGGCTACCATCGCGGCCGTGCTGCTGCATGTCGTCCATTCGCGCCCTGCCGCATGGCGGAACGTATGGCGCTCGCCGATGCTCCAGGCGTTTCTTGTCTATGCGGCCCTTGTTGTCCTTTCGTTTCCATTGTCCACGTGGCGGGGGCAAACATGGGCGACGATGAAGGTGCTGCCATGGGGCGTTGCATTGATCGTCGTGGTGGGTCTGACCACGCCGACCATCAAGGCCGCGGATCTGGTGGTGAGTCGAATGTCCTGGCTCGCGGCGATGCTCTGTGCGGTGCTGTTGGTGCGGGGTGAGTATCTCGAAGGCAATCGCCTGACCAGCAGTGGCAGCTACGACCCTAACGACCTCGGCGCTCTGTTCGCCCTGACGTTTTGCTTTGCCATCGGCGGCGTCATGCGTGGTTCGAGGGTAAGCCGACTCGTGTCGCTGGTTGCCGCTGGGCTCCTGTTCTTTGGCCTGATGAAGACCGGATCGCGAGGAGCGCTTCTTGGGTTCATAGGCGGCAGCGCCACCCTCCTCCTTTCAATGCGCCCACAGCGGATCATACTGGGCACCATCGCCCTCCTTGCCGCCGGACCGGCCGTGTGGTCCGTGCTCCCCGAGTCGATGACCGTCCGCGCGGCGACGCTTCTTGCGATTGATGAGGACTACAACACTACCAGCAGTTCCGGGCGCGTCTATCTGTGGAAGCGAGGATTGACGTTTGCCGCACAGAATCCCGTGTTCGGCGTTGGTGCCGGTGCCTTCGAAGCAAAGCTTGGCCACGACTTTCAGGAGCACAACGTCAACGGCGCGTGGCATACGGCGCACAATACGTACGTGCAGATTGCCGCGGAGGTCGGTTTCGGGGGGCTGCTCACGCTGCTCTTTCTGCTGTTTCAATACGTCCGCAACGTCAGGAGGTATTGGAGCTGGCGCTCGCCGGTGTACCGGCCCGACTACCTCGCGGCGCTCATCGCGTACGCCCTGTGTATCGTGTTTTTGTCGCATGGCTACAGCTACCTGCTCTTCGGGGTGGTCGCACTCGGTGGGTATCTCGGCATGGTCACCCCCGAGCGGACGTCAGCGGTGGTCGTGCCGTCGCGAGGTCCGATGCCGGGTAGGCCTCCCCATCGGATACGCTAACGCGCGGAGCGCCGCTCGCTGAGTACCGCCATTGATGAGGACCCCCGTGAGAGCGTGGGAACGGACGAAGCGACCCGCGGGCGCCATGTGTGGCACAGTGCGCGGTGGGTCGCGTTGGCGCGGTGGGGGCCGCTGGTCGTCACGTGGCCGGTGACGATCGCACTCGCCCGCATTCTGAGCCCGGCCGACTACGGTTACCTCGCACTGGTGACGGTCTTCACCCGGTGTGGACGCATTCTGGCTGAATCGGGTGTATCGAACCTCATTGTACTGGGCCCGGAACTCCAGCGAGGTCAGCTCAGACAACTGCATGGCTGGTCCATCGCGGCCTTCGGCAGCATTGCCGCGATACTGGTGCTGTGTGGGCGATCAATCGAGCGGTATTACGGAACCCACGGGCTTGTTCCGCTCGTCGCCGCGCTCGCCGCTGGTCTGATGATCGAGGGCTTCGCGCTCGCACCGCTGGCGGCCTTGCGCCGAAAGATGGCGTTCAAGGTGGTGTCGACCGCGGACATTCTGCGGGCGCTCGGCGACTCACTGACCTGCCTGTGCCTCGCCCTGATCGGCGCAAGGTACTGGTCGCTCGTGTTCGGGTACCTCGCTGGGGTGACCATCCAAACGCTATTGATTCTCTGGAATGCCCGACTGCTCCCGGCGTTGCCGACCCTCGCGGGCCTCACGCCGCTGGCCGGGCGAGCGAAGCATCTCGTGACGGCATCCATTGCCGGCTTTCTCGCACAGAACGCGGACGCATACCTCGGCGGGCGCATTCTCGGTGCACACGCGCTGGGGGGCTACACGTACATGATGGCGCTGGCGTTCGCGCCCATCGAGAAAATCGCCGGTATCCTGACCTATATCGCCCCGTCGGTCTTCGGCAGCCTACGTGGAGACCGACCGGCTCTCGGTCGGGCAACGCTCAAGTTGGTCTCCGCCTCCGCCATGATCATCGTGCCAGCCTTCGTCGGCCTGATTGTTGTCGCGGATGACGTGGTCGCCGGCGTGCTGGGCGCCAAATGGCTGCCGTATGTCTCCGTCCTTCGAGTGCTCTGTATTCAAGGCATCTTTGTACCGATGATGGTGACCATCGATACCGCCCTGATTGCCGCTGATGGGGAGGGTACGTTTGCGCAGAACAGCATGTTGAATCTGCTCATTCTGCCCCCCTCGTTTCTGCTTCTCAGCTATTTCTTCGGGCCGCTCGGACTGGCACTCGCCTGGCTGGTGCCACTGCCCTTCCTCATCTACCGGCGTGTTTCCGCCTTGCGAGTGGCGACCGGCATTCTGGGAGCCGACTGGCTGAGAGTCGTTGGTGCGAGCACGACCTCCGCCATGGCCATGGGCGCGGTAGTCTACGTGATCCGTGAGCTGCTGGTTCACTCAAGCGCGATTCCAGCCGTCACACGGCTGGTCATTTGTACGATCGCAGGCATGGCGATGTACGGCGCGCTCGCCATCAAGGTGCATGCCGCAGAGATTCGGTGGCTGCTTGGCTCCATGTCTCATCCTCTGGCGGCACGAATGGTCACACTCCTTCCCACAGCGTGATCCGAACAACCCGCATGGCGAAGGGCACACGACAGCAAATCTCAGCGCAGTGCGTGACGCTCGTACACCTCCAGCACCTGCCGAACATGTGCCTCTGGCGTGAATCGGGTGCGAACCGATGCACGAGCCCGAGTCGAAAGCGCGAGGCGCAGCGGTGGATCGTCGGCCAGCCTTGAGATTCGCTCCGCAAGCGCGTGGGAGTCGCCGCTGGGGAAGGTGAACCCGTCCGTGCCGTCGTCAATGAGCTCCGATGCTCCGCCGCCCTCGGATGCGATGACGGCGACGCCCGCCATCATCGCTTCGGCAATGACTCGTCCGAATGGCTCCGGTTGTAACGAGGTGTGAACGGCGATATCCACCGTGGTCAATGCCTCCCAGACATTCGGCGCGCGGCCCATGAAGGTCACCTGATGGGAGATCGACAGCGCATCGCACAGGGACCGGAGAGACGTGATGTACGTACGGTCCTCGGTTGGCGAATCCCCGTAAATACGCAAATGCAGCGGCGCGGTTGTCTGGGTGATGGCCTGTGCAAACGCCTGGAGGAGCAGTTCATGACCCTTCCACGGAAGGAGCATGCTGAACGCCGCGACTTCTACACGGGAGGCCGTGTCGGTGCTGCGGTCTGCGTTCGTGGTTGCCTGAGGCGGCATGATCGGGTCAAAGATGACATGGACCAGGTCGCGGGAAATGCCGAGGTCATAGAGTGACTGTGCGACACTGCTCGTGATCGCAATGTGGGTGTCGGGATTGACGTATCGTGCAAGTGCCCGTGTCAGGCGTGTGGGGCTCTCGAGGTTGCGTTGATGGCACACGACCGTGCAACCCAGCAGCTTCGCCGCAAGAAGCGCGGGGATATTGCTCGAGAGACCATTGTTGAGATGCACAACGTCCGGCTTGCTGCGAAGAATGCGTACGGCAAATCGCAGAGTGCGTACGGCCACCGTGACTGCGTACTCGGCAAGCCGAAGGGATCTCGGGGCGCGGATACGTTGCGTCCAGTGTGGAGGAGCAATGACGATCCGATCCGGAGCAATGCCACGCTCTTCGGCAATCGAACGCAAGGTGCGGTGTGTCAGCAGGCGCCAATCGCGATCTGCCGGCAGGTTGGTCAGCAATTCGACCAGGCTGACAAGGGATCCGCCGAAGCCGATCGCATCTTCAACGTAGAGGGTCCTGACAGCGCGTCGCGCGAGGGCTCGTCGTGACATCGTCCGGGGGAGTGGTACGTCAACCGTGAAGAAGACCGCGTACGATCTCCACGATTTGTCCGGCGTACCGGTCGCGGGAGAAGTGGTGGTGCGCGCGGCGCCGTGCGTTGTCGCCGAGGCGGCGTCGGCGCATAGGGTCGTCGATCAAACCACGGATTGCATCGGCAAATGCGGGCACGTTGTCGGGCCGGCACTTGATGCCAGTCACACCATCTTCAATGGTCTCACGAAGACCGGTTGCGTCGGCGATGATCGACGGCACACCGTGGGTGGCTGCTTCGATGACCGTCAGCCCGAAGCCTTCTTCGACCGACAGCTGCACGTTCACGTCGAAGCTCTTGTAGAAGCCCTCGAGCGTATCCACTCTGCCGGTGATGAAGATGCGCGTTCCTGCGGGTGATACGGCCCGTCGCGCCAGCAACCGTTCTCGTTCTGGGCCATCACCGATCAGAAAGAGGAAGCAGTCGTGATGCGTCTCCGCTAGCTGCTCGAACACCTCAATGGCCAGCAGGGGCCGCTTGTGGTGGACCAGTGCGCCAATCTGTCCCATGACAAAGGCACCGTCGGGAATGCCATAGCGATGGCGCACCGAGGTGTCCTCAGTCCCACCATGGTCATTGGTGAACACCGCATTGTACACCACGCGACCATCCGCACCGGTGGCGGCACGAACCCATTCCTTCGTAAAGAGGGAAGGGTAGAGCCGCTCGGTCGCATGCTTGACGAGCCACGCGTTGAGATAGCGCGCGTACGAGGGATGGTGTAAATGACAGATCACGGGAAGCCCACGTAGGCGTGCGATGGGCACGGCAACCTGACAGGGACGACCGCCGCTCACGAACATGAGGTCTGCAGCGATTGCGGCCGTGTGGCGA
>NZ_JBIJCN010000003.1:0-148479 GCF_044344655.1 Gemmatimonas sp.
AGGTCCGGCTGGAACCACGTCCGCACCCCGGCGGCCCACAGCATATCGAAGAGCGCCCGACGCACATCGCCCACCGTCGTCTTGCCCGGCGTGATTACCTCGTTCGACAGCGCGCGCTTCACGATCGCCTCGGTCACCATCACGGCCGTGCGATAGTGCGACATCTCCTCGGGGAGACGGGTGTCGAGGTACTCCTGCACCAGCTCCCCACTGCTCATGAACGTTTTTTCGGCGTCCGGGCCGAGGGTTTCCGCGAGGAATCGATAGCTGTCGTAGCCAAGGGTGCGCGTCTGCCCGCGCGTGCCGCGAATACCAAGACCGATCGTCGCGGGCTTGTACTTGGCGTACAAATCGCGGAGCGTGGTGGCCGGCGGACGGGGCTCCGTGAACGGCGCATCGAAGAACCGGGCAAGGTTCTCCTCGGTGTACCCGGTAATGGCGTACTTCTTGAGCCCCTCGGCGCCACCATCAATGAACACGAAGAAATCGCGATTGCCGGTGTATGGCCGCGGCGGCGCCACGTATTGCGCGAGCGGATCATCGTGGAACTCTTCATTTACCACGACCCACATGCCCACCCCATGGCGTCGCATCATGGGCAGCAGCATCTCGTGCCGCTTCGATAGCCACTGCTCGCGGATGGTGATCTGCTGCGACCAGGGCAGGAGGCTGTCGGCCTCCGGCACACGCACGGGCGACGGACGCGCGGTACCGCGCGTGGCCGGCACGCGCGTGCGTGGACGGGTGTCCTGGGCGTCAGCCAGCGACGCAAACAGCGCGGTGGCCAGGACGAGCGACGAGGCGGCGAGACGGCTGCTCGAGCGGTGCGGCATCAGTTGGTCGTTCCCTTGCGATAGTCGAGTTGCGGCTTCTGGGTGCCGAGGATGGTTTCGTACTTGAAGTTCGGTCCACGCTTGGCATCGAACTCCTTCTTCGCGGCGGCGATCGTGGCTGGCACGGCAAACAGGTCGGCCGCCGTGAGCGCCATGGTCTTGGCGGCGATCATCATGCCCTTGGCCCCGATGCTCATGCCACCGGCTGCCACGGCCTGCCACGAGTGTGCCGCCGTGCCGGGCACCCACGTGGCCGCCGACAGCTGCACAGTGGGCACCATCCAGCTCACGTCTCCCACATCGGTGGAGCCGGCACCAGGCTGCCCCACTACGAGCGGCTTGATCTTCTGGGTGGCCTCGAGCGCCACCGGTACAAACGCCTCACTCTTTTGCAGCGTCTCGGCGAACACTCGCTCCTCAGGGGTCAGCGTGTAGCCGCCCACCGTTTCGAGCGCCCGCTGCTTGATGCGCAGCAGCGTTTCGTTGGGGAGCAGCGAGTAGACCGAGCCGATGAGCTGCAGATCGTATGTGGTACCGGTACCGATCGATGCCCCCTTGGCCGCATCGACCACACGCCCCCAGACGTTCTTCACCACGTTCATATCCACATGACGGACGTAGTAGTACACCTCGGCCTCGTCAGGGACCACGTTGGGGGCCTTGCCGCCATTGGTGATCACGTAGTGTATGCGTGTCCCGTCCGGTACATGCTCGCGCAGGAAGTTGGTCATCGTATTCATCACTTCGACCGCGTCGAGCGCCGAGCGGCCACGTTCTGGGGCACCGGCGGCGTGTGATGAGATGCCATGGAAACGGAACTTGCCGGTGATGTTGGCCATGGTGCGTTCGCCCGTGGCTGCGTTCTCGTCGCCGGGATGCCACGCAATCACCGCATCCACGTCGTTGAACACCCCATCGCGCACCATGTACACCTTGCCCGATCCGCCTTCTTCGGCTGGCGTACCGATCATGCGGATCGTGCCGGTGACCTTGTTGGCCACCATCCACGCCTTCACGGAAATCGCGGCGGCGGTGCTGGCGGTGCCGAAGAGATGATGGCCGCAGCCGTGACCAGGCCCGCCGGCGCGAAGGGCCTTGCGCTCGGGGACCGCATCCTGGGAAAGCCCGGGCAACGCATCGAACTCGCCAAGGATGGCGATGACCGGCTTGCCACTGCCGTATTCGGCGACGAATGCCGTGGGCTCCCCCGCGGTCCCCGTCGTCACGCGGAAGCCGGCGCGCTTGAGTTCGGACTGCAGCAGGGCCGAGCTCTGCTCCTCCATGTATCCCACCTCGGCGAAGCCCCAGATCTGCTTGGCGATCCCGGCGTACCGTTCCGCGGCGGCGTCGAGGCCGGCCAGCATGGGCGTGGTGTTGGACGCAGGCTTCGGCAGCGGGGCCTGCGCCAGCACGGGCAGCGGTGCCGCCAGGAGGGCGGTGGCGAGCCGGCGCGCGGCGCGCGCCGGCAGGAGGTTCGATCGACCCATCGGACAGACCTCGTAAGGTGAAAACAGATGTGCGCTCCTCGCGCTCTCCGAATTGTACCGTCCCGCGGCGGGGACCGCTTCGGTTCGAGCCCGCCGCCGATCTCTGTCATGACCGGCAGGTGCGCATCTGCATCGTCCCCAGCCACCTGTGCGAGCACCCGTTGCTCGACGCGCCGCGGCGTGGGCGGCGCTACGCCGCGCGCGGAGGCCGCCGGCTCTCCCATTCGCGCCGGGCCCGCTCCACCGCGTCGGTGACCCGCTGCAGATAGAGAAACGTGAACGGCACCGTAAGCGACGGACCCACGATCAGCAGGATCGTGCCCGCGCTGCTTGTTCCACCCCGTGAGGCGTGCCACAGCAGCACCTGCGCGGCCAGCATGACGAGCATCGTAAACGCCGCCATGGCGTCCATGAACTGCTGCATCATGGCGACGATAGGCGGATGCAGCTCCCTCGGGAGCTTCAGCAGATCCTCCTTGCCGGGGAAGTTGAACAGGTCGGGGCGAGCGGGGAGCCGCGCGCGGATCCACTGCATCATCCCCAGCACACCAAGCGACAGGACCGGCAGCATCCCCCATACGAGCGGCGTCTTCGCACGCAGGTGCGTTGCCTGGCCAGAGGCGCCGACCGACGTCACGAGTCGATCGGGCAGCTCGGGGTACACGGCCACGCTGAACACCACCAGCGTTACGAACACCAACCACGGCAGCATCCTGCTGATGCGCACTGGCTCCTCGCACGAATGGAAATCGGCCGCTGCCGCGACAGGCGCGGCCCGCCACTGAAACATATGCCACGCCCCGCCGTGGTGGTGTGGTCACCATGGGCCTCCAGCCGCTTATTTTGCAGGTGGTGCCCTCGGTACGTCAGCAGAGTGCACATGGCCCGGATCTCCAGCGAACGCCTCATGCAGCCTGAAACACAGGAATTGCCGTCCACGCTCTCCGCCCCGCAGTCGGTTGCCCTGGCTGTGGCGATGGGGGTGGTGGCGTATGCCATTATCGATGCCACCCCGTGGTTCACAGGCATGGGTATCCCGCAGGGGGCGGTGCAGCTCCTCTGGCTACTGTTCGTGATGCTCGGCTCCGGCGCGTCCGGATGGCTGCGTCCGGAACGCCCCTGGCGGTGGGCCGCCGTGCTGCTGGCCACGCAGCCGGTGCTGATGCTCCTCGTTACGCTGATTCGTGGTGAACCCGACAACTCGCCGGCGACCATCCCGGCGCGCACGTCGGTGTTCATCGCGAGCGTGTTCATTGCCACGGTGAGTCCGTTTGCGCTGATCGCCGCGGGGGCCATGGCGTCCAAACGGCGTTCCGAGCAGCGCTGACGCTTACGACGTGTCGGCCGTGTACGTGGCGCCCGATGCGGTGCGCAACCTCAGCGATCGGGCGCGCTGCCGTTCACGCGATGTCAGGGCTGGATGACACGCCGCCGCTTCATCAACGCTTCGATTTCCGGGATCTCGCGTGGCACGAGGGAAATGCGCTCGAGCCCCTTGTCGGTGATGATGTAGTCATCCTCGATGCGTATGCCCGTGTTTTCGTACTTCTTCACCGCCGCCAGCACCTTGGCCTTGAACTGCCGGTTGCGCGGTGTGTCCGGCAGCACGTCGAGGGCGCGTGTACTCACGTAGATGCCGGGTTCGATGGTGAAGGCGTCGCCTTCGGCGAAGCGGCCGCCGTTGAGATCACCCTGCAGCGGATCGTGGACGGCGAGGCCGATGCCGTGTGAAATGCCGTGGATCATCCACAGGTTGGCCTGCTTGCATCCCTGAGGGTTGGCTGTGCAGTCCACACGCCAGGGCGGGTCGTACTGCGCGTCTGCGCTTTCGATGAGACCGAGCGCCGCGAGTCCCTTGGTACGTACCACCACGGTGCTGTCGGCGGCGGCGCGAATGCTCATGCCGGGCTTCGAGTTGCGCTCCGCGGCCTTTTGTGCGTCGAGCACCAACTGATAGAGCTGCCGCTGTTCCGCGGTATAGGTGCCGCTCACGGGAATGGTGCGCGTGATATCGGCGGCGTATCCGCGATATTCGGCGCCGGCATCGATCACCACGAGATCGCCCGGCTTCACCGGATCCATGTCCTTCATGTAGTGCAGCGTGGTGCCGTTGTACCCCGATCCCACAATGGACCCATAGGCCACGCGCTCGGCGCCGCGTCGGGTAAACTCGTACTCGATGGCCGCGCGCAGCTCGTACTCGTGCAGCGGGTTGGCCGTGAGCATGGCGGCGCGATGTCCTTCGCTCGATACCTCGACGGCCTTTCGGATGAGTGCCAGTTCGGCCGCCGACTTCTTGCCGCGCACGGCGAGTACGTGCGGCATGGCGTTGCGGATCGTGAGCGTCGGGTGCTTGCGCGCCAGGGCCTTCACCGTTTCCTGCCCGCGGGTGAGCGAGTCGGCGCGGGAGAAGTCCATCGTCTCCACATCGGGGATGTGGTAGAAGGGCAGGCCGCTGGTGGCCAGAGAGTCGAGCACGGCGGGAAGCGCGCCGAAGGAGCGCGCCGGCAGTCCCGTACGCGACACGCTGTTGGTGGAGTCGGTACTCGTGCCGTAATAGAACGCGGTGCGCGGCTCCATCTTGGTGAGGAACAGCGTGGTCTGTGGCACCTTGTTGCGCACAACCATCACGAACGCGTGATCGGGCTCGTTCAGCTCCGTGAGATAGCGAAACGCCGCGAGCTGATAGAACGTCGTGAAATCGTGGACGAGGGTGCGGCCACCAAAGGCCAGCACCACGCCGTCGCCGATACGCTCGGCAAAGGCGGCGCGACGGGCAGCGACTTCGGCTTTCGAGATGCTGGTGTCTGCCGGCGCAGATTGCGCCGGCTGCGCGGGGAGCGGCGCGTGGGTCACCGCCAACAGCGCGGCCACGGCGAGGTAACGGGAAGAGCGCATGACGAAGAGGCGTGTAAGGTCGAAACGAGCGACGGCGAAACCTACCCTGTTACCCAACCGCGTGTCGGGCGAAACGACGAAGGCGCGCCGCATCCGCAGCGCGCCTTCGTCGTCATGCCGGGACAGTCGCCTCAGGCGCGCACCGGTGCCTGCAGCCATTCGATCACATCGCCGGCGGAGTAGTGTCCGTCGTGCGCGACGGCGGCCAGCGAGGCGATGTCGTCGCCGCTCGTCACGATCGGCGGTTCCACGCCACCATCGTCACGCAGCTGCGGGAGCCCGATGTCGGCGAGCAGGCCGTTGCAGAGACACTTGCGGCCGTCGGTCTCGCCTTCGGCGCCGCCCTTCTTGACGAACGTGCCGATCGGCTCGGAGGCGCAGCGGTAGATGATCCGGCCATCCTCGCGCTTGACCGCCTCACGCAGATAGCCCAGATCGCAGCAGCGCTCGCGCTCTGCTGCCTGCTCGTGCCCCTTGAGCTGCACGAGCTTGAAGGGGTAGCCGGTTGGCGAGGCGCGCGGGTCCGTGCGCACGTTCGCGGTACCGTCGGTGACGCCGGCCAGCACGTCGCGCTTGATCTCGGGTGTCAGCCCCGACTCGTCGCAGAAGGCGAAGAGCGTGCCCACCTGGATGCCCGCGGCGCCCGCCTCGAGCGCGCGGCAGAGGCCATCGGGCGTGCCGGCACCGCCGGCGATCCAGAAGGGCAGGCCGAGTTCGGCCATCTTCTGCAGGTCCACCACGTCGCGCTCGCCGTAAATCGGCTGGCCGAGCAGGTCGAGCTTCAGTTCCCCGCGGGGCGGCGCGTTGTGGCCACCGGCGGTGGGGCCTTCCACCACGAATCCATTCACCTTGCCGTTCGACTTGCGGGCCAGCGTGGCGGCCAGCGAAACGGCCGATACGACGGGATAGAAGTCGGGGCGGCGGAGTGGCTCGGTCGGCAGCGCGTGCTCCGGCCACACGTCGGCCGGATCGAAGGTGAGGTACTCGGCGTCCTCGCGGCCCAGCCCCTCCACGTCGAACTTGAGCGTGGCCTTGCTGTGCGTGGAGAGCGCGTCGAGTGCCCCCGGGATTTCGCGCGGAATGCCGGCGCCCATGATGACCGTGGCCACGCCGGCGAGCATCGCGCCGTACAGCGTGGGGAGGTTCGGCATCTGCACTTTGGTGAGCAGGTTCATCCCCACGGCGTTGTCGTGCCCTTCGCGGGCGAGCCACGTTTCCACGAACGCGGCGGCGACGGTGACCCGCTGGCGGGCGCTGGTCACGACCTGCCGGTACATGGGCAGGAGATGGTACGGTGTGCCCGGCGCGCGGCCTTCAGGGAGGAAGTAGCGCGTCAGCAGTTCGTCGGCCACACCCGGGATGGGGAAGTGCGCCAGCGCCCGACGCATGTGCCCCCCGGGATCACCGTCCTGCAGTCGGCGCACCAGCACCGTATCGATCACCGTGCCCGAGATGACACCCAGCTGACCGAGCCGTGAGACGGCATTGGCCAGACGCCAGTTGGAGACGCCGATCCCCATACCGCCTTGAATGATGCGGGGGAGCGCTGGGGTTGGCACGAAGGGATCGGAGGCCATGAAGGAGGGAATGAAGTAGAACAGACCAGCGAAGGGGGGCGGGTCCTGTGGTTACGGACCAGCCCGTTCCCTCGCAATGTGGCCCTCGGGGCGGGCCCGAGTAATTCGCAACAGTACCGACCCTGCCGTCTTGGACCGCGCGGCAGGGTCGGGGCGAATTGAGCCAAAGTGATGTATACGGGAGATTGGACTCGTGGGGGGTGTTCGTCCAGAGCCCGTTAGGCGGATCTTGAGATTCCTCTTTCCAAGCCGCCTCGGCAATACCCCGGCTCCCCGGGGGCTGCAGGCCGTGGCCACGTGACGGGCGCGTCATGCGCGATGCCCGCAGGTAGGGGACGGCGCCACTCGGGCGTTACCAGAGCCAGAGGCACGAGGTCGTGGGTCGGCCGTTGAGGGACGGTCGGGTCCGCACACGGGGAGCGAGGCGCTGAGGGAAACCCTAGTTTCCCGGCATGCGACTCCTCCCCGTTCTCGCGCGCGCCTGCGCCGTGGTGATGCTGGCCCCCCTGCTGGCCCCCCTGTCAGTGCCTTGGCTGGCGGACACATTGGCCGCCCAAGCGTCCGCCCGCCCCGGGCCCGCACTCCCCGGGCTCAAGCGCACGATCGACAGCATCGCCGATGCCCACCGCGGCGTAGTCGGCTACAGCATTACCAACCTGGAAACCGACGAACATCTCGAACGGCGCGGCGATGAGCCGTTCTCGACGGCGTCGTTGATCAAGGTACCGGTGCTGGTGGCGCTCTTTGATCTGGCGGAGCAGCGGCAACTCTCGCTCGACGATCCCGTGGTGCTCACGGCGATCGACAAGGTGGGCGGGGCCGGCCAGCTGCAGTTCATGCGCACGCCGTTCACCATGCGTCTCTGGGATGCGGCATGGCTGATGAGCACCCTCAGCGACAACACCGCGACCAATCTGCTGCTCGATCGCATCAAGATCCGGCGGGTGTGGCAGAAAATGGAGGCGCTGCAGCTGCCGCGCACGAAGGTGCACTCGGGGAGCATGACCCGCATAGCGAGTGTGGCTCCGGACAGCTCTGCCAAGTACGGCCTGGGGGTCACCACCCCCAACGAGATGGCGCGGCTGTTCACGCTCCTCGCACAGGGCAAGGCGGTGAGCCCGTCGGCTGATTCGACGATGCTGGAGATCCTCGAGCACAACGAGGACACCTCGAAACTGATGCGCTTCAACTACGGCGTGCGTGCCGCCCACAAGACCGGCGACGTGGATCGCTCCCGCACCGATTGCGGTGTGCTGTATCTGCCCGCCCGCGTGGTGACGTGCGTGCTCACGAAGGACAACCAGGACACCCGCTACTGGAGCGAGAGCGAGGGCAATGCCGTGATTGCCCGCATCGGGCAGGCGGTGGTGGCACACTGGCGCGCACCGGCGACCGCGAAGTAGCGCGACGGACCGGGTGTTTCAGCGATCGGGCTGCGGTGCGACCTGGGAATACATCTGGCTTTGCGTGAGTTCGCCGTTGGCGGTCTGAATGACGTCGAGGCGCGCCACGATGCCGCTCCCTACCTGCACCGAGGGGCTGACCCACTGGTAGCGGCCGCCCACGGTGCGCACGTTGACCACCAGCCCGCCCCCGGGCTGCAGCTCGTTCACCGGGACACGCAGCGTCGCCTGGGAGTTCCCGCTGACCGTGCCGAGTCGGCGCCCACTCGATAGTGAGGCCCGCATGGCGTACACGTTCACGTCGTAAAAGCCGCGGTTGTTCACCAGCAGAATGATGGTTTGCTGACCGCTCCCGCTGTTGGCTCTGTAGCAGCCAGAGAGCGCGGCCAGGCTGCCAGCCATCAGAAACGAGAGTATTGCGCGACGGGTGAGGCGGCTCGACATGATCATTGGCAGGATCGCAGCGTGGCAGGATGGGGATGGCGATCAGGTCGCGAGACGATCGAGCATCGGCTGCGTGATGAGCACAATGCCGCGGTCACTCCGTCGGAAACGCGCGGCATCGAGTGCCGGATCCTCACCGACCACCAGGCCCGGTGGAATACGGACCCCGCGATCGACGACCACGCTCGTGAGCCGTGCGCCCCGCCCCACATCCACATCGGGCTGGATGACGGCGCCGTCGAGGTGGGCGTACGAGTGCGCGCGCACATTGGTGAAGAGCAGGGAGCGGAACACGCCGGCACCGGAGATGATGCACCCGCCGCACACGAGCGAATCGAGCGCAAAGCCACGACGCCCCTCCTCGGCGTGCACGAACTTGGCCGGTGGGGTGATCTCCGCGTAGGTCCAGATGGGCCAGTCATGCTCGTACATGTCGAGCCCGGGGAGCACCGACGTGAGGTCGATGTTGGCTTCCCAATACGCATCGATGGTCCCCGCGTCACGCCAGTAGGCCTCGCTCTCGCGGGTGGCTTTCACGCAGGACGTACTGAAGTGATGCGCCACCGCCTTCCCGTGGGCCACCACATACGGGATGAGATCCTTGCCAAAATCGTGCGTGGACGATGGAGCTGCCGCGTCGCGACGCAGCAGGTCGGCGAGGAAACGCGTCCTGAAGACGTAGATGCCCATGCTTGCGAGGGCCATGTCGGGCTTCCCCGGGATGGCCGGCGGATCACTGGGTTTTTCGAGGAAATGCACGATGCGATCCTCGGCATCCACCTGCATCACGCCGAAGCCGGTGGCCTCGAGCCGTGGCACCTCGAGCACGCCCACCGTCACGTCGGCCCCCTGGTTTACGTGCTGCTGCAGCATCAGCTCGTAATCCATTTTGTACACGTGGTCGCCCGCGAGGATCACCATGAACTCCGGCCCGTAGGCCTCGATGATGTCGAGGTTCTGGTAGACGGCGTCGGCGGTCCCCTCGTACCACTGGGTCTCACTCACGCGCTGTGACGCGGGAAGAATATCGAAACTTTCGTTCCGCTCGGGCCGCAGGAAGTTCCAGCCGCGCTGCAGATGCCGGATGAGGCTATGTGCCTTGTATTGCGTGGCGACGCCGATGCGCCGGATGCCGGAGTTGATCGCATTCGACAGCGCGAAGTCGATGATGCGCGTCTTGCCGCCGAAGTACACGGCGGGCTTCGCGCGTCGGTCCGTGAGCTCGTACAGTCGCGACCCGCGCCCTCCGGCGAGCACATACGCCATGGCGTTACGGGCGAGCGTTCCACGGGTACACGGCGTCATGCGGAAGCCTGCTCCGGTGGCGGGGACCATGTTCGATGCATGCAGGGACGAGAGGTCATTTTGCGTCGGGGGGACGCACCGCGTAAGGTAGGGGGATGAACGTCCTCTTTGTGGCCGCCGAGGTGGCCCCGTATGTGAAGGCCGGTGGATTGGCCGACGTGGCCGGCGCGCTCCCCCAGGCCTTGCGGGCCGCCGGACACGATGTGCGGGTGGTCATGCCCCACTATCGGGCGCTTCGAGAAACGGGGGTGCCAATGGAGGGTCCTATCGGCGCCTCGTTCCTGCCGGTCGGGGCACACGCCGAGGAGCAGCGCATCTGGCGTGCCACCACGAGCGCTGTGCCGCTCTACTTCCTCGATATCCCGGCGGCCTTCGAGCGGGCGGAAATCTACGGCGAGCCCGACGATGCGCGCCGCTTCATCCTCTTCGCCCGCGGTGTCATGGACGCCATGCAGCACCTGCGCGAAGTGGACGGCTGGCAGCCTGATGTGGTGCACTGCCACGACTGGCACGCGGCGCTCGTCATTAACTACCTCAAGAGCTACTACGCGTACACCTTCGGGCATATCGCCACGGTGTTCACCATTCACAACCTGGCGTATCAGGGGCAGGTGCACCCCGACGTGGCGCACCTTGCCGGCCTCGGCGAGGGCGGGTTGGTGGAGAACGGCCTGGGGCCGGGGATCGCCAATTCGTTCAATAGCATGGCGCGCGGCATTCTCTACGCCGACGTGGTGACCACGGTCAGCCCCACGTATGCGCGCGAGATCATGACGCATGAGTACGGCGAGCGGCTCGATGGCCTGCTGCGGCGTCGCGGGGATCGGGTCACGGGGATCCTCAACGGCATCGATACGGCCGTCTTCGACCCCTCGACCGACCGGTATATCGCCGCGCCGTACCACGCCGGGCGTATGGCGGGGAAGGCCACCTGTAAGGCGGCGCTGCAGGAGGCCTGCGGTCTGGAGGTGAATCCGGCCCGTCCGCTGCTGGGGATCGTGTCGCGATTGGTGGAGCAAAAAGGGCTCGACCTGCTGCACGGCGTGATGCCATGGCTCATGGGCGAGACGGACGCGCAGCTCGTGATCCTTGGCACCGGCCAGCCGGAGTGGCAGGACAGGTTCCTGCAGCAGGCGGCGCGACACCGGGATCGGGTGGCGGTGACCATCGGCTTCGACGCGGGGCTGGCGCAACGCATCTACGCGGGCAGCGACCTGTTTCTCATGCCGTCGCGCTTCGAGCCGTGTGGTCTGGGGCAACTGATTGCGCTGCGCTACGGCAGCGTGCCGGTGGTACGCGCCACCGGCGGCTTGGTGGACACGGTGCGCGAGGCGCCCGACGGCAACGGCTTCGTGTTCCATCCCTACGACCCCGGCGCGTTCCGCGATGCACTCTGGCGCGCGCTCCAGTGCTATCGCGACAGCGCCGCGTGGGACCCGATGCGCGAGCGCGGTATGCGCGAGGACCACTCGTGGGGCACCGCCGCCCGACAGTACGCCGGGGTGTATGCGCGGGCGCGTCAGTTGATCGGGCGGGCGTAACGGCCGTCATCGTGGCCGTTCATGTCGGCAGCGGCGATCCCCGTTCGTGACTGAGCAGGTCGCGCGTCGCTGCGTGGCTTGGCGCGTCGAGCACCCGACGGGCGTCGCCAAGTTCCACTACTTCGCCGTGCGCGAGCACGGCCACGGTGTCGGCGACGGCCTTCGCGAATGCCACGTCGTGCGTGGTGATGAGGAGCGCGCGCCCGGCCGCGGCGAGTTCGCGCAGTGTGCCGGCGAGCGCGCCACGTCGCGCGGGATCTAGTGCCGCAGTGGGTTCGTCCATCAGCAGAACCGGTGGGTCGAGTGCGAGGGCGCGCGCGATCGCCACACGTTGCGCTTCACCGCCGGAGATCTGGCTGGGATAGGCATCGGCGCGGTGCGCCACCCCGAGCGCCTCGAGGAGCATGTGTGCCGCGCTGGTCGCATCATGCGGAACGGCCCCGATGGCGTGCACCGGAGCGAGCATCACGTTCTCGCGGACGGTGAGGTGGGAGAACAGCGCGTGCTGCTGGAACACCATCCCCACCTTGCGTCGCAACCCCCGCAGCGCTGATTCGCGCGGGACGGGCCCGGGCACGAGCGATACCCCGTCGACCGAAATGCGACCAGCGTCGAAGGGCTCGAGCGCCACGGCGGCGCGGAGTACCGTGCTCTTACCGGCGCCCGACACCCCCATGAGCGCGCATACCTGCCCGGCCTGCAGCTGAAGCGACACGCCCCGCAGCACCTCGCGCTGATCGCGGGCGAGCCGCAGGCCATCGATTTCGAGCACAGGGGCACCGCTCACCGCACGGCTTATCGCGTCGCTCATCGCACGCTCCATCGCGCTTCGAGACGGCGGGCCACCCGGGAGAGCGGCAACGACATCGCCAGATAGATCACGCCGCAGAGGAGGCCAGGCACCAGCCACGACCCTGCGTTGGTGGCGTAGATCGCCGTCTGCTTCGTGAGCTCCACCACGGTGATCACGCTCACGAGCGAGGAGTCCTTGAGCAGCGCCACGAAATCGTTGGTCATAGGCGCCAGGGCGAGTCGCAGCGCCTGCGGACCACGCACGAGACGGAAGCACTGCCACTCCGAGAGCCCCAGCGTGCGTGCGGCTTCGAGCTGCGTCCGTGGAATGGCGAGGAGTGCCGAACGGTAGATCTCCGACTCATAGGCGGCGTAGTTGAGCCCGAGTCCGATAATCGCGGCCAAGAGGGCGGGCAGGCGCACCATGGTACTGAGACCGTAGTACAGTACGAACAGCTGCAGCAGGACCGGGGTGCCGCGCACGATTTCGACGTAGGTGGCCAGCGCCGCGCGTGTTACGACCCCACCGTACACACGCCCCGCGGCAATCGCCCCGCCAAGCAGCACCGCCAGCAGCATGGCCGCGCACGACATGCCGAGCGTGATCGCTGCCGCGCGCGCAAGTGCCGGCAGGTAGGCCATCACGGTTGCCGCGCCCGTCGCCGGGCGTGCCACCTTCTCTGGATTGGTGCCCAGCGTGCTGGGGGCCTCGGCAGACGACAGCAGCTGCCGCTGATACGCGGCCTGCTCGGCGTCCCACACCCCCCAGCGACGGAACGTCCGTTCCAGCGCACCATCGCGCATGCGCTCGCGCAGAATGGCGTCGGCGGAGTCCCGCAGCGCTGCGCGCTCCCGGGCAAAGACCGCCACGTAGTGGCCGCGCGCGATGACGTCGCGCTGGATCACGAAGCCCGGCGTGCGGCGCTGGGCCCGTTCGGCAATCACATGATCGAGCAGCACCGCATCGACCCGCCCTTCCAGCAGGTCGGTGTACGGGTGCACATCGTCGTCGTAGCTGACGGGCACCACGCCGTGCCGTTGCTCGGCCTCGAGCAGGAGGCGGTAGGCCATGGTGCTGCCGAGGGTGGCCACGCGCTTGCCGGCGAGGTCGGCGAGGGCGTGCACGCGGGCCGAGTCGCCGGGGCGCACGGCGAGCACCTCGCGGAACTCGAAATAGGGGAGGCTGACCGCATAGCGGGCGCGCAGCTCCTCGCGATCCTCGAGCCCCGACATGCCCACGTCGAAATCGCCGCGGGCCACGGACTGTTCGATCGACGCCCAGGCGACCTGCCCAAACTGCGGCCGGCGCCCCAACCCCTCGGCGATGAAGCCGGCGAGTTCCACATCGAAGCCGCGCACCACGGCCGGGTCCGCCGGGTCCGCCTCCACGAACGGGGCGCCGCCTTCCGCGTCGCCCCCCCAGCGGAGCAGCGGCTGGCGCGGCGCCTCGGCGGGGGCGTCCGTAGCCGGACCGGACGGCGCGCATGCCACCAGCATGATGGTGGCAAGCCCGAGCGCGACCAGCGAGGCGCGGCGCGACACGCGGCTCGTCAGTCGCCGAGGCGGCGATCGCCCACGAGATACCCCTGCACGTAGTCGCGTACGGCATCGACCAGCGGGGTGACGGCGGCGGTATAGCCGGTAGCGCGGAGCTTGTCGATCGACGCTTGGGTGTGGTACTGGTACTTGGCGCGGATCGACTCCGGCATGTCGATGAAGTCGATCGCCGGGGTGCGGCCGAGCGCGCTGAAGAGGGCGCCGGTGAGGTCGAGCCACGTGTGCGCGATGCCGCTGCCGATGTTGTAGAGGCCGCCGGCGGTGGGGGTCATGGCCAGGTGCAGCGTCATGGCGATCGCGTCTTTCACATATAGGAAATCGCGACGCTGCTCGCCATCGCGGAAGTCCGGGCGGTGGGACCGGAACAGCTTGACGCGCCCCGTCTCCGTGATCTGGCCGTGGGCCTTGTGCACGAGCGAGCGCATGTCGGCTTTGTGCGCCTCATTGGGGCCGTACACGTTGAAGTACTTGAGCCCCACCACGTTGGGGAGTACCCCCATGGCTGCGGCGTACTGGTCGAAGAGGTGCTTCGAGTACCCGTACGCGTTGAGCGGGCGCAGTCGCGAGAGGGCCGGGGTGCTGTCGTCGGCGTCCTCCATGCCCTGGGCGCCGTCGCCGTAGGTCGCGGCGCTCGAGGCGTACACGAAGCGCACCTCGTGCCCCAGTGCCCAGTGGGCGAGGTGCTTGGTGTACTCGAAGTTGTTCTTGGCCAGATACGTGGCGTTGGTCTCGGTGGTGGCCGAGCAGGCCCCGAGATGCAAGACGAGGTCGAAGTCCCCGAGGGCCCCGCGGGTGAGCGCCGGCATGAGGTCGTCGGCCTCGAGGTAATCCTCGAAGCGGAGCGGGACCAGATTCCGCCACTTCTCGTCGGTGCCGAGGCGATCGGTGACCACGATGCGCTCGATGCCCAGTCCGTTCAGCGCCCAGACGAGGGCGCTACCGATGAACCCGGCGCCGCCGGTCACGAGGACCCGCGACGGGAGGCGCGGCGGTGCGGCAGGCAGTGTCAGTGGGCGGGGTGATGGCACGTGACCGGACATGATCGAGGACGGGGCAAAGATGCAGGAAGAGTAGCCGGACCGGGCCTTTCACACGAGCGGCGTGAATTGACAGCGCCGACCGCCTCTGGTAAGGTAGGGCTATTCCCTCCTCCTCAGGCCCCCTCCTCACATGCAGATTCGCATCCTCGCGGTGCTCCTGGGTGCCGTCCTGTCCGTGTCGCCGCTTGCGGCACAGCAGAAGACGGTCACCGGGCGCGTCACGCGCGACGGCAATGTGCCCCTTTCCGGCGTGTCGGTCGTCGTCAAAGGCACCAGCCAGGTTGTCCAGACCAGCAGCGGCGGCATCTATACCATCAGCGCACGCGTCGGCCAGACGCTGCAGTTCCGGCTGATCGGATATGTGCCGAAGGAACAGCTGGTCGGCGCCGCCAACATCATCGATGTGGCGCTCGAGAAATCAGCGGCCAACCTCGACGCCATGGTGGTCACGGCGCTCGGCCAGACGGCCGCCAAGCGTGAGCTTGGGAGTGCCCAGCAGACGGTCTCCGGTGCCGAACTGGCGCAGACCGGTCGCGAGAATTTCATCAACGCGCTCGCCGGCCGCGTGGCCGGTGTGGACGTGACCAGCTCCTCGGGCGTGCCCGGCTCGTCGTCGAGCATCACGATCCGCGGCGTCAGCTCGATCAGCGGCAGCAACCAGCCGCTCATGATCGTGGACGGCCTGCCGCTGGACAACAAGACGCTCAATACGGGCGTGCTCGCGTCGGACGCGCCCGGATCGGCGACGGCGTTCAGCAACCGCGGCCTCGACTTCACGAACCGCGCCGCCGACATCAATCCGGAGGATATCGAGGACCTCGTGGTTCTCAAGGGTCCGGAAGCGGCTGCCCTCTACGGCATCGACGCCGCCAATGGCGCGATCGTCATCACGACGAAGCGCGGCAAGGCGGGCACCGGCGGGTTCGAATACAGCAATTTCTTCCGCTTCGACAACACGCGGACCCAGCCCGAGATTCAGGGCGTGTACGGGCCGACGTCGCAGACGGGTGCGAACCTCGGGTCATTCCAGTACTTCGGCGCACCCTATGCGGCCGGCACGCAGCTGTTCAACAACGTCGACGGGTTCTTCCGCACGGCGGTGTCGCAGCAGCATGTGCTGACGTTTAGCGGCGCGACCAGCGATGGGCGCATCAACTACCGCATCAGCGGCAACATGAACGACAACGCCGGCGTCGTGCCGACGTCGGGGCTTCGTCGCCTCAACCTGACGGGTGCGTCGGGGGCGCAGGTCACGAAGTACCTCAAGACCGACCTGTCGATGCTGTTCATGACGTCGGACAACGAGCAGCCGATCAAGGGTGCGGGCGGGCCGCTGATCGGCCTCCTGCTCTGGCCGCAGACGGACCAGGCGTCGGACTATCTGTCCCCCTCCGGCCAGCGCCGCCGCATCACGAACCTCACGCAGTCGGGTGAGACGGACAATCCGTACTTCAGCGTGAACCGCAATCAGGTGAACGCCAAGACGACCCGCTTCTTCCCGAACCTCGGCCTGACGGTCACCCCGTTCTCGTGGGGCTATCTCAAGACCAACATCGGCGCCGACAACTACACGAACGAAAACCTGGTGCTGCGTCATCCCGAGAGCGCCACGGGCTTCGCGAACAACGGCATTCTCGATGTCGCCGTCGATGTGACGCGCAACATCAACACGCAGACGATCTTCAACGTCAACCGGCAGAAAGTCGGGCGCGGCTTCACGATGAGCGGCCTCGTCGGCCATGCGTTGTCGGACTCCAAGTCGACGGTGCAGGCACAGAGCGGGCGCAACTTCCTCGACCCCGACTTCATCTCGATCAACAACACCGACCTGCCGACGCGCTTCGCCCGCACGACGATCGCGCAGCGTCGCCTCGTGTCGGTGTTCGGCCAGGCGCAGCTCGGCTACAACGACTACGCCTTCCTCACGGTCACCGGCCGCAACGACTGGACGTCGACGATCCCGATCGAGCGGAACTCCTTCTTCTACCCCTCGGTTTCCGGCTCCTTCGTGCTGTCGGACGCCGTGGAGTCGATTGGCCGGTTCATGACGGCCAAGCTGCGCGCCTCGTACGCCGAGGTGGGTCGCGACGCGCGGCCGTATGCGTACCGCCCCTCCCTCGAGTCGAAGA
The DNA here is from genome assembly GCF_044344655.1 of Gemmatimonas sp. GTDB lineage: Bacteria > Gemmatimonadota > Gemmatimonadetes > Gemmatimonadales > Gemmatimonadaceae > Gemmatimonas. The sequence goes on from NZ_JBIJCN010000003.1 coordinate 17,007, forward strand.
CGACGACCGGCGGCGGGTACGGTTACGGCTTCACCGGTCCGAACCTCGGCCTCAAGCCCGAGTTCGCCAAGTCGCGCGAAGCCGGCGTGGAACTCTCGTGGTTCAAGGAGCGCCTGTCGCTCGACGCGACCGTGTACCGCAAGGAAACGGAAGACCAGATCGTCAACGATATCCGCGGGTCGTACGGCACGGGGTTCATCCTCTTCAATCTGAATGGCGCGAAGACGCGCAACGTGGGCACCGAGATCGTGGCCCGCGGCTTCCCGATCCGCACCAAGACGGCCTCGTGGGAAGTGATCGCGAACTACGACCAGTCGCGCGGCGAGGTCGTGGCGCTGCCGAATGCACTGCCGGAGTCGTACGTGTCCGACACGTGGCTCTACGGCAACATCCGCAATGGTGTGGCGCCGGGGCTGTCCACGCGCTCGATGACGGGCACGTTCTTCCTGCGCAACAAGAATCGCGAACTGATCATCGACCCGACCACCGGGTTGCCGATCCGCAGCACGGCGTTCATCGACGCCGGCTACGATCGCACGCCGCGCTGGACGATGGGCGTGACGAACATCATCCGCTGGAAGAAGGCGTCGATCTCGATGCTGTGGGACTTCCGTAATGGCGGCGATGTCTTCAATGCCACCCAGCACCTGCTCACCACGGCCGGTTTGTCGATGCAGACGACCGATCGCGAGCGGCCGCGAGTGATCCCGGGTGTGCTCCGCGACGGCAAGGAGAACTCGGACTCGCCGACGCGCAACGGGATCGTGGTGGTCCCGGCGGTACAGACCGGTTTCTACACCGGCATGAGCGAGGAGTTCTTCATCGAGCGGAACATCAACTGGGTGCGCCTCCGCGACATCACGGTGCGCTTCCCACTTCCGGGCAAGATGATGGCCGCCCGCAACGCCAGCGCCTTCGTTCGCGGCACCGACCTGCTGCTCTTCACGAACTACTCCGGGCTTGATCCGATCGTGAACGGCAACACGGCCGCCGTGGGTGGCTCGGGCGCCGTCGGTATCGACTACGGAAACTTCCCGATGCCGCGTGGTCTCTCCTTCGGCATCAACGTGGGGTACTGATCCATGACCACCCTACGCACCTTCCTCGCATCCCGTACCATGACGACCATGCCCCGCCTTGCGCGTCGCGTGGCGACGACGGCCGCCGCCGCCAGCACGCTCGTGCTGGCCGCCGGGTGCCAGAACTTCCTGGACGTCAACGAGAATCCGAACGCGCCGCAGACGGTTTCGCCGAACCTGTACCTGCCGCCGATCCTGCACTGGATGGCGACGTCGGAGCAGTTCGATGGCCGCTTCATCGGCCGTTATACGCAGAATTGGACGCTGCCCTCGGGCTCGGCGGCCACGCCCAGCACCTGGGACCGCATGGGCTATGACCCGACCTCGGACAACGGCGGCCAGCTCTGGCGCGATGTCTACTGGAACATCGGGCAGAACCTCGTCGACCTCATGACCAAGGCGGAGGCCGAAGAGCGGTGGGACCTGCTCGGGATCGGCTATGCCGTCAAGGGGTGGGGATGGCTCCGGGTCACCGACGTGCACGGTGAACTGATCATCAAGCAGGCGTTCGACCAGACCCGCTTCACATTCGACTACGACAACCAGGAGTACGCTTACCAGGAGATCATTCGCCTGCTCGACGAGGCGATCAAGAACCTGCAGCGGACCGATGGCGCCGTCAGTCAGTCGTATCTGGCACGCTACGACCGCATCTATGGCGGCGACCGGACCAAGTGGCTCAAGTTCGCCTACGGCCTCAAGGCCATGGCGCTGAGCCACTTCTCCAACAAGTCGACGTACAAGCCGCAGGATGTCATCGCGGCGGTGGATCTGTCGTTCGTCGGCAACGCCGACGATGCGCTGCTGCCGTACTCGGGGACCAGCGCCGACAATGCCGACGGCAACTTCTGGGGTCCACGTCGCGCCAACCTCAATTCGTATCGCCAGACCCGCTTCGTGCTCGGCCTGCTGGATGGCACCGCGTTCGGTGGCGCCGTGGATCCGCGGTTGTCGCGCATGTTGTCGCCGTCGCCGGATGGCCAGTTCCGTGCGTGGGATCCGAATTCGGGAACGCTCGGGCTTCCGACGGCGCAGCTGCCGAACAACTTCTTCGGGTATGCCGGCACCGCTGGCGCCGGGCTCCCGTCTCGCTATCTGTTCGCCGACAAGAGCCGGTTCCCGATCATGACGTACAGCCAGCTCCAGTTCATCAAGGCGGAAGCCGCGCTCCGGAGCGGCAACCGCGCGGTGGCGCTGGCGGCGTACACGAACGGGGTGTCGTCGCACATCGACTTCGTGAACGCGCGCAATCTCGATGAAGGGCAGACGCCGACGCAGATCACGCCGGCGGAGAAGAATGCCTTCCTGGCGAACCCGGCGATCATCCCGAGCGCGTCGAACCTGACGCTCACGCAGATCATGTCGCAGAAGTACATCGCCCAGTGGGCGTGGGGGCACGTTGAAACGTGGATGGACATGCGCCGGTACAACTACACGGGGCGTGATCCGCAGACGGGGAACCAGATCTATCCGGGCTTCTCGACCCCGACCAACCTGTTCCCGGACAACAACGGGAAGATCGTGCACCGCATTCGTGCCCGCTTCAATTCGGAGTATGTCTGGAATCGCGCCGCGCTCGATGTGATCGGCGGGCTGGCGCTCGATTTCCATACGAAGCCGCTCTGGATCACCCAACCGTAAGGACGATGAAACCCATGCGTAAGCTTGCACTTCTTCTGGGAATCGTCGCCCTCGCTGCGTGCGACAAGAACGCCACGCAGATCGACGATATCACGGCGCCGCTGGCCGGCGCCCGTGTGAAGTTCTTCAACTTCGGGATCAACGCCCCGTCGGTGAACTTCTTCGCCAACGACACCAAAATCACGGCCATCTCCTCCACGACCGGCGTCGAGTCGAACGTCGGCGTGGGGTACGGTGCGGCCGGGGCCGGTGGGTTCTACACCCAGATCAAGCCGGGCCAGTACAACTTCGGCGGGCGCATCACCACGGTCATCGACAATGGGGTCGCCGTCGCGACCATCCCCGGCACCGTGGCAGATGGCAAGGCCTACTCGGTGTACCTGAGTGGGTTCTACGACGCGACCGCCAAGCAGGTCGAAGGCTTCGTCGTCGAGGACAATTTCGCGCTCGAGCCCGACTACACGCAGGCGCTCGTCCGCTTCGTGAACGCGAGCCCGAACTCGGTGCCGATGCAGCTCGTGGCCCGCAACACGACGACCATGGAGGAGAAGGCCCTCGGCGCCCTGACCGCCTACAAGGCGGGTGGCGCGTTCGTCGGTCTGCCCCTCGGGGGATATGACCTGTTCATCCGGAGCAGTGCGACGGGTCCGGCGGTCGTCACCCGGACCGCGGTCGCCTTCAGTCCCGGGCGGGTCTACACCATCACGTTGCGTGGCGACATGACGGTGACCAGCACGACGGCGACTAACCGCCCGTTCCTGGATAACACGGCGAATCGCTGACCGGCAGGCGTTGGTCGTCGCAACAACCCGAGCAGCCCGTCGACGTACTCGACGGGCTGTTCTTCTATGCCTCAGCTACCTTTCACGAATGGCTTCCGCTCCTCCGCGCCTTGGCCGGCGAATCGAACTGTGGTGGCGTGGCCAACTAGTTCCCGTGCTCGCGCGCGCGTTGTGGGTGCGTGATCGCCTGCCGCGCGGCGCACGTCGCCCAGGCAAGCAACGGGTGCTCTTTCTGCGCCCGGATCGCATCGGCGACATGATCGTGACCACCGGGGTGCTACGAGCCATTGGCACCGCCCCTGAGGTGGAGCTCGATGTGCTGGCATCACCCGCCAATGCACCGGTGTTGCGTGCCGAGCCGGCGGTGCGCGAGGTGCTCGTGCTCGATCGCAAGCGCAAAGGGGGCCTGAAGGACGCTATCACAGCGATGCGTCGGCGACACTACGATGTGGTGGTGGACTGCATGCCCACAGCGCCGAGTGTGACCACGCTGCTGATCATGATGGCGAGCGGCGCGCGTCGACGGGTGGGCACAACCGGACGGGGGATCGACTACATCCTGTCGCCAGCCACGCGGGCCCTACCCATCGAACACCACATCGTGGACCACTTGTCGCTGCTGGTGGAGCCGTTTCGCGACGACGTGGCGCATCTCGACCTCGGGCCACACCTCGTGCTCGCCCACGGCGAGCGCGCAGGCGCTGAAGCAGAGTGGGCCGCCAATGTGCCTTCCGGTCCGCGCCCGCTGCGTCTGCTGGTGAACATCTCCGCGGGGATCACAGCGCGTGCGTGGCCCCTGGCGTCGTACGCGCAGGTGATTGCGGCGGCGCGCGAGGTGGTGCCGTCGCTGCAGCTGTTCATCATGTGTGCGCCGCACGAGACGGCGCGCGCCGCAGAGCTGGCTGGCATGACGGGCGGGCGGGCCGTGCCCCCCCGCCCGCTGCGCGATGCCTTCGCGCTCGTCGCTACCGCCGACGCGCTCTTCACCCCCGATACGTCGATTGCCCATGCAGCCGCGGCGTTCAAGGTCCCCACGGTCGACATGCTGCTGCAGGGCAAGGCCTCGCAGTGGGGACTGTATCGCGCACCGGGGATCAACCTTGAAAGCCCGGGCGGCACGCTGGCATCGCTGTCGGTACGTGCGGCCTGTGATGCACTGCGGGCCGTGTTGTACGACGTGGAGTCGCACCGCACGGCCCGCTGAGTATGCACCAACGGCGGTTTACTTCACGCCCATCTGCTTCTTGAGGAAGGCGATCGTGCGCGGCCACGCGTCCTTGGTGGCCGCCAGATTTGCGGCTTCCTCGGCTTCGTCTCGGTTGCTGGGGCGCGGATCGTTCTGCGCGCGCAGGAAGCCGTGTACGGCCCCGTCGTAGTTCACGCCGGTATACGGCTTCCCCATGGCCTTCATCACCGAGTCGATCGACGGCATCAGCGCAGCGATACGTGCGTCCTTGGTGCCGTTCAGCAGCATGACCGGCTGCGTGATTCTGGACAGTGAGTCGGCATCAACCGACGCGGGTACGGCTGCCGTGGCTGCCGTAGCCGGGGTGCCGCCCTTGGTATACGGCGCGCCGTAGAACGCCACGCCGCCCGAGAAGCCCTTTACGCCGCCGTGGACGGCGTGCGCCCACGTGGTGGTGCCGCCCCAGCAATAGCCGATCACGGCATACTTCTGCTGCGCGCTGGGCAGCATCATGGCGTAGTTGGCCGCAGCCTTGATGATGGTGTTGCGCTCGGTCGTGCTCACGCCTTGGATGAGCCGGCGCGCGGTGTCGGCGGAAAGCTCGACCGAACTCGGACCGCCGCGTACCCGCGAGAGAAAGTCCGGCGCCACGGCGATGAACCCGTCGGCGGCCACCTGATCAGCCACGCCACGCACCCACGTGGAGAGCCCGAAGATCTCGTGCACCACCACCACCACGGGCGCCTTCTGCTTGGCGTTCTTGCTGAACGGGTACACCACCCACGCCATAAGCGAGTCGGTGGAACCGGCCTCGTAGGCGATCTTCACCCATTCGCCGTGCCGCGGGGAGCTCTTCAGCCGGTCGGCCGCACCGTTGTTGCTGGCCGGCAAGGCGAAGTTCTGCGGCACACGCGCCGAGGACGCCGCGGGTGCTGCCATGTCGGCGGCGCTCATGTGCGCCATGTGTTCGTCGGTGCCCATCGATGTGACGGACTGCGGCACTGAGGAGGAGCGGGCGAAGCCCGGGGCGGACGGCGTGCTGCGCTGCAACGTGCACGCACCGGCAAGCACGAGCAGGGAGAGACTCAAGCGACGGGACATGGACACCTCGAAGGGGAAGACGACTTCCCAAAGATACCGGCGCCGGACGCGATGTCACGCCTATCCTCTCCGGGTGATGGCCGACCTCAGCACTCCGGCGTCCGTGCCTCCCGCCCCATCCTCTCGACACGAGACACCTCCGCCTGTGCGCCGAACACGAAGGGGCGCCGCTCGTGGAGCGAAGCGGGGGTCACGTCCATCGCGCGCCCGAGTCCATCACTCGCCCATCCGCCGGCCTGTTCGATGAGCATCGCGATCGGGTGCACTTCGTACAGCAGCCGCAGGCGTCCCTGCTCGTACCCGGCGCGGGCATCGGCCGGATAGAGAAACACCCCGCCGCGCATGAGGATACGATGCGCCTCTGCCACCAGCGAGGCGATCCACCGCATGTTGAAGTTCACCCCCCGTGGCCCGGCTTCCCCCGCGAGGCATTCCTCCACGTACTGGGCTACTGCGGGTTCCCAGTGGCGACGGTTCGAGGCGTTGATCGCGAATTCGCGTGTCGTGGGGGCGATGGTGAGGCGGGGGTGCGTGAGCACCCATTCGCCGAGCTGCGGATCAAGGGTGAACGCGTGGGTGCCTTGGCCGAGGGTGAGCACCAACATCGCGGCCGGGCCATACACCGCGTAACCGGCACACACCTGCTCGGTGCCTGGGCGCAGGAAGTCATCGATGGTCGGCACGTCGCCGGCCCGTGCGGCACGGCGCACGGAGAAGATGCTCCCCACGCTCATGTTCACGTCGATGTTGGACGACCCATCGAGCGGGTCGAAGCAGAGCAGGTAGTTACCGCGCACGTACGGCGGTGGCACCACCCAGGGCTCATCGAGCTCCTCGGACACCATCCCGGCCAGATGCCCGCTCCACTCCGTGGCGCGGAGGAACAGCTCGTTACTGATCACATCGAGCGGCCGTTGTACCTCGCCGTGCGCGTTGGTGTGTGCCGTCTCGCCGGCAGGCGTGGCCAGTACCCCGCGTGACACCTGCAGCGCGATCGCCTTGCAGGCGAGGCCGATGTCGGTCAGGAGACCATCGAACTCGCCGGTGACCTGTGCCACCTCTCGGCGGGACTCGATGAGGAATTGGGCGAGGGTGGGGCGGCCACCGGTCGGGGACGAACGCATCATGCCGAACGATTGTCCGCGAGGCGCCCGTGCGCTACTGGACGGGGGCCGATGAAGTACCTTTGGCCATGCCTCTTGCCAGCCTGCTCTGGGTCTCGGTCCTTCTCGGTCAGCCCCAGCCCCAGCCGCTCTGTACGACCGCCGAAGTCTTCCTGCGCGACGACCGCCGCATGGCCGCGATCGTCGAACCCGACACCGTCGACGACTGGCGCACCCGGAAGCGCGTGGCGGGATGTCGGGTCACCGCGGCCGGCGGCACGACCCGTGGCGTGCAGGCGGAGGCGGTGGGGTTCTACGAGCGCGTGCGTGCGGTGGGGTGGGTACGCACGCCCGAACCGCGCGACGCGCCCAGCGAAGGCTCGCTGCGCTTTCGCAGTGGCCCAGCGGATTGCCTATTCAACGTGTACGGCGCCGCCATGCTCAACACCGACGCCGAGATGCTGGCCGAAGACCGCCGTCCGCTGGTGGCGGGCGAAACGCGGTACCACGTGTACGTGATGTGCCTGCCGGTCATGCCCGCGGCGCCACGCGACAGCACGCCATCGCGCCCGCGCTGACCGTCAATCCGCCGGTCCGGGGCCGGAGTGGGTGACGGCACCGAGATGGGCCGGTCCCACCACGGCGCGGTATTTCTCGAGCAGCCCGCCACGCACTGACGAGAGCCGCGCCGCACGCTCGGCAAGACGCGCTGCGATCTCCTCGGTGCTCAACTCCACGGTGATGCGCCGTGCCTCGGGGCGTGCATCGATCGCGATCATATCCCCGTCGCGCAGGGCGGCAATGGGCCCACCATCGGCAGCCTCGGGGCCGGCGTGGCCGATGCAGAGCCCACGGGTGGCACCACTGAAGCGACCGTCGGTGAGCAGCGCCACCTTCTGTCCCATGCCCTGGCCGTAGAGTAGCGCCGTGATGCCAAGCATCTCGCGCATCCCCGGCCCGCCACGCGGTCCTTCGTTGCGGATCACCAGCACGTCGCCTTCGGCATAGGCCTGCTGGCTCACGGCGACCTGCGCCTCTTCCTCGCTCTCGAAGACCCGAGCCGGTCCACGGTGCACGAGCGTGGAGAGTCCTGCCGTCTTGAGGAGCGCGCCGTCGGGGCAGAGGTTGCCGGTGAGTACCGTGACCCCGCCGTCGGGGCTGCGCGGCGCGGTCACCGGCAGTACGACGCGGCCGTCCGGTGACGACGCGTTCTGCAGCGCGTCGCCGAGGGTCTGCCCGGTGACCGTGAGTGCCGAGCCGTCGAGGCATCCAGCGTCGAGCAGCGCGCGCAGCACCATGCCGGCGCCACCTACGTGGTGCAAGTCGCGCGCCACATATCGCCCACCTGGCTGCAGGTCGGCGATCAGCGGCGTGCGCGCCACAACCGCCGCCACATCAGCGAGGGTGAAACGGATCCCCGCTTCGTGAGCGAGCGCGGGCAGGTGCAGCGCAGCATTGGTGGAACCGCCGGTGGCCGATACCACGGCGCAGGCGTTTTCGAGGGAGGCCCGTGTGACGATGTCGCGTGGCTTCGGGGCATCGTGCATTACGGCGCGCATCAGGGCAGCGGCCGCACGTCGCAGCATGGGGGCCCGCTCACTGTACACCGCCGGGATCATGCTCGACCCGATCGGGGCCAGGCCGATCGCCTCCGACACCATGCCCATGGTATTGGCGGTGAACTGTCCGGCGCAGGCGCCGGCCGTGGGGAGGCAGGCATGCGCGAGCGCACGCAGCGTCTCTTCGGTTTCCTCGCCGGCGAGCACCTTGCCGATCGTTTCGTAGGTCTCCGCCACGTTGGTGTCGCGCCCCTGCCAGTGTCCCGGGAGCGCCGCGCCGCCGTACACGAACACACCGGGCACATTGCAGCGCAGCATCCCCATCATCAGCCCCGGCAGGTTCTTGTCGCAGCCGCCGATGGCGAAGATGCCGTCCCACTGGTGTGCCTCGGTGCTGGCTTCCACGCTGTCGGCAATCAGTTCGCGCGAGACCAGCGAGTACCGCATCCCCGGGTGCGCCACCGAGAGCCCGTCGGAAACGCTCACCACCGGACACTCGTGGGGCATGCCACCGTGCGCGTAGATCCCGGTGCGGGCATGCATGGCCTGCTCGCGGAGCGGCAGGTTGCATGGACTCATCTCGCCGCCCGTGTGGAACACCCCGATGTGCGGGCGACGGATTTCGTCGTCATCCTGCCCCAGCGCCTGCAAGAACGCATGCGTGGTGGCGCGGATGGTGCCTTCGTAGATCGCCTGCGAACGGAAACGACGGGTCATGGACAGGACGCTCGGCGGTCAGGTGTGCTGCAGGAGACGGATCAATGCCGATGCGTCGGCGTCCGCACCGATGGCCGGATGCGATGCCGCCTCGCGGTACTGCGCCAGCGCCGCGAGCGTGACCGGCGTCGAAGCGCCGGCCTCCGCGGCCAGGCGAGCGACCTGCTCAATGTCCTTGCGGAAGGTGCCCACTGCGCCAAGGCGCGGGGTGTGCACGCCCTGGGCCATGCGCGGCCCGAAGATTTGCAGCGGCAGTGAGTCGGCAAAGCCGCCGGCCAGCGCCTCCGGAAGACGGGACGCATCCACGCCCGACTTCTGTGCGAAGGCGAGCATCTCGGCCATCACCATCAGGTTGCACGCCACGAGCTGCTGGTTGCAGCTCTTGGTGAGCTGTCCGGCGCCGTGTCCGCCCATGTGCGTCACGCGCTGCGCAAGCGCGCTGAACACGGGAGCAGCGCGCACGATGTCCTCCTCGCTGCCGCCGGCAAACACGATGAGCCGCCCCGCGCGTGCGGCTGGCACTCCACCCGACACGGGGGCATCGAGCCAATGGGCGCCGCAGCGTGCCTCGAGGTCGCGCGCCATCTGCCGCGTGACATCAGGCGCGATGCTGGACAAGTCCACCACCAGCGCGTCGTCACGCAGCACGTGGACGATCCCGTTGTCGCCGAACACCACGTCGTGCACGGCGCTCGTATCGGTGAGGCACAGGCACACGATGTCGCAATCGGCCGCAAGCGCCTGTGCCGACGCGGCCGCGCGCGCGCCGGCCGCGAGCAGCGGCGCGAGTTTGTCGGGGGACCGGTTCCATACGGTCACGTTCCGGCCACACTCCAGCAGCCGTTCCACCATGGGTGCACCGATCAGCCCCGTGCCGATGAAGCCGATGCGCCCTGCCTCCTCCACGTCGGACATGCAGACTCCCGCGGTCAGCCGTTGAGATGGAGACCCGCATCCATGCGGATCACTTCACCGGTGATGCCGGCGGGGCCGTTCACAAGGAACACCGTGAGTGCGGCGATCTCCTCGGGCTGCAACAGGCGCTTGAGTGGCTGGGTCTCGAGATACTTCGCTTCCACGGCGGCGAGTGCTGCCGGATCGAGCACGCGGCTCGGGAGACCCCCGGCCACGTAGCCCGGCGCGATGGCGTTCACGCGGATGTGCGGTGCGAGTGCGCGCGCCATGGACAGCGTGAGCGAGACCACGGCGCCCTTGCTTGCCGCATACGCGACCGACGACCCCACGCCGGAGAGCCCCGCGATCGACGAGTAATTCACGATCGCGCCGCGACCGCTGCGTTCGAGCGCGGCACGGCAGGCGCGAATCATCTGGAAAGAACCCATGACGTTCACGTCGTTCGTGCGGCCGAATTCACTCGACGGCAGCGCTTCGAGATCGGCGTGCGGGATGAAACGCGTGACGCCCGCACAGTTCACTAGCCCGTCGAGGCGGCCGAAGTGCTGTTCCACCCGATCGGCAGCGCGCCGGCAGCTCGCATCGTCGGTCACGTCGAGCTCCACTACGAGGGCGTCGGCACCGATCGCCATGCACTCCTGCTGCACCGCCACCGCCTCGGCCTGTGTGGCTGGCAGGGTGGCGATCGCCACGCGCCAGTCCGCCCGCGCGAAGGCGCGCGCGCAGGCGGCGCCGATGCCCGTGGCGGCACCGGTAATGAGTACCACAGGTGATGTCTCGCCGGTCATCATGGGACCCTCACCGACACGAGGTCCCACACGCGCGAAGCGCCAAAATGCATGGCCGTCACTTTTCCGCCCTTGCCGCGTGTGAACCACACGGCGTTGTCGCCACCGTCGAAGGCATCCTTCACGGTGGGGGTGAGTACGTCGTCTACGCCGTGCCGAGGACTGACCACCAGCTTGCCGTCGCGCACGCGCACACTGAAGGTGATGTCGAGTTCATCGCTTCGATAGCGACCGGCGAGTGTGGCAAGTTCCGCGTTGGTGGGTTGCCACCGCTCGGCGGCGCGCCACACGTGCACCACACTGTCCCCGTCGCTGGTGACCGTCCGGATGGAGCGCGGCGTCGTATGGCTGCCAGCGGCGAGGCGTACGTGCTGACCGCCCACCTGATAGCTGCCGTCGCGGCGCGCCCGTACGGGGGTCCCCGAGAGCCGCAGGACACCACCGGCGGTATCGAGAACCGAGATGCTGTGCCAGCGGGTGTCTTCGTAGTGTCCACGCCATGGCAATACCGCGGCGATATCGAGTGCCACCGTGTCCATTATGGAGGGGCGCGGGAGCGTGGGGTGCAGCGCGTCCACGATGGCGTGCACGTAGCTGGCGGCGGGGGCGCCTGCCGCGTTGCACATCACCGCCACCGAGAGATCACCGAGTTCGGGGTAGCGCGCGAGGTAGGTGCTGTAGCCGGCGGTGGAGCCGGAGTGTCCGATCTCCTTCGTCCCGCGGTACTGCCCTACGGTGAGGCCCAGTGCATAGGCGATCTCGAGCCCGCTGGTGAGTCGCATCTGCCGCGTCATGGAGTCCACAACCGCGCTGCCGAGCGTCTTGCGCGTGAGGTGCTGGTTCCATGTGAGCCAGTCGCCCACGGTGGTCCAGAGACCGCCGGGGCCGATGATGCTTTCATTGGGCATCTCGATCTGCCAGCCGCCCGCCGTGCGGCGATAGGCCTGCCCGAGCCCGGGGACCACGCGGCGGTAGTCGCCACGCCACGACGTGTGCGTGAGTCCCAGCGGCTCGAAGATGCGCAGCCGCGAGAATGTTTCGAAGTCCATGCCGCTCACGCGCTCGACGAGCGTGCGCGCGAGGATGAAGCCGGCGTTGGTGTACGAGTAGTGATCGCCGACCGGATAGTTGATCGTCCGCTGCGACGTGAGCAGGAGCAGCAGATCGGTCTGCGTGTAGGCGCGGCTGTTGCGCGGCCACCCCTGCCACGCCACGAGACTGCCCCAGTCGCGCAGGCCACTGGTATGTGTGAGCAGGTGGCGCACGGTCATGGTGTGCCCATACGACGGCAACTCCGGGAGATACTTCCGGGCGTCGTCCTCGAGGGCCACCTTGCCATCGGCAACCAGCAGCATCACGGCCGCTGCGGTGAACTGCTTGGCGACCGAGCCCGACTCCAGGATGGTGGAGGCGATAATCGGCCGGTTCCCATTGAGGTCCGCCATGCCGTAGCCGCGCTCGAGCAACGTGGTGGTGCCCCGCGCGACCCCCACGGCGCATCCCGGGCCGTGCGTATTGTTCCACGGCGCAAAGATCCGGTCGGCGGCGGCCACGAGCGGCGCCCCCGTCGTGGCGGATTGGGCGTCGGCGATCGCCGGCGCCAGTATGGTCGCGAAGAGAGCCGGCAGCGCGCGCAGGCGGGGCGCCGGCCGCAGGGGAAGTGTACGCATGGCGGCCAAGCTACAGCGCGGCGTGGCTGGCGCCATGGTTTCCTGCGACTCGTTCCAGAATCGGCTCCCAATGCCTAAGCTTCACCCTCATGCCGATCTACGTCTACGAGACCCAGCCCACCGCGCCCGGCCAGCCGGTCGAGCGGTTCGAGTTGCGCCAGGCGATGTCCGAGGCGGCGCTTACCCAGCACCCCGAGACCGGGGTGCCCGTGTGTCGCGTGCTGTCGGGTGGCCTGGTCACCTTCACGCAGGGCGCGTTGGGTGACAGCTGCGGCTTCCCCGCCGGCGCGCCGGCCATGGGGTGCGGCGCCGGACACTGCTGCCGTAACTGACGCCGTTGCGCTGCGACGAGCTTTTCCTGCACTTGCCCTGATATGCCTGCGAAGAAGACCGCTATGCCCGCGGCGAAGAAGGCCCCCAGGTCCATGCCCTACGAGCAGGGCGCATGGGCCCACGTATTCGCGCCCCGCACGCCCGGTGAGACGCGCTACTGGCTGATCAAGTCGGAGCCCGACGTATTCTCGTTCGACGATCTCCAGCAGGCACCGAAGCGCACCACCTGCTGGGACAGCGTGCGCAACAGCAGTGCCCGCAATTTCATGCGCGATGGCATGAAGAAGGGCGACCTCGCGTTCTACTACCACTCCAACGCCGAACCCTCGGGCATCGTGGGCATCTGCGAGATCGTGCGCGAAGGCTACCCCGACCACACGGCGTGGGACCCGGCCCACGACTACTTCGATCCCAAGTCGGATCCTGAGGTGCCCACCTGGTTCATGGTCGACGTGAAGGCGGTGACGCCCTTCAAGACCATGGTGGCGCTGCCGGAGATCAAGAGCGATCCGGCACTCGCCGAGATGGCGCTCGTAAAGGTGGGGCGGTTGTCCGTGGTTCCCGTGACGCCGGCCGAGTGGGCGCACCTCTGCGCACTCGGCGGCGTGTAGGCATTGTTCAGCGCTTACGGGCGCGCAGGTACTGATTGGGCCACGGACCGCTCGTGCCGAGCGCGTGCGCGGCATCCAGTGGCCAGCGTGGATTGCGGAGCAGCTCCCGTGCGAGCAGCACCAGATCGGCGTCGCCATTCGCCACAATCGCTTCGGCCTGCGCTGCTTCGGTGATGAGCCCCACCGCAGCCGTCGCGACCCCAGCCTCGCGGCGGATGCGCGAGGCGAAGGGCACCTGATAGCCCGGATGCACCTCGATCTGCTGGTGCGCCACGTTGCCGCCCGATGAGGTGTCGATGACGTCGATGCCGAGCGCGGCGAGCCTCGTCGCGAGCCTGACAGAATCGTCGACCGTCCAGCCACCGTCCGCCCATTCGGTGGCCGAGATGCGCACGAACACAGGCCACTCGTCGGGCCACACCGCGCGTACGGCCGCCGAGACCTCGCAGGTCAGGCGAATACGGTTCTCGAATGTCCCGCCGTACTCGTCGGAGCGATGGTTGGTCAGCGGCGAGAGGAATTCATTCAGCAGGTAGCCGTGCGCTGCGTGGATTTCTGCAACCTGAAAGCCCGCGGCACATGCTCGGCGCGCTCCGGCGGTGAAGGCGTCGATGACCGACCGGATCTCGTTGTGCGTCATCGCCTCCGGCTGCGGGTACTCGGGGGAGAAGGGAATGGCAGACGGCCCTTTCACGATCCAGCCGCCATCGGCCGGTCGTACCGTGCCGCTCCCCTCCCATGGACGCTTCGTGCTTGCCTTGCGCCCGGCGTGCGCCAGCTGAATGCCTGCCACCGAGCCCTGCGCCTGCACGAAGTCAGTGATGCGCCGGAGCGCTGGCACGTGATCGTCGTGCCAGATGCCGAGATCCGCCGGGGAGATCCGTCCTTCGGGCAGGACCGCCGTGGCTTCGCAGATCACGAGGCCAGCGCCCCCCGTGGCGAACGCGCCGAGGTGCACGAAGTGCCAGTCATTGGCATAGCCCTCGGTGCTCGAGTACTGGCACATGGGGGCAACGCCGATGCGGTTGCGCAAGGTGAGGGCGCGCAGGGTGAGGGGCGAGAAAAGCTCGGACACGCGGGGCTCCAGTTCGGATCAGGGTAGCGCGAACGCCACGTACACGCCGCCGCTCGGCGCGCCGTTCTTGCCGCCGCCGCAGGCGATGACGATGTACTGCTTGCCGTTGACCATGTACGTGCTGGGTGTGGCATTCCCAGCGAATGGCAACGTGGCTTCCCACAGCAGCGTGCCCTTCAACTTGTCGTACGCGCGGATCTTGTTGTCGTACGTGGTGGCGGCGATGATCAGCAGCCCGTTCTCCGTGACGATGGCTCCGCCGTAGCTGTCGGTCCCGGTGTTGCGGATGCCCTTTGCGGCCAGCTTGGGATACTCGCCGAACGGAATGGACCATGCGATCGTGCCCTTGTTGAGGTCGATCGCGTTGAGGGTTCCCCAGGGCGTCTTCACGCCGGGATAGCCCTCGTGGTCGAGGAAGATGTCGAAGTAGGCGGTGCGATATGGCAGCGCGTACGGATTGGGCGCGGCCGTGGCCTTGGCCTTCGTTTCGTCCTTGCCGGTGACGAGGTAGTTCACGATGTCGTTGATCGCGCCGCCGTCCATCGCCGCACCGAAACCCGGCATGCGCCCCGTCCCTTCGCGCACCATCTGCGTGATCTGCTCGCGTGACCGGCGGCTCGCGATGTCGAGCAGCGAGGGGCCGATGGCGGTGCCGCCGCGCTTGTCGCCGTGGCAGCCGGCGCAGTTGGCGCTGTACAGGGACGCATCGCTGCGGGGCACCAGCTTGAGCAGCCAGGCCATTTCGTTGGAGTTCACGTACATGAGCCCCGTGCCTGGATCGAACGCCGGTCCGCCCCACTCCCCACCGCCGTCCACGCCGGGGTAGATGATGATTCCCTTGCCGGTAGGAGCGGTGAAGGGGTGTGGCGTGTTGTACTCGTTGAACGTCTTGAGCGCGGCGCGGTAGGCGGCCGGTGTGCGGCGTGTGAGATCGCGCCGCGTGAGCTGCTGGCGCGCAAACGGCGGCGGCGAGACCGGGAAGTTCTGCGTGGGCGAGACGCGATCACCGGGGAGCGTCTGCTGCGGCATGCGGCGCTCCTCGATCGGGAAGAGCGGCGTGCCGGTGACACGGTCGAAGAGGAACGTGTGGCCCGTTTTGGTGATCTGTGCCAGCGCCTCTACCGGCTTGCCGTCGCGCTGCACGGTCACGAGGATCGGTGCGGCGGGAAGGTCGCGATCCCACAGGTCGTGCTTGAGCACCTGATAGTGCCAGAGGCGCTGTCCGGTCTTCGCGTCGAGCGCGATCACGCTGTTGGCGTAGAGATTGTCGCCCAGCCGGTTGGCGCCGTAGAAGTCGTAGCTCGCTGATCCCGTGGCGGCGAACACCATGCCACGCTTCGCATCGAGCGTTACGCCGCTCCAGGCATTGGCGCCGCCCGCAATCTTCCACGCGTCGGCCGGCCACGTGTCGTATCCGGGTTCACCGGGGTGGGGGATGGTGTGGAAGCTCCAGCGGAGCTGCCCCGTATTGATGTCGAAGGCGCGGATGTCTCCGGGCGCACTCGGCAGCTGCTCGGGCACCGTGCTCCCCACGATCAGCAGGTCGCCGTAGACCACGCCCGGCGTGCTGGCACTCACGGAGAGTCCCTCGACTGGCCGTCCCAGCCCCTGGCGCAGATCGATCCACCCGCTATCGCCGAACGTGCGAATGGGCTGCCCGGTACGGCGGTCGAGCGCGTAGAGGCGGTTCCGGTAGTTGAAGAGCACACGGTCGCCGGTGACCACCACCCCGCGGTGCCGGATGCGGGAGGTGGGCGGTGCGCCATTTTGCGGATCGAAGCGCCAAATCTGCCGCCCCGATACCGCGTCGAGCGCGATGACCTGCAGCTTGGGCGTGGTCGCGTACAGCACGCCGTCGATCACGATGGGGTTCGCCTGCATCTCCGAGCCGGGGAACGCGTCCTTCGTATCGAAAGTCCACGCCACCTTGAGCTGCTTCACGTTGGCCGGCGTGATCTGCGAGAGCCTGCTGAAGTGTGTATGGTCGTCGTTGCCGTGATACACGGGCCAGTCGGCATTCTGGGCGGCGACCGGGGTGGCCACCAGCAAGGCGAGGAGCAGTCGGCGGATCATGACGGGGAAAGATACATTTCAAAGCGGTCTTCCGCCCCACGCAAACAGCCCCGTACTCATGCACCGTCGTCAGTTCGTCCAGCATGCGGCCGCGCTCGCGGCCCTTCCTCTCGCCAGTCGTCTCGCCGCGCCCTTGGGTGCACAGAAGCGACCGCTGGTGGTGAACGGTGACCGCCTCAATGGTTGGCTCGCGCAGTTCGATCGCATCGGTCGCACGCCGACCGGCATCAACCGTGTGGCTTACAGCGCGGCAGATCTCGCGGGGCGGGCCTTCACGAGGGAGCTGTTCGCGCAGAGCGGCCTGCAGCTGCGGCTCGACACGGCGGGCAACATGCTGGCTCGGGTGCCTGGCACCGATCCCAAGCGTGCGCCAATTCTGATCGGTTCCCATGTGGATTCGGTGACCGACGGCGGCAACTATGACGGACCGGTCGGCTCGTTCGCCGCGATCGAAGTGGCGCGATCCCTCGCCGAGCAGAAGGTGCGGCTCCGCCATCCGCTCGAGGTCGTGGTGTGGCAGAACGAGGAGGGCGGTACGATCGGCAGCAAGATCGCCGTGGGCCTCCTCACCCCCGCCGATCTCGAGAAGGTCGCACGCAGCGGCAAGACGGTGCGCGAGGGGATCGGCATCATCGGCGGTGACGTGTCCCGGTTGCAGGAGGCGGTGCGCACGCCGGGTGACATTGCCGGATATATCGAGCTCCACATCGAACAGGGTGGACTGCTCGAAAAGGCCAGCCGGCAGATTGGCGTGGTCGAGGGAATCGTGGGGCTTCGGTGGTTCGAGATCACCATCACCGGCTTCGCCAATCATGCCGGCGCCACCCCCATGGATCAACGGCAGGATGCGATGCTCGCTGCGGCCAAGTTCACCGTGGCAGTGAATGAGGCCATCCGCAAGGAGCCGGGGCGCCAGGTGGCCACGGTGGGGCGCGTCAACGTGCTCCCCAACACCACCAACGTCATTCCCGGGCAGGTGGTGCTGACGGTGGACCTGCGTGATCTCGAACAGAGCAAGATCGATCGCTTCACGCGCACCTTCGAGCAGATCGCGCGTGAGATCGGCGCGGAAACACGGACCACGTTCGCCTTCAACCAGCTGGTGAACAGCACGCCGGCCCTCTCCGACGCACGGATCATGGGGGTGGTGGAGCAGAGCGCCATGGCACTCGGGCTCTCGCATCAGCGGATGCCCAGCGGCGCCGGGCACGACGCGCAGGAAGTGGCGCACATCGCGCCGATGGGGATGATCTTCGTGCCGAGTGTGGGCGGGATCAGTCATTCACCGAAGGAGTTCTCGCGCGCCACCGACATCACCAACGGCGCCAACGTGCTGCTCAACGCGGTGATCGCAGCTGACGCGGCGCTGCCGTGAACGACTAGCCATCGGCGCCGTGCCTCGGCACCTCGCTTTGTCGGACGTCTGCCGCAGATTTGATCCATGACCCAGATGGCCATCATTACGGGCGACACCCCTCACGTGCTGCTCGCCCAAATGGACGCCGATCTGGCGGCCTCACCGCTGCCGCCGTTCGAGGACGAGTGCATCGTGGTGCAGTCGCTGGGCATGGAGCGGTGGGTGCGGCAGCAGCTCGCTATGCGCCGCGGGTGCGCGGCATCCTTGGCCATGCCATTTCCGGCGGCATTCTGCCGGCGGCTCGCGGCCGGGCTGCAGGCCGGTGGGATCGACGCCCGCTTCGAGGAACAGGCGCTCGTCTGGCGGATCTTCGCGCTCCTGCAACAGGACGACCTCTTGCGCGATCCGGTTTGCGAGCCGCTGCGTGCCTTCGTCGACAATGGCAGCGAGTCGAAGCGCTACGGCCTGGCTCGACGCATCGCGACCTGCTTCGATGAGTACCGACTCTACCGCCCCGACGTGCTGCTGGAGTGGGAAGCCGGAAGGAGCGACTGCACGCAGAACGCGCACGAGCCGTGGCAGGCGGCGCTCTGGCGAACCCTCCTCGCCGGGGAGCAGCCGCCCCACTTCGCGCGGTGGTTCATGGGGACCGTGCACCGTCTTGAACAGCGCGCCGAGCGCCCGGCGGGGCTGCCCGAGCGCGTGTCGGTCTTCGGCGTCTCGACATTGCCTCCGCTCTTCATCCGGCTTCTCAAGGCGGTGGCGCGGTTCGTTCCGGTACGCTTCTACGTGCTCCTGCCCGACGCCGACAGCTGGCGTGAGGGAGCGGTGCGCCATCCACTCTTCGAGACGTTCGGCAGCTCGTCACGCGAACTGCTGACGCTCCTCGAGGCGCCCGATGCCACGGGGCAGGCACCCGTCCGCCGTCATGTCGCCGACAGCACCGCCGTTCCGTCCGACGGCGTGCTGCAGCAGCTGCAGCGCGCACTTCGCCGCGCAGAGCCTGCGCCGGTCGTGGTGCGCGACCACGACCGCTCGCTTACGGTGCATGCGACCCACTCGCCGCTGCGCGAAATGGAGGTGTTGCGCGATCAGTTGCTCGATGCCTTCGCCGCTGATCCCACGCTGCGGCCCCACGATGTGCTGGTGATGACCCCTGATGTGGAGCTCTACGCACCCTTCGCCGAATCGATCTTCGGCGACAAGCGTGGTGACCGGGCCGCCATTCCGTACCGCGTGGCCGATCGTACTCTGGCCCGCGAGACCATGCCCGCCCGGGCCACCGTGCACCTGCTGCAACTCGTCACGGCGCGACTGACCACGACTGACGTGCTGGAGCTGCTGTCGTACGCCGTCGTACGCCGCGCCGCGGGGATCAGCGCGGCGCAGCTCGCACAGGTCACGCACTGGGTCGAGGAGGCGGCCATCCGCTGGGGCCGCGACGGTGAGATGCGCATGCGCGATCATGGCACGCCGTCTTTCGAGGAGAACAGCTGGCGGTGGGGACTCGACCGACTGCTCAGCGGCTATGCGGCCGGCCGGGTGGACACCCTCGTGGATGGCGTGCTCCCGGTTGGCGGAGATCTGCTCGGTGACACCGATTTGCTGGGCACCTTCGCGGTGTGGATCGATGCCCTCTTCGCGCGGCTCGAGGCACTGCGGGAACCGCGACCGCTCGGTGCGTGGACACAGGTGCTGCAGGATACGGTGCGTTGGCTCGTCGTCGCCGAAGGTGCCGACGAACATGCGTCCATGGATCGCCTGCTGCGCGATCTCGAACGGCTGGGTGATCTCACACGTGAGCGAGGCCAGTCCTTCCATCCCGACCAGCCCGTCACATTCGACGTCGTGCGTGACTGGGTCACATCGGCGCTCGGTAGTGACGATCATCCCGGCGGGTTCCTCACCGGCGGCCTCACGCTATGCGCCATGAAGCCCATGCGCGCCATCCCACATCGAGTGATCGCGATGCTGGGCCTCGACGACCGTGCCTATCCCCGTCGGCACCGCCGTGCGGCATTCGACCTGCTGTCGAGTGATCCGCGCCGAGGGGATCGCGACGCGCGCGCCGACGACCGGCAGCTGGTGCTCGACACGCTCATGAGCGCCGGAGACCGGCTCATCCTGTCGTACGTCGGTCGTTCGCAGCAGAACAATGCGGAGATTGCTCCCAGCGTGGTGATCGCGGAGCTGCTCGACCGTCTCGATCTCCTGGCCTCGACCCTACCCGCGGCGACGACGCACGAAGCCTCCACCCGGTTGCGCGTGGAGCATCCGTTGCAGCCGTTCAGTGCCGCCTATTTCGTAATGCAGCCGGGCGACGCGCCACGGTTGTTCAGCTTCGATCGGGAGATGGCCGACAGCGTGCGGGCGGCCGCCGAGCGCCACGCGGCGCCTCCATTTCTCGCCGCGGCGCCTCCCGTCCCGGTCCTCACGCGTAACTGGCGAGCCCTCTCCGCGCCCCGTGATGAAATCACGATCGACGACCTCGTGGAGGCATGGACCAATCCCGCCCGACTCTATTGCCGGCGCGTGTTGCAGCTTTCGCTCCCTTCCGCCGAGGAATTGCTCGACGAGGTCGAACCCATGGCGATCAATGCGCTGCTGCGGAGCAAGGTGCAGCAGCGGATGCTCGATCGCACACTCAGGGGTGCGGCGAATGATGCGGAGGCCCGTGCCCTCGCCGTGGCCAGCGGCGACCTCCCGGTGGCTGCGCTCGGCCTGCGCTGGTATGACGCGTTGCAAGAGGAGCTCGAGCCGCTGGTTACGCTGGCCGCCGAGGCCCAGTTCGTGGATCCGCTTCCAGTGAACATCGAGGGCGCAGACTGGCGGTTACGCGGGCATCTCGATTTGCAGACCACCGACAGTCAGTGGTGCATCCGAGCCGCCAGGCTCAAGGCCAAGGACAAGGCACGGGCCTGGATCCTGCACGTGGTCCGATGCGCCGCGGCGGCGCCGGTCGCCACGCGGGTGGTCAGCACGGACAAGCAGCTTGTGCTCGCACCCATCGATGATGCCCACGACATCCTCGACATCCTCGTGCAAGGCTACCGCGCCGCTCTCGCGTTCCCCCTACCGTACTTCCTGGAAGCGGGCTGCGCCTACAGCGAGAAGATCGCCAAGGGTGAGCCGGGACTGGAGGCGGCGCAGCGTGCGTTCCTGTCCGATGGGCTCTTCGGTTCACCTGGGGACGGCAGGGATCCGTACGTCGCACTCCTGTGGCGCGGGCGCTCTCCGATTCCGGAGCACGAGGAGGCGTTCGTTGGTGTCTGTGATGCCTTCTGGACCCGCCTTCACGAGGTGCTCTCGTGACCGTTCCGCCGAGGCCACCTGCACGCATCATCGCGGCTGGAAGTGAGCGGTTTGTAGTGGAGCGCAGCGCCTTCGAACGCGGCGTGTCGCTGGTGGAGGCGAGCGCCGGCACGGGCAAGACCTTCAACATTGCCATGAGCATTGTGCGCCTGCTACTGGAGCGGGATGTCGAAGGTCGCCCGCTGGTGAAGGGGATCGGCAGCATCCTGGTGGTCACCTTTACGGTGGCGGCCACCGACGAGCTGGTCGCCCGTATCCGCACGCTCCTGCGCCACGCCAACGAGGTATATCAGGGCCGTCCTACCTCCGCGTCCAACGCCACGGCGCAACTGCTGCTCCGCTTGGCGAACGGCCGGGAACCGTTTGCGCGTGAACGGGTCGCCGAGGCGCTGGCGGAGGTGGATACCCTGGCCGTGTTCACGATTCACGGCTTCTGCAAACGCGTCCTCGAGGAGTTTGCCCTCGAGAGCGGTACGGCGTTCGGTGCCTCGCTCGTGGAGGATGATGAGCCGCTGCTGGTCGAGGCCTTGCAGCACTGGTGGCGCCTTCGCTTCTACGACGATGACGCGCTCGCCGCTTTTGCGGTCTCGAAGGCGTGGGGACCGACCAGCTTCATGAAGCAGTACCGGCTCTGGCGTCGCTTCTCGGACGTGCGAATGGAGCCCAGTGAATCGCTCGACGCGGTTCGCCAGACGCTCGCCATGCAGCTGTCGGCGCTCGCGGCTCTCTGGCGCGCGCGTGGCGCATCGATCCGCGCCCAGCTGCGTGCCATCACCTGGAACAAGGGGGCGCCGTGTGCCCGCCCCGGTCAGCTGGAGAAACTGGACATCCTCGTGGAGGAGGCCGCTCGCGGCGATCTCGCCATGGCCGTCACGGTTGCCGACATGCTATGCGTGGAGGAACTGCAGCGATACGCAGGGAAAAGAGGCAATGAGGCAAAGGCTGCCCACGCCGCTCTCGCCGATCTCGATGTGGCGAAGGTCGCCTCGCAGGTGAAGGCCGTGCTCGATCGGCTCGAGCAAGCGCTCCGCGTCGATTGCTTCGCGATCGCGCACGCGAGGCTGCGCGACGAGAAGCAGCGCCGCAACCTCCTTGGATTTGACGACCTTCTCGAGAAGTTGAGTCGCGCCCTTGTCGTGCAGGGGCCGCACGGGTTGCTGGCGCGCGCCATTCGCGCGCAGTTTCATGCGGCGCTCATCGACGAGTTCCAGGATACGGACCTGCATCAGTTCCGGATATTCGAGACGGCGTTTCACGGCTTGCCGCTGTTCCTCATCGGTGATCCCAAGCAGGCCATCTACGCCTTCCGCGGCGCCGATGTGCACGCGTATCTCGCTGCCGCCGAAACGGCAGCGCATCGCTTCACACTGGATCACAACCATCGCAGCACCTCGCGCATGGTAGAAGCGGTAAATGCCGTGTTCCAGCAGCGCCATCGCGCGTTCGTGGAAGAGGCCATGAGCTTCCACCCTGCACAGGCGGCGGGGAATCCCGGACCGCTGGCGCGGCTCGACGGCACCCACGCACTGCACTGGCTCTTCGTGGGCCCCGACGAGCGCAAGGGCACGCTGCAGCCCACGACATACGCGCAGGCGCAGCAGCTCACGTACGCCGCCTCTATTCGGCACATGAAAGCGCAGCTCGCGGCCGGCTGGAAGGCGGGGCAGCTCGCCGTGCTCGTGCGCACCACGTCGGAAGGGGTGGCCATGGCGGATCTACTCCGTGCGGAAGGGATTCCCGCGGTTGTCTCCGGTCTGGGCAACGTGCTGCAGTCCACCGAGATGGCCGAGCTGCAGCTGGTACTCGAGGCGATTGCGGCACCACGCCACGAGTCGCGGGTGCGCGCGGCACTGGCCACGTCGCTCTGGGGGGCAGACAGCACCGACCTCCTGCGGCTTACGGGGCCAGGCGCCGAGGACCAGTGGGAGCAGCTGCTCAACGACCTGTCGGCGTTGCGCGACATCTGGCTGTCGCGCGGGACCCTACAGCTGCTCCAGTCGCTATACGCCGCACGCCACGTCCTGACGCGCTTCATGGGCTGCACCAATGGTGATCGGCGCATGACCAATCTCCGTCATGTCACGGAGCTGGTGCACGCGGCGGCTGTGGCCGATGACCTCAATGCCGACGGCGTCCTGCGCTGGATTGCCACCCGCAGAGCCGACGCGGAGCGCGAGCGGGAAATCGCCGAGCTGCGTCTCGAGACTGACGCGGAGGCGGTGCAAATCCTCACGATCCACAAGAGCAAGGGGCTGCAATTCGACATCGTCTACTGTCCGACGCTGTACCACGCGTTCCCCCTCAAGCCCGATGAGCCCCGGCTGGTGCATGAACCCGACGGCGTGGTGTTCGATCATTGGTCGCCGCGCTACGCCGAGCGCACGGAGCGCGCCAATATGGAGCGGCTAGCGGAGGATTGTCGCCTCGCCTACGTGGCGCTCACCCGCGCGCGCTTCCGTACCTACGTGGGCTGGGGCGTGGTGGGATCGCAGGGCAAGGGTGCCTGGGATTCCGCGCTCAGCTACCTCCTCTGCGACGATGCCGGGCTCGACAGCCTGAGCAGCCTTGAGCAGCCCACGGTCGTCGCGTCCTGGTTCAAGCAGGATCTCACGCGCTGGGAGCCCGTCCTTCGCCGCTTTACGGCGCGCCATTCGGAGCACATGGCGATGGAAGTGGTGGAGTCGATGCATCTGGGCACCGCATTCGACCCCGGGGCGCGTGGGGCAGCAGCGTTGATCGCTGCCCGTGACTTGCCCGGCGATCCGGTGCCGGCGGTGCGATTCGATACCTACAGTGTAACCAGCTTCACGGGGCTCACCCACGGCGCGCGGACCACCGAGGCTGCCCGTGACGTGGATGATGCGCGCGAGACCGGCGCGTTCACATCCGCGACCGAGTTCATGAACCCCCGTGACCTCCCCGCATCGGACTTCCGCAGCTTCCCCGCTGGCCGATGGGCCGGTACCGTGCTGCACACGCTCTTCGAAACGTCGGCGTTCGATGACAGCGTGGAGGTCCTGCGTGAGCGCGCCACCTGGCGCCTGCTGCGCACCCGCCTTGCGGCAGATGAGGCAGATCCGCGCATCGAGGCCGTGGTACGCATGATGCGCGCGGTGTTCGACGCGCCGCTCGCCCCGTGGCCCGTGCACCTCGCGCAGGTACCGGCGGCGCGGACGCGGCACGAGTGGGAGTTCCTGTTGCCCTTTGCTGATGCACGTCGTGCCTTCATGCGCCAGCGTATCGCCGATCAGTTCGAACGCTTTGGCGGCGAAGACGGAGTGCGCTACGCGGCCCGCCTGCGCACCTTGAGTGCCGCCCGGGTCCACGGTTTCCTCACGGGGTTCGTAGACCTCGTCTTCGAGCACGCTGGACGCTGGTACGTGGTGGACTGGAAGTCGAACCAGCTCGGCGCCAATCCGGCCGCGTACACCCGCGAGTCACTCCAGGAAGTGATGGAGTCGCATCACTACGTGCTGCAGTATCACTTATATCTCGTCGCGCTTCACCGATACCTGACGCTGCGTCTACCCGACTACGACTACGATCGCCACGTGGGCGGTGCGGGGTACGCCTTTCTCCGCGGATTCGAGACAGGTGCATCCGTCAGTGGACATGGCTGGTACACCGAGCGCCCCGACCGTTCGCTGATCGAGGCGCTCAGTGCCCTGATGGATCGCCCCACCGCCGAGGTGGTGTCATGAGTGCCGCCCGCCGGTCGGAGCGGCAGGCGTCGGGGCCAGACGGCTCGACGTCATCCGATCTGTCACCGCTCGACCTGGCCTTCGCCCGCGCCTTGGTGCGGATCCATGACGAGCTGGGACAGCCCCACGCCGCGCTTGTGTACCACAGCGCGCTGCTGGTGAGCGCCGAGCGGGCACACGGAAACAGTTGCGTGGAGCTCACCGCGTGGGCTGGTCAGCCGTCGCCCGATACCACGCAGCCGTTCGTCTTCCCTGCGGCGACGGAGTGGGCAGGGCAGCTCTTGGCGAGCGGGCGGTGTGCCGCGCCCGATGCCGTGGGGGCGCGCCCGCTCGTGCTCGATGGGCATCGTCTCTATCTCCGTCGGTTCTTCCTCGCCGAGCAGCGGCTCGCGGCAGCGATCCGCAGCCGCCTCACGCAGCACGAGACGGTCGATCTGACCGCATCATCCGCGCTCTTCCGGCAGCTCTTCCCGAACGCATCGCGAGCGGCCGATTGGCAGGCCGTGGCCGCCGCCGCCGCACTTCGTTCCAACCTCGTCTTCATTACGGGAGGTCCTGGCACGGGCAAGACGACGGTCGCCGCGAAGCTGCTCGCGCTGCTGCTGCACCGCACCCCGAATCTGGATATCGCCGTGGCGGCCCCCACGGGACGCGCTGCCGCGCATCTCGCCGAGGCCATCGGCGGGGCCGTGCAGCGCGAGCAGCTTGGGGCGATCGTCGGCCATCATTTGCCGTCGGCCGGCAGTACGCTGCACCGCCTGCTCGGATACCAGC
Organism: Gemmatimonas sp.; assembly: GCF_044344655.1. Taxonomy (GTDB): domain Bacteria; phylum Gemmatimonadota; class Gemmatimonadetes; order Gemmatimonadales; family Gemmatimonadaceae; genus Gemmatimonas. The sequence goes on from NZ_JBIJCN010000003.1 coordinate 42,784, forward strand.
CGTGGAGCGAGCGCTTCCGCTACCGTGCCGGGCACCAGCTGCCACACGATGTGATCGTGATCGACGAGGCGAGTATGGTCGATGTGCTCATGATGGACGCCCTGTTCGCAGCGGCACGCGACAGTGCGCGGATCATCGTGCTCGGTGATGCCGACCAGCTGGCCAGTGTGGATACCGGCTTCGTGCTGGGTGATGTGGCCCGGGCCGCCATGGTGGCGGGGGGGAGTACCCCCGGACGCCATTCGCGGTCACTGGCCAACGCGTACGCCCAACTTGCGGGGGCGGATGCCGCGCTGCTCGAGCCGGAGGATGCGACGCTGTTCGGCGTGGGGCCTTTGCGCGATGCCGTGGTCCGTCTTCGCGTGTCCTATCGCTTCGGTGCCCAGCCCGGGATTGGCGCACTTGCCGCTGCCACGCAAGCCGGCAAGGCGTCCGAGGCGCTCGACGTGTTGCGCGATCCGCGCTACCCCGACGTTACCGTGCACCCCATGGCGTCGATCGGTTCGCTTCTGGCGCCCATCGAGCGGTACCTCGATGCCTACCTCGCCGCCGATACCCCACGCGCAGCGCTCGATGCGCTGGCCACGTTCCGCCTCTTGTGTGCAATGCGTGACGGGGACACGGGCGTGTCGGGGCTCAACGACGCGATCGAGCATTGGTTGCGCGTCAGAGGGCGCAGTACGGGTGGCTGGTACGACCACCGTCCTATTCTCATCACGGCCAACGACACCGCAACCCATCTGTTCAACGGTGATGTGGGGACCACCCTTGCCGTGGATGGTGTGCCCATGGTGCACTTTCCGGTGCCGGGGGGCGGGGTGCGGTCGTTCACGCCCGTGCGTCTCCCGGCGCACGAGACGGCGTGGGCGATGACGGTGCACAAATCCCAGGGCTCCGAGTTCAATCACGTCGTGCTGGTCCTCCCCGAGAAGGACACCCGCGGTCTCACCCGGGAGCTCCTCTACACCGGGCTCACGCGCGCGAAGGCCTCCGTGACCGTCATCGGCAGTTCGGAGATGATCCGGCGTGCGATCTCGCGTAGCGTGGCGCGATCTTCGGGGCTCGTGAAGCGCCTCACCGCTCTGCCGTGACCGACCGGTCCTCCGCGGACCACCCATCCCGTCATGAGGCAGCGGCCCCGATTCGCAGGACGTAATTTCCCTGCGCGCCGTCGGCGGCCAAGGCGGCCAGCAGCCGGATGGGTCCGCACAAGGCTTTCCCTGATCCTCCATGACCATGCCAAACACTTCACGTTCGACGTCACACGCGACTTCCTGGCTCGTTGCGGGCCTGCTGTTCGCGGCCGCTCCGGGTACGGCGTTCGCGCAGGGCGAGATGCCGTTCCTGCGCGTGCGGGTCGACGAGGCCCGCAACCGGGCGCTACTCGACATTCCGTCGGGGCAGCTGAACAAGGAGTTCCTGCACTCCGTCACGCTGGCCACGGGATACGGGAACAGCGCACTTGATCGGGGGCAGACCGGGCCAAGCGGCATCGTGCGCCTGGAGCGCCGCGGCAATCGTGTCCTGATGGTGCGCGACAATATGATGGCCCGCGCCCCCAAGGGTGATGCGGCCAATCAGCGTGCCGCGAGTGAGGCGTTCCCGCGCTCGATCGTGGCCTCGTTGCCGATCGAGAAGGACAGCGCCGGCACGATCGTGGTAGATGCCAGCAGCGTCTTCCTTGCCGATGCCTATGGCGTGGCCGACCTGCTCCGCGCCGGTGGCAGCGCCGGCGGTACGGCGGTCGCGGCGGCTGGGGTCGGGAATTATCGTGTGGATGCAGCCCGCAGTTATCTCGATGGCGAGCGCACGCGCGCGTTCCCGCGCAACGCCGAAGTCCATGCGGTCCTCACGTTCGTGAGCGACGGCGGAGGGCGTGGCCGCGGCGGCGTGGCCCCCGACCCGCGCGCGCTCACCTTCGAATTGCATCACTCGCTGGTGGTGCTGCCCGATATCAGCGGGTATCGCCCTCGCGAGTATGATCCGCGCTTCGGCTACGGCGGCACGCAGTTCTTCGATCTGTCGAAGGGTTTCGACGGCGACTATCGCGGCGGCTTCATCAACCGGTGGCGGTTGGTTCCCAAGGATCCGGCCGCGTATGCGCGGGGCGAACTGGTGGAGCCGGTCACGCCCATCACGTACTATCTCGACCCCGGTATCCCGGCGCCGTACCGCGAGGCGTTCCGCGAAGGGGGGAACTGGTGGGCGAAGGTGTTCGAGGCCGCCGGCTTCCGCAACGCTTTCCGCGTGCTCGATCTACCGGCGGGCGCCGACCCCATGGATGCCCGCTATAACATGCTGATGTGGGTGCATCGCACCGGGCCGGGCCCCAGTGTGGGGCCCAGCTACACGGATCCGCGTACCGGCGAAATCGTACGCGCCGTTGTGCGCATGGATGCGTGGCGTTCGCTCATCGACTACAACATCTGGGCGGGCGCGGTGCCGGCCGCCGGCGCCAACGGTCCCAATCTCGCGGCCGACGTGTTCGCCATGGCGCGACGCCGTCAGCACACGGCCCACGAGATCGGACACACGCTCGGCCTGCAGCACAACTACATCGCATCGGCGCAGGGGCGTTCGAGCGTGATGGACTATCCGTTTCCGCTGATCACGCTCACCGACGCCGGGACGCCGGATCTGCGTGATGCGTATCGGACCGGGCCCGGTGCGTGGGACACACTCGCCATCCGCCTGGGCTACACCTGGTACCCGGATGCCGCGGCCGAGCAGCGTGGGTTGGCATCGATCATGAAGGACGGGATCGCGAAGAACATCCGCTTCATCAATGACACGTATGCGGATGCCAGCGGCTCCATTCCGTTCGTCACCCGCTGGGACGAGGGCGCCACGCCCTTCGATGCGGTGAGCCGTAGCGTGAAGGTGCGTCGGGTGCTGATCGACAAGTTCGACGAGCGTGCGATTCAGCCCGGCGAGCCCATGGCGTTGCTCAACATGCGGTTCGCGCACGTGTACCTGCATCACCGCTACTCGCTCGAGGCGATGGCGAAATACGTGGGCGGCATGGACTTCACCTTCGCCCTGCGCGGCGATGGGCAGGCTCCCACGACCGTCGTTCCGGTGGCCGACCAGCGGCGGGCGCTTGGGGCACTGCTCGATGCGCTCGCCCCGTCGGAATTGGTGGTGCCGGAGCGCGTGCAGCGGCTCATCCCGCCGCCGCCGCCGGGCTTCAATACGGCGCAGACGTGGATCGAAGGCGCCAGCACGCCGTTCGATGCCATCACCCTCGCCGGTGGTCTCGCCACCGAAGTGGTGGGCTATCTGCTGGATCGCGAGCGGACCGCGCGCCTCGTGCAGTTCGCCGCCAGCGATCCCAAGGCGCTCACGCTGCACGAGGTGATGGACGCACTGGTGTCACGCACGTGGGGCGCGGCACTGCCACGAACGAGCGCCGAACGGGCGGTCATGCGTGCCGTGCAACGCGCTACGCTGGATAAGCTGCTCGATATCGCCGGGGATGCTCAGGCGCTGCCGGATGTTCGTGCCACGGCCATCCGGCATGTCCAACTGCTTGATGCCCGACTTGCCAAGGTGGTGAGCCCGGATGCCGCATACATCGCCCACGTGGCGGCGGCGCGCGTGGATATCGAACGGCTCCTCGACGGAGAGGATGTGCCGGCCGCCCGTCCGCGCTTCCCGGTGATCATTCTACCGTGGCCGTGATGGCCTGACCGGTGTCGCCACGGAACCGGTGCTTTCGCTCAGCGAGCTTCCCGGGCCAGTCGCAGCAGCGCCCACAAGACCCAGGTACCGCTGACGATGTGCATGATTTCCGTGGCGACCACGGTCGTGAGCGTAAACAGCTCCGCCCCTTCCATGTACGGGGCGTAGGCCGCCGCCACGGGGCCGACCCCGTACACGCCGATCACCAGCGTGGCGATCACCGTGAACCAGCGCACGGCGTGTGCCGTAAAGCGCGCCAGCAGCCAGTACACCGCGCCGGCGAGCACCGCGCCGATCACGCTCGCCAGGACCGTTTCCTGGAGGCCGATCGTCATGCGACCATAACGTTGGGCGGTATGATGCACGCCCACGTTGCAGAGTGTACTGCCGATCGTCGCCACCAGTGTGGCGAGGGGAATGCGTCGCAGGACGACGCGGTCGTCGGGATTGAACCAAAAGCTCATGGCGCCAAACTAACGGTGCCGCCGAGCCGGACGTTCCGACCTCGAACGTTCCGACCCGGCGGTACTGCCGGCGCGCTCACGCCGGTGAATGCGACTCTTCGATGAAGTGCGTGGCCATGAGCGCCTCACGTGACCGACCGTGGGGGTCCTGCCGGGCGCGGATGGCATTGACCATCTCCAGGGCCGAGTGCTGCAGCGGCGGGTGCTGGGCGTCGCTGTCGCCGAGCGGCGTGATGCGCTCCCCCCAACGTACGAGCAGGGCGCCGAAGGTGAGCCCGCCGCCGAAGCCGGGCATCAGGATGAGGCTCCCCGGCTTCACGCGGCCCTCTTTGAGGGCGTCGACCAGGCTCACCGGCACCGTCGCCGCGCTCATGTTGCCGTAGCGCTGCACGGTGAGCATCACCCGTTCCATGGGCACGCCGGCGTACTTGGCGACCGCCTCGATGATGCGGAGGTTGGCCTGATGCGGTACCACGAGGTCGATATCGTCGGCGGTCACGCCGGCCGCCTGCATCACGCGCTGGCAGGCATCACTCATCCCATGCACGGCGCGCTTGAAGATGGCCTGCCCATCGAAGTCCCACAGCGTGTCGCCGTAGTGCAGGTCACCATTCACGTACGAACACCCCATGCCGCGCACGCGAAGCGTCTGTCTCGCCTCGGCGTCGCAGCCCAGTACGGTCCCGATCACGCCACCGGGCGTGTCACTTGCCTGTAGCACCACCGCGGCGGCGCCGTCGCCGAACAACACGGCCACGTTGCGATTGCTCCAGTCCATGAAGGGGCTGATGTACTCCACGCCGATCACCAGCGCGTTCTGCACCACGCCCGTCTGGATCATCGCGGTGGCGGTGGAGAGGCCGTAGAGGAAGCTGGTGCAGGCCGTGTTGACGTCCATCGCGGCTGCCCGCGTGGCACCCAGCGCGACCTGTACGCCGGAGGCGGAGTTGGGGACCTGCTCGTCGGGAGAGCAGCTGCCGTAGACGATCAGCTCCAGATCGTGTGGCGCGAGCGCCGCGCAGGCGAGTGCGCGTCGGCTGGCGAGTGTCGCCATGTCGATCGCGCTCACGTGCGAGATACGGCGCTCCTTCATGCCGGTGCGCTGGGTGATCCACTCGTCCGACGTCTCCAGGAAGGTGGAGAGGTCGTCGTTGGTAAGGACGGCAGGCGGGAGCCCTTCGCCCCAGCCGGTGATGGCGGCGTATCGTGACACGGGGAGTTCGCCCAAGGGTGAGATGGCGGCCGTACGGGAGGGATGGCGCCGTCGCCGGTGAACCGCCGGCGTCCCAAAGCCTACGATTGAGGATGGGAAGGGCGCAACTGCTGGCGGCCCGTGCTGGCCGGTACAGGCCGGTGCCAGTCTGCACCGCCGGCCGCTCTCGACACGAAGACTCCCTTGCGCACAGATTGGAGCTACACCGGCAGCACGGCCCCAGCCCCGTTCCGACATTCGCGGAGATTCCATGTTCAAGAAGTTTGCAGCGGAGGCGCTCGGCCTCAGCGACATCGGCATCATCGTATCCACCAAGGATTACGACAAGGTCGATGCCGACGATTACCTCTTTCACGAGGATCAGGAGAAGATCTATTTCCTGATCAAGTCGAAGAAGGACGAATACTGCTTCACCAATCTCGCGCTCATTCACGTGGATGGTGAGTCGGCGATCTCGAGCAAGCGCGTGATCCGGCGGTACGACTACTCGGCGTACCAGATCGCGAATGTGAGCATCGAAACCGCTGGCACGATTGACCTCGATATCGAGCTCAAGTTCACGATTGGCGAGACGGCATTCACAATTGACGTGCGGAAAGACTTCATCGAGCAGCTGAAAGACATCTACAAGGCGCTGCACACGATCGGGAAGCTCCAGCGCAAGGATGAATCCGGGCGTTCGCACGCGATCTCGGCGGCGTCGGTGCTGGGGTCGATGCTCAAGCTCAACAACGTCGGTGATCCGACCGCGGTAGCGGCGCACTATCGCACACTGCTCGCGGAGCTCAATGAAGCGGTACTGGAGCGACACATGCGCAAGGACTTTAGTGCCGTGTTCGAGAAGTACATCCACGCCTGAGGTGGTGCGCGTGTGGTGCTCCTGGGCGCACCCAGTATCCTTCGTCGGCGCAGGCCGTTGGTCAGCTGCCGTGCCCCAGGTGTTTGCTCTCGCCGTTGCCCTGCTGGGCGCGGATGCACTACTGTCCGAGCGTGCGGCGGCGCAGGGCGCCGGCCCCTCGCGAGCTGTCGTCCGCAACTCGCGTACGGTATCTGCGCCGCCGCCAATCGTCTTCGTGCATGGCAACGGTGATCATGCCGGGCTGTGGGACACCAACATCTGGCGTTTCGAGAGCAACGGCTATCCGCGCGACCGCCTCTTTGCCGTGGATCTGCCGGCACCACTTGCGGGCAGCACAATCGACGCGGTGGAGCTCAACCGGAGCACGCCGGACGACCAGGTGGCCGCGCTTTCGGCGTTCGTGACGCGGGTGCTGCTGCGTACGGGTGCCCCCAAGGTGGTGCTGGTGGGGAGCTCGCGTGGCGGCATGACGATCCGCCAGTACGTGCGCTTCGGTGGTGGTGCGGCGCATGTGGAGGCCGTGGTAACCTGCGGGACGCCAAACCACGGCGTCATGGCGGTCGCTGGCATGGCGCGCATGGAGTTCAATGGCGCCGGCGATTACTTGCAACGCCTCAATACCGGCAGCGAAGTGGTGGCCGGTGTCCGCTTTCTCACGCTGCGCTCGGATTCGCTCGACAAGTACGCACAACCCACCGGCGTGGGGCTCGGGAACCCTGCCATGGTGACCAACGTGACGGCGGAGGGGCCGGCGCTGCGCGGCGCCACCAACGTGGTCATCCCCGGCACCGATCACCGGGAGATCGCCTTCGGCGCGCAGGCCTTCGCGGCGCAGTATCGCTTCGTGACCGGGCGGCCGCCGCAGACACTTGCCATTGCGCCGGAGTCCACGGTCGTGCTGGACGGCACGGTGAGCGGACTGCTCAACAACGGACCGACCAACACCCCGCTGATCGGCGCACGGGTCGCCGTGTATGCGGTCGATCCGCGCACCGGTGTGCGTGACGGCGTGCCTCGATACGCCGCCGCCACTGGTGCCGATGGGCGATGGGGACCGTTCCGGTCCACCCTCGGTGCATGGTATGAGTTCGAGGTGACGGCCCCGGACAGCAGCGTGATCATGCATCTCTATCGCTCGCCGATTCTCCGTTCGAGTGGCGTGATCAACTTCCGCCTACCGGCCCCATCGCGCGGCACCCGTGACAGCGTGGGGGTGCTGCTCGTTCGCCCGCGCGGGTACCTTGGTTCGGGGCGCGATACGGTCACGATCGATGGCACACCGGCGCGTGGCATCCCGCGGGGGATCCCCACCGTGGACCGTGTGACCGGGTGGGTCCCCGCCGATTCCGCCCGGACCGTGATCACACACGTGAACGGCGAGCGCCTTGCCGTCCGAACGCACCCGCGCGATCGGCGGCATGTGGTCGTGGCGGAATTTCAGCACGAGTGAACAGCATGCGCGTTCTCGTCTACGATACGCACAGCTACGACCGCACCTTTCTCGAGCAGGCCAACGCCGGCCGTCACGCGCTCGAGTTCACTGCCGCGCAGCTCGATGCACACACGGTCACGCTGGCACACGGCTTCGACGCCGTATGCCTGTTCGTGAATGACCGCGCTGATGCGTCGGTCATGGCGCGCTTCGCGGAAGGTGGTGTGCGCTGCATCGTGCAGCGCTCCACGGGCTTCAACAACCTCGACCTGGACGCTGCGGCCGCGCACGGCATCACCTGTATGCGCGTACGCAGCTACTCGCCGCATTCGGTCGCCGAATTCGCGGTGGGGTTGCTGCAAACGCTCAATCGGCGGATTCATCGCGCATGGAATCGCACGCGCGAGCACAACTTCCGGCTTGCCGGGTTGCTGGGGCGTGACCTTCACGGCCGGACCGTGGGCGTAGTGGGGACGGGGAGGATCGGCGCGATCTTCGCCCGCATCATGCTGGGATTCGGGTGCCCGGTATTGGCGCACGACGTGCAGGAGCATCCGGAGCTGGTGTCGCTCGGTGTGCGCTACGTGCCGCTGGATCAGCTGCTGCGCACGTCGGAGATCGTGTCGCTGCACGTGCCGCTCACGCCCGAGACGCACCATCTCCTCAACGCCGATACGATCGGCATCATGCGCCCCGGCGTGACCATCATCAATACCAGTCGCGGTGGTCTCATCGATACCCCCGCACTGGTGGCGGCCATCGAAACACAGCATGTGGGCGCTGTGGCGCTCGACGTGTACGAGGAGGAAGAGGGAAAGTTCTTCCGTGATCTTTCCGATACGGTGCTGCAGGACGAAATTCTCACACGGCTGCTCGCTTTTCCCAACGTGCTGCTCACCAGTCATCAGGCGTTCTTCACGGAGGAAGCCATGACCACGATCGCCAACACGACGATCGGCAATCTCGACGACTTCGCGGCCGGGCATCGCAACGACAACGTGCTGGGGTAGCCCTCCGTCACGCGTCGCTCAGCGCAAAAATCGGCGCGCTACCTGCTCCAGCCGATCGTCACCCGCCTGTGCTGCTTCAGCGAGGATCACGTCCACGTACGGGCGGAGCGCCGGTTCACCCCAGTAATAGCCGGTAGCGCGTTCGGCGAGCTGCGTTTCCCCCACACGCGCTGCTTCGAGCATCGCGCGCGCGGCGGCCCGGTCGTAATCGGGGTCGTCCTTGGCGGGCAGATCGTAGTGGCGGCGGGGCATCTCCCCTTCCGCATCGTCCCGCAGAAATGCCATCGACATCGCGCGCTCCGTGGAGGTGGGAGCGCGGCGGCCGCGCGCTCCAGACAGCCGCAACCTAGCGCCGCACCGGGGCCGCCTGTAGCCGGGTGGCAGGCACTACATTGCAGCGATGACCGACGAGAGTACCCCCGAATCCGGCACACCCGCCCCGCGCCCGGCGAATCCCCTGCATGGGGTCACCCTCAAGGCGATGGTCGAGCATCTGGTGGAGCGCTACGGCTGGGATGGGCTCGGTGAGCGCATCACCATCAATTGCTTCACGCACGACCCCAGCCTCAACTCCTCGCTCAAGTTCCTGCGCAAGACGCCCTGGGCGCGCGCGAAGGTCGAGTCGCTGTACCTGCACTCGGTGGCGCATCCGCGGAAGAGCAAGCCGCGCCCCGACGTTGCGCCCTGAACCGTTGATGACCGGTCGCTAGATTTCGCTGTTCATGCTCGGACGCCTGCTCATTCTCCTGCTTTCGGTCCTCCCCAAGCACGCCCTCAGTCGCGCGGCGGGCTGGTTGGCCGGTCATACCGTGCCGGTGGGAATGCGCGGCGCGGTGTACCGCGGCTACAGCCGGCTCTTCGGGGCCAAACCTGAGGAAGCCGCACTTCCGCTCGAGGCGTATGCCAGCATCAACGCGTTCTTCACCCGCGAGCTGAAGCCCGGACTGCGCCCGCTTGCGCCACAGGCGATCGTGAGTCCCGTCGACGCCGCGGTCGGTGCCTACGGCATCGTGGAGCGCGACACGCTGGTGCAGGCCAAGGGGCGGCACTACTCCCTCGCCGCGTTGCTGGGAAGCAAGACGCTCGCCGATCGTTTCGAGGGAGGCACGTACACCACGCTGTACCTGTCGCCCAAGGATTACCACCGCATCCACGTACCCACGTCGGGGGCGATCACCACTGCCACCTATATCCCCGGTGAACTGTGGCCGGTCAATGTGGCGGCGGTAACGCACGTGGCGGATCTGTTCGCCGTCAACGAGCGCATCGTGGTGATGCTCGAGCCCGCGCACGGGGGGCACATGGCTATCGTGCCGGTCGGTGCCACCATGGTGGGCATGACGCGTCTCGTCTTCGACGACCTGCACACCAACGCGCGCCGTCGGGAGGTCCAGACGCGCCACTACGACCCGCCCGTCCGCCTGCAGGCCGGCGATCAGCTTGGGCATTTCGAGTTCGGCAGCACCGTGGTGCTCGTCTGCTCGCGTGAGGCAGGGACCATCGAACCGCTGCGCTTGGGCGACCCCGTGCGGATGGGGCAGCGCATCGGAGTGCCGCCCCAGCACGCCGATCCGGTTCAGTGATCGTCTGATGGCGCGGGGTGCGGGCGGGTCGACGTGGCGCCGCCCCCTTGTGGGGCGCGCGAATAGACGGCCCCGGCGTTGTATCGGTACACCAATGACCCACCGCTGTGGCCAACATTCCAGCCAGCGGCGAGCACCGCAATCGAGCCCGCCAGTGCCGCGGCGCGCATGGCGGCACCGACCGTGTTGTTCATCAAGCCGCCGGCCGAAATCACCAGTACCGCCGCCGTGACCACCAGGAACAGTTCGGCCGCCTCCTCGTGCTCCTCGAGGGCGTTGGGCGGCACCACGTTCTCTACCCGATCCTCCTGTTGCTCCCCGGTCTTGTCGGCCATGACGCCAGTGGCCAGCTGGAGGGCCAGCAGGCCGACCGGGACGGCCCACGCGAGGAGAGGCGTCAGCTGTTTGCGCCCGAGTGCAAAGGCGACGACCATGAAGAGCGGCACCAGCACCGTCAGGGCGATGGGCATGTGTACGATCAGGGCGTGAAGCGGCAGATTGTTCAGCATGTGAAGCTCCGGTCGGTGAGCGCCGAGGACCGTCGCTGGCCTCGTTGGGACACGGGAGTGCGGTTCGAGTCAGGCTGCTGAAACCGGCAAGTGTCGTTCCACAGCGCTCCCCGTCGTCTCGCCAATCCGCCCACCGTCGCAATGCCCTGGTTCTCCCGTTCGCTCCGCCACATTCGCATGATCGACGCCCACGCAACCGAAGCATCGCATACCTTGACCGGCCAGCGGGGCCGGAACGCACGGGCCGCGTTATTCCTGCGGGACGGGCCGTTGCCGTTGGAGCGCGCGTGATGGCCGATCGCCATCCCCGCATCGGCGTGGCGGTGATCGTCCGCCGGGGCGCCTTGGTCCTATTGGGGAAACGACGCAGCGCCACGCACGGTGACGGCGTGTGGCAGTTCCCCGGCGGGCACCTCGAGTGGGGTGAGTCGGTCGATGACTGCGCGCGGCGCGAAGTGCTCGAGGAAACCGGGCTGTCCGTGCAGATCGAAGGGGAGGGTCCATGGACCAACGATCGCTTCGACGCCGAACAGCGACATTATGTGACGCTGTTCATGGTGGGGCGCAGCGACGACGGAGAGCCCGTCGTGCGCGAGCCGGACAAGTGCGAGGCGTGGCAGTGGTTCGCATGGGACGCGCTCCCCGCCCCGCTCTTTCTTCCCATTCGCAACCTGCAGGTGCGTGGGTGGCGCCCCGATTGACGACTCTGACCCCTGAAACGGGGGAGGCGTCGCTTACTTGTGGCGGAACGTGATGCGGCCGCGATTGAGGTCGTACGGCGACACTTCGACCGTCACCTTGTCACCCGCGAGAATGCGGATGCGGAACTTGCGCATCTTGCCGGCAACGGTGGCGAGGATCTCGTGTCCGTTCTCGAGATTGACGCGAAACATCGTGCTGGGAAGGACGTCGGTCACGACGCCCTCGAATTCGATCATGTCTTGCTTCATGCGGAATCCTTGGCTGAGAGGAGAATCAAGCCGGCGTCACGTCGTCGACGTGACGGTGCTCATCGAAAGCCTGCTGCAATTGCGCCATGCACCGATCGGCGAGTTCGGTCGACGTGAACCCTTCACTTTCGGTGCCATTGGGGTGCCAGTGCCAGCTGGTCTCGCTCTCGGCCGACACGACGAGTGACTCTTCCCACAGCGAGACGGGAGTGGGGGGGACGCGGCGGGCGCCAAGGCGCTCGGGCACGTGGTCGCCGCGTGCGGCGATGGTGCCATGCCAGGCGATGGCGAGGAGCTGCCCGCCGGGCGGCACCGCATTGCCGTTGCGGATGTGGGCAATGGTCAGCGCGACAGGGCCGAGCTGCACGATGCAGCGATCAGGAGACAGGCGCAGTGTGGGGGCCTCACACGATTGCGCCGTGGCATACCGTCGGGCCTGCGCGACGATCGAGTCCGTCAGCTTGGAGAATTCCCGACCACCAACCGAAAGGGCGCGGTGCGACGTAAGGAAATTGGTACGATCGGGGCCGAAGCGGGCTTCGGACGCGGGTACCGGCGAGGCGCGCTCGATCACGGGACCTCCTGACTGGGGAAACGACGACGCGTGGGAGTGAGGTGCACTCCCACGCGCTAAACCGTTGTCGAGCGTGCTCAGCGAGCGCGCGTGACGTTCTCGGCCGCCGGACCCTTCTGGCCCTGCACGATGTCGAATTCGACGGTCTCGCCTTCGGTCAGCGACTTGAAGCCGTTGCCCTGGATGGCGGAGTGGTGGACGAAGCAGTCCTTCTGGCCGTTCGAGGGCGTGATGAAGCCGAAGCCCTTCGCGTCGTTGAACCACTTCACAGTGCCGGTCGTACGCATGCTGTACTCCTTATGGATGGATCGATGCTGGATCTGTCGGAGCACAGGGTCCTGAAGACTCGAATGCAAAACGAAACCGACTTCCACCTGCTCGTGATCGCCCTCACGATGGGCGCCATCTCTCAGTGATGGCTACGGTGCAAACACAGACGGGCCCGCTCGCTTTGGCAGGCCCGTTAGGTCGGAACATGTCCATGCGCCTTTATAAGCTGCTGCGCATGCATCGCTTCGATAAAGGTAGGGGGGAGTGAACCACGAAGCAATGCTCTGTCGTGGATTTTTCGCAAATCACCACTTGGCAAATCCCTCATAGCTGAGTACGCCACTTCGGATTTGCCTGCTTTCACTGATGTAGCGGCGAACGCTTGCCCCGCTCCCGTCTGGCGCCTAGCTCTGTGGCATGCTCGCCGACTCCGTACCCGTCCGCCTCGCCTTCTCGGGGCTCATCGATCGGCATCAGGCCATCCTCTTCGACGCGTACGGGGTTCTGGTCGATGCCTCCGGTGCCTTGCCGGGGGCCGCAGACGCCGTGGCGCTGCTGCTGCGTCGTGAGCAGCCGTTCCTCGTTGTCACCAACGACGCATCGCGCGCTCCGGCCCGGGCGTCGGCGCGCTTCACGAAACTGGGCATTCCCGTGCGCCCCGAGCATGTGCTCAGCTCCGGCATGCTCATCGCTCCAGCGCTCGCCTCGCATGAGATGCACGGCAGGCGCGTCGTGGTGCTTGGCACCGGCGACTCCGCCGACTACGCCCGGCAGATCGGTGCGGTTGTCGTCGATCCGGATGTCGCCGATCCGGCGGACGCCGTGGTGATCGCCGATGAGGGGGGCTTCGATACACTCGGGACGCTCGACGACACGCTGAGCATGATCCTCGCTGGTCACGCGCGGGGGCGCACGCCGGTCCTGCTGCTTGCCAATCCGGACCTCGTGTATCCCTCGGGAGGGGGGACCTTCGGGTTGACCGCCGGGTCGTTGGCCGGGATGCTGGAACGCGCCCTGCAGTTGCTCCTGGGGAGTGAGGCGCCCCGGTTCGAGGTGTTGGGCAAGCCCGCACCGCGTCACTTCGAGACGGCGCTGTCGATGGTTGGGACCCGCGACGCGGTCATGCTTGGCGACACACTGCACACCGACGTCGCCGGCGCCCATGGTGTGGGTATCGCCAGCGCCATTGTACTGACAGGCGTCACGACGGATGCGCAGGCGATGCACGCAGGCGTGCATGCTCCCACCTACGTGCTGAACGGATTGATCGGATGACAGGGACGGCGCGCTGGTGGTGTCTTCTGGTCGTTGGCGCGCTGGTCGCCTGCGCGCCCGGGCGGGACTATCCCTCGGAGCGCGCCGTGTTGCGCGCCACGCTCGTGGAGCTCTTCGCTCGGCGTGAGCAGGCGCGGGCCATCACGGTGTGGCACGACCCACGGGAGCAATCACCCACGCTCTCTGCATTCGGCGGCCCGTACGATCACCACGATACGCTGCAGCTCCAAATCGTGGACACCACCGGACTCGGTTTGCCGTTTCGCGTGGAGCGGACCATCCTTCGCGACGTCGAAGCCTACTTCAAGGCGCACCCGAAGGGGTGGGATGCGTGGTTCGCGGCGCATCCGGGCAGTGCCGGCGTCGTGGAGGTCACGAGGCCGCGCATGTTCGCCGACTCGGCGGTCGTGGTGGTCGGGCGCGCCTGCGGCGAAATCTGCCGGACGGCCTGGCGTGTGGTCGTGGTGCGAACCGATGGTGTCTGGACAGTCTCGCGTGTGGATGTGCTGAAGGTGCTTCGTTGATCATCACCCCCTTTTCCTCGTCGTCGGTGCACCTGTCGTGACTCTCGTTCTTGCCGACCGGCCACTCTGGGGCAGCACGTCGGCCGATGCCTGGCGTGCTGCGCTCGCTGGCTATGACCACGCCATCGCCGCCTTGCCGAACACTCGGCTGGTGGCGCTGGATGCGTGGTATCGGCATGCACTGCCGGTGAGTGTTGCCGAGCGCTCGCCGCATCACCTCACACACGACGAGATGGTGCGCGTCACCGAGTGGAAGATGGCGCGTGGCGTGTGGCGTGCTCCCAACCTCGTGCTGGTGCGCAAGAATGCTCCGGGCGCTGTCGAGGAGGCCACGTCGGCAGCTTCTGGCCTGCTCGAGGACCTGCCGAAGGCGCTGGCGGCGGTCTCGGCGCTGCATGGCGTAGGCCCGGCCACCGCCTCCGCGGCGCTGGCGGTGCTGTCACCACCGCGTTTCCCCTTCTTCGATGAGATCGTGGCGGGGCAGGTCGCTGGTCTCGGGCCTGTGGCGTGGACGGCGGGGTTCTATCGCAAGTATGCCGCGGCGCTCATTGCACGAGCGGACGAACTCGGTGACGACTGGACGGCCACGCTGGTGGAGCGTGCACTCTGGGCCGACGGCGTGAACGCCGGAGCGCGCGTATGAGCATGGTGACCACGCGTACGGCCGATGTGGTGATCTGCGGCGCGGGGATTGCGGGGATCGCCGTTGCGCATGCGCTCAGCACGGTCCACGGTGTGCAGCGCGTACTGCTGTTGGACGATCACCCGCCTCTCACGCTCACGAGCGACAAGAGCACCGAGGCCTATCGCAACTGGTGGCCTGGTCCGGACGATGCGATGGTGGCGCTCGTGAATCGCAGTATCGACCTGCTCGAGCAATGGGCGGACCGCAGCGACAACCGTTTCCTGCTCAATCGCCGTGGTTATGTCTACGCCACCGCGCGCGCCGAGCGCGCGGCGCAATTCGAGCAGGAGGCAGCGATCGCCTCGGCGCAGGGGGCCGGTCCGCTGCGGGTGTATCGCTCCACCGCGGAGGCCTCGACGTACCAGCCGTCGTCGCACACGGGGTACCGTGGGCATCCAGATGGGGCCGATCTCTTTCTCGACCGGGAGGCTATCCGAGCGCAGTTCCCCTGGCTCGCCCCAGACATCTGCGCCGTACTCCATGCGAGGCGCTGCGGATGGTTCAGTGGCCAGCAGCTGGGCATGATGCTGCTCGAGGAGGCGAAGAGCAACGGCGCCGAGGTTCTGGCCGGGCGCGTGAAGGCCGTGCACGTCTCGGGCGGACGCGTGGAGGGCGTGGCGGTGGATGTTGCGGGCGGCCATACGGTGCACGTGGCCACCCCCTGCCTCGTCAACGCGGCGGGCCCTTACGCGAAGTCCGTCGGGGCCCTCTGCGGCGTCGATCTCCCGCTGTTCAGCGAGGCGCACTACAAGATCGCCATCGAGGACGCGCTCGGCGTGATCGACCGCAATACCGGGCTCGTGATCCTCGACGATCCGCAGTCGCTGTCCTGGAGTGATGAGGAGCGCGCGGAGCTTGCTGCCGACGACAGTACCCGCTGGTTGACCGAGCCGCTCCCGGCGGGGATTCATCTGCGCCCCGAGGGATATGGCAGCGCCCGCACGGTGCTCATGCTGTGGGACTACCACAGTGCGCATCGCTACGATGCCCCGGAATATCCGTTGCCCGACGATCCGTTCTACCCCGAGGTGGTCCTGCGCGGCATGACCGCGCTTGCACCGGGGCTCGCCGCCTATCTAGAGCGGCTGCCCCACGCCTACGTGGACGGGGGGTACTATACGAAGACGGCCGAGAACCGCCCACTGGTGGGACCGCTCGGCGTGGACGGCGCGTATGTGTGCGCGGCGTTCTCCGGCTTCGGCCTCATGGCGGCGCCGGCCGCTGCCGAATTGCTGGCGCAGCAGATCACCGGGGCCCCACGACCGGCGTACGAGCGGGCCTTTCTGCTTTCGCGCTATCAGGATCCCACCTACCGTGCGCTGCTCGCAAACTGGGGCAGTACCGGGCAGCTGTAGGCGGCTCAGTGGGTGGTCCCTCTCATCCTCATCCAACCCCGCATCATGTCGTCCATTCCTGATCTCTTCGATCCTGAGCAGGTCGCGCAGACGGTCTCACGCATCCGCGCGCTCACGCCCGAATCGGCGCCCGGGTGGGGAACGATGTCGGTGTCGCAGATGCTGGCACACGCGAACGTGGCTTACGAGATGGTCTACACCACGAAGCATCCACGCCCCAATCCGCTCATGCGGTGGGTACTGAAGCGAATCGTGAAGGAGCGGGTGGTGGGACCTGCACCGTACCCCCGGAACACTCCCACGGCACCGGCATTCCGCATCCGTCACGCACCGGCGTTCGAGGTCGAGCGCGACCGGCTGATTGCGTTTCTGCACCAGGTCGTGGCGGAAGGCCGGACCGGATTCGAAGGACGCGAGTCGTTGTCGTTCGGACCGCTCACCGCTGTACAGTGGAACGGGCTGTTCGCGAAACATCTCGATCACCATCTGCGGCAGTTCGGCGTGTAGCGCCACCTCGGCGCACCGGCCCGGTCTGGTGTAGCTTGTAGCATGACACCCCGCGCAGGGCGCACGTTCGGTCAGTTACCGGGCGCTGTCGCATGACCGCATCATCGGCAGGGGGCCCACTCGCGGCCCGGCGTGCACGCAACGCCAGGCTGCAGGCGCAGGCCGAGCAGTTGGCTGAACCCCATCAGCGCGAAGGGAAGCGTCTGCCGGTCGTGATGCTGCCGATCAACACGCGCAGCATCGTCGTCCTGCCCGCTGAGGCGCGCGAGCGGTTTCTCATGCATCTGCGGCTGCAGATCACACGAGCGTTCAGCGTGCCGGCGGCCGACGCATCCGTGGCGATCACCGAGGCGACGCTCAGTGCGGGCCACGATGCGGGGGAGATCGAGGGGCCAGACGCCGATTCGGATGCCACCATCCACGGTCCACTGCTTGGTGCGGGCTGTGCCATCTGCCGGGGTGAGTGCTGCACGGCGGGAGGTACGCACGCCTTTCTCAAGGCGGCGAGCCTCGTGCGCGTGCGGGCACAGCTCGTCGCGCAGGGCGAGGCGCCGACGCCGGCGTCGATCGAGGCCCATTATATGTCGGCGTTGCCAGTGCACCACTATCATGGTTCGTGCGTGTTTCACGCCGAGGACGGGTGCACGTTGGCCCGCGTCCTGCGCTCCAATCTGTGCAACCGCTACCTGTGCGGCGGGCTCACGCAGCTCACGCGCTCCATGACCGGCCACGAGGTGGAGCGCGCGTTCGTGGCCGCCGCCGACTCGATGCAGCTGCGGCGACTGGCCCGCGTGGATCGCAGCGGTACCCAGTCGTTGGTCATTCCCCTCGCGTAGACGTCAGCAGCCGCGAGGTCAGTGGGCGGCGAGCTGTGCCTCCACCATGCGCCGTAAGGTGCCGTCCTCGAGATAGCGCTTGAGGTACTTGCCGGGGCATCCCGTGTTGGCGTAGTGGTAGTGTCCGCCGATATCGTCGATCGAGAGACCATTCGTGCGGATGGCCCACGCCATCAGCTTCGCGATCGACGCCAATTGGGCCACCGTAGGCTCCTGCTGGTCGTAGTTGCCGATGATGCTGACCAGAAAATGTCCGGACGGATCGTAGGTGGTATTGGTCTCGCCCATGAAGCGCCAGTCGCGCCCCTCGTAGATATCGCCCTCGAGGTCGAGGAGGAAATGGTACGGCACGTCCCACCAGTTGCGATCGCGGGCGCCCCAGGCCTGCAGGTTGCGCAGGCGCTGGGCGGGATCTTCCTCCACCCGCAACGGGCGTGCATCGCCGGTGTGGTGCAGCGTGACGTGTGTGATCTGGTGGGGGATGCGGATGCGCATCGCCGCACCGCCGGCGCTGTCGGCATCGGCCACGGCTGCGGGCAATGATGCAACCGCCGCGAGTTCGAGGGCCACCAGGCCGGCGCCCAGTTCGCCCGGGCCGTACACCGCCACGACCACCACGTGTATGCCGCGCCAGTTGAACGCGCGCCCTTCGGTCACCGTGCGGGGCTCGCGCACCGCGGTGCCCGTGCCGCCGGCGGTCGCGAGTTCGAGACGCGCCAGATCGATTGCGCGGCCGTTCACGCTGTCGCGCGCCGTGGCCATGACATGCACCACGTGATTGCCGAACACCAGCGAGTCGCCCACGCCGATGTTGCGTCGCACCGCGGCGCCCGCGGGGGTGATCCCCACGGGCGCCGCGGCCTGCCACGTGCTATGGGCAATGACCGGTGGCTGGGCCCGATCGCCCGTGGCAAGGAGCAGGCCGATCAGCGGAAGCAGTCGGGTGACGTGCACGTCGATTGCGCAGGCGCGCCTAGGCGCGCACGATCTCCGGCAACGCTGCTGCCACGCGGCGCATTTCGTCGGGGGTGCCGATGCTGATACGCGCCCACGTGGTATACGGCGGGAAGGCACGGCCGATGAGGAAGCCCTTCGTCTTCATCGCCGCCTGCACCTGCTCGACGGGCATGCCAGTGTCGAAGAACACGAAGTTCGTGTGGGACGTCGTCATGCGGCGACCCATCTTCTTGATCGCTTCAGCCATGATCGCCCGACCTTCGGCGTTGCGATCGCGGCACATGGTCTGGTAGGCCGTGTCCTGAATGGACGCCACCGCGGCGCGGGCACCGAACACGCCCGGGAAGCTCGTCACGCATGGCTGCAGGCGGGCAATGATGTCGGGACGCGCGATCGCGAAGCCGGTGCGCAGTCCGGCGAGGCCGTGGATCTTCGAGGCGGTGCGCGAGATGATCACGTTCTCGCCCTTGGTGACGAGATCGATCATGCTCGTGTACTCCGGGGCCGTCACGAAGTCGTGATACGCTTCGTCCACCAACACCACGGACTTCTTCGAGGCGGTCGTGACGAAGTCCCGCAGCTTGGCGCCGTCGGTGAGGGTGCCCGTGGGGTTGTTGGGGTTGCACACGAAGACCAGGTCGACCGAGTTCACATGGCGGCGATCCATCGCCGCCAGGTCGTGGGCGAGGTCACCATTGAGCGGGACCTTGTGCACCGTGGCGCCCATGCTTTCCGCGTAGCGCGGCAGCCCTTCGTAGGTGGGCCACGGCGTGAGAACCTCGCCGCCGTGCATCGCGTAGGCGAGCGCCACGATCGACAGCACGTCGCCCGACCCGGCGGTCACGAGCACGTGGTCTTCCGGGACGCCGACATGCTTGGCATACACGCTGCGCAACGTGGGTACGGCTGCGGCGTTGTACCACGCATGCTCCTTCCACATGTCCATGATCGCCTGGCGCGCCGACGGGGCCATCCCGTACGGATTCTCGTTCGATGCCAAGCGGAGGGGCCCCTCTGCACGGCGCATGGCCTCGATTTCCCGTTCGAGCGCGAGGAATCCTTCGAGCGTCGTCTGGCCATTCACGACCGCAGGGGCCCCGTTCGGCGCCTCGAGCGCGGGCAGCACGGCGGGCGCGAGCGATTGGGCGGCGAGCGCACCGCCGGCCACCACACCAGACGACTTGAGCCACTGACGGCGGGAGAGCGGGCTGGACACGAACGGGCGCATGACGGTCCTCGGAGATCGGAAGGTCGAGCGGTGAACAGCGATGGCATGCCCGAGGGAACTCGGGACGCCCAACGTTACGGCCAAATGGCGCGCTCTGCACGCGTCGCCGGTGTTGGGGGCGCGCGTGGGGCTCGCCGGTGTCCACCCCGACTCTGCCCATGCGATTCCGGTGTGCGGCTGATGTATCACGCGTTTGCCATTTTATGAGCCAGTATCAAAACAGTAATAGGACAGAACAAGATCAATACACGACAATAACGGTAGGCGTCGTCCGCGTAGCCACGGGGGCGGTCCGTGCTGCAGGTTCTGCGTGTACGACCTCGGTGGAGGCAGCACCACGAGCGCCGGGAGGTGGGTCATGCGCCGCGCGTGTCAGGGGTGTCTGGCGAGGCGGAAGCGGTTGGTTGGGGGGTGGTCACATGCCTTGCTCCCCGCTCGGTCGAACCGCTAGCCTTCCGCTCTGATGACGCACTATGACCAGCTTGGCGGCGACGCCGGCATCCGAATTCTCGTGGACCGGTTCTACGACCTCATGGACAGCGCGCCGGAGGCGGTCAATGTGCGCGAGCTGCATGCGGCGAGCCTCAAGGTGTCGCGCGAGAAACTGTATCGGTTCATGTCGGGGTGGACCGGCGGCCCACAGCTCTATGTGGAGCAGTACGGGCACCCGCGCCTTCGCATGCGCCACTTCCCCTTTGCCATCGGGGCCCGTGAGCGCGACGAGTGGTTGTGGTGCATGGACCGTGCGCTCGCCGAACATGATGCGCCCGATGATCTCAAGACGCTCCTGCGGCAGCGGCTCCAGCAGCTGGCCGATCACATGCGCAACCAGCCGGAGTAACCGGTGCGCATTGTCGGTGGCAAGTTCGCCGGACGTCAGCTCACGTCGCCCAACGATTTTCGCGTGCGTCCCACCGCGGAAACGGTGCGCGCCCAGATGATGAAGCTCCTCGCGGACGACCTCGAAGGGGCGCGGGTGCTCGATCTCTTCGCCGGTACCGGCGCGCTGGGGCTCGAGGCGGTGTCACGTGGCGCAAAGTACGTGGACTTCGTGGAGTTTCGTCCGTCGAGTCTGCACGCCCTGCGCGCCAACATCGCAGCGTTGCGCGTGAGTGAGAAGGCGCGGGTGTACAAGAAGGACGCGCTGCCCTTCGCCGATGCACTTCCCCCTGAGCGTTACGACCTCGCGTTCGCCGATCCGCCGTACGAGTCACGCATGCTGGACCGCCTGATTGAGCGCTGGCTGCGCGCGCCGTGGTCGCGCGTGCTGGTGGCAGAACATGCCCGGACGCATCAGCTCCCGCGCGCCTCGAAGTTCGTGATGCTCGAGGACACCGCGATCTCGATTTACCGCAGCACGCCCGCCGTCATCGCGGCACCGCCCACGCTTCCACCTCCCCGGCCATGACCATCCGGCTCCGTTCGTTCTCCGCCCTGGCGCTGCTGTATGCGGCGCCCCTGATCGCTCCGCTCTCCGCGCAAACCACCAGAGGTGGCGCACCGTCGGCAGCCACCGCGGCGGCCAGCCGGGCCGCCCAGGCGCAGCGCGTAACCATCATGCGCGACCAGTGGGGCGTGGCGCATGTGTACGGCAAGACCGACGCGGACGCGGTCTTCGGCATGATCTACGCCCAGGCCGAGGATGATTTCCCGCGCATTGAGCTCAATTACATCAACGCCATGGGGCGTCTCGCCGAGGTGGAAGGCGAACGCGAGATCTGGCGCGATCTGCGCATGAAGCTGTTCATCGACACGCTCGACCTGAAAAAGCAGTTCACCGCCAGCCCGCCATGGCTCAAGGCACTGATGGTCGCGTGGGCCGATGGCCTCAACTACTTTCTCGCCACGCACCCGTCGGTCACACCGCGCCTCCTCACGACGTTCGAACCGTGGATGGCCCTGTCCTTCAGTGAAGGGTCGATCGGCGGTGACATCGAGAGCGTGAGCCTGCGCGGTCTCGAGCAGTTCTACGGCGCGGCCGATCGCACGCCCACCGCGCCATCGCGCGACGACGATGACGCATCGCCCTTCGGCCAGGAGCCCGGTGGCTCCAACGGGTTTGCCGTGGCGCCGCAGAATACCGCGAACGGTCATGCGCTGCTCATGATCAATCCGCATACCAGCTTCTACTTCCGCCCGGAGATCCACATGGCAAGCGAGGAAGGACTCGATGCCTATGGGGCGGTCACGTGGGGGCAGTTCTTCATCTATCAGGGCTTCAACCATCGCCTCGGCTGGATGCACACCTCCGGCGGCGGTGACGTGATCGACGAGTACCTCGAGACGGTGTCGCCCAAGGGCAAGGGGTTCGTGTACCGGTACGGCGCGGGCTCACGTAATGTGACCGCGAAGACCATTCGCCTGCCGTACAAGACGGCGAGCGGCATCGCCCAGAAGGTCGTGACCGCGTACTTCACGCACCATGGCCCCGTGATCCGCGCACAAAAGACGGCTGGTGGTGACCGCTGGGTGGCGGTGCGGATGATGAACAGTCCGCTCGATGCGATTCAGCAGAGCTACGGCCGCACCAAGGCGAAGACCTTCGAAGAGTTCAAGCAGGTCATGGCCATCCGCACCAACTCGTCCAACAACACGGTGTACGCCGACGCCGACGGTGTGATTGCGTACTTCCACGGCAATTTCATCCCCAAGCGCGACACGAGCATCGACTTCACGAAGCCGGTGGACGGCAGCGATCCGCGCACCGAATGGCAGGGGCTGCACACGCTCGATGAGATGATCCTGCTCAAGAGCCCCGCCAGCGGCTGGCTCATGAACACCAACAACTGGCCCTTCACGGCGGCCGGTGCGAACAGTCCGAAGATCGGCGATTGGCCGGTATACATGTCGGCGCAGCGCGAAGACAATCCGCGCGGGGTGCACGCGGTGCGCGTCCTGGAGAATCGCAGGGATTTCACCGTCGATCGACTCATTGGCGCCGCCTACGACAGCTACCTGCCAGCCATGGAGCAACTTGTACCACCGGTGATCGCCGCGTGGGACGCCCTCCCCGCCGCCGACGCCCGCAAGGCGCTGCTGGCCGTCCAGGTGCGCACACTGCGTGCATGGGACTACCGCTTCGGCGTGGCCAGTGTGGTGATGACGCTCGCCAACGAATACGGGGAGGAAGTGTCGCAGGCAGCCCGTGATGGCGCCCGGGACGCCGGCCTCCCGGTGCTCGACTACATCAAGAGCAAGGCCCCGGCCGATCTCGTGCTGGCGGCACTCGCGCGCGCGAGCGAAACGCTCACGAACGACTTCGGCGCATGGCAGACGCCGTGGGGCGATGTGAACCGGTTTCAGCGCGTGAGCGGCGACATCGGCGCGGGCTTCGACGACAGCAAGCCGAGCCTCCCGGTCGCGTTCGCGTCGGCCAACTGGGGGTCGCTTGCCGCCTACGGACAGACTGGCGCGCGCACCACGAAGAAGCGCTATGGCAATCGAGGCAACAGCTTTGTCGCCGCGGTGGAGTTCGGGCCGCGCGTGCGCGCGAAGAGTGTGCTGGCGGGCGGCGTGCATGCCGATCCGTCGTCGCCGTACTTCTTCAACCAGGGCGAGCGCTACGCCACCGGCAACTTCAAGGAGGTGAACTTCCATCGTGAAGACGTCGAGAAGCACGCGGTGCGTACCTACCAGCCCGGCAAGTGAGCAATCCGGTGACGGCTACCCTCCCCGCCGCCGCCGTCGATTTCGGCGCCAGCAATACCGACGTCGTCATTCATGACGGCCGCCAGCTCCGTCACTGGCGCTTGCCGATTGAGGGCCAGCCGAGCGATGAGCGGGTGCGGCATGCGCTCTCGGTCGGCGGAATGACGCCATCCGACGTCGCCTGGATCGCGGTGACCGGCGGCAACCGCACCGAGCTCTCACCGACCCTCGATGGGCGCGCGGTCCATCACGTGCCCGAGGTCCAGGCCATCGGGCGCGGGGGGCTTGCCTTGGCCGGCCTCGAACGCGCGGTTGTGGCGAGTGCGGGCTCGGGCACCGCCGTCGTGGCGGCGGGCCCCGGTACGTCGCACCACGTGAGTGGGACGGGTGTGGGTGGCGGCACCCTCGTGGGGCTCTCGCGCCTTTTGGTGGGCACGGTGGACCCGCGGGAGATCGACGCGCTCGCGCAGCGTGGCAAGGATACCGCGCACAACCTCACGATCGGCGAGATCCTGGGGCAGGCGATCGGTTCGCTGCCGCCGGAGACCACCGCGGTGAACTTCGGCCGAGTGGCGCGCCATCCAGTGGACGCGTCACGGGAGGATACCGCGGCCGCGCTCGTGAATATGGTGGGGCAGGTGATCGCCGTGATCGCCATCAACGCCGCACGCGCGCAGCAGCTCGAGGATACGGTGATCGTGGGGCATCTCACTGACCTGCCGAGTATCCGCCGTACCCTTGAATTGGTGGGGCAGTACTACGGCGCCGCCATCCGTATTCCGCCCGACGGTGGCTCGGCTACGGCACTGGGCGCGTTGCTCGTCACACGCGACGCGGTCGGCTGAGGAACCGCCGGCGCCTTATGCGCCTCGGCAGAAATGCCGGAGTGCCAGCATCGGGACAGAGCCCGGAACGGGTGCGGCATACCCCGGGATCTTCACGATCTTCTCGCTGGCAACCGTCTTGAAGCCCTTGTCGCTGTAATAGCGATTGGCCTTCACGGCCGCCGTGCCGTCGGCACAGCGCACCGATACGACCGTGCGCGAGCCGAACCACTCGCCGCCCGGCACCTTGGCCGGCTTGGTAAAGGTGGTGCGGAAGGTGGCCGTGACCTCACCCTTCTCACGTTTGGTGGTGGTGCGCTCGAGGGCGACCTGATTGCCACCCGAAATGGTGCCAACCGGCTCGAGCGACTGGGCACCGACAGGGCTGGACAGGCATGGTGCCAATAGGCATCCCAGCCCCAGCAGGAAGAGCAGACGTGTCGTGGACATCCCAGACTATGAAGGGCAGAAACCTCGTACGCAATCACTGGGTAGTGTGATCAGGATCGGCGCGTCGCACATTCCTGTGCGCGTCCCTCCTCACTCTCTCCATCTCCAGCGCCCATGCCCCTGATTCGTCCCATCCGTACCCGTTTGGCCACGCTGCTGTCCGCGACCGTGCTGGCGCTCCCTGCACCGGCCACCGCGCAGGCTCAGCCTCCTGCTTCCGCCGAACAGGCCGCGGTCATGACCGTGGTACGCGCACTGTTCGACGGTATGCGCGCCGCTGATTCGGCGGTGGTGCGCCGCGTGTTCGATCCCCGTGTGCGCATGATCACCGTGGAGCAGCGCAGCGGGCGTCCCGAGGTCAACGTGGGAATCGGCGCCGACAACTTCGCCAAGGCGGTTGGCTCGCCCCATGCTGATGTCTGGGACGAGCGCATCCGCAACGAGCAGATCCGGATCGACGGCACGTTGGCCTCGGTGTGGGTGGATTACGCGTTCTTTGCCGGCCCACGCTTCTCACACTGCGGGGTCGATCATTTCCTGCTGGTCAAAAACGGCAGCGGCGAGTGGAAGATCCTCGAATTGGCCGATACACGCCGCACGACCGGCTGTGACGACTGGAAGACGTGAGCGACGCGAGGTGATCACCGGATACACGTCGGCATCGTCGGATCGGGTCCCGCGATCGCCGGCTTGTTCGGGCGGTTCGCGATCGCCGTCATCACCTGATGCACGAAGCGCCCGAGTCGCGCCGAGTGATCGTAGTCGATGTACTGTGGTTCGTCGGTCTGCTGGTGATAGTCCACCGCGTAGCCGAGGGACATGTACACCGTAGGAATATCCTTGCGCACGTAGTTCACCTGATCGCTGCGGCAGAAGCGATTGAGCGGATTGGCCGGCACGTCCCAACTCTTGTCGATGACCATCGGCTCGGCAATGTTCGCATTGACCGAGTCGATCATGTCGCCGAACTCGCGGGAGAGTCGGCGTGCGCCGAGCATCTGAACGGAATTGGGGCCTCCGTACTTCACCTGCCAGTTCCGGCCCTTGCCCACCATGTCCATGTTGTGCGCCGCCACGACCTTGTCGAGGGGAATGGTGGGATGATCCGTGAACCAGCGTGAGCCAAGCAGGCCGCCCTCCTCGCCCTGATGCGAGATGAACAGGATGCTTCGCCCCGGCTTCTCCCTCGCGAACTGCTCGGCAAGTTCGAGCAGCACCACGGTGCCCGAGCCGTCATCGTCGGCGCCGTTCATGATGCTGTCGCGACGTGGGGCTCGGGTGGCGCGGGCGACCTTGATGAGCGAGTCGATCTTCCGCTGCTGCTCGGCGGTGGGCGTGCACACCGGGTCGTTCGAGCCCTGACGGCGCACGACCATGTTGTAGGCGCGCACGGAGTCGTGGTCTACCACGACCGAGTTGACGCCCACGTGGTCGTTGTGCGCGCCGACGAGCACATACTCACCGGCCAACTTGGGATCGCTGCCAGGGAGCATGGCGATCACGTTGCGCGCCGGATGCGGCGACATGCGCCACGCGTGCGAGAACGACGCCGTGACGGGGGCGCCCACGTCTCCCACGCGCAGGTCGCTCGGCTTCTTGCCGAAAATCGCTTCGGCGGCGTCGCGCGATATGGTCGCGGCGGCGGGCGCGTTGGGGTTGAGCACGGTCGAGGGGCGCATGCCCATCGGCTGCGCGAAGGCGCCATTCACGGCCGCCTGGGACATGTCGTCGAGGCCAATCACCAGCACCGCTACCGCGCCGACGCCGGTGGCGCGCGGGTCACGCAGGACAGTGGGTACGGCCCGGCGCGCTGGCGCTGCTGTCGGATTGGCGCGCTGGCGCGCTTCTTCGGCAATGGCCGCATTGGCGCCGAACTTGTCTGGTACGTCGGCGCAGCTGACGAAGCTCACCGGTGCACCGGTGCTGGGGGCGACCGCGCGTGCCGCGGGTGCCGCGCTGAAAACGATCACCTTCCCGCGGTAGGCATTGGCATCGATCATCGCCGTGGAGTCGCCCCACTGTCCCGCGTACACGGCGGGGATGCCGTTGATCTCCGCTGCGCCGCCGAACCCGTTGGCCAGCGACGGCGCGGTTGGGATCCAATCCTTCTTCGGCTGGAGCGTCCTGCCGCCGGCGCTCAGTCGCGCGGTAGCGCTGTCAAAGCCGATCGGTCCGAAGGGGAGCGTCTGGAAGAATCCGCCGCTGTCACCCGCCGGCTTGAGGCCAAGGCGCTTGAACTCCCGCGCGATGTAGGCGGTGCCCTTGTAGTT
Source organism: Gemmatimonas sp. (assembly GCF_044344655.1). Classification (GTDB taxonomy): domain Bacteria; phylum Gemmatimonadota; class Gemmatimonadetes; order Gemmatimonadales; family Gemmatimonadaceae; genus Gemmatimonas. The sequence continues at coordinate 69,888 of NZ_JBIJCN010000003.1, forward strand.
CCCCTGCTCGCCGATGCGACGCCCCATCATGGAGTCGTCGGCGAACTGGTAGAGGCGCGTGCGGAGATCATTGGCCGTGATCGCCGTGGTCGTAGGCCGCGGCGCCCACTTGCGGGGCCCCTCGTCGGACCAGACCGTGCGCTCGGTGCGGACGGTGGCGGTCTGGGTGGTGGGGCGGTTCTGGGCGCCGGCGGTGGCGGCCCAAACGGACGCCAGAAGAAGCGCCGGCGGGACAAAACGTGCGTAGATCACGTGTGGCTCTCGGGCAGCAGGGAGCAGGAGGCGGGAGGCCAGGGGGCAGGCAACAGCCCCCGAGCGTATCCTAAAGTTACGCGGCATATTCGGCGCATGCTGACCCGCCTTCTATTCCGATCGGTCCCCGCCGCGCTCTGCTGGGCGGCCGTGACTGCCCCGCTGGCCTCGCTCCACGCGCAGGCCCCCTACCGCGCCGCCGACCTGCACGGCCTCCGCCTCCGCTCCATCGGTCCCGCCTCCATGAGCGGCCGGGTGGTCGACATGGACGTGGTGGAGTCCAACCCGTACACGATGTATGTGGCCGGCGCGACCGGTGGCCTCTGGCGCACCACCGACAACGGCGTCACTTGGACGTCGATCTTCGATGCGCCGGTCCATTCCATCGGTGATGTGGCCGTGTTTCAGCCGAACCCGCAGATCCTCTGGGTGGGGACCGGCGAGCGCGCCAACCGGCAGAGCGTGGGGTGGGGCGACGGTGTGTACAAGAGCACCGATGGCGGCAAGACGTGGGTGAACGTCGGGCTGCAGACGAGCATGCACATCGGGCGCATCCAGCTGCACCCCACGGATCCCAACACCGCATGGGTCGCGGCCCAGGGTAGCGTGTGGGGCCCGGGTGGTGAACGCGGCCTCTTCAAGACCACCGACGGCGGCCGTAGCTGGACGCATGTCCTCACGGGCGACGACGACACCGGCGTGACGGATGTGGCGATCGACTGGAACGATCCCAACGTGCTCTACGCGGCCACCTATCAGCGCCGCCGCAGCGCCTACGGCTTCGATGGCGGTGGCCCCGGAAGCGCGCTCTGGAAGAGCACCGATGGCGGCGAGACGTGGCGCAAACTCACCGGCAACGGTCTGCCCGCCGGCGAGTACGGCCGCATCGGCATCGCGGTGTATCGCAAGAACCCGCGCATTGTGGTGGTGAGCATTGAGCAGGGGGCGCGCTACAACGCCAGCACGGCCTACATCCAGCGCAAGGCGGGCGTGTACCGCAGCGATGATGCCGGCGCGACGTGGACGTTCATGAGCGACTGGAACCCGCGCCCCATGTACGCGAGCCAGCCGATCATCGATCCCAACGACGACAAGCGCATCTACATGCTGAACGCGTACTCGTTCAGCGACGATGGCGGCAAAACCTTCACGGCACCGCGCACCACCACGCACGGCGACGACCGTTTCGTGTGGGTGAACCCGAAGGATGGGCGCCATGTGATCAAGCTCGACGACGGTGGCATTGGCATCAGCTACGATCGCGGCCGCTCCTTCCTCTTCGTCTCGTCGCTGCCGCTGTCGCAGTTCTATCGCGTGGCCGTCGACAACGCCGTGCCCTTCAACGTGTACGGCGGCTTGCAGGACAACGGCTGCTGGATGGGACCGAGCGCCAGCTGGACCACCAGCGGCATCCTCAACGAACACTGGTCCCGCCTCTGCGGCGGCGACGGCTTCTGGGTGGTGCCCAACCCGAAGAATCCGCGCACGGTCTACTCGGCGTCGCAATTCCTCGGCCTGCAGAAGAACGACACGCGCACCTGGCAGGTGCAGGATCTGCGTCCGGGCGACAGCACCGGCCGCATCGGCGGCCGTCGCAACTGGGAAACGTGGGGCAAGCCCGGCGCCACGCAGGTCCTCGGTAATGCGATGCATCCCGCCAACTGGGACGCCCCCATCGTGATTTCACCGCACGACACGAACACGCTGTACGTGGGCATGCAGCATCTCTTTACGTCGAAAGACGGCGGCGTCACGTGGAAGAGCCTCGGCGACATGACCACCGGCGTGGATCGCAGCACGCTGCCGCTCATGGGGCGCACGCCGAACGAAAACACGCTCTCGCTCGACGACGGCGTACCGTACTTCCCCGGGGTGACGGCGCTGGCCGAATCACCGCTCGTAAAGGGACTGTTGTACGTGGGTACCGACGACGGGCGCTTTCGTATCTCGCGCAACGGTGGCCTCTCGTGGACCGATGCGCAGACGAAGCTTCCCGGGTTGCCGAAGGACTCGTGGTTCGCCGGTGTAGAGCCGTCGCGCCACGCGGCAGGTACGGTGTATGTGGTGGCTGATAATCACCGGAGTAACGACATGACGAACTACGTGTACCGTAGCACCGATTACGGTACCACGTGGACGCGGGTCGAAGGGGATCTGCCCCCCAACCGCGTCGCGCGCACCATTCGTGAGGATGTGCGCAACCCGCGGCTGCTGTACCTCGCCACCGAGTTCGGCATGTTCCTCTCGCCCAATGCCGGCGCCAACTGGCTGCCGTTGCGCATGAACATGCCGCTGATGCCGTTCAACGACATGGTGATCCACCCGCGTGACAACGCGCTGGTGCTAGGCTCGCACGCCCGTGGTGTGTGGGTGCTCGACCAGATCAACGCGCTGCAGGAGCTCACCACGGAGGTGGCGGCCAGCGCGGCGCACCTGTTCTCAATGCAGCCTGCGCACCAGATCCGCACCGCCAACCTGCGGCCGCACACGGGCGACATGATCTTTCGCGGTGAGAATCCGGCCAACGGGGCGCTCGTGGACTACTGGCTGCGTGACGACGGCGCCGCCGTTACGCTCACGGTGCACGACAGCACCGGTCGTCTGGTGCAGTCGCTCGCGCCGTCAAGGCAGCGCGGTGTGAACCGCGTGGTGTGGAACCTCCGCCATGCCGATCTGCCCGTGCGCAGCGGTGGGGGGGAAGACGATGACGAGGGGCCGCGCCCCACTACCCCCGGCCCGCTCGTGCTGCCGGGCACGTACACCGTACGCCTGGCGCATGCCGGCCGCACGATGGAGCAGAAGGTGGTGGTGCGCGATGACCCGCGCCTCACCGTCACGCGCGCGCAGCGCGCGGCATGGACGGCGTTTCACCGCGATGTGGCCAACCTGGTCACGAGCTTCGCCGAGGTGGCCACGCGCGTGCGCGGGCTGAGCGGCGCGGAAACCCAGACGCGCGATCTCAAGCGTCAGGCGGCCGAGCTGCAGTCGCGGCTCACCACGCTCTACTCGTCGGTGGCGCGCTGGACCGGCACGCCCACGGCGGATCAGCGTTCACAGCTGCGCTACTACAAGCGCATGGCGGCGGAGCTCGAGCGGGCTTCAGTGTCGCGTTGAGTTCGTGAAACGTCCGTAAGGACGGCGGCGGCAGACGAGGCAGCGGAGGCGGCGGAGCACCGTCGTCGCCGCTGCCTTGTCTGTTGCCGCGGAGCGCTTGGATGTTCCGCCACGCGCTACATTGCAGCGTGCTCAACCTCTGGTCCTCCTCCAGGTACGCGATCGAACTTCCCGACGGCCATCGTTTCCCGATGGCCAAGTACCAGCTGTTGCGCGAAGGCGTGCTGCGCGAAGGGCTGGTGCCGCCGGAACGATTGCACGACCCGCAACGCGTGGCCCTGGAAGACCTCCTGCGCGTGCATACGCCGGCGTACGTGGCGCACATCGTGAATGGCACGCTGCCGTACGCGGAACAACGTCGTATCGGGTTGCCGTGGAGTGACGCCTTTGTGGAGCGCGCCTTTCGTGTGGTGCAGGGCACCGTCGAGGCGAGCGAGGCGGCGCTGGAGCACGGTGTGGCAATGAACCTCGCCGGCGGCACGCATCATGCCTTTCCGGACCGAGGCGAAGGCTTCTGCACCTTCAACGATGTCGCGGTGGCCGTGCGCCGCCTGCAGGCACTGGGCAGGGTGCGGCGCGTGGCCATCGTGGACCTCGACGTGCATCAGGGGAACGGCACGCACGGCTGCTTCGCAGGCGATCCGCACGTGTTCACCTTCAGTATGCACGGCGCGAAGAACTTCCCGTTTCACAAGGTGCCCGGCACGCTCGACGTGGAGCTCGAGGACGGCACTGGAGATGACGTGTACCTCGATCTGCTGTCCCAGCACCTGCCGCGCGTGATCCGCGAGGCGCGCCCGGATCTCGTGGTTTACTTGAGCGGCGCCGATCCGCACGAGGGTGACCGACTGGGCCGACTCACGCTCACCTTCGACGGTCTGATGGCGCGCGACCGCTATGTGGTGAGCACCTGCCGTGAGGTGGGGATCCCGGTGTGCGCTACCATGAGCGGCGGCTACGGCCGTGACGTGCACGACACGGTGGCGGTGCATCTCAACACGGTGCGGGTGTTGCGAGCCTTTGCCCAGCGGTAGCCTACGGGCGTACGTTTAAGGGTAGTCCGTCCCGTCCCACAGGAGACCCCCGATGACCCGTCGTACCCTGCGGCAGAGTGCCGCTGCTGTTTTCGCCGTGACCGCCCCACTCGCGCTGTTGGCGACGGCCGCTCAGGCCCAGCCCAAGGTGTTCCAGTCGGTGGCGCACGACTACCGCGTGGTGACCGTCGCCGATGGGTTCGTGAACCCGTGGGCAATCGCGTTCCTACCGGGCGGCGACCTGCTGGTGACCGAGCGACCAGGGCGCCTGCGCATCGTGCGCGGCGGCAAGCTGGTGCCCACCCCGGTGGCCGGAGTGCCGGCGGTCGCGGCGGCAGGGCAGGGCGGCCTGCTCGACGTGGCGTTGCACCCGCAGTTCGCCACCAATCGCCTCGTGTACCTCACCTACTCGAAGCAGGTCCCCGGCGGTTCCACTACCGCGCTGCATCTGGCGAAGTTCGAGAAGGACGCGCTGGTGAACGGCAAGGACATTTTCGTCGCCGATACCAAGGGCCGGCCGGGCCACTTCGGTTCGCGCATCACGTTCGACAAGAGTGGCCACCTGTTCATCAGTGTGGGTGACCGTCAGATCGCTCCTGAGGGGGATCTCGCGAAGCACCCCGCGCAGGAGCTGTCGAACCACCACGGCAAGACCATCCGCCTCAACCTCGATGGCAGCGTGCCGGCCGACAATCCGTTTGCCAAACAGGCGGGTGCGAAGCCGGAGATCTGGAGCTTCGGCCATCGCAATCCCCAGGGGCTGCTCATCCACCCGGTGACCGGTGACCTCTGGGAAATCGAGCATGGCCCGCAGGGGGGCGACGAGCTCAATCTCATCGAGCCCGGGAAGAATTACGGCTGGCCGGTCGTCGGCTTTGGCGTGAATTACGGCCCCGGCAAGGCGATCCACGCCAGCACCATGGCACCGGGTATGGAGAATGCCAAGCACGTGTGGGTGCCATCGATTGCCACGAGCGGCCTGCTGGTCTACACGGGCAACAAGTTCCCGGCCTGGCAGGGGAGCGTGTTCGTGGGCGGACTCGCCGGGCAGCGTGTGGCGCGCCTCACGCTCGACGGGCAGAAGGCCGATTTCGCCGAGAACCTCGTGCGTAATCAGGGGCGCATCCGTGACGTGCGTCAGGGCCCCGATGGTTTCATCTACCTCGCGGTGGATGACCAGCAGGGGAAGCCGACGCCGATCGTGCGTCTCGAGCCGGTCGCGCGTCGCTAAGACCCACGGCAGCGCTGGATCAATGAAACGATCGCCGCGGTGAGCCTCTGCTCATCGCGGCGATCGTCGTCTCCGGGTCGTCTCGGGAAAGGTCTGCGCAGTGGACGAGCGGGTGACGCTCAGGCGTGCGACGCCCAACTCGTTTCCCCCTTGGTGTAGGGGAGGCATGGTTCGTAGTTCCCCGGTGCCTCCTCGTACCGCATCGCTTTGGTGGCGCCGATCTCGCTGGTGAAGAAACCGAGCAGAGAGAGCTCCTTCATCATGCGGAAGTAGTGCGGCGGCTGCTCCGGTGTCTTCGTCTTCTGGTACGCGTGCTGCTCCCTGTCGAGCGCTGTGAGTAGCGTAATGCGCTGTTCCGGCGTGGCGTGCATGAAGCCGGTCGCGCATGTGGCCTTGCATGCCTCCTCAAGCGCGGTCATCCCCTCGCGGAAGATCTTCCGGTCGTCCGGCGTGTAGCAGTCGGTCACCATCAACGCCATGAACGGACCGGTGGCCGCCGCCTTTGCGCCTGGTGACTTCTCCGTCTCGGGCAGAATGGTGTCGGCCACTTCGTCGAGAAATTGCTGATCGGCCACCGAAAACTCCCCGATCGGCGACGGCCCCGTGGCCGCGTTGGTACCGTTGGCCGCGGGAGGGCGATCGCCGGCGCATGCGGTGAGCAACTGGCTGCCACCCACGAATGCCACGCCGCCAAGCAGCACACTCACGCGCTTGATCGCCTCGCGGCGCGCGATGCCTGCGGACCGCGCCGCCGAGACTCCCGGGGTCGTGTCGAAATCCGTCATGGGTTCGGGCTCCTTAGAGGTCGCGACGCGTGAGCGCATTCACCGCGAAGTCTGCCGCGCGTGCCGTGAGCGCCATGTAGGTGAGCGACGGGTTCACTGCCGCCGACGACGTCATGCACGACCCGTCGGTCACGAACACGTTGAGTGCATCCCACACTTGGTTGTTGCCATTGAGCACTGACGTCTTGGGGTCACGGCCCATGCGCGCTGTCCCCATCTCGTGAATGCCCATGCCGGGGGCGTAGCCACTGTCGTACGGGTTCACGTTCTTCACGCCGCTGTTTTCGAGCATTTCCGCCATCTCGGCGGTCATGTCCTTACGCATCAGCCGTTCGTTCTCACCGATCTCGCAATCGATCTTGAGCACCGGCAGGCCCCACTTGTCCTGCTTGGTTTCGTCAATCGAGATCATGTTCTTGTGATCAGGGAGCATCTCACCAAAGGCGGTGCCACCGATTCGCCAGTCGCCCGGCTGCGCCATCTCGTCCTTGAACGCACCGCCGATGCCGAGCTCCGCCACCGCACGTCCCCATCCCTGACGGCTGGCGCTCCCCTGATAGCCGAAGCCGCGGAGATACGGGCGCTTGTCACCGAACAGGTTCTGCCATCGCGGGATGTAGAAGCCCGTGGGCCGCCGGCCATGGTAGTACTTGTCGTCGAAGCCTTCGAGACGACCGCTGGCACCGAGGCGGAAGTGGTGGTCCATGAGGTTGTGACCGAGCGCGCCACTGCTGCTGCCCAGCCCCCCGGGCCAGATGTCGCGCGCCGAGCGCATGAGCAGCCACGTGGAGTTGAGCGTCGAGGCGCAGAGAAAGAAGATCTTCGCCGTGTACTCGGTCGCCTCCTGCGTGAGGGCGTCGACGACGCGCACGCCACTGACCTTCTTCGTGTTCTTGTCGTACACGAGTTCGTGAACGATGGCGTTAACCTTAAGCGTGAGGTTTCCCGTCTTCACTGCGGCCGGGAGCGTCGACGACTGGGTGCTGAAATAGGCGCCGAAGCTGCATCCCAGCCAGCAGGCATCGCGCGTCTGGCACTGTCCGCGGCCGGGAAGCGGCTGCGTGAGGTTCGCACTGCGGCCGATGATCAGGTGGCGCTTGCCCTTGTAGTGCTTCTTGATCTGCTCGGCCACGTGCTGCTCGCCGCAATTGAGCGCGAAGCCGGGGAGAAACTCGCTATCGGGGAGCTGCGGCAGGTTTTCGCGCGTGCCCTGGATGCCGGCGTGCTTCTCCACGTGCGCGTACCAGCCTTCGATTTCCTTGTAGCGGATCGGCCAGTCGACGGCGATGCCGTCCCTGGCATTCGCCTCGAAGTCGAAGTCGCTCCAGCGGTAGCTCTGGCGCCCCCACATGAGCGAGCGGCCGCCGAGGTGGTAACCCCGGTACCAGTCAAAACGCTTCACCTCAGTGTACGGGTGTTCCTTGTCCTTGGCCCAGTAGTCGAGGTTCGTTTCGTTCAACGGGTAGTCACGCTTGAGCACCGGATAATCGGCGATCATCTGCTGCGTGCGTCCGCCACGGTGCGGGAATTCCCAGGGGCCTTTGGTGGCGTTCTTGTAGCCCGTGATGTGGTCGATGTGATGGCCACGCTCGAGCAACAGCACCTTGAGGCCTTTTTCGGTTAACTCCTTCGCGGCCCAGCCGCCGGAGATACCGGAACCTACGACGATTGCGTCGAACTCCGTCGCTTGTGCAGCCTGCACTGCTCCTCCTGTTTCGCAGCCCCGGGAGTGATGGGCCGATCGGTGCCGGCGCCGGCGTGGGTGGATGCGTCGCCGGCGTCGCGCAACGCGCGCCATGGAAGAAGCTGTGCGATGGGACCACCGCCCGCGAGGGGTGTTTCCGAAACGGGTCCGGCTTGACGGGGCGCGCCCGGCGGTGAGAATCGAGACATGCTCACCTCTCTCACACTCCGTGGTACCTCCGCCCGTCGATTGGGGCTCGCGCTGCTCGCCCTGCCTCTGCTGACCGCCTGCTCGCGCACGATCGGCCGAAGCGCTGGGCGGTCGTCCGAGCCGGCCTTCATCCACCCCGACGGCCCGCCGACCAATCCCTTCTCGCCCGCGGTGCGCGTGGGCGACCTCGTATTCGTCTCGGGGACACTGGGGACCGTGGGCACCGGTATGCAGCTCGTTCCCGGCGGGATCGGCCCCGAAACGAAGCAGGTGATGGAAAACATCAAACGCACCCTCGGGGCGGCCGGCCTCGGCATGGACCGGCTGGTGAAGTGCACGGCGTTTCTCGCCGACCTCAAGGAGTGGCCGGCCATGAACGAGGTGTACCGCAGCTATTTCCCAGACGGCAGGTACCCAGCGCGCGCGGCGGTACAGGCCACGTTGCTGGCTGGCGCGCGGGTGGAGCTGGAGTGCGTGGCGGCGGCGAAGTGACGAGGGCCGCCGATTAACCCACCACCAGCGGCAGCATGCCCAGTGTGCAGAGCGTCCCGAGTGCCGTCATCACCGTCCGCATCCGACCGGTCCATGCCGGGAGGAGCCCCGTCTTCGCGGCTGACACGTCCCATGCCAACTGGATGAGGCTGGAGGCAATGAGCAGGGCGAAGCCGATGCGCCGATCGAGCTGCGGCAGCAGGGCGAGAAGCCCAACGACCGATGGCGCGGCCGCCGCCGAAAGCCGTGCGAGCCGCGGGTGCTGCGGGGCCCGCACCAATTCGGCCCCCCAGCGCGCACCGCCCAGAAAAGTGAGCGTCAGCGCCGAGTAGACGAGGAATACCGTGGTCGCGACCGGGCGCTGCGTCGGGACCCCGTATCCGACCGCCAGACAGACAAGGAACGGGATCAGCCCCGAGGCGCTGATCAGCCACAGCGCGCGGGACGGCATGGCGGGCACCGTATGGTTCGTCATGGGTAAAAGTTGCCACGAAGTGGCGTGGTGAGGAATACGGCGGTATAAGTGTCACCATCATGCCAACGACCGCCAGCCGCCTGTCCGTTTTCACGGAGTCCGTCATCCGAGGCACCACGCGCCTCGCGAATCAGCACGGCGCCATCAACCTCTCGCAGGGCTTCCCGGACTTCGATCCGCCGGAGGTTCTCCTCGAAGGGCTCGATCGCGCGCGCAACGGGCCGTTCCACCAGTACGCCGTCACGTGGGGCGCGCCGCGTTTCCGGCAGGCACTCGCGAAGAAGATCAGCCACTTCACGAAGCTCGAGGTGGACCCCGAACAGCATCTCGTGGTCACCTGCGGCAGCACGGAAGCGATGATGGTGGCGATGATGACCGCCTGCAATCCGGGCGACAAGGTGATCGTGTTCTCGCCCTTCTACGAGAACTACGCCGCCGACGCGATTCTCTCGGGTGCGGAGCCCATCTACGTGCCGCTCCACCCGCCCGGGTTCGGCTTCGACGAGGACGACCTCAAGAAAGCGTTTGCGCAGCGGCCCAAGGCGATCGTGATCTGCAATCCGTCAAATCCGAGCGGGAAGGTGTTCACGCGCGACGAGCTGCTCACCATCTTGCGGTACGCCGAGCAGTACGACACCTGGGTCATCACCGACGAACCCTACGAGCACATCGTCTACGCGCCGCACGAACACGTGTACTTCAACACGCTGCCGGGAGCGTTCGAGCGGACGATCACCTGCAACTCGCTCTCGAAGACGTACTCCATCACCGGCTGGCGCCTTGGCTATGTGCATGCCCCGGCGCACGTGATCAACCAGGCGAAGAAGGTCCATGACTTCCTCACGGTCGGTGCGGCGGCGCCGCTGATGGAGGCGGCGGTCGGTGCCCTCGAATTGCCGCAGTCGTACTACGACGGACTCACGGCGCTCTACAGCGCGAAGCGCGAACTCTTCCTCGACATCCTGCGCACCACTGGCCTCCCCTTCACGGAGCCGCAGGGCGCGTACTACGTGATGGTCGACATCAGTGCGCTCGGCTTCCCCGACGACACGACGGCCAGCGAATGGCTCATCAAGGACGTGGGCGTGGCGGGCGTGCCCGGATCGAGCTTCTTCCGGGAGCCGGTGAAGCACCTGATCCGCTTCCACTTCGCCAAGCGTGAGGAAACACTGCGGGCGGCAGGGGAGCGGCTGGGATCACTCGCCCTGCGCGCCAACGCCGGGCGCTGACCGGCTCACGGCGCCCGCAAAAACGCCAGGACGTCGCGCACGGTGCGTGCCGCATCTTCCTCGTGCGGCACGTGCCCGAGCTCCGGATAGATGATGAGTGTCGCCCTCGGAAGCAGGCGCTGGAAGCGCGCCGCATCCGACGGCGGAATGAGCTGGTCGCGTCCGCCCCAGAGGATTAGCGTCGGCGCCGTGATCGATGCCAAGCGCGCCGTGTCGGCCCCGGGGGCGGTCTGTGCGAAACGATGGGCCAGCACGGTGCGGTTGCCCGTGCGCAGGGTGAGCTGGTAGTACCGGTCCACCAGCGCGTCGGTGACCTTCTCGGGATCGCCGTACACACTGCGCACGCTCGACTCGACCACGCCACGAGGCAGAATGCGCGTGAAGAGCCACGACAGGGATGGCGTGCGGGCGAGCCGAAAACCCAGCGGTACGGACTCGCTCGTGAACTTGAAGCCCGCCGGATCCACGAGCACCAGCTTGCGCACACGGTCCGGCGCGCGCGCGGCCGTCTCCCACGCGATCTCTCCGCCGAGCGAATTTCCCGCGACATCAGCACGCCGGACACCCAACGAGTCGAGCAGGGCCACCACGAATCGCGTGTACCGCTCGATGCGATAGTCGTTGAGCGGATCGGGGCCTGTGAGGCCGAAGCCCGGCAGGTCGACGCTGATCACGCGGCGTGTCGAGCGAAGCGCCGCGCTCCACCCTTCCCACGTGTGCAGGCTGGCCGAGGTGCCGTGCAGCAGGAGCACCGGCACGCTGTCGTTCCGCGGTCCTTCGTCGCGCAGATGGGCCGTGACTCCATCGACGGGGCGCAACACCGATGGGGCAGGTGCCCAGCGTGGGGTGAGTGCCGCTACGGTGATGTCCGGAGCGGCCACGGCCGAGTAGGCCAGCATGAGCAGCAGGGCCACCATGAAGGCCGCGGTCAGCCATCGGGCGAGTCTCATGCGACCATCCACAGGGCTATCGGAGGGGAAGAGGGGCGCCGTCGAGCCGTTCGAGCGGCTTCACCCGCAGCAATCGCGCGAGGGTGGGCGCGATATCGACGGTGCGGACGAAGTCTGAGCGCACCCGCTGCGCCGTGCCGAATCCGGCGAAGATGATCGGTACATGGGAGTCATGGTCGTACGGCGAGCCATGCGAGGCGACGTTGCCGTCCCAGGTGCTGAGCGAATCGAGGGTGACCACTGCCGCCACGTTCCCCTCTGCGGGAAACTGATGCGCCCAGCGGCGCGCAATGGCGCTGCCGGTGGTGTCGGCGAGCAGTTGCCGGAAGCGATCCACTCGTGCGACGCCGGGGATCTTCCGCGCCTCGCGCATGAAGAGCGCCACGGCTGCATCATGATCCTCCGGTCGGCGGAACGCCCGGCGATTCGAGACGAGTACGTTGAGGTCAAGGCCAAGGGCGCCGGTGTCGATCTTCATCTCGCGCAGCTTGGCGCGGACCAGCGGCATGACCTGCTGTACCGACACGCGGCGCGGGCGTGGCCGGACGTGCTCTGGGGCGAGTTCTGGTATGGTACCCACGCCGTGGTCAGCGGTGAGCACCACGGTGATGCGTGAGGAATCCCGGAGCTTGTACAAAGAATCGAGGAAGGCGCCGACGGCGCGATCCACCCGGAGCACCTGGTCATGGATCTCTCGCGAATCAGGGCCATAGTAGTGGCCAATCACATCGGTGGCTGACAGGGATACGGCCAGCAAGTCCGTTTGCGGCCCCAGGCCGAGTTGCCGCGAGTGCACACCGTGCAGCGCAAAGGCCAGTACCAGGTCGTCCATGAATGGCGTAAGGCGAATCTCACTGCCCGCCTTGGTCATGTCGTCGCTGAGGCGATGCGGGAACGCCACATTGTACCCGCCCCCCTCGATCGCTACGCTGTCTGGTTCCCGGTAGGCGCTATCGGGAAGCAGCAGTCCCCACGTCTTGCCGAGGTGTTGTGCCAACAGATGGCGGTCGTTGAACGTCTGGACCCACGCGGGCAGGTCCGCGCGATAGTATGTGCTGGTCAGGAAGCGACCGTCGACCGAGTACCAGTACACATCCGTCTTCGAGCGGCCGATGGGAAGAATTGCGGCACGGTCCTTCATCGAGACCGACAGCGATCGGGTGCGCTTGTCGGCGACACGCATCCAGTCGACGAGCGTGGTGCCCCTGAACCGGGCCGGCGAGGCTCCGGGTCCGTCGCCGCCTGCCACGAGCGGTGCCGCATTATCCGCCACCCCAATCGCGTTCATCATGATCCCGGTGGACCGGGGAAAGCGTCCACTCAGCAGCGTCGCGTGTCCCGGCGCCGTCTCGGTGATGGCATGATCGTGGTGCGCGTTGGTGAACCGCACGCCACCTTGCCCGAGGCGGGCAATACCGCCGTTCAACTGTGTGCCGTAGCGCGTCAGGTACTCGCCACGGAACTGGTCGATCGTGATCAGGACGACCAACGAGGGCGTGTCCGCCGGTCGTGCCTCGGGGCGTCCGAGCGCCGCGGCCACACCAGTTATCGCGAGCACCACTGGAAGGGCCAGTATTGGAATCTTCATTTGGCGAAATGTATGGTATGCGGGTGGTCCGGCGCGGCCTCACCGCTTACCGGCGAATCGGTATCCCGCGCCAGGTTCGGTGACAATCAGGCGAGGCGTGGCGGGATCGGGCTCGATCTTTCGACGCAAGTGCGTAATGTGCACGCGAACGTGCGTCGCGAAATCACCGAATTCGCGATCCCACACGATGTCCCAGAGCTGCTTGGATGAGAGGGGACGCCCCGCATGCAGCACCAGCGCGCGCAGCAGCGCCCATTCGGTGGGCGTAAGGCGCTGCGGTACGCCATTGCGCACCACGCGCTGCTTGGCGAGGTCGATCTCCACACCGTCCGTGATCGTGTGCGCCCAGAGACGCGCGGCAGAGGCCCTCGCGGAGCGGCGCAGCTGGCCACGGACGCGCGCAAGCAACTCGGCGGCGCTACACGGCTTCATCACGAAGTCGTCGGCGCCGGCGTCCAGAAGCGCCACCTTCTCGTCCTCACCGGCGCGCCCCGACAGGACAATGATCGGCACGTCGGTCAGCCCACGCAGCCGCTCCAGTAGCTCGGAACCGTCGCCGTCGGGGAGGTCGACGTCGAGGATGACCACCTCGGGAGACGACTGCGCGCATTCGCGGATGGCTTCCGCCACGGTGCCCGCGCACAGGACGCGCTGTCGACAATTGGGCTGCAGCGTGGCGGCGAGCGTCTCGCGCAATCCCGGGTCATCCGCTACGACGAGCATGGTCTCCGGATCCGGCCACTCCGTCGGTAGGGGATGAAGCATCCCGGAAACGTAACGGTCGCCGAACTCCGGCCACAACCTAGGTGGGCGGGCCTGTCACTGCGCTGATCCACGCGGTGCTGGACCGGTGGGCCCGTGACGGCAGCCGTCACCTTCCGGCAATCGGAAGGGACGGGAGGCCATGCCCCCAGGGCCCCGCTAGGCTACGCCACCGGTGCTACGCCACCGGTGCTACGCCACCGGTGCTACGCCACCGGTGCTGACAGCGTTTGGAGGTCGATCACGAAGCGGTATTTCACGTCGGCCCTGAGCATGCGCTCGTACGCTTCGTTAACGGTGGCAGCGCTGATGAGCTCAATGTCGGCGGTGATCCCATGCTGGCCGCAGAAATCGAGCATCTCCTGGGTCTCCTTGATGCCGCCGATGAGCGAGCCCGCGAGGCGCCGGCGCTTCATAATGAACGTGAAAGCCCCCGGCGACGGATGTGGCTCCGGGGAGCCGCCGAGCAACACCAGAGTCCCGTCGAGGCGGAGGAGCTGCATCTCTCCCTCGAGGTCGTGGGGGGTGCCGACGGTGTCGATGATGAGGTCCAGCGAGTTGCGCAGGGGCTTCATGACCGCCTTCTCCCGCGACACCAGCACCTCATGCGCACCGAGCCGGCGCGCGTCATCGGCCTTGGAAGGCGAAGTGGTGAGCACAACCACATGGGCGCCGAGCGCACTGGCGAGCTTCACCGCCATGTGGCCGAGGCCACCAATCCCCACGACGCCTACGCGCGAGCCGGGGCCCACCTTCCAGGTGCGCAGTGGCGACCAGGTGGTGATGCCGGCGCAGAGGAGGGGCGCGACGGCGGCCGGATCGAGATTGGCCGGTACACGAAGCACGAAATCCTCGTGCACGACGATCACGCTCGAATAGCCACCCTGCGTCGGTCGCCCCGTCTCCTTTTCCGTGCCGCCATACGTCCCCGTCATGCCATTGTCGCAATACTGCTCGACCCCCTGCTGGCATGGGTCGCACTGACGGCAGCTGTCGACCATACACCCCACGCCCACCAGGTCACCCACCTGCCACTTGGTCACCGCCTGTCCGACGGCGCTCACACGGCCCACGATCTCATGGCCGGGCACCTGCGGGTAGGGGCAGGGGCCCCATTCGCCTCGGACCGTATGAAGATCGGAGTGGCAGATGCCGCAATAGAGGATCTGGATCTGCACATCGCTGGCACCCACCTCGCGGCGCTCGAAGCGCCAAGGGGCGAGCGGACCGGCCGCTGCGAAAGCGGCAATGCCGAAAGCTGGAATCATGGTCTGGTAAACGTGCAGCCGGGGACGCACGTTTTCCATACGTGGATTCCGCAGGTCCCACACCGTTTCCCCTTACCTCTCCACATGTCCCTCTCTCGTTTCGCCCCGCGACGCGCCGCCTCCACACTCGCGGTGGCGGGTGGGCTCGTGCTGCAGAGCGCGATGCTGGCTGGCTCGCTCCATGCGCAGGCGCTCGATTCCGCCACCGTTGCCGGCATGCGCTGGCGTACCGTTGGCCCCGCGAACTTCATGGGTCGTCTCTCTGATGTCGCCGGCATCCCGAGCCCGTCCAAGACGGTGTTCGTTGCTGCGGCCGGTGGCGGCATCTGGAAGAGCACCAACAATGGCGTCACCTGGCGCCCGGTCTTTGATGACAAGCGCATCATCTCCATGGGCATGCTGGCCATCGCGCCCAGTGATACCCAGCAGGTCTGGGCCGGCACGGGTGAGCCCAACTCGCGCAACTCGATCGAACCCGGTGGCGGCATCTTCAAGAGCGCCGATGGCGGCATCACCTGGAAGCCGATGGGGCTCGAGAAGACCGAACACATCGGGCGCATCGCCGTACACCCCACCAATCCCAATGTGGTGTTCGTGGCGGCCCTCGGCGCGGCGTGGCGTGCGAACCCCGACCGTGGCCTCTACAAGACCACCGATGGCGGCCAGACGTGGAAGTTGGTGAAGTTCATCAGTGACAAGGCCGGCTTCGTGGATGTGGCGATCCATCCGAAGAATCCCAATGTGATCTTCGCCACGAGCTGGGAGCGTCGGCGTACCCCGTATTCGCTCTTCAGTGGCGGCCCCGGCTCGGCGCTGTGGAAGAGCACCGACGGCGGTGACACGTGGGCGGAAGTGAAGGGCGGCGGCTTCCCCGCCACCTACAAGGGGCGCATGAGCCTCGACATCAATCTCGCCAACCCCGACATCATGTACATGATGATCGAGGCGGCAAGCAACAGCACGGGCCCGATCGTCGGGGAGCGAAGCCCCAAGCTCAACGGCCTGTGGAAGAGCACGGACGGTGGCGCCACCTGGGCGCAGATGAACAACATCAACGTGCGGCCGTTCTACTACTCGCAGGTGCGCAGCGATCCGAAGAACCCGAATCGCGTGTACTTCTCGAGCACCGAGCTGCAGCTGTCGGAAGACGGTGGCAAGACGTCGCGGAACGCTGCGCAGAATGTGCATGTGGACGACCACGGCATCTGGATCGATCCCAATGATCCGCAGCGCTGGTTCCTTGCGAACGACGGTGGCATCGCCATTACGTACGATGCGGGCGGCAACTTTCTGCAGGGGCAGAATCTCCCCATCGCGCAGTTCTACGAAGTGGCCTACGACATGGCCGTACCGTACAACATCTGCGGCGGCGCACAGGACAACGGCACGTGGTGCGGTCCCAGCCGTCTGCGCGCGTCGCAGACGAGCCTCGGATACTGGTACACGATTGCCGGTGGTGACGGCTTTTACGCCGCGATGGATCCGACCGATCCCAACATCGTGTACGGCGAGTCGCAGGGCGGCAACGCCCAGCGCCTGAACCTCAAGACCGGGGAGCGCATGGCCTTCGCCAAGCCGAGCTGGCAGCCCAGATACAAGCAGTGGGAAGATTCCATTGCGGTGGTCCGCGGCAACCCGCTCGAGCCGGCCAGCAAGGCACAGCTCACGGCCATTACAGCGTTGCGCAAGCTGCAGGCCAAAGACTCGGCAGAGCTCAGCATCCGCTACAACTGGAACACGCCGTTCTTCATCTCGCCGCATAACCCGGCCACCATCTACTACGCCGGCAATCGTGTGATGAAGTCCACCAAGCGCGGCGAGGACCTGCAGATCATTTCCCCCGACCTCTCGAAGCAGCTCACCGCCAAGCTCGACACGGCGCTCCGTCTCACCGGCGGCATCACGCTCGACGCGACCGGTGCAGAGACCTACGGCACGGTGGTGGCCCTCGAG
This sequence comes from Gemmatimonas sp., assembly GCF_044344655.1. Classification (GTDB taxonomy): domain Bacteria; phylum Gemmatimonadota; class Gemmatimonadetes; order Gemmatimonadales; family Gemmatimonadaceae; genus Gemmatimonas. Next base: position 86,915 of record NZ_JBIJCN010000003.1, read on the forward strand.
GAGAGCCCGGCGCGTCAGGGCTTGCTCTACGCCGGTACCGACGACGGCAATGTGTGGAAGTCGGCGAACGACGGCGCCACGTGGGAGAACATCGGCAAGCACATCATGGGGCTGCCGAACGGTGGCGAAGTGTACGTCACGCGGATCGACGCATCGGCCTTCGACACCAACGTCGTGTACGTGGCGTTCGACAACCACCGCAACGGTGATTTCAAGCCGTACCTGTTCATGTCGAAGGACGGCGGCAAGACGTTCACCAGCATCGTGAACAATCTGCCGGCCGACGGCAATGCGGACTTCCTGCACGTCGTGCGCGAAGACCCGAACAACCCGAACGCCCTGTATGTGGGCTCGTCACTCGGCGTGTATGCGTCGGTCGATCGTGGTCAGACGTGGGCGAAGTTCGCCGCGGGCCTGCCGAGCGTGCCGGTGTACGATTTGCAGATCCATCCGCGCGACAAGGAGCTGATCGCCGCCACGCACGGCCGCGGCTTCTGGATCGTGGACGTCGCGCCGCTCTCGCAGATGACCAAGGCGATCGCGGAGAAGCCGGTGCACCTGTTCCAGCCCAAGACGGCGTTCCAGTGGGGCGAGGTGCCCCTGCGCGGTTCGACCGGCAACGGCAACGGTCAGAGCTTCTTCACGACGCCCAACCCGGCCTACGGCGCCAACATCTCCTATCGCGTCACGCAGGCCGGTTCGCCGGCGCGCATCAGCGTGCTCAATGCCGTGGGTGACACGATCTCCACCATCACCGGCCCCGGTAGCGTTGGGCTGCACACGGTCACGTGGAACTTCAGCGTGAGTGGCCGTCCCGCTCCGCGCGCACCGCTCTCGGCAAGCGAGAAGCGCGACAGCATTCTGCGCGCCGTCCGCATGCCGGCGGTCCTCGATTCGCTGACCAAGGCGAAGTACGACAGCACGGCGCTCGCGCTCGCGAAGCAACTCCTCAACCCGCCCGCGGGTGGCTTCAACTTCCGCGGCGGCGGCGGTGGCCGTGGCGCATCGGTGCCGTGCGAACGCCCGCTCACGCAGTGGGACACGTTCTGCGCGCGTCCGGCGGAGGCGACGGTGCGCCCCGGTCAGGGGGGCGGCGACGCGGCCGCGCAGCTGCAGGCCCGTGCGGCCCAGATGCAAAACGCCGGCAGCAATCCGGCCGTGCGCAAAGTGTTTGAGCTGATTGGTCTGCCCATGCCGGCCGGTGGTCGCGGTGGTTTTGGCGGTTTCGGTGGCGGCGGTGGTGTGGCCAATACCGGCGAGTACGGCATCGTGCTGCAGATCGGCAACACGATCCAGAAACAGACGCTGCGTATCGAGAATATGGGCGCCGCCGGTGGCGCCAATCCCTTCGGCTTCGAGACGGAAGAAGACGGGAAGCGATAAAGAGGTACACCACGCAGAACGGCGCGTTGGGCCACTGCCCAGGGCGCCGTTCTGCGTTGCGCGCGGTCCGACATCACCACGCCCTCGAGATGTCCGCGTCCCGGGCGTGCCGTGCCATCACTCGCGGTATCCGCGCTCCAGCAAGAATGCCCGCACCTTGTCGGGGTTCCGCTCCACCTCGAGCGATCCTGGCTTGAGCCCCGTGCGAATGAGCATGCCGCGGCCCGCGCCGCTGGCGACCACGAATGCATCGGTGGTAATGCACACCACCTCGGCCGTTTCCGACAGTTGCCCCGGGTGCCCCGAGAAGGACATGGTTGACTGCTCCGACATCCCTTCGGCCTTCATCATCCCGTGCGCTTCGCTCCAGGTGACGCCGGTGAAGAGCACGATGTCATTGTTGCCGTCGATGAAGTCCTCGACGGGCACCCCGTATACGCCGGTGTTGGCTTCTACCTCGGCGCGGATGCGATACGCGTCGAAGAGTCCCTCCACATCGGCTTCGTCGAGTCCGATCCGTACCGTGACGCCATCGCGCAGGACGACGGTGACTTCGTGCTCGGAGACTGCCATGCCGCGCCATGCCCCACGCAACTTGCGCATGGCTTCCATGGATTCGGCGGTCGCCTGAAATCGATATTCGCGCACCAGAGCCTCGTTCGTGTCGCTCGTCCTGTGATCTACTTGGGTGCTCGCGTGAACAGCACGTAGTCTGCCTTGCTTGCGTGATCGGATCCCTTGGCCTTGCCGAGGTCGGCAACCGGTACGGCGGTGAGCACCACGCTCGACGCCTTGGGCGCGCGACGCAGCGCCCGTTCAACGGTGCCAAGGCGGCTGTCGCTGTGGAACGCACCATCCACGTGGAAGATCACCGATCCCCTGGGCGCGCGCGCGTACGCATCGGCCACCGCTTCGCCCATGGCCTCATCCTTCAGGCACTGTGCTTCGTAGAAGCGATCCGTCATCTGGGCCATTGCTGACTGGTCGGCCGCGGTCGGCGGACCGCCGCCGGCGCTGTGCCCCGTCATGGTCGCGGCGAACTTCTCGTAGTAGGCATCCTTGGGGCAGACGTTCACCTTGGCCACGTAGCCGCGGTCACGCGCGTTCATCGTGTCGAGTACGGCGAGGCCGCGACGGCTCACGGCGCTCGCGAGCCGGCGCGGCACATTGGCTGCCACGACCGGCCACCCGCGCACCCGCGCCAGCTCCACCATCGGGCGGTAGTCGGTGGTGTAGCGATCCCATGGCCGGGCCCCCGCGAGGAACTCCTTCTCGCCGATCACCCCGCCGAGATACTGATCGAGCAGCGGCTGCACGTCACGTTCGAACATTTCGAGCGTGACTACGACATGCCCCCGTCGCTCGCCGAGTGCCGCCATCACGGCGTGTTCCGCCGCGTGGGTGGCCGGATCGTCGTGCTGCTCGCCGAAGAACACCATGTCCGCCTTGGCTACGGCGTTGGCGAACTCGCGGAAGCTCACGAACCGTGACGCCTTGCTGTCGTAGATGCGCAAGGCCGGTTCCGGCGCGCGCTCCGTCGTGTAGGCGCGACCGCCCCCCGGCAGGCACGCCGTGGTGAGGAGCGACAGGGCGCCCAGCAGCAGTGAGGAAGCGGATCGGCGGGACATTTGGAAGAGGGAGCAGGGATACGTGTGGCCGATAGGAACCAGGAACAATACCACCATTCGCCCCGCTCAAATTACCCCCTCCCCGGAATCATGGCCGCCGGCGTCGGTTCGCCGTTCACTCTTTTGGCCATCGGTGTTTCCCTCTAGGCTCCCAAGACGTATCGTGGTCGCCATGCCCGACACCCCCTCGCTGTTGCCGCTCGTCGGCATTCTGATCGTCATCTTCGGCTTTGCGTTTCGCCTCAATGCGCTGCTGGTGGTCACTCTGGCCGGTATCGCCACAGGGCTCGCAAGCGGGCAATCGCTGCCGGCTGTTGTCGCCGCCTTCGGCAAGGCGTTCGTGGACAGTCGCTACATCGCCATCGTGTGGCTGGCCTTGCCGGTCATTGGGCTCGCCGAGCGCTCGGGGCTCAAGGAACGCGCACGTGACGTGATCAGCGGCATCAAAGCCGCTACGGCCGGACGCGTGCTACTCGTCTACCTCGCCCTGCGACAGGCCACGTCGGCGCTTGGCCTCGTATCGTTGGGCGGTCATGCGCAGATGGTGCGGCCGCTCGTCGCGCCTATGGCCGAAGGGGCGGCGGAGAACGCGCACGGTGACCTGCCACGCGCCACGCGCGAGCGAATCAAGGCGATGGCCGCGGGTGTGGACAACGTGGGCATGTTCTTTGGTGAAGATGTATTCGTGGCCATCGGCTCCATTCTGCTCATTCGCGGCTTCCTCGAACAGAACGGCATCATGGTGGAACCGTTGCAGCTCGCGCGCTGGGCCATTCCCACGGCAATCGTGGCGTTCGTGGTGCACGGGTCGCGCGTGCTGTGGTTCGATCGTCGGATTGCGCGTGAGGTGGCGGCCGAGGCCGACGCGTCCAATGGGGGGCCCCGCGCATGATCACCCTCGACGTGATTTACGTGCTCATGGGCCTGCTCACCGGTGGCATCGCGGTGGTGAATGCCCGCGACGTGAGCAACCCACGCCGCTGGCGCAACACGCTGTTCTGGGGCGTGTACGCGGTGCTCTTCTTCGCCGGATCGTACCTCGGCGACTTCGTCAATGGCGTGCTGGTGCTGATCATGGTGGGCACCGCGGCGGCCGGGTTAGGGCAGGGGACGCGGGAAGCGGTGACGGCCGAACAGCGTGCGGCGTCGGCGCGCCGTTTCGGGAGCCGACTGTTCGTGCCGGTGCTGGTCGTGCCGATCGCCACGTTTGTGGGGAGTCTCCTGCTGAAGGATCTCACCCTCGGCGGCGTGCCGCTCGTGGATGTGAAGCAGGTCACGCAGATTGCGCTGGGGCTGGCCACGGTGCTGGGGTTGCTCACCGGGCTGGTCATGCTGCGCCCACCGGTGAGCGCCCCGATCGTGGAGGCTCGCCGCCTCATGGACAGCGTGGGGTGGGCGGCCGTCTTGCCACAGTCGCTCGCCGCACTGGGGGCGCTGTTCGCCGCGGCTGGCGTGGGGAACGTGGTGAGTGCGCTCGCCACCACCTATCTGCCCCTCGGCACGCCCGTGGCGGCCGTCGCGGCGTACGCGATCGGCATGGCGCTGTTCACCATGATCATGGGCAATGCCTTTGCGGCATTCCCTGTGATGACCGCGGGGATAGGCTTGCCGCTCGTGGTCCAGCAGTTCGGCGGGGACGTGGTCGTGGTTACCGCCATCGGGATGCTCTCGGGTTTTTGCGGCACTCTCATGACACCGATGGCCGCCAATTTCAACATCGTGCCGGCTGCGCTCCTCGAGCTCACCGATCGCTACGGCGTGATCCGTGCGCAGGTACCCACGGCGCTTGCCCTGCTGCTCGCCAACATCGTCTTCATGGCGATCTTTGCCTTCCCGTGACCGCCTGATGGCCACAGACCTGCACGTCGTCACTCCTGCCGTCGCGTCGCATTTCGCGCGGCTCGCCCTGTCGCACGTGCGGCGGGAGTATCCCAGCAAGCTCGATCACGTGCTGCTCGATGCACACGACGTGCGGGGGCCGGCCGCACTGCATCCGGTGTTCTATGGCAGCTTCGACTGGCATTCGTGCGTGCATGGGTACTGGTTGCTCGCCACGCTCGCACGCCTTGTCCCCGCCTTGCCGGAGCGCGGGGAGATCGTGGCGTTGTTCGACGCGCAGTTCACAGCAGACAAGGTGAGCGCGGAGGTGGCGTATGCCGCCCATCCTTCGCGCGCCGGGTTCGAGCGGCCGTACGGATGGGCGTGGCTACTGATGCTACAGGCGGAGCTGTCGCGCCATCCCGATGCAACGCGTTGGTCGCGCGCCCTTCAGCCGCTCGCCGACGTGTTCGCTGGGCGCTTCCGGAGCTTCCTGCCGCGCGCCACGTATCCGATCCGGGTGGGCACCCACTTCAACACCGCATTCGCCGTGCGCCTGGCCGTCGAGTACGCCGACGCGGCAGGCGACCTCGCGCTTTCTGCCTCGCTCCGCGAAGCGGCGGTGCGCTGGTATGCGGGCGACCGGGACTGCCAGGCCTGGGAGCCCGGCGGGGACGATTTTCTGTCATCGGCGCTCATCGAGGCGGAATGCATGCGTCTGGTACTCGACGCGCCGGAGTTTTCTGTCTGGCTCAGCGGATTCCTGCCCCGTCTGGCGCACGGGGAGCCGTCAACGCTCGTCACCCCGGCACATGTGAGCGATCGCACGGACGGCAAGATCGCGCATCTCGACGGACTCAACCTGTCCCGGGCCTGGTGCTGGCGGTCGCTGGCGCGTGAGATGGCCGACGCGGATCCGCGCCGCGCCATTGCCCGTGCGGCTGCGGCGCGGCATCTCGACGCCAGCCTGCCCCACGTGGCTGGTGACTACATGGGTGAGCATTGGTTGGCGACCTTCGCGCTGCTGGCGCTTCAGGCGGGCTGAGCTTCACGCGGACGCTGGAACGGTAGTTTAGGGTATGCACCCCGAGACCGCGCTCCTCGTCACCTTGGCCGGCGCCTTTGCTGCGGCGTTCGTCTTTGGTTTCGTGGCCACCAAGCTCCGCATGCCGCCGCTGGTAGGGTACCTGCTGGCGGGCATCGCGCTGGGCCCCAACTCACCGGGGCTCGTGGTCGATGGATCGATCGCGAGCCAGCTGGCTGAAATCGGTGTCGTTCTGCTGATGTTCGGCGTGGGGCTGCACTTTTCACCGGGTGATCTGCGTCGCGTACGCCGCATCGCGCTCCCGGGCGCCGTCGCGCAGATGGTGGTGGCGCTGTCGTTGGGTACCGCGCTCGCGATCTCCTGGGGCTGGTCTGCTGGTGCGGCGGTGGTGTTTGGGCTTTCGCTCTCGGTGGCCTCCACCGTCATTGTCCTCCGGGTTCTCGAGGACCGCGGGTCACTCGACTCCGTCGATGGCCGCATTGCGGTGGGCTGGCTGGTCGTGGAAGACCTGGCTGTAGTCATCGCCCTGGTGCTGCTCCCCGCCGTGCTCGAGGCGCTTGGCAGCACGACGACCGGAGGAGGGGCGGTGGATGCGGTGGCCCTCGGCAAGGTCCTCGGTGTCACCTTCCTCAAGGTGGCCGCATTCATCGTGCTTATGGGGGTGGTCGGACGCCGCGTCGTGCCGTGGCTGCTCACGCATGTGGCGCGTACCGGCTCGCGAGAACTGTTCACGCTCGCGGTGCTGGCGGTCTCGCTGGGCGTCGCCGTGGGCGCTGCGGCACTGTTCGGCGTATCGTTTGCCCTCGGTGCTTTCCTGGCCGGCGTGGTGATCAGTGAGTCGGACCTCAGCTATCGCGCTGGCGCCGACGCTCTCCCCATGCAGGACGCGTTCGCTGTCCTTTTCTTCGTGTCGGCAGGTATGCTGATCGAGCCGTCGATCCTGCTGCAGCAGCCACTCAAGGTGCTGGCCACGATCGGCGTGATCATCGTGGGCAACTCCTTGGTGTCTGCTGCGCTCTTGGTCATGCTCAGGCATCCGCTCGGCGCTTCGCTGCGGCTCGCTGCCAGTCTTGGCCAGATCGGCGAATTTTCGTTCATCCTCGCGGGGCTTGGCGTCTCGCTTGGCGTGCTCTCGAACGAGGGGCGCAGCCTCATTCTCGCGTCGGCACTGTGCACCATCGTGCTCAATCCGGCGCTCTTCTGGGGGATGGACCGGCTGGCTACGTGGATCTCGCGTCATCCGCGACTGCTCGATCGCCTCGAGCGACTGAAGGCGCCGCGTTTAGTCACGACCGACCTGTGGATGGCCACCCCTGCCAACCACGCCATCCTGATTGGCTACGGTCGGGTGGGGCGCACCATCGGCGAAGCCTTCGTGCGCGTGGGTGTGCCGTTCATCGCGATCGAGCAGGATCGCCGCGTGGTGGAAGCCATGCGCACGCTCGGCGTGACGGCCGTGTACGGTGATGCCACGCGCCCCGGCATCCTCGATTACGCACGCCCTGAATTCGCGCGGCTGCTCGTGATCGCCACCCCCGATCCCTATCACGCCCGCCACGTGATTGAACTGGCCCGCGCACGCAACCCACACATCGACATCATCGTGCGCACGCATGCCGACACCGAGCAGGCATTCTTCGAGCAGCTTGGCGTGAGCAAGGCGCTCATGGGGGAGCGCGAACTGGCCTTCGGTATGGCGTACCACAGCCTGCGCGCCGCTGGCTGCGACGACGACCGTGCCGACGACGTGATCGCCAGTCTCCGCGGTGGCACCCGCATGTCCACGCGCGAGTTCAGCTCGATCATGTCCGGCGACCCCCCGACTGCGGTGGCGCCGGAGCACTCGTGATCGCGGCTCGCGGCTACGCCTTTTCGATCCCCGCTTTCCCATGCGTCACTCGCCACGTGGAAGCGGTCTCGATCGGCGCCCCAGGCTTATCCACGAATGGTACGGTGCGGTAGTCGGCGGTCCACACGTCACGGTTCACCGTGCAGCGTACGTAGCCGCGACGGTTCTGGTACCAATGCAGGTGCGGGTTCTCACGGCGCATGTCGTCGAGGCGTGCTGCCGGTACGTCGCCGCCGTTCCCGCCACTCGAGATGCTCGTGCCTACGAATTCTGCGCCCACGACCGGCCGATCGGGGCGTGAGAAATCGCTGCGCAGATCATTCACCCAGTTGCTGTGAATGTCGCCGGTGAGCACCACGGTGCGGTTGGGGGCACGCTTGGCCACCTCGCCCAGCAGTCGGTCACGGGCGACCGGATAGCCGCTCCACTGGTCCATCGAGGTACGAATGGCATCGCCTTCGGCCGCATCGTACGGGGCCATCATGATCTGCTGCGCCAGCACCTGCCAGTGTGCGCGCGAGGCGCCAAGCCCCTTTACCAGCCACTCCTCCTGCGGTGCGCCAAGGAGGCCGCGTCGCGGATCGCTCCACTCGGCGCATGGCGCCTGCGTGCCGTCGTTGCACGCCTGGTCATCGCGGTACTGCCGCGTGTCGAGCACCCAGAAGCGTGCCAGTGCCCCCCAGTTTACCGAACGCGTGATCGTGAGGTCCGCCCATGACTGCACGCGCGGCACCCGTACCGGCTGGTGCTCCCACCACCCCTGATACGCCGCCGCGCGACGCGCCCGCATCTGGTCGGTGCTCTCCATGCCGTTCTCGCCGACCAGTCCTGCGTAGTTGTTATCCACCTCGTGGTCGTCCCACGTGACCACCCACGGGCAGCGCGCATGCGCAGCTTGCAGCATCGGATCGCTCTTGTACTGTGCGTAGCGCCGGCGATAGTCGTCGAGCGTACGGATCTCGAGCCCCTGATGTGTGCGCACGCTCCGGGTATTGCCGGCGTACTCGTAGATGTAGTCCCCCAGATGCACACCGAGGTCGATCTCCTCACGGGACAGGTGATCGAAGGCGGTGAAGAGCCCCTGCTCCCAGTGCTGGCAGCTGGCGAAGGCGAAGGCGAGCGGTGACATGGCGCCGTCGGCCGGCGCGGTACGGAAGCGTCCCGTCTTGCTCGTCGCGCCACCGCTCATGAACCGGTAGAAGTACCAGCGGTCCGGCTGCAGCCCTTCGAGCTCCACGTGCACGCTGAACGCCAGCTCGGGGGCGGCGGTGGCGCGCCCCTTCTTCACGATCGTCCTGAACGCCTCGTCGTCGGCAACTTCCCAGTCCACGGTGGTGCGCAATCCGTCCATGCCGCCATCCGGCTCGAAGGGACGGGGGGCGAGGCGCGTCCACAACACGCCGCCGGTCGGGGTCGGATCGCCAGAGGCGACGCCGAGCTGAAACGGGTCGTCGGCAAACCGGGGACGGGAGGTCACACGCCACACGTTGGGCACGGCGGCACAGAGCGCGGCATAGCGCGCGAGATCGGAGACAAAGAGTCGGCGGTCCATGCCCATAGCCTACGCCCGACGGACGAAAACGCGAGTCGAAAACCAAAATCGGCACCGGTGCGTTACAGGCCCATGACTTCTCCTTCGTTTCCCCGTGGCGCCGGTCCTGGCCGCCTGTCGTACGCCCGCGCGCGTCTCTCCCTCGGCATCAGCGGGGTGGGGACGGCGGTCCTGGCCGCCGTCTGTCTGTTGGCCTTCGATATTCCAACGGCCGGCTTCTCGGTCAGCGCCGAGTACTCGTTGGGGCGCTCGCTCTTCGCCCTTGGGATCTTCTTCGCCATGGTGGCGGCCCTCTTCTTTCTGTTCGACCTGATGGGCGGCGCATGGGTGGTGCGTCGGAAGGGTCATGCGCAGTACTGGTTGTTCCGTTGGCTCCGTGGCGCGGCGCTGCAGTGGCTGGTGTGGATGCTTGCCGCCGTGGCGCTCATGGTCACGGCACGTACGGTCGGCGGTCTCGCGACCGTGGCCGTGTTCGTGGTGGTGCAGCTACTGCTGGCGGCCTTTCGCGGACGCATGGCTCGTCTGGTCGCGCCGCTCACTCCGCATCCGCCCAGCGCCACCTTCGTGCAGGCCGCCGAGCTGGCGGGGCTTCGTGTGGAGCAGCTGCGCGTGGTGGACTCCCCAGACGAAGGCTTCGTGGGGGGATGGAGCAGCCTCTGGCCGCGCACCCTGCTGGTGCCGATGCGCTGGGGCACCCTGCCGGTAAGGGTACTTGCGGCACAACTGGCGCGTCGCAAGGCGGTGGCCGACAGCGGCGCACATCTGCGGGGGGTGCTCGGCGCCCTGCTCTGGAACACCATCGGCTTCGTGGTCGTGCAGCAGGTCACGGGTACCACACCGGCCACGGCGGCGGGGGTGGTCACCCTCATGGCCGGCATGACGCTTTGGGCCTTCGCCGGTGTCCTGTTGCTCCCCACCCCCTCGCGCGCCGCGGTCTATGCCACCGACGATGCCGTCCGTCGCACGCAGGGCGACGCGGCACTCCGCACGAGCATCGAACTGCTGGACAAGTGGCAGGATGACGAGCCCACCCGTACCCCCAACGTGGAGCGCATCTTCCATCCGGTGCCCGCACGCTCCAATCGCTTGGCGCGACTGGATCAGGATGCGGCCGGTGGCCTTCGCCTTTGGCACGCGCACAATCTGGCGCGGCAGGCACTGTGGATGAGCTGGGGTGCACTCACGCCCATCTCACGGGTCGTGCATTGCAACGTGGGGCGGACCGCGCTCTGGGTGATGCTGCCCGGGGACTGACACGGTAGCTTTGCCCGGATGACCAAGGATCTGGGACCGGCGGTGCGCTTTCCCCCACCGCTGCTGTTTGTGGCGGGGCTTGGCACGGGCGTGATGATCGATCGATACGGCCAGCTCCCGCCGTTGTGGCCTGCGACCCCTGCTGTCGAGGTGGTCGGCGCGCTGCTCGGGGTGCTGGGGCTCGCCATCGTGTACACGGGTATCCTCACCTTTCGGCGATTCCGGACGGCGATCTATCCGAATCGACCGGCGAAGCTGGTCGTCGATTCCGGCATCTACGCGTTCACGCGCAACCCCATGTACCTCGGCATGTCCGTGTTCTATGCCGGTGGTGTGCTGATCCTGCATTCGCTTGGCGCGCTGGTCCAATTCCCCATCGTACTCGTCGTGCTCCACGTGCACGTGATCGCCCGTGAGGAGCGTCACTTATGGCAGCGATTTCCGCAGGAGTACGCCGCGTATTGCGCGAGGGTGCGCCGTTGGATCTGATCCGTCGGCTCCTGATCGCCGGCATGATCTTCGGTGCCGGTCTCCCGCTCAAGGCGCAGCCAGTACCAGTGGTCACCCCACGCCCAGGGCTGGTGATCACGTCGAGCGTGAAGGTGCGGCCAGGCGTGTACCGGTTGCGTGCCTCCGCCTCACTCGATTCCGCCCTGATCACCGTGCGAGGTCGCGACATCACCGTCGACATGCGCGGTGTGGTGCTGGTGGGCACGCCCACCGATAGCGCTCCCGACGCGGCGCGCGGGACCGCCGTGCGCATCGACGGCGGCCGCAACGTGCGTCTGCACGGGCTCGTTGCCCGCGGCTACAAGGTCGGCATTCTCGCGCGCCAGGTGCGCGACCTGGTGCTCGAGCGGAATGATCTCAGTTATGGCTGGAAGCCACGGCTATTCAGTCTCGTCGAACACGAGAGTCTCAATGACTGGCTCTCGTATCACAAGAACGAGGACGATCAGTGGCTGCGGTTCGGCGCCGGGGTCTATTTGCGCGGCGTGCGTGGCGGCCGCATTACCGGCACTACGGTGCGGCAGGGCATGAACGGGCTGCTGCTGTCGCACAGCGACTCGCTCGACGTACGCGACAACGACTTTTCGTACAACTCCGGTCTCGGTATCGGCATGTACCGCGCCAGTTGGCACCGCATCGTGAACAATCGCGTGGATTACAACGTGCGTGGTTCATCGCACGGCTTCTATCAGCGAGGGCAGGACTCCGCCGCCCTGCTCATGTTCGAGCAGTGCATGCACAACGTGGTGGCGTACAACAGCATGACCCACAGTGGCGACGGGCTGTTTCTGTGGGCCGGGCAGCACACGATGGACACGGGGCAGGGGGGATCCAACGACAACCTGTTCCTCATGAACGACTTCAGCTTCGCGCCCACCAACGGCATCGAAGCCACGTTCAGTCGTAACCAGTTCATCGGCAATCGCATCGAGGGGAGCACGCACGGCTTGTGGGGCGGCTACAGCTATGGCACGCGCATCGTGGGCAATTGCTTTTCGAACAACCGCATCGCGGTGGCAATCGAGCACGGGCAAGACAATGTCGTGGGCGGCAACCACTTCAGCGGCGACACGCTCGGCATTCGTCTCTGGGCCGATTCGATCGAGCCGAGTGACTGGGGTTATCCGAGGCACCGCGATACGCGAAGCCGAAACTGGCGCATTGTGGAGAACCGGTTTGAGGCGGTGTTACAACCGTGGCGCATTGCCAACACCAGTGCGCTGGACAGCGCGCGCAATCAGGTGGTGATGGTGCGTCCCGACAGCAGCTGTGACCCGGCGCGCATCGTTCCCACGACGGCTTGGTGGCGCGTCCCGGACATTCCCGCTGCGCCGCTGCGCTGGCCTGCCGCTGGGAACGCCACCCGCAACCGTCAGGCCATCGTGGTGGACGAATGGGGGCCGTACGACTGGCAATCCCCGCGACTCTGGCCACTCGACAGCACCCGCGCCGCGCCCTTGCGCCTCAGGGTATTGGGACCGGTCGGACAATGGCGCGTGATTGCACAGCGCGGCATCGCGCGTCTTTCCGCGGGGCGCGGACGCACCGGCGACACCATCACGGTGGAGCCGGCGGTGGCCCACCGTGGCGACTGGCGCCTGCAGCTGGAGTATCGCGGCGAGGCCGTCGTGCTCCGCAACGGCCGGCGTGTGGGGCGTGGTATGCCGGTCCGCTTCGCGTATGCGCACTGGGAGCCGGCGCAGGAGTGGACGCAGCGGTTCTTCGCCTATGCCGACAGCACGGACCCGTTCACCAGGCCGGAGGCATTCGCGGCCCTGCTGAACGAGGCCCCGCTGCTCACGCGCACGGTTCCGCGTCTCGATCTCTTCTGGTCACGCCCACGCGAGGCGGGCATTCCCATGTCGCGCTTTGCGGTCGAAGCAGAGAGTCGCATCGAATTGCCGCCCGGTCAGTACACGCTGCGCACCCTCAGCGACGACGCGGTGCGCGTCTGGGTCGACGATCGGCTCGTGATCGACCACTTCGCCCCCCACGAAACCGCACCGGCCTACGCTGAGCTGCGCGGCGGGTCTCACAGGGTGCGTGTGCAGTACGTGCAGGTGACCGGTTGGGTGGAATTCCGGCTGGACTTCCTCAAGGGACTGGTGCGGCGGAGCGACGGCTCTGCCGGGCCGCACTGACGGTCAGGGGCTACCGCCACCGCCGGCGCGCTGCGAGCCGCCGGGAGCGGCTGCGCGCCAATACCGGCGCACGCGTTGCTCCAGAGCGAACCGCCCCCCACATTCCCGCTTCATGGACCTTCCCTTCCTGTCTCTCCTCCCCGGACGGCGCGCATGACCATTTCCTGGATCGATTGGGTCATCGTGGCGGCATCCATCCTCGTGTGCTTCGTGCCCGCGCTCTTTCTCGCTAAGCGCTCAGGAGCCAGCACCACCGAGTTCTTTGCCTCGGGCCGGTCGGTGCCTTGGTGGCTCGCCGGCCTGTCGATGGTGGCGACGACCTTCTCCTCGGACACCCCCAACTGGGTCACCGAGCAGGTGCGACGGTATGGTGTGGCGGGCAACTGGCAGTGGTGGGCGTTCGTGCTCACCGGCGTGGCCACCGTCTTTCTCTTCGCGCGCCTGTGGCGCCGCTCCGGGGTCCTCACTGATCTCGAGTTCTACGAACTCCGCTATTCCGGGCGTGAGGCCTCGTGGGTGCGCGGCTTCCGCGCCCTGTACCTTGGGCTGTTCTTCAACTGCTTCATCATGGGAATGGTGACGCTTGCGGCCTGCAAGATTGCCAACATCCTCTTCGGGCTTGCCCCGTGGCAGACGATCCTGCTCACGGGTGTGCTCAATGTGGTGTTCGCGGCACACTCCGGTCTCTGGGGCGTGCTCGTCATCGACATGATCCAGTTTTTCATCAAGATGACGGCCGTGTTCGCGGCCGCGTGGTTCTCGCTCGTCGAGGTGGGACGCCGGCTTGGCAACGACGCCAGCGGCTGGACGGGACTCACGCTGCTGATCGAGAAGCTCTCCACGCAGCAGGTGGTGCAGGGGGCCGGCGATGCGCAGCCGGTCATGTCGGTCGCCGACGGCTCGGGGCAGCCCATCCTGGACATGCTCCCCAACTTCAGCATGTCGGAATTGGCGCTGATGGTGTTCATTCTGCCGATCGCCGTGAGCTGGTGGGCCAATTGGTATCCGGGTGCGGAGCCGGGCGGTGGGTCGTACATCGCGCAGCGCATGCTCGCGTCAAAGTCAGAAAAGGACTCGCTCGGCGGCACGCTCTTCTTCAACGTGGCGCATTACGTGCTGCGCCCATGGCCGTGGATCATCACCGCCCTCTGCTCGATCATCGTCTACCCCGACTTGGCCAGCATTCAGGCCGCCTTTCCCATGGCGGATCGCTCCCTGATCGGTCACGACTCCGCCTTTCCGGCGATGCTGAAGTTCCTGCCGGTCGGCTTCGTGGGGCTGATGATCGGTGGTCTCATCGCCGCCAATTCCTCGACGATCCTCACGCACCTCAACTGGGGCTCGTCATATCTGGTGCACGACTTCTACCGCCGTTTCGTGCGTACCGATGCCACGGAATCGCACTACGTGAATGCGGGGCGGTGGTGTACGGTGCTGCTCTACGTGGTGGCGGCTCTGCTCAGCCTTACCATGAGCTCCGCGCAGCAGGCCTTTCAGGTGCTGCTGTCCATCGGTGCCGGCACCGGTCTCCTGTACATGGCCCGCTGGTTCTGGTGGCGCGTGTCGGCGTGGTGCGAGATTGTGGCCATGGTGATGTCGCTCGTCACCAGCCTGGCGGTACCGCAACTCATACCGGATGCCGGTTTCGCCATGACCACGATCGTGCAGGTGGGCATCACCACGCTGGCGTGGCTCGTGACCGCGTTCGTGGGGCCGGCCACGGACCGCACCACCCTCGTGGCGTTCGTGCGGAAGGTGAAGCCGGCTGGGCCCGGCTGGCGCCTGCAGCGCGCCGAGGCCGGTGTGAGTGACGCCGAGGTCGCACGGGAGAACCGTGTGGGCACCTCGCTGCTCGGGTGGGTGGCAGGCTGCCTTGTGATCTGGTCATCGCTGTTCGCGATCGGCAACTTCCTCTACGCAGCGGGCGATCCGTCACGTGTGGCCGATGCGTGGATCCTTACCGCCGTGCTGGTCGTGAGCGGTGGGGTGCTGCTCGGCGTGACGCGACGCCTATGGGCCAACAGCAACGGTTGATCCATCGCGAGACGCCGGGTGGCGTTTGCCTCGAGCACGAGGGCCGCGCCGTCGGCGACGCCTTAACATCGGGGGCGGAGCCTCGTCCAATGAGGTGAAGCGGGCGCCGGATGGGCGACCGTACCCCTCGACCGGAAAGGATCCCATGACACATAGCCGTTCCCAGTTCCTGATGGCCGCCACGATCGTCGGGCTGACCCTCGCGTCGGCTGCCGAAGCGCAGGGTGCGGGTGGGCAGGGGCCGCGCCCACCCGTCGGTCAGCGCGGGAGTGCCCCCGGCGGCATGATGCCGCGACGTGGTCCTGGCGGTCCCGGCGGGCCGCCGGGCGTCATGGGTGAGCGCGGCGAACGGCCGGGGCGTGGCGCCCGCGGCAATCCGGCGGCCATGCTCCTCCGTCTGCGCACGGCCCTGTCGCTCACGGACGATCAGGTGAAGAAGCTGGAGGCGCTGCAGAGCGTGGCGGCCCCGAAGTCGAACGCGTCGGATCTGCTTCGTGCGCGCGCTGATCTGATGGACGCCATGCAGGGCGACGGGAATCTCACGAAGGCGCGTGCGGCCCTCGACCGCATGAGTGCCCTTCGCAACGAGCGCGTGATCGGGGGGCTCAAGCTGCGTCAGGACGCGCGCGCGGTCCTCAACGCCGAGCAGCGGACCACGCTCGACAACATGCGGAAGGCGATGCGCGGAGAGGCGCGCGACAAGATGCGCGGCACGATGCGCAATAACGGGCGCGCGGGCGGGCGGGGCGTCCGCCGCGGCGGCCCGCAGCGCCCGCTCGGTCCGGGCGGCGCATCGTAACGGCCGAGGGCGGCACGCCCCCGCTGATCATCGAGTGCCTGAGGGGGATGTGGCCGACCGGCTGCATCCCCCTCGCTGCGTTCAGTGTTCGTCTCGACGCGGCGGCGCGAGAGAACGGCGCCATTGGGCCACATCGGTCGGGGTATCCAGATCGAAGTGGCCGTTTGACAACGGTACGGTGATGGTGCCGTCACTGGCCAGGAGTGTCCGCGCGCCCGTCTCGCCACGCAGAGCACGGAGCACCGGCCAGTCCTGCGCGGGAAGAACGGCGGGAATACCACGCACGCATCGCCCATCGCCGCTGACGTAGGTCGAGGCCACACGCCCGCCGCTGCGCGCGGCATGCAGGAGAGCACCCACATGCGCGGCATCGACCGACGGCATGTCGCAGGCCGCCACGAGCACCCCGTCGCAGGACGGAATCGCTGCCACACCGGCGGCGATGGATGTGCCCATGCCCTCGCTCCATTGGCCGTTCAGTACGCACTGCACCCACCGCGCAACGCCGTGCTCCTCGAGCGTGTGCCGCACCTCGTGGGCGGCAGCACCGAGTACGACGATCACCGGTGCACACCCGCCATCACGTAGTGCCTGCACCATGCGGACGACCGTGGGCACATGCTCGGCATCCTGCAGCAGTTGCTTCGGCTCGCCGAGCCGGCGCGATGCCCCGGCCGCCAGGAGCACGGCGGCGATGGTCATGTCCGCACCCATTCAGTCGACGCGCGGCTCGGGGAGCTCGCAGCGTAACGGCTGCGTTGGGGACGTCGGTGCCCTGCCGTCTTCCGGCAGTGTCGGTGTGGGCGTGCGCGAGTGGATGGGGCTCTGGCGCTCCCGGAGAAACCCCGCCGGTCTGGCGTGCATCACCGCTTCGATCTCGGCGATCGCAGCCAGCGCAATAGACGCTGGGCTTTCACCACCCAAGTCGAGTCCGATCGGTGCGTGCAGCTTGTGGCGATGGCGTGGGGTGATCTCCACCTGCGATGCCGCCAGCGTTGCCTCAGCCGATGCGAGCAGCTGCGCGGCGCGCTTGCGTGAACCGAGCACCCCAACGTAGCCGAGCGGCAGCGGGAGCGTGGCGGCGAGCCACGCGGCATCCACGTCAAACATGTGCGACAGCAGCGCGACTGCGGTCCGCGCATCGTGCGGCAATTCGCTCAAGGCTGTCTGCACCGCATCGAGCTGCCGCATCTGGCGCCGATGCACGCCCTCCGGTACCTCGAGCGCCTCGAGCATCGCTGGCCGGTGGTCGAGGATCGTCACGTGCCAGCCCAGCGTCACGGCGATGTGTGCGAAGGCCGCGGCGCCGCGCCCGGCTCCTACGCAATGCAGGGCGATGGGTGCCACCAACGGCTCCACGAATACCGAGGCGTCGTTGGACAGGGCGTGCAGCACGGGCATCACCGTGCGTATGGCGGTGTGCGCGATCGGTGCCACGTCGGTCGGCGAAACGAGCCGCGCATCATCGGTCAGCGGGTGCCAGCGGGCCGACGGGCTGTCGCCGTCGAGTAGCAGGCAGGTGGTCCCACTCCCGTGTGCGTCGAGGATGGTGACCACGGTCCCTCCCTGCCGACGGGCACGGATTGCCTCGGCCTCGGCCATCCACTGCCAGTCCGGAAGCGGTTCGAGCAGCAGGTGCGCGATGCCATCGCAGGCCGCGCCCAGCCCCCAGATCGTTTCGAGGTCGGCACGGAGGTCGTAGGTAAGGCGCGCCGCACGCCCGGTCGCGCACACCGCTGCCGCCCGCGCCGCCACATCACCCTCGAGGCAGCCGCCGCTGACGGCACCGGCCAGCACCCGTCCCTCGGCGTCCACCAGCAGCCGTGCGCCGGGCTGTCGGTACGACGACCCGTCCACCTGCACCAGCGTGGCAAGCGCCAGCGCTACCTGCGGGCGGGACTGCCGGGCGGCGGCGGCTGCTCGCGCGAGTTCGACGAAGCCGTTCACGGATGCTCCGGCAGACAACGGGGAAGGGAAACGCGTGTTCGGGGGAATTAGCGAGGGCGGCTGCGCTGGGGCAATCCAGACCCGCTGGCGCAAGCCCGGTGAAACACAACGGCCCTCGAGGCCATTGGCCTCTCGCACGGTGCTTCGTACAGTGAAAGCAAGTGCCTGCTTGCGTGCAAGCAAACACTTGCTTAATATTCCATCATGATCGACGACCACCGCCACCGGATTCTGCAGGCAGCCGCTCGCGTCTATACCCAACACGGGTGGCGTGGCGCGACCACGCGGCGCATTGCCGAAGAAGCCGGAGTCAACGAAGTGACGCTGTTCCGCCATTTCGGATCAAAGGACGCGCTCCTCGCGCAGATGATGCGGGAGCTCGAGGCCGCCACGGCTGGCATGCAGCTCCCCCCCATTCCCGTGACGCCGGAAGCCGAGCTGCTCGGCTGGATGGTGGCACACCACAGCGAAACCTGCGCCCGTCGTCCCTTCATCCGGCAGTTGATGTCGGACCTCGAGACGCATCCGGATCTCGTGGGCTGCGCAACCGAAGGCCCCAATAGTGCGTCGAATCAGCTACGCGAGTACGTCGGACGGCTCGCGCAGTATGGCTTTATCCAGGCGAACGGCGCTGTGCCGGAGGCTGAAGTGGAGGCCGCGGTCACCATGCTCATGGGCGCACTCTTCGCCGACGGCATGAATCGCGATGTCATGCCAATGATGTTCACGCAGACCGTCGACGTGAGTCTGCAGTCGTATGTCCGGATATTCCTTCGCGGCATTCGCGCAGTGTCCGGCCCATCCGGGCCGACCGCGCGGACGGCCGCGGTTGTTTCGTCTCCAACATCGATCTCCGAATGACGTCTCTTTGTTCTGTGCGGAGGCGGGTCGTCGCACTGTCGCTTACCATCCTGACGCCGGCCATGGCCACAGCGCAGCCGCCCGCACCACGGCCGCTGTCGCTGGCGGACGCACTGAAGCTTGCGCGCAGCACGAGTGAAAACGTGGCCATGGCGCGCGCCGACGAACAGCGTGCCCGCGGACAGGTGGGGCAGCGGCGTTCCGCTGTACTGCCGCAGATTGGCACGACGCTGACCTGGCAGAAGCAGCTGCAAAATCAGTTTGCGGCCATCAGCGAGCGATTCGGTGGCGGCAACAACAACGCGGACGGGAGCGGCGGAAGCAGGGATACGGCGTCGCTTGCCGACAACCCCATCAACCGCATTTTTGCGTCGCCGTACAACCTGGCGGCCGGCATCACGGCGTCCCAGGCGCTCTTCACCGGTGGGCGCATCACGAGCGATCTCAAGGCCGCGAAAATCGCCCGCGAATCGGCCGTGATTGCCATCACCAGTGCCGATGCGCAGGTGCAGCTCGACGTAACGCAGGCGTACTATGATGCCCTGCTCACCGAGCGGCTTGCACTGATCGCCGATTCGGCGTTGGTGCAGGCGGAACGGACGCTGCGTCAGGTACAACTGACGCGGAATGTGGGTGCTGCGTCGGAGTTTGAATTGGTGAGGGCGCGCGTCACGCGCGACAACCAGCGTCCGCAGCTGCTGCAGGCGCGCACGAACCGCGAGAGTGCCTTACTGCGCCTCCGGCAGCTGCTGGACCTGCCGGCCAGCCAATCGATCGTCCTGGTCGACAGCATTGCCGAGGGGCCGGTCGCTGTTGAGCCGCTCGGCACGGCCCCAATTACTACGGTCAATGTGGATGCGGGGCAGGTGCTCGCTGCCGATCCGCGCGTCGCTGGCGAGGTGGCCCGTGTGATTGCCGCAAGCGATACGGCGGCGCGGGCACGCGCGGCCGTGCGGCAAGCTCAGAAGTCGGTCGAGGTCGCCAAGCTGCAGCTCCGCTCCACCAAGGGCCAGCGCTTACCGCAGCTTTCGGCAACGACTGTGTACCAGCGCCTTGCCTATCCGTCCAACGCGCTGCCAACGAGTCTCAACGAATTCTTCCCGAATTGGACGGTGGGAATCGGTCTGTCCTACCCGGTATTCACTGGGGGGCGCGTGCGCAACGAGATCGTAGCCGCCGAGGCCGGCGTGGCCGAGGCGAGGCAGCGGCTCAAGCTCGCCGAAGAGGGGGCCACCCTCGATGCCAAGGTCGCCGCCCTGCAGCTCACCGAGGCGGAAGCCAATTGGACGGCGAGCATCGGCACGGCCGAGCAGGCACAGCGTGCGTACACCATTGCGGAAGTCCGTTTCCGTGAGGGGATCTCCACCCAACTCGAATTATCCGAAACGCGCGTGCAGCTCCAACAGGCCCTTGCCAATCGGGCGCGCGCGGCGCGCGACCTGCAAGTCGCACGCAAGCGTATTGAACTCCTTCCGTATCTCCCGCTGTCCTCTGGCGGCGCGTCGGCAGCCGCTTCCACGAACATGGGTACCTCGCGATGATTTCCCTTCTGCGCCGCTCGGCGCCTGTTGCGTTCCTGGTGATGACGGTCGTCTCGCTCACCGCCTGCGGCAAGAAAACCGAGGCCCCCGACGCCACGGCCACCGGTGCCACACAGACCATCGGCCCTGACAACATCGCGGTGGCCACCGCGGACACGCTGAGCAGTGGTCCGGCAATTTCTGGTACCCTGGCCGCCGATCGCGAAGCCCGTATTCGTGCCGAAGTCGCCGGGGCCGTGCGACAGACCTACGTAGATGCCGGCCAGCGCGTGACGGACGGGATGGTTCTGGCGCGTATCGAGGATGCCGCTGTGCGCGATGCGGCGATGTCGGCACGATCCGCCGTCACACAGGCCACGGTGAGCGCCGAGCAGATCGCGCGCGAGCTGCAGCGCGCGAAGACGCTGGCGGCGGCTGGTGCCATTGCAGAGCGTGACGTGGAGATCGCCGAACGCGCCAACCTGTCGGCCCAGGCGGCACTCGCCGACGCGAAGGCACGTCAGTCCTCCGCCGACAAGAATCTGCGCAACACGCAGATCCGCGCACCCTTCGCCGGCATCGTGGCTGAGAAGACCGTGAGCCCTGGCGACATCGTGGCGCCGGGTACTGCGCTCTTCACGGTCATCGATCCCCGCAGTTTGCGCGTGGAAGCATCGGTACCGGCGGTGGCGCTGAGCGATGTGCGTGTCGGGGCGCCCGTCACGTTCACCGTCAACGGCACGGATCGCGAACTGCGGGGCACCATTACGCGGGTCGCGCCGATGGTGAATGCGCAGACCAAGCAGGTCGACATCCAGGCGTCGGTCCCCAACGACGCGGGTATGCTCGTCGCCGGCCTGTTCGTGGAGGGGCGCGTGGCCGCGCAGAAGCGTGTGGGGGTCCTCGTGCCGGAGCAGGCGGTGGATCAGACCGGCATCGTGCCGAACGTCATGCGTCTCAAGGGTGGCAAGGTGGAAAAGGTTGAGATCCAGATCGGGCTGCGCGATGAGGTGACCGAGCGCGTGGAGGTAACCATCGGCCTTGCGAGTGGCGATACCGTGCTGCTCGGCGCTGCGCGCGGCATCTCGGCGGGCGTGGCGATCACCGTCTCGGCACCCGCCGATGCTGCCGCCCGCGCGGCGTCGCCCTCGGCAGCCGTGGCACCCGCAGTCCCCGCGAAGCCCGCGAAGAACTGACCCGCGTGTCCTGACCGACACTTACCCAGGCACACATGCTCATTTCCGATTTCGCCATCAAGCGACCGTTGATCACCGTCGTGGCCATGCTGGCCTTGGTGGGGTTCGGCCTCGTCGCGCTGTTCCAGCTGCAAACGGACGAATTCCCCGAGGTCCAACCGCCGGTCGTACTGACCACGGTGGTGTATCCGGGGGCGTCACCCGAGCAGGTCGAGCGCGAAGTGCTCGAGCCGATCGAGGAAGCGATCCAGTCCATCTCCGGCGTGAAGACCATCAGCGGAGAGGCGCGTGACGGGTTCGCTCAGATCATCACGCAGTTCAACTTTTCGAAGGACCTCCAGGAAGCCACGCAGGACATCCGCGACGCGATCAGCACCAAGCGTCAGGATCTGCCGCAGGAAATCGAGGAGCCAATTCTTCGAAAGTTTAATCCGACCGACGCACCGATCGTGACGCTCGGTCTGTATTCCAGCTCCCTCACGCCGGCGCAGCTCACGCTGCTCGCGGATCCCGGCATCACCCGGGAGTTGCGCGCGATCCCGGGCGTGGCCGATGTGTCGGTGACCGGATCGGTGAAGCGCGAGCTCACCGTCAACCTGGACCCGCAGCGGCTGATCGCCGCCGGGGTGTCGGTGCCGCAGGTAGTGGCCGCGCTGCAGCAGGGCAATCTTGCAGTGCCAGTCGGTCGGGTGAACGGGGCGCTCGACGAGCGCACCATCCGTCTGCGCGGTCGTCTCGACGGTCCGCAGGACTTCATGCGCCTCGTCGTGTCAGAGCGGAGCGGCCGCATCGTACGCCTCGGGGACGTGGCCACCGCGGACGACGGCATCGAGGAGCAGCGCACGCTGGCGCTCTTCAATGGTCGCGATGCGGTGGGCATCGAAATCAAGAAGACCAAGGGCTACAGCACCACGGCCGTCGCCGAGGCGATCGTCAAGAAGGTCGACGCCTTGCGTCCCACGCTTCCGAAGGGGGCGCAGCTCGACGTGGTGAAGAACAAGGGGACGCGCGTGACCAATTCGGTCAACAACGTGCAGAGCGCCCTCATCGAAGGCGCACTCCTCACTGTCCTTGTGGTGTTCCTCTTCCTGAACTCGTGGCGCTCGACGGTCATCACCGGATTGGCGTTGCCGGTCTCCGTACTGGCCAGCTTCGTGGCCGTGTGGGCGTTCGGCTTCACGCTCAATACGATGTCGCTGCTTGGGTTGTCGTTGGCGATCGGGATTCTCATCGATGACGCCATCGTGGTGCGCGAGAACATCGTGCGCCACGTGGAAATGGGGAAGGATCATTACACTGCCGCCCGCGAGGGTACGGACGAAATTGGTCTGGCGGTTGCGGCCACGACCTTCTCGATCATCGCGGTCTTCGTGCCGATCGCCTTCCTGCAGGGCGAGTCGGGGCAGTGGTTCAAGCCGTTCGCGCTCACGATCGCCTGCTCGGTGCTCGTGTCGCTGTTCGTGTCGTTCTCGCTGGATCCGATGCTGTCGGCCTACTGGCCCGATCCCCATCTCGAGGAGCACCAGAAGAGCTGGATCACGAAGCAGCTCGACAAGTTCAACGCCTGGTTCAACGGGCTCGCCAACGGGTACCGCCGGCTCATCGGATGGGCGCTGGATCACCCCAAGAGCATGGTCACGCTCGCCGTCAGCACCTTCGTGTTCGCCCTCGCAATGCCGGCCATGGGCTTCGTGGGTGGCGGATTCTTTCCGCTCGAGGATAACGCGGAGCTCAACATGACGGTGGAAACGCCGCCGGGTGCGAACATCGCCTATCTCCGCCAGAAGGTGACCGAGGCGCTCGCGCTCACCGATTCCACCCGGCACCCTGAAGTGATGTACAGCTTCGTGACGGCGGGAGGTGTGAGCGGCGCGGTCGACGCTGCCAGCGTCTACCTCAAGCTGCATCCCAAGGGGGACCGCCTCGCCAAGGGGCAGCGGTCGGCGGAGGAGTTGGGTGAGGTGGTCCGTCGCGAGGTGGCCGGGATTGGTGGCGCCACGGTGTCGGTGTTCACCAATGACTTCGCCGGTCAGGAGAAGCAGATCTCACTTGAGCTGCGCGGTCAGAACAAGGACGCGCTGCAGAAAGTCGCCGATCAGTATCTGGCCGTCATGAAGAGTACGCCCGGTGCCGTGGACGTGGGGCTCAGCACGAAGGGGCAGAAGCCTGAGTTGACGGTGCAGGTAGATCGCGGGCTGGCGGGGGCACTGGGGCTGAGCGTCGGCCAGGTCGCCAATGCCATTCGTCCGGCGTTCGCCGGGCTCGATGCTGGTGATTGGGTCGATCCCTCCAACGAGACCCGTAAGGTGATCGTACGGTTGTCTCCAGAAGCCCGCGCCCGCGGGACTGACCTGGCACAGCTGCCGATTGCAGTGGGGCAGGGGGCTACGGGTACACTCGTCCCGCTGCAGCAGGTGGCGCGCATCAAGAGTGAGCTCGGCCCTGCCGTCGTCAACCACCTGAATCGTGACAACGTGATCAAGGTGGAAGCCAACATCGCTGGTCGTTCGCTCAGTGAGGTGCAGGCCGACATTGCCAAGGGGACCGCGTTGATTCCGCTGCCGCCGGGCGTGTCGCTCAGCAGTGGTGGACAGGTGGCGCAGCAGCAGGAGGTGTTCAGCAGCATTTTCATCGCGCTCGGCGTAGCGGTGGCGCTGATGTACCTCATCCTGGTCGTGCAGTTCGGTTCATTCCTTGATCCGATCTCCATTCTCATTTCGCTGCCGCTGTCGCTCATCGGCGTTATGGGTGCGCTGGCCATTACCGGCAACACGATCAACCTCATGAGCCTGATCGGCGTGATCCTGCTTTGCGGGATCGTGGCAAAGAACGCGATCCTCCTGATCGACTTTGCGAAGTGGGCCCGCGAGAAGAACGGCATGCCGCTGCGTGAGGCGCTGATCGAGGCGGGAGCGATCCGCCTACGGCCCATCCTCATGACCACCTTCGCGCTCATCGCCGGCATGGTGCCGGTCGCGCTCGGGCGGGGCGAAGGCGCCCAGTTCCGTGCCCCGCTGGGAGTCGCGGTCATCGGCGGCGTGGTGACCAGTACCATCCTCACGCTGCTGGTGATCCCCACCTTTTACGAGATCTTCGACCGGTGGCGCACGCGACTCGCCGGCATGGTGGGGCTCACCCCGCCCCAGACCGGGGAGTTCCGCACCTATCAGTTGCCGGTCCCCGAGGCCGGCAATTGAACCGAGGTACCAGTCGTGAAAAAGGAAACGTGGCGGGGGCGGTAACGCGCGGCTCGCGGTTAGATTAGCCGGACATGCGCCTGCTGGTCTCCTTGCTCGTTGCCGATGCGACGTGGCTATCTGCTCTGACCGACGCGCCGTGGACGTACCTCGTCCTCGGCGCGTCGGCTATCATCACCGAAGAGCTTGCGCCCATCTTCGGTGGGATTGCTGTACACGAGAAGGAATTGCGGCTCGCGCCCCTGCTGGTCAGCATCACCGTCGGCGGATGGCTCGCCACCACGCTGCTCTATGCGGTGGGGCGCCTCAAGTGGGACACGATCCGTCGTCGTTTCCCGCGCACGCGCGCCACCGGCACGGTGGCGCTGCGCGTGGTACGGCGAAATCCGTGGACGGCGTCCTTCCTGGTGCGCTTCGCCTTCGGGCTGCGCCTCGTGCTTCCCATGGCCTGTGGAGCGGCCCGCGTCCCCCTGCTGGTGTATCTCCCGGTGTCGCTGATTGGCTCCGCGCTCTGGACGGCGCTCTTTTCGGCGGTCGGTTATGCGGCCGGCGAGGCTGCCGTGCAGGCGATCGGACATCTCGGCAAGGCCGGCGAAGTCGTCGGCGCCATCAGCGTCACGGTGGCGCTCCTCGCGTTCGTCCGCTGGCAGCGCCGTCGGCAGGAACGGAAGGCAAGCCGGCAGGCCACGCAGCGCCACGCCGAGGACGGCCCCCCCGCGGGCTGACATCCTCGCCCGTATCCTGTGGGGCAGGATGCCCGCTCGTGCCGCGCGGCGGCCTACTCGGCTCGCTGCACTGCAGCCGCCGCCCCACGCAATTCACGCCACGCCACGTCCACGTGCGACCGATCGGTGCGGATGTTGCCGATGGCGAGGCGCAGTGTGTAACGCCCCGCCACCTTGGTGTGCGACAGGTAGGCGTGTCCGCGGGCATTTACCCGTTCCATGATCGCGGCATTCACCCGGGCAATGGTGTCTTCGTCGGCACCGGGGGGCACCAGACGGAAGCACACCAGTGACAGCGTGACCGGTGCGGTGAGCTCCCAGCCCCCTTCGAAGTGCACCATGCCCGCGAACTCGCGGGCGAGTTCGCAGTGCCGACGAATGCGTTCGGCCAATCCCTCGCGGCCAAAGGCGCGTAGTACCATCCAGAGCTTGAGCGCACGAAAGCGCCGGCCGAGCTGGATGCCGTAGTCCATCAGGTTGATGGTCTCGTCGGGCGTCGATGTGACCAAATACTCGGGCAGCAGGGCGAACGCCTGCTTCACGGTGTGGGGATCGCGCGTGTAGAACACGGAGCAGTCCATGGGGGTGAAGAGCCACTTGTGTGGGTTCACCACCAGCGAGTCGGCACCATCCACGCCGTCGAGCAGGTAGCGGAGTTCCGGCACGATCGCCGCCACGCCCCCGTAGGCCGCGTCCACGTGCACCCAGCACCCGTATTCGCGCGCGATGCGCACGGCCTCCACCACGGGATCGACACTGGTGGTGCTCGTGGTGCCGATACACGGTACCACGGCGATCGGTTTGAATCCCGCTGCGACATCGTCGGCAATCGCCGCCGCGAGGGCATCGGCGCGCATACGGAACTGGTCATCGGCGGGAATCTTGACCAGGTTTTCGTGCCCGATCCCGAGAGCGATGACCGCCTTGTCGATCGACGAGTGGGCATGCTCACTGCAGTACACGCGAAGGCGCGGCAATTCCGGCCGCGCCGTCATGCCCTTCGTGCGCACATCATATCCTGCCCGCTCACGCGCCGCAGCGAGCGCGTAGAACGTACTCACGCTGGCGGTATCGGTGATCTGCCCGAACCATCCGTCGCCCAGTCCCATGAGCTGCCGGAGCCAGTCGAGCGTGACCTGCTCGAGCTCCGTCACGGCGGGGCTCGTGATCCAGAGCATGCCGTTGGCGTTGAGGCCAGCGGTCAGCAGTTCGCCGAGGATGCCGGGATACGACGCCGAGTTGGCGAAGTAGGCGAAGAACGCCGGATGATTCCAGTGGGTGATGCCGGGCAGGATCGTTGCATGGAAGTCCTGCAGCATCGCGTCGAGCGGCTCCCCCTGCGCCGGGGGATGTGCCGGCAGCATTGCGCGGATATCGCCGGGCTGTACCCGGCTGCGCACCGGATAGTGCGCGCTCTGCTCAAGATACTCGGCAATCCAGTCGACGGCGGCATGCGCGGCGGTGCGGAACGCCTCGGGCGGGAGGTCGCCCGCGGAAGAGTCGGCGATGGGCATACCATCAATCTATCAGGCGGCAGCGCCGGCCTGCCGCTGCCGCCTGCCGCTGGCGGACTAGGGCACGCGCGGCACGCCCCCTGATACGAGGAACTCCACGGCGAGCGTGCTCATCGCGCGAACGCCCACGGGGAGCGCCTTGTCATCGCCTTGGAACAGCGGCGAATGATTGCTGGCCACGTTGAACAGGTCCACGTTGGCCGGCGTGACCGACAGGTTGAAGAAGAAACCCGGGGCTTTGTCGGCGAAGCGGGAGAAATCCTCACCGGCCATCGTCCCGGCCTTGTTCTCGAACACCCCCGCCGGCGTACCCACCTTCTTCAGCGTGGGCGCGAACTTCGTGACCATGCCGGTATTGTTGATCGTGCTGCCGTAGCCGAGTACCACGTCCACCTCGGCCTTCGCCCCGTGCGCCTCTGCGATGTTCTGGGCCAGGGTCTTCATCCGCTCGGCCACGATCTGTCGCGATTTGGGATCGAAGGTGCGGATTGTCCCGATCATCCAGACGGAATCGGGGATGATGTTCTCGCGCAGGCCGCCGTGAATGGCGCCCACCGTCACGACCGCCGGGCCTGCCGTGAGGTCGAGGGAGCGAGAGACGATGGTCTGCAGGGCTGACACGATTTCGGCGCTGACCACGATCGGATCGACTGCGGCCGACGGGAATGCTCCGTGCCCCTGCTTGCCGCGGATGATCATCTTCCATGTATCCGCCGACGCACTGATCGACCCGCCGCGGTAGCTCATCGCGCCGGACGGACCGGGGCCCACATGCAACCCGAAGACGCCGTCCACGCCGTTCATCACGCCGGCCTCGATCATGGGCTGCGCCCCGCCGCGCGGTGGCACTTCCTCGGCCGGTTGGAAGAGGAACTTGACCGTGCCCGGCAGCTTCGCGCGCAGCCCCGCGAGCACTTCGGCCGTGCCCATGAGCATCGCGGTATGCATGTCATGCCCGCAGGCATGCATCACGCCCGTTTCCACGCCGTTGTACACGGTGCGCACCGTGCTCTTGAACGGCACGTCCACAAGCTCTGTGACGGGCAAGGCATCCATATCGGCGCGGAGGGCCACCGTGGGTCCAGGCTTGCCCCCCTTGAGGATGCCGACCACGCCGGGGATCCCGCCCACGTTTTCCTGTACTTCAATGCCGAGCGACTTGAGGTGCGCCGCCACGAGCGCCGCGGTGCGCTTCTCCTGATAGCCGAGTTCAGGGTGCTGATGAATGTCATGGCGCCACGCCGTCACCTTGTCGGTGATGGCGGCCGTGCGCTTCTCGATCTCCGACGCGAGGGCCGCGTCGGAGATGGCCGGCTGCGCGGCGCTGAGCGAGGGAACGACGGCCGCCGCGAGGGCGGCCGTCAGGAGTCTGGTGCGGAGGCTCACTGATTGTCGCCCTTCGGCTTGGCTTCGATCGGACGCACCGTGGGATACTCGATGCCGAGCTGCTCGAGATAGGTCTTGTACTTGCTGGGATCGTAGTAGAACTTCTGCAGCTGGGGCTTGTACTTCGCCATGATGTCGGCATTGAGCCAGATCGGCGGCTGATCGGACGGACGAATGAACGGCTGATACTTCACGTCTTTCGTCTGCACATTCTTGAAGTAGTCCCATGCATCCGTCACGACCTTGGGCGTGAGCAGGATATCGAGCAGCGTGAGCGCTTGGACCTTCGCACCGGCGAGCGCACCCTTGT
Organism: Gemmatimonas sp.; assembly: GCF_044344655.1. GTDB lineage: Bacteria > Gemmatimonadota > Gemmatimonadetes > Gemmatimonadales > Gemmatimonadaceae > Gemmatimonas. Next base: position 115,584 of record NZ_JBIJCN010000003.1, read on the forward strand.
GGGCAATCGGCGTGGCCATCGAGATGGCGTTGGCCCAGTTGTGCCCGGGCAGCGACGGAATGTTCGACGGGAAGCGCAGTGTGACGGTGGGCACGTTCCACGCAATGTCGCCGATGTCGTCGGAGCCACCACCCATCCAGTTCTGCGGCGTTTCGGACCCGCGCAGCTGCTTGTTCACTTCACTCGACAGACCGAAGTCGGGCTGACCCAGCTCGCGCTGAATTCCCTTGGCGAGCGTCTGGTCCTTGTCATCCCACGTGGGCATGCCGACGGTCTGGATGTTCTGGTGCATGGCTTCGGCGATTGGCTTGCTGAAGTGCGCCGACCATCCCGATCCGAGAATCATCACCGTATCGAGCTTGGTGTCGGTCATCATCGCGGCGCCTTGCGCGATCTTCTTGCCCGTCTCGAAGAGTTCCATCGTGCGCGGGTAGTCCTGCTCACGGAAGTAGAACCAGACGCTCGCGGTGCTCGGCACCACGTTGGGCTGGTCGCCACCGTCCTTGATCACGTAGTGCGACCGCTGCTGCAGGCGCAGATGTTCGCGACGATACTCCCACCCCTGTGCCATGAGCATCACGGCGTCGAGCGCCGACTGGCCGCGCCACGGGGCACCGGCTGCGTGCGCGCTCGAACCCTTGAACCGGAACTCGGCCGAGATCAGGGCGCTCGAGCCGCTGGCCCCCCACTGCACGCCGAGGTCGTTGCTGACGTGCGTGAAGAGCGTGACGTCGGTGTTCTTGAAGATGCCGGCGCGCACGAGGAACGCCTTGCCGGCCATCTGCTCTTCAGCGATACCCGGCCAGAGCAGCAGCGTGCCGTTGATCTTGTCGCGCTGCATGAGCTGCTTCACCACAATCGCCGCGACCACGTTGAGCGCCTGTCCGGCATTGTGCCCTTCGCCGTGACCGGGCCCCTGCGTGACCATGGGGTCCTTGTAGCCCACGCCCGGCTTGTTACTGGCCTGCGGAATCCCGTCCACATCAGAGCCCAGCGAGATCTCCGGCTTGCCGGTGCCGTAGCTCCACTTGGCGGTCCACGCCGTTGGGATGCCGGCCACGCCCTTCTCGATCTTGAACCCTTCCTTTTCGAGCAACGTGGTCAGGTACTTCTGCGACTCCCACTCCTGGAAGCCCAGTTCCTGGAAGGAGAAGAGCATATCCACGATTTCCTGCACCTGCTTGGAGCGGGCCTGCACCATCTGCAGCGCCTCGTCCTTGAGCTTGGCGAGGCGCGGGTCTGCTGCGGCCGCCGGCTGGGAAGCGGTCGTGCCCCCCTGTGCCCACACGGAGGCCGGCAGGGTGGCCGCGGCGGCGACGACGGCCGCGGCGGATACACGAAGGGTCGATCGGGACAGCTGCGGGAGGAAGCGCACGTCAGGTCTCCTAAAACGAATGGCATCGGGCCGGATTCCAACTGTCCGAAGTTACGTTTCGACGGCGGAAACCGCTCGGGTCGGCCGAACGTAGGGGGACCCGCTGGGTTCCATCGCCACGCCGTGTGCTTCCGGTTCTAGATTCAAACTTCATGCGCCGCCTGCTGACCTTCGGCTCCCTCCTTCTTGCGGTCCTCGCCCCTGCCGTGTCGTCGGGTCAGGGGCGCGACGCACGCCCCTCGGGCAGTCCGGCCGTCCGCGACACCGTCAGGAAGTCGCCCCGGGACACGATGTCCGCCGAGGAGCGCCGCGCGGTGCGTGAGGCGGTCCGCGACGCGCGTCTGGTGAATCGGCGTCGCCTTGCGGGCGATAGTACGACCCGGGCTCGTCTGGTCGCCGAAGCCGCAAGCAGCGCGTTCGGCAGCCCGGAGGCTCGTGCGGTCTTCGATCGGGCACGACAGGCCCGCGAACAGCAGGACAGCGCCCTGCGCGCCTATCGGGCCACGACGACGCAGCGCATGTCGGTCCACATGGGCGCGCGCCGCCTCGGGCTCGAAAAGCTGTTGTTCCGCGGTGAGAACGTGGCCGATATCGCCTGGCGCCGCGACGTAGGCGTGCGCGTGCGTCCCGTCGGTTCACGCATGACGGTGCCGCTGGCAACCGATGTGCAGGGTGATTTTGTCTCTGCGGTGTCGATCCCGTACTTCCCGGGCCGGGAGCAGCTCTGGTTCCCGTCGTCCGACTTCGGGGTGGTGAAAACGGAGGTAGACGACCGTGAGATCATTCATCCGCTCGCACGCGGTGCCGAACGCTGGTATCGCTACGAGATCGGCGATTCGGCGGCCATCACACTGCCAGACGGCCGTGTGATCACGTTGCGCGAACTCCGCATCACGGCACGCAAACCGGACTGGCGCACCTTCGTGGGGTCCTTCTGGTTCGATCGCGACGGGGGGCAGCTGGTGCGTGCCGCGTACCGGCTGTCTACGGACATCGATATCTGGGGACTGGCAAGCGAGGAAACGAAGAAGGACGTCCTCGAGAATGCGACCCTCGGCCCCGTACGTGATTCCGTTCTGCGTGCCCGTTTGCCGCGCGACTTATATGTGCGGGACAGTGTGGCGCGGGTGCGGAGCCAACAGGCGAGGCGTCCGGGGGCGTCGCCTGCCGATGATGAGCCGCCTGCCTGGGTGATGGCCACCATGCGACCCATGCGCGCCAAGCTGGACGCCATCACGGTGGAGTATGCGCTCTACAAGGGGAAGTTCTGGCTGCCACGCGCCCACCGTGCCACCGCCAGCGCCGATGTGATGTTCATGCGCATCCCCTTCCGCCTCGACGAGAAGTTCACCTACGAGGATGTCGACGGCGATTTCACGCTGGCTGCACTGCCACCGTCCCGTACCCCGGCGGCGCGGCGCGACGGCGCCGCGGCGGATTCGTCCGTCGTCGATTCGTCTGTTGCGGAGGTGCAGATTGCGGTCGCCGTGGGGGGGAGTGTGAAGAACGGCGCTGCCGACGCCGATTCCGTGCAGGTGCGGCGCTACGGCCGCGGCAAGGTTACGCAGTGCAAAACGGACAGTACGTGGACACGTACGGAAGATCGCTACGACCGTACGCTGCGCATTGCCTACGACCTGCCCTGCGACATGACTGCGCTGGCGCGATCCACTGTGCTCCCCCCGGCAACGGCCTCCGATGAAGAGTTGTTCGACCTCCGGTCCGCCGAGCAGTTGGTGGACGCCCTGACGATGTCACTGCAGGTCCCCTTCGCGCCGCAGCGGCCCACCATCCGGACCGGGTCCGACCTCTTTCGCTACAATCGCGTGGAAGGGCTCTCCGCCGGCGTAGAGGTGAAGCAGGTGCTGGGCGCCGGGTATACGTTGCGCGGCGTGGGACGCATCGGTCATGCAGATCTGCACGCCAATGGCGAGCTGTCACTCGTCCGCAGCAGCGGCGCACGTACCGTGACCGGCAGCCTCTACCACCGCCTCAATGCGGTGAATCCGGAGTGGGCCGGCGCCCTCACGCTCGGCCCTTCGCTCCCCGCGCTGGTGTACGGACGCGACGAAGGCTTCTATTTCCGCGCCTACGGGTTCGAGCTTGGTGAACGGCGTGAGCAACGTCGTGGCGCGCTCGAATACCGCCTGTTCGTGGAGCGCCAGTGGACCGCCGGCGACAGCAACGTGGTCAATACCTTCTCGCTGGCGCGCCTGGTCAGCGGACGCCGCTTTCGCGAGAATCTGCTCGCCGAGCCTGGCTCTTTCGCCGGCGTGAATGCCGCATGGTCGCGGATGCTCGTGGAGCGTCCGGGCGGACTTCGCCTCACCGGCATTGCGCGCGGCGAAGCCGCGACAGGCACCTTCGAGTACGCGCGCGGGTCGATCGAAAGTACGATCTCTCGTCCCGTTGGTCCCCTCGCCGCCGCAGTGACCGGATCAATCGGCACGTCGCTCGGTCGAGTGCCGTTCCAGCGCAGCTACGTCATGGGTGGCTTGCGTACAGTGCGCGGGCAGTTGCCCGGTACGCAGCAGGGCGATGCCTTCTGGTTCTCGCGAGCCGAAGTGGGCACGCGAGGTGGCGCGGTACGCCCCGTCGTGTTCTTCGATGTGGGGTGGGCCGGCAGTCGCAGGAGTATCGGCCGGATTCAACCGCAGCGAGGCACCGGCATGGGGCTGGGCTTCCTCGATGGTCTGTTCCGCGTCGATGTGGCACGCGGGCTCTATCCGTACAAGGGATGGCGCACGGATCTCTACCTCGAGGCGCCCATCTGACGTCGTCGGAGTGGTCGGGCGGCTCGCGCACCGGGAACAGGCTGGCGCACGAGCCGCAGGCGATAACCCTATCGCTGCCACCGAAGCGGCGGACCGCCCTACCGCCGTGGCGTTGCTGCTCAGGGCGCTGAGGCGATCCATCCATGTGGCGCGAATGCGTGCCACATGTTCGGCCGATCCGCGCGGCTTCACCTTGCGCCAACGGCTGTGCTGGTGGTCCCAATCGTCCAGGAGCCAGCGCGCCCGGGCACTGCCGGTGCGAGCGATGTGCAGTCGCAGCAGCTGTCTGAGCAGCGCGGTGTCGTCGGCGTCGATATCGGCCAACAGTACCATTTCGTGATTGAGGCGCCCGGCGAACGTTTCCGACTCGTCGAACACGTACGCCACCCCGTTGGACATGCCGGCGCCGAAATTGCGCCCGGCGCGACCGAGGACGGTCACGATGCCGCCGGTCATGTACTCACACGCGTGGTTTCCCACGCCCTCCACGACCGCGCACGCTCCCGAGTTGCGCACCGCGAAACGATCGCCAGCCTGCCCGGATGCCAGCAGCAGGCCATCCGTGGCGCCGTAGAGCACGGTGTTGCCGAGGATCATGTTGAGATGGCTCGCCCCGCGGTAACGGGCGTTGCGAAACGGCCGCACCGTGATCTCCGCGCCGTTCAGCCCCTTGCCTACGTAGTCGTTCGCTTCCCCTTCGAGCGTGAAGCGCATGCCGCGTAGACCGAAGGCGCCGAAGCTCTGTCCGGCGCTCCCGGTGAAGTCGAGCTGCATCGTACCCGCGGGCAAGCCGTCATCGCCGAATCGCTCGGCTAGTGCACCCGCCACACGCGCCCCCGTCGTGAGGTGGTGATTGCGGATCTCGTACGCGCCCGTGAATGGGCTCCCGTGTGCCACCGTGGCGGCGGCCTCTGCGAGAATACGACTGTCGAGCTCCTGCACGCCAGGGCGCGCATTGCGCGTTACCGTGCGCAGGCGCGCCTCGTCGGTGCGGCGCGGCGCCCCCAGCACGATCGACAGATCAAGCATGGTGGAGCGGGGCACCTCGGGGCGTTCGGCGCGTTGCAGCCGTTCCACTTGCCCGATGATCTCGGCAAGCGAACGGGCCCCCATGACGGCAAGCTCGGTCCGCACGTCTTCCGCGATGCGGGAGAAGTAGGCGATCACCTGCTCGGGCGTGCCACGGAACTTGGCGCGCAGATCCTCGCGCTGGGTAGCGATGCCGGTGGGGCAGGTATTGAGGTGGCATTGGCGCGCCATATCGCACCCCATGGCCACCAGAGGCGCCGTGCCAAAGCCGTACGACTCGGCACCCAGCAGGGCAGCGACAATCACGTCGCGTGCGGTCCGCAATCCGCCGTCCACACGTACCTCCACGCGGTGACGCAGGCCGTTCGCCACGAGGACCTGCTGTGATTCCGCGAGGCCGAGCTCCCACGGAGAGCCGGCATGTTTGATGCTCGAGAGCGGTGACGCACCGGTCCCACCATTGTGGCCGGCGATCAGCACGTAATCGGCGAATGCCTTGGCCACGCCCGCCGCGACGGTGCCCACGCCGCTTTCCGCCACCAGCTTCACCCCTATGCGGGCGCGCGGATTGACGGTCTTGAGGTCGTGCACGAGCTGCGCGAGGTCTTCGATGCTGTAGATGTCGTGGTGCGGCGGCGGGGAGATGAGCCCGACGCCAGGGGTGCTGTGCCGCAGTCGCGCAATGAGTTCCGTGACCTTGTGCCCGGGGAGCTGCCCGCCTTCGCCCGGCTTGGCCCCCTGCACGATCTTGATCTCGAGTTCTTCGGCGCGCGCGAGGTATTCGGTGGTCACACCAAAGCGGGCCGACGCCACCTGCTTGATGCGGCTGTCGCGGCGGTCGGGTCCCGTGTCACGGTAGAACGCGGGGTCTTCGCCCCCCTCGCCGGAGTTGGAGCGTGCCTGCATGCGGTTCATCGCGATCGTGAGCGTCTCGTGCGCTTCGGGCGACAGGGCGCCGAGTGACATCGCGCTCGAGATGAAGCGGGCCCGGATCGCTTCCATGGGCTCCACCTGTTCCACCGGGATAGACACCCCTGCGCGTATCGCGAGCAGGTCGCGCACGGTCGTGGGCGCTCCCCCACTGGCCCGCTCAGCAAAGGTGCGCCACGCGTCGTCGGGGTCGGTGCCGGCGCGCGTGGCCCGGGCGCTCCCCACCGACTGCTGCAGGGCGAGCACCGTCTGCGGGGCCCAGCCATGCTGTTCGCCGTCCTTGCGGAATCGCACGCGCCCGTGGTCGGGAAGCGCCGCGTGTGGGGTGCCGTCGGCGGTGAAGGCGCGCCGGTGCCGCTGCAGCACATCCTCGCTCAGCTCACGGAGCGAGAGCCCACCCATCGGCGAGGCGGTCCCCGAGAAACAGCGATCGATCACGTCGGCGCCGAGCCCCAGCGCATCGAAGGTCTGGGCGCCGCAGTACGACGACAGGGTGGAGATCCCCATCTTGGCGAGCACTTTGAGCAGCCCCTTTTCGACCGCCGATCGGTACCGCGACTGCGCGAGGGCCGGTCCGGGGCGTTGGGGGTCCGCGTCGGCTTTTCCGTGTGCCTCGGAGAAGAGGGTGGCGACCGTTTCCATGGCAAGCCACGGATGCACCGCTTCCGCACCGTATCCAAAGAGTGCGGCCATGTGGTGCTGTTCGATGGCATCACCCACCTCCACCACCAGCCCCACGCGGGCGCGCAGCCCGGTCCGCACCAGGTGCTGACGTACGGCGCCGAGCGCCAGCAGCGCGGGAATGGGCGCGCGATCGGCACTCACCTTGCGATCGCTGATCACCAAGAGCCGTGCGCCCTTGCGCGCGGCCACTTCGGCGCGGCGGCATAGGGAGTCGAGCGCCGCCTCGAGCGCTTCCGAGCGGGAGCGGGCGTTGTAGGTGGCATCGAGCGTGGCGCACGGTAGCTGCGGGAAGGCACGCAGCGCGGCCATCTCGTCTGGAAGCAACACCGGATGCTCAATGCGCAGCATGCGGGCATAGGCCGGCTTTTCCACCAACGGCGAGCCGCGGCGCCCCAGGTGCATGCGCAATGACATCACCATGCTTTCACGGAGCGAGTCCATTGGCGGGTTGGTGACCTGCGCGAACCGCTGCCGGAAGAATGCATAGAGTGGTGGGGTACTCGGGGACAGGACCGCGAGCGGTGCGTCATCCCCCATGCTCCACACCACTTCAGCCGCGGTCGACGCCATGGGCTCGAGCACCATGCGCAGATCCTCGTGCCCGTAGCCGAATGCCATCTGCGTGGCGCGCAGCTGATCGCTGGAGCGCACGAGCGGCTCGGCGCCGTCGCTGGTGGGGAGTGTGGACATGTGCTGCGCGATCCATTTGGCATACGGCCGGCGCGTGGCCACTTCCCGCTTGGCGGCCATGTTGCGCACGATGCGCTTGCCTGCGGTGTCCACGAGGAAGACGCCACCAGGGCCGAGCTTCCCCGTTTCCACGACATCGCGCGGGTCGAAGTCCACGATCCCCACTTCAGACCCGGCGACGACCATGCCGTCGGCGCGGATCTTGTACCGGCACGGACGCAGGCCATTGCGGTCGAGAGAGACCGCGACCGTCACCCCATCGCTGAACGCGAGGGCCGCAGGGCCGTCCCACGGTTCGATCACGCACTGGTGATACTCGTAGAACGCCTTCACGGCCGGTTCGACATCGGGGAACTTCTCCCACGCTTGCGGTACCAGCATCATCGTGGCGTGCACGGGCGAGCGACCGGCGCGTGCGAGCAGTTCGAGGGCGTTATCGAGGCTGCCCGAGTCGCTCCCGCGCGGACGGATCGGCTCGCGCACACGGTCGGCCTTGTCGCCAAACGCGGGTGCGTCGAGCAGCGTACCGCGCATGGCCATGCCGTTGCGATTGCCCCAGACCGTGTTGATCTCGCCATTGTGCGCGAGCATGCGGAACGGCTGCGCCAATTCCCACCGTGGCATGGTATTGGTGGCGTAGCGCTCGTGGAACACGGCGATGGCCGACTCGAAGGCGGGATCGCGAAGGTCCGGGAAGAAATCGCCCAGTTGTCCGCCGGTCAGAAGTCCCTTGTAGACCACGGTACGGCAGGACAGCGAGCAGATGTAGAACGGCTCAAGGCCGCGCGCGGCGGCGCGGTGCTCCATTTCCCGACGGGCCAGATACAGCTGCCGTTCCCAGTTGTCGTCGTCGCTCCCGGCTGGTCGTCCCACCAACACCTGGCGGATCGTGGGCATCGCGCTGCGCGCCGATGGGCCGAGGACCTCCGGGGACACGGGAACCTCGCGCCACCCCAAGACCGGAATCCCGTCACCGAGCAGCACGTCGTTGACGAGCGCCATCGCCTGATCGAGGGCCTGCGGCTCCGTGGGGAGGAAACACATCCCCACCCCGATGGCGGCGTCGGCGGGCAGATGCAGTCCGAGGCGCGAGGCCGCCAGAATGAAGAGGCGGCGAGGGATTTGCGCGAGCAGACCGGCACCGTCGGCAGAGCTGTCGGTCGCGGTTGCGCCACGGTGCGCCAGTCGCGCCGCTGCCTCGAGCGCCAGGCTCACGACTTCGTGGGTGCGCTCGCCGCTCTGACGGGCAATGAATCCCACCCCACAGGCATCGCGCGGGGCGTAGGGAGAACCTGCTTCGTCGTCGAAGAGGGAGCCGCTGGCGAGATGGGCAGTCATGTGGGAGGCGAGGTAGAGGTATCCGGGACAAACCGATGAGTCCGGCGACTCGTTCCTTTGCTTGCCTTCACAAGGCGTCGACGTACGCAGGGCGCATGGAGCCCGAGCGCTCCTGCCTCGCCGTGATGCGTGCCGCCTAGCCGTGCGCCGGTACCGCCATCGTGCCTTCAGCCATGATCACGCTGGCACCGCCCACGCGAATCGCATCGATCCGTCCGCCCGTCTTGTGCGCCTCAATCGACAGTCGGCTCGGGCGCTCCATCTCCACTCCCTGCGCCACCTCCCAGCGCAGCAATCCGTCGCGCGGTGTGCGCGCCGCGAGATAGCCGGCCAACGCCGCGTTCGCGGAGCCGGTCGCGGGATCTTCGGGAACGCCGCCACTGGGCACGAACACCCTCGCGCGGATGTCGCAGCCGCGGACGTGTGCGGCGAGATCCGCCGGATCATTTCCACCGGTCATGGCGAACACCATCGGCCACTCGGCCCACCTGCCACCCAAGGCGGTTTCCCAGGCATCCACGCGCAGTCGCGCGCGCGAGACCGCCTCCACGCTCGTGAGCGGGATCATCTGGAACGGCAATCCACAACTCACGCCGGTGGGCGCGTAGGCGCCCCCCAGAAGATCCGACGGATCGAGCGACAGCATGTGCGCGATCGCCGTGCGGTCGGTGACTTCCACGCGTTCCTCAGGCAAGAGCGCCGTGGTGAGCTGGGCCCACGACGGCACGCCCCGGTCGAGGCGCAGACGCACCGGCACCGGCCCCACGTTTTCGCCAAGGACCACGGTCATTTCCCCCGCCGCGATCTCCTCCGCCGTCGGCGGCACGTCACCGGTCGCCACCAGCACGTGCGCCGTGCCAATCGTGGGGTGCCCAGCGAACGGCACTTCCATGCCCGGCGTGAAAATGCGCACGCGTCGCGTGGTGCCCGCCGTTTCCGGCGCGAAGACGAACGTGGTCTCCGAGTAATTGAACTCGCGCGTGATGGCCTGCAGGGTCTCCGTTGGGAGTCCCTCGGCGCCGAATACCACGGCGAGCTGGTTGCCAGTGAACGGCTGCGACGTGAAGACGTCGGCCGTGATGTAGCGGATGGTGCGCATGGGAGAGCGGTATGGGCGCGCTGGCGCGCGCCGGTTCATGACAAGGAAGGACCTTCTCCCTGCCTCCTGCCGTGTAAACCACAACGGGCCGGCCAGAGGCCGGCCCGTTGTCCACCTTATCCGAGGAACGGATATCGCCAGTCGAGCGGCGACGAGAATGTTTCCTTGACCGTGCGCGTGCTCACCCAGCGCATGAGGTTCGACTTCGAGCCGGCCTTGTCGTTCGTGCCCGAGCCACGCGCGCCACCGAAGGGCTGCTGGCCCACCACGGCGCCTGTCGGCTTGTCGTTGACGTAGAAGTTGCCCGCGGCGTTGCGCAGGTGTGCCATCGCGTCACGGACACCCTGACGGTCACGGGAGAATACCGCACCCGTGAGCGCGTACGGCGACGTGCTATCCACGAGCTGCAGCGTCTCGGTCCACCGCGCGTCGTCGTACACGTAGACCGTGAGGAGCGGGCCGAAGAGCTCTTCGCAGAGCGAACGATAGGCAGGGTCCTTCGTCTCCACGATCGTGGGCTGGATGAACCATCCCTTCGACTTGTCGTAACCGCCACCGGCCACGATCGTCGCATGCGTCTTCGCGTCGTCGATCGCCCCCGCAAGGCGGTTGAAGGCGCGCTCGTCGATCACCGCCGCCACGAAGTTGGAGAAGTCGCGCGTGTCGCCCTGCTTCATCTCCGCCATCATCGCTACGCACTTCTCCTTCACCGCGGGCCAGAGTGACGCCGGAACGTAGGCACGGCTTGCCGCCGAGCACTTCTGCCCCTGGTACTCGAACGCGCCACGCACCATGCCCACGGCGAGTGCCTGCGGATCGGCACTCGGGTGTGCCACGATGAAATCCTTCCCGCCGGTCTCGCCCACGATGCGCGGATACGAGCGGTACTTGTTCATGTTCTTGCCGATCGTCTCCCACATGCTGTTGAAGACGCCGGTCGAGCCGGTGAAGTGCACACCCGCCAGGTCACGGTGCGTGAGGGCGATGTCGGAGATCATCGCCGCGTCGCCGGGGATGAAGTTGATCACGCCCTTGGGCAGCCCGGCTTCCTCGAGCAGCTGGTACGTGTACCAGCTCGAGAGCAGTGCGGTGGCCGACGGCTTCCAGAGCACCACGTTGCCCATGAGTGCCGGGGCGCCGGGCAGGTTGCCGCCGATCGCCGTGAAGTTGAACGGCGTGACGGCGTACACGAACCCTTCCAGCGGGCGATAGTCGAGCTGGTTCCACATGGTGTGGTCGCTGATCGGCTGCTCCGCATAGAGCTCCTGTGCGAACTGCACATTGAAGCGCCAGAAGTCGATCAACTCGCAGGTGGCGTCGATCTCGGCCTGGTGTACGGTCTTCGCCTGCCCCAGCATCGTCGACGCCAGCAGCGTGTTGCGCCAGGTCGTGGTCAGCAGCTCGGCCGCGCGGAGGAAGACCGCGGCGCGATCTTCCCAGCGCCAGCTCGCCCACTCCTTGCGCGCCTCGGCGGCGGCGGCGATCGCCTCGCGCACCAGCTCCGGCGTGGCCTTGTGGTAGGTGGCGAGCACGTGCTGGTGGTCGCACGGCATCGTGACCGAGCCGAGGTCGCCGGTGTGCACGCGACGCCCGCCAATCACGACGGGAATCTCGATCCGCTCAGCGGCCATGGCCTCGAGGCGCTGCTGCAGGGAGGCACGTTCCGGGGAGCCCGGCGCGTAGCTGCGCACCGGTTCGTTGACGGCAGGCGGTACGCGGCGCGTACCGTCGAACGCTGCAAAAGACATCTGGAAGTCTCCGATGGACGGGGAAGGGAAGCTGAAAGCTACCATCGTGCGGAACTTGCACTACCCTTCGCGCATGCAACACACGGCTCCTTCCGCGACGCCCATGCGTCGGGCACTCCGGTGGCGCCCCGCACGGGCGGTGGGTGCTCTGGCCCTCGCCGCCGGCGCCACCGCCTGCTTCACCGCCTGCGAGCAGCCGGCGGCACGCTGGGTGGACGGTGAGCCGGTGCTCACCGCCACGCCCTCCCCGTTCGCGTATCCCCCGTTCGTCCCGTACGACTCCACCCTCGAGGAGGGCACGCCCGCGGCGGCCTTCCTGCTCACGCAGGACCAGCTGCGTGAACACGGGGGGGTGTCGCTGCTGCGGGGGGCGCTCGAGGCCATGCCTGAATCGCGCGCCTCACTCGCGGCGTCAGCCACCCTGCCGGCCATGCAGATGGCCCCGGCCCCGCTCACCGAACTCGGAAACGCCGAGCAACCGCTCGACCCGCAGCGATGCGCGCGATCGTTGCGGATCGAGGAGGCGCCGATGCGAGGCCGTGTGGCGGTGTGGTGGACACGCGCGAGTGGCGGCCGCGTGCATCTGGCGGCGGCGTGGCGTGATACGCTGCCCGCCGAGGGGCGACTCGGCGCGTGGCGCGGCCCCATCATGGTGGACACGCTGGATCAGGGGCCGCGTGACGCGCAGGCAGCCGACCGGGGCGCCTTTGGCTGCGCCCGGCCGGCGCCCAGTCTCGCTGTGGATAGCCTGAATGGGTACGTGCACGTGGCATATGCGCTCACGGGCCCCGAGGGGCCGGGGGTGTTCTACGCCCATCAGATGGATCCGCGCGCCGCGTTCGAGCCGCCGGTCGCCGTTCTGTATGGCGAGCGGCTGGGGGAGGCGCGTGTGGCGTCGCATGGTGACCTCGTGGCCGTCGCCTATGAGGACCCCAACAGCCGTGGCCGCGTGATCACCAGTGTGGCCATTTCGCGGACGGCAGGGCATCTGTTCGAGGAACGGCTCACCGCGAGCGGCGCGACCACGGCACGTGATCCGTATGTGGTCGTGCGCGGCAAGGCGGTCGTGGTGGGATGGAGCGACCTCACATCCCCGGACGCCGCGCCCACGTTTCGCCTGCGCCGCGCGATCGTTCGCTGACGGGCGCCCGTCGCCGCCGCCTCAACGCCGTCCGCCGTCTTCTACCTCACTCCGCACCATGGCCTCCCTCCTCATCGGCGCCCACTGCATCGACACCGGCGGCATCCCCATGGCGGCGCGCCGGGCGGGCAACGCCGGCATGCAGGCGCTGCAGATCTTCAGTGCCATCCCCAAGTACTACAACGACAAGGTGGGCGTAAAGCCGGACCGTGTGGCGCGCTTTCGCGACGCGCTGGCGGAGGCGGGAATCCGCCCCGAGCACGTGATCGTGCATGCGGCCTACGTGCTCAACTGCGCCACACCCGACGAGGAGAAGTGGGCGCGTGCCGCGGCCGGACTGGCCAAGGAATACGAACGCTCCACCGCGCTCGGTGTGGGCGGCGTGTGCTTCCATCCGGGCGCGGCCACGACGGGCGATCGCGAGGCGGCCTGCGAGCGGGTCAGTGAAGCAATGCGGCGCGCGCTGGCGGTTGTACCCGAGGGGGATACACGGCTCCTCATCGAGAACACGGCGGGCGCCGGCACCACCGTGGGGCGCACGCCCGAGGAGGTGGCACTGATGCTGCGGGGCATTCCCGCCGACCAGCGCCATCGGACCGGCTACGGTCTCGACACCTGTCACCTGTTCGCGTCGGGGTTCCCGATCGCCGAGTCGCGCGAGGCGCTGACCGGCGTGCTCGACGCGTTCGAGGCCGCGACGGGTGAACCACCGGCGTTCCTGCATCTCAATGACAGCGAAGGGGCGATGGGATCGAACAAGGATCGCCACGCTCTCATCGGGCAGGGGCTGATTGGGGGGGCCGCCTTCGGCTGGCTGCTGCAGGACCGTCGGGCGCAGGGCATCCCGCTCATCCTCGAAACCCCGCAGCAGGTACCCGACGTGACCGAGGACGATGCCACACCCGACCCCTGGGACGTGTCCAGTGTGGCGGCGCTGCGGGATCTGGCGGCGCACACGCGCTGACGGGCGCCCGTTTTTTGTCGGTGCCGCGCGGGGCTCATTGGCCACGTCCGACGCAAAAAGGCGCGTTGGTCGAGCGGAAAAGGGCACGTCAGAGAGAAAAAGACCGACAAACGCAAAAAAAATCGAGAATTTCAGAGGGAAAACACGAAAACCACTATTGCGCGACCAACTCGTGATTGTAGTTTGTGCGCGTCCGCGAAGCGCTTCCCGTCTTCGCGCGATCTGTCGAGATCATCGGTTGCTCGACGCGACCCTTACGGTCACCACTCTCAGGAGACGACATGGCCGCTGCGAAGAAGTCCGCGAAGAAGGCTGCTCCCAAGAAGGCCGCCAAGAAGGCTGCCCCGAAGAAGGCCGCCCCGAAGAAGGCTGCCCCGAAGAAGGCTGCTGCCAAGAAGGCGCCGGCCAAGAAGGCCGCCCCGAAGAAGGCCGCTGCCAAGAAGGCGCCGGCCAAGCGCACGCCGAACGCGGCGTTCATGAAGCCCCTCACCCCGAGCGCGGACCTCGCCGCGATCGTCGGCGAGAAGGGCCTCCCGCGCACGGAAGTCGTGAAGAAGCTCTGGGCCTACATCAAGAAGCACGGCCTGCAGGACCAGAAGAACAAGCGCCAGATCAACGCCGACGACAAGCTCAAGAAGGTGTTCGGCGGCAAGTCCTCGGTCAGCATGTTCGACATGACCAAGCTGGTTTCCAAGCACCTGTCGTAACCCTCGACAGACTGCTGCGTAGGCTAAAGGGGCGCGTCCAACGGACGCGCCCCTTTAGATTTCCCGTGATCAGCCCGTCCGGCGCGCAGCCTCCAGCCGTCCGGACGTCTCGTGGTCCATCCACCCGTCCCGCCCGTGGCTTCGAAGAAGTCTGCCTCCGATCGTTCCACCGTCGCCGCACTGCGCGCCGGCAAGTCTGTCAGCCCCTCCCAGGGCGGCGCCTCCGCGTGGGAAAACATCAAGGCGATCGTCGTCACCGTCGCGATCTTCCTCGTCATCCGCACCTTCCTCATCGAGGCGTACCGCATTCCGTCGGGCTCGATGATTCCGACGCTGCTCGTGGGTGACTGGCTGTTCGTGAACAAGCTCGCCTACGGCCCGCACGTCCCCTTTACCAATATCAACCTGCCCGGCTACGACGAACCGGAGCGCGGCGACGTGGTGGTGTTCGTTTCGCCCACGCAGGTGGATCAGCCGGACGATCCGAACCCCACCCTGGTCAAGCGGCTCGTGGCCGTGGCCGGCGACACCATCTGGATGCGCGGGGGGCTCTTCTACGTGAACGGCATGCCGCAGCGTCAGGGCTTTGCGGCGTCCCAGAACGAGAAGGGGGATGGTGGCTTCTCCCATCCGCTCTTCCAGTGGCAGCAGCCGTTCGAAGTGCGCGGCACGAGCGCCGGCGATCCGCCGGCCCAGCCCACGCTCGACGACTGGGGCCCCCTCGTGGTGCCCGCCGGCATGCTCTTCATGCTCGGCGACAACCGCTACGACTCCAAGGACGGCCGCTACTGGGGCTTCGTTCCGCGCGACAACGTGCGCGGCCGGCCGGTGTTCGTGTACTACTCGTATCGCGCCGACGAAAGCGACCGCCCCCTGCCGTTCCTCACCGATATCCGGTGGGGCCGCATCGGTACCATTATCCGGTGAGGTCGCGATCGTGGGGAGCGCCGCGCGTGTGGAGTGCCGCCGTGGTTCTCGCGGTGACCACTCCCGCCGTACGGGCTTCCGCGGTGCAGGCTCCTGCGGTGCAGGCTCCCGTCGTCCCCGCTCCCGAGTCCCCCGCCGTTTCCCCCGCGACCGCCACCGCGCAGCCTCCCCGGAGTGGCTCCGTACGCACCGACACCCTCTGGGCGCAGGCCCTCGGTGTCCGGAAGGCGCTCACAGTGTACCTGCCTCCCTCGTACGGTACGGGCTCCACGCGGTACCCGCTTCTCGTGTACCTGCACGGGCGTGGCGGCAACGAACGCGACTGGGTGACCACCGGGCAACTGCCGCGCCTCGTGGACTCCTTGGTGGCCGCCGGCCTGCCTGAGGCCATCATCGCCATGCCCGACGGCGACGACGGCTGGTACACCACGTGGGCGTCGCTCCCCGACGCCGCCTGTGCCGCCGACACGGTGCGCCGAGAGCCCGCCCGCAGCTATTGCGTGCCGTGGCCACACTACGACGACTACATCGCGCGCGACGTAGTGCAGCATATGGACCGCAATTACCGCACGCGCAGCGACCGCGCCCACCGTGGCGTGGCGGGGCTCAGCATGGGGGGCTACGGCGCGATCACCCTCGCGCTCGCGTATCCCGAGGTGTTTGCCGCCGCGGCGAGCCACTCCGGTGTGCTCTCCCCGCGCCTGCGAATCGGCGCGCTGCCCACCGATAGTGCGCGCTACGGCCGCACCCTCGACGAACTGGCCCGGGGCGCGCGACATCTCTGGCCCTCACTGCGCACCGTGTTCGGCACCGACACCATCGCCTGGCGGGGCCGCGATCCGCGTACCATGGCCGAACGCCTCGCCCCCCGCGTGGCCGCGGGGCGCGCCACCTGGCCGGCGCTGCGCCTCGATATCGGGATCGAGGATCTCTGGATGCCGCAGAACCGCGACTTCGCCGCCGCACTCGCGGGGCTTGGCGTCCCGCACGAATACCGGGAATACCCCGGGGCCCACACGTGGCCCTACTGGCGATCGCATCTGCCGGAAAGTCTGGGGTTTCTGCTTCGCGTGGTGCGGTAGGGCCGCTCCCCGTCACCGCGCACGGTGCCAGTCTAGCGCCACCTCGTCCCGAGGGTAGCTTGCGGGCATGTCCCGCTTCTTTCCGCGCGACGTGGTGCACTGGGGCGAGGAAACGCTCCATCCCCTGCGCGCTTTCGCCATCCGCACCGTCGAACCGGCCGGGATCACGGGCCTCGTGCTGCGCGTCTGGCGCGCCATCGTGCTGGGAAGCGGCAGCTGGCTGTTCTTCGTGTCGGGGCTGACGACCGGCGTGCTCTTCCTCTGCGGCATGCTGACCTGGCACCTCGGTCATTTTCCCGTCAGACGCTGGCCGCTGCGCGCGCTGGCGTTTCTGATCGTCGAAGTCACCGTCGAGATGGGCTTGAGTTCCGTGCTCATCGTAGTCGGGCGTGAACGTTACGGCTCGCAACTCGCCGTCTGGAGCGACTGGTGGGCCATGGCCGGCCAGACCCTCTGGCAGCGCGGCGTGACGGTGGCGCTCTTCGCGCTCACGCTCGCCTTCGTGGTCCAGATGGTCCGTCGCGCCGTCGATCAGCGCGGCACACCTTCCCAGGGCTGATCGAGCCCGTCGTCCATTCTTTTCTTTTGCCCATGCACACCGTTATGCGTCCCCTTCCGCGCGTCCTCGCGCTCGTCTCCGCGCTCGCGTCTGCGACGATGCTCCCCGCCCCGCCGCTCGTCGCTCAGCCCATCGCGTTCCCCGCCACGCCGGGCACGCGCACCTCCGGGAGCGCGGCGGCCGACACGCTGCGTCCGTTCGGGCTGCTGCGCAATCAGGCGATGCAGATGCAGACGTGGTTCGAGCTGCGCATGGACCGGACGCTCCCCATGCTCATGCGTCGCGAGGGGGTGGACATGTGGGTCGTGCCCATGCGCGAATACAACGAAGACCCGCTCTTCAAGGCGATCACCTCGCCCACCACCTTCGCCGCGCGGCGCCGCACGATCTACGTGTTCTTCGATCGCGGTCCGCAGCAGGGTGTGGAACGCATTGCCCTCGGCGGCACCTCACAGGGCAACGTGTTCAAGGCAGTGCGCAGCATGAAGCCCGTGGCGCAGCCCGCTGCCGGCAGTCGCGACAACTCCCGACAGGCCGAGCTCTGGGGCGACGAACAGTGGAGCATCCTCAAGCAGGTGATCGAGGAGCGCCAGCCGAAGAAGATCGCGCTCAACACCTCCCGCACTTTCGCGTTCGCCGATGGGCTCTCGAGCGGAGAAAAGGAGGGGATGCTCGAGGCGCTCGGCCCCGCGTGGGCGTCGAAGGTGGTCAACGCGGAGGCGCTCGCTGTCGACATGATTGCCGCTCGGCAGCCGGAAGAGGAGGCGGCGTTCCGCGAGCTCAATCGCGTGGCGTGGGAGATCATCGCCGAGGCCTTCTCCAACAAGGTCATCACCCCGGGCGTGACCAAGGCGGACGATGTGGTCTGGTGGATGCGTCAGCGCCTTGCCGATCTCGGGCTCTCCACCTGGTTCCAGCCCAGCGTGGAAGTGCAGCGCGCCTTCGGCAGCCCCGACCTCGTGGGGGTGAACCCCACGATCCAGCGAGGCGACCTGCTGCACTGCGACTTCGGCGTGACCGCCATGGGGCTGAATACCGACACGCAGCATAACGGTTATGTGCTGCGCGATGGGGAAACCGACGTGCCGGCAGGGCTCAAGAAAGCGCTGGCCAACTCCAACCGCCTGCAGGACCTGACGGTCGAGGAGCTCAAGCCCGGGCGCACCGGCAACGACGTGCTGAAGGCCGTCCTCACGCGCATGAAGGCGGAAGGCATCGACGGGACCGAGTACTCACACCCCATCGGCCTGCATGGACACGGCGCCGGCGCGCTGGTGGGGCTGTGGGACTATCAGGACGGCGTCCCCGGGCGCGGCGATCACCGCATCATCCCCGGCATGTGGTACTCCATCGAGCTGCAGGCCACGACCCGCGTGCCCGAGTGGAACAACCAGCTCGTGCGCTCGGCGCAGGAAGAAGACGTGATCATCGATGCGAGCGGCAAGGTGCGCTGGGCCTTCGGTCGCCAGACCACGTACCACCTCGTCAAGTAAGCCGCGCCTGATCCATCCCACTTCCGCCAGCCGCTACGTTACGGCATGACCAAGAAGCGTCTTATCGTTGTGGGGGACCGCGTGCTCGTGAAGCTCGAGGACGGTGAGCAGCGGTCCAAGGTCGGGTTATACCTGCCGCCGACCGCCGTGGACAACCAGGCGGTGCAGGGGGGCGAGATCGTGGCCACTGGGCCCGGGCTGGCCCTTCCCGATCTGGCCGATCAGGGTGACGAGCCGTGGCGCATCGGCGGACAGGCAGGCCGCGAAGCCCGCTACGTTCCCATGCAGGCCCAGGTGGGGGACTACGCGCTCTTCTTCCGCAAGGCGGCGGTCGAGATCACGTTTGAAAACGAGCAGTACCTCGTGGTGCCGCAGGCGGCCATTCTGGCGCTGGTGCGTGAGCCCCGCGAGGACATTCCGGACTACTGAGGTCTTGTGGCCATGATGTATCCCGAACAGCTGTTGATCCCCATGCGCCAGGAGCTCACGCGCCTCGGCGTGGAAGAGCTGCGCACGGTCGCCGATGTCGATGCGAGACTGGCTGACCAGAAAGGCACCGCGCTTGTCGTGGTCAACTCGGTGTGTGGGTGCGCGGCCCGCAATGCGCGCCCGGCCGTGGCCATGGCGCTGCAGCACGGCGTGAAGCCCGATGTGGCCACCACCGTGTTTGCCGGTCAGGATCGCGACGCCACCGAGCGTGCGCGCGCGTATTTCACCGGCTATCCGCCGTCATCGCCGAGCATTGCGCTCATGAAGGACGGCGATGTGGTGTTCATGTTGGAGCGGTACCAGATCGAGGGACGCAGCGCCAACGAAATCGCGGCGGATCTCGCGCGCGCCTTCGACGAGCACTGTGCGCCGTCGCCGGCCTGAGACGGCCGACCCGGAGCGGCCGGCGGCCACTACGAGGCCGATGACGGCAGACGCCGTACTCGCGCCGACCTGACCGTGACCCACGCGTCGCGTTTTCCTCTGTCCTTCTCGCGCCACGAGTTTGCCGGTGCGTTCGGGGATCTTGGCACCGACCTCCCGCTTCTCGTGGGGGTCGTCATCGCCACCGGCATGGATGCGCCGGCGGCGTTCGTGGTGTTCGGCCTTCTGCAGATCCTCTCGGGGCTTGCCTACCGCCTCCCCATGCCGGTGCAGCCGCTCAAGGCCATGGCGGCGATCGCCATCGCCGGTAAGCTGGCCCCCACGCTACTGGCGGCCGGCGGGCTGATTGTGGGCGTCACGATGCTCATTCTCGCCAACACCGGCGCCCTCGCCTGGTTGGCTCGCACCGTCCCCAAGGCCGTCGTACGCGGCATTCAGGTGGGGCTCGGCCTCCAGCTGCTCACCCTCGCCGTCACGCGGTTCCTGCCACAGAACGGGACCACGGGTTGGATCCTCGCCGGGACCGCCCTCGCGCTTATCCTGCTGCTCCGCAACAACCACCACGTCCCCGCCGCCCTCGTGGTCCTCGCCCTTGGCGTGGGCTATGCCGGGGTCACCTGGCCGCCGAAGGCGCCCGCCCCGTGGGGGCTCCACCTGCCGGCACTCCCCGATCGTTGGCCTACGGGCGACGAATTCGCGCGCGCGGCTCTGCTGCTCGCGCTCCCGCAAATTGCCCTCTCCCTCGGTAATTCGGTGCTCGCCACCCGACAGGTGGTGACCGACTTCTTTCCCGAGCGCGAACCGCTGTCGGTGCGGCGTATCGGTACCACCTACGGGCTCATGAACCTTTTCGCCGCTCCACTGGGTGGGCTGCCGGTGTGTCACGGCTCGGGGGGCATTGCCGGCCACTACTTCTTCGGCGCCCGCACCGGTGGCAGTGCCGTGATCTACGGGACCGCGCTTGTGACGGCAGGACTCTTTCTCGTCGGTGATCCCGCCGCGTTCCAGCGGCTCGTGCCCGGCCCCATCCTCGGGACGCTGCTGCTGGTGGAAGCGGTGACGGTGCTGCTGCTCGTGCGCGATCAATGGCATGCGCCACTGGCCTTTCTGCTGGCCATCGCCTGCGGGCTGACCGCCGCGTTCGTACCATACGGATACGCGGTCGCCCTGGGTGGAGGTACGCTGGTGGCGGTGGTGCTGCGACGTCGCCTCCCCATGCCCGCCCTGGCCTGAGCACCGCTCTGGCCAGCCGGCGACGGTGGCCAGAGGATTGTGAGCGGGCGGGCACGCCTGGGGCTCAGAAGAACCAGCGTCTCCATCCGGAACGCGCCGCGCGGTTCGCGCCTGCGAGTCGCCAATAGAGCACCCACCCCGATACGGTGAGCGCGAAGAGGGCCGTGCCCCACGCCATCGCGAATACGAGTCCGCCGTCACCGAACGCTTCACCGGAGTGGATGCGGTTGATGACCGGCTTGTCGAAATAGTCATCCGCTCGTAGCAGCCGCGCGGTGCGCGCATCGAACTCGAGACGACGGTCCTCGCCGCCGGTGGGCTTGCCGAGGTACAGCGTAATGACCGGCTCCTTCCCCTTCAGTTCGATGGAAATCTTGTCGATCGGGGCACCGGGAGCCTCCTTGGCCGCGTTGCGCATCACCGTGCCGATCAACCCGGTCCATGCGTCGGGAGGAGAATCCGTCGTGACGGCGCTGACCAGTGCACGATTCGCTTCGCGAAGGGCTTCGTCTTCACCGAAGAATTCGACGCCGGCCACGATGGTGCCGGTCAAGGCGGCGAAGGCCAGAAAGAGGGCGGCCGGTGCACCGATCCACCGATGCCATTGCCGCCATTGTGCAGGAGTGGGCATGGAGGAGGGGGAGGGGGGAACGATTCGGAACGCGACAATTAGCGCTTCCGTTGTCCCGGTCGCAACATTCCCGGGTCCGTTGGGTAGATTTCCCTTCGGTTGGTTCCCGTCTCTCATTCACGGAATTTCGAAAACCGCCATGTCTATGCTCCGTCGCGCCGTTGCTTCCCTCGTTCTCCTTTCCGCCGCCGCCAGCGCTGCCGTCGCCGCGCCGCGCCTGCTCGCGGATCTCACCGGCAAGTGGGCCGTCACCGTCGCCACCCCTGATGGCACGCAGCCCAGTGTGATGACGCTTACCCAGAAGGCCGACTCCATCACCGGCACGCTCGAATCGCAGCTGGGCTCCGCCCCGGTCGCCGGCGTGGTGAAGGGCGACTCCGTGAAGTTTGCCTTCCAGCTCGACATGGGCGGTCAGCAGCTCGTGATCAACGGTGCTGGCGCCATGAAGGACAAAGACAACATGAACGGCGTCCTCGACGTCGCCGGGCTTGGTGTGATGCCCTTCACCGCCATCCGTCAGCCGTAACTCGGCCTCGCGCCGCCGTCTCGCGCATCGCAGGCGGCGCGCGCCCCCACCGCATCAATCCACTCCCGTGCCGCGCCGGCCTGCTCCACGCCCAGCGCGGCACCGGCGTTTCCCGCCCGTCGCACCCCACCGCCCGTCACCAATGGCCCGCTCGCTGTCCGTTACCCTGCTGTCCCTCACTCTCGGTCTCGGCGCCACCTGGATCGGCACCCAAGGGGTGGGCGAGGTCCCGCCCCTCGGCGCTCTCCTGTCGCCGTCGTCGGGGCTGTGGAGCAATGCCGCCGATGACCTGCCGGCCAGCGCCACGGCGACGATCCGGTACGACGCGCGCAGCGTGCCGCACATCTTCGCGAAAACCGACGAAGATGCCGCGCGTGCGCTCGGCTACGTGGTGGCGCGCGATCGTCTTTTCCAACTCGAGGTGCAGTCGCGCGCCGGCGAAGGCACGCTCACGGAACTCGTGGGCGATGTGGCACTGCCGGCCGATCAGCAGACGCGTCGCCTGGGCATGTCGCGCGCAGCGGAGAAGCAGTTCGCTGCGCTCGACACAGCCGGGCCACTCTATCGTACGCTCCGCGCCTACGCGGAGGGCATCAACGCCTACCGCACCTCGCTCTCATCGGCGCAGCTGCCCATGGAGTACAAGCTGCTGCAGAAGACGCCGCGCGAGTGGTTGCCGCTGCACAGCATGAACCTGCTGATGCGGATGGGCTTCACGCTCGCGCATGCGCCGATCGAACTCGACCTGCTGCAGGCACGGGCTCTCGTGGGCGACTCCGCGGCGCGGGCCATGTGGGACGCGTCGTCGCCGGTGCAGGAGCCCATTCAGCCGGCACCGCGCAATGCGCCGCGCGATGCGCTCGTGCCGCTACCGGCGCCGGGGACGCCCAGCGTCGAGGCCACCCGAATGCTGACCGCCATGGGTATGGGCTCCGGTCCACTGCGTTGGGGCAGCGACAGCGCGCTGTCGGCCGATGATCGCTACGCGCTGCAGCAGGAGCGCGCGTTTGCGTCCAACAACTGGGCCGTGGCGCCGTCGCGCAGCGCCAGTGGCCTGGCGCTGCTGGCCGGCGATCCGCACCTCGAACTCACGCTGCCGAGCATCTGGTACGAAGTCCACATGGTCTCGGGCACGCGCGACGTGGGTGGCGTCGCCATTCCCGGCTTGCCGGGAATTGCGATCGGCTACACGCGCGCGCTGGCGTGGAGCTTCACGAACACGGGCGGCGACGTGATGGACTTCTGGCGCGAAACGGTGGACAATGCGGCGCTGCCGCGCACGTACGAACTCGATGGGAAGCAGGAGCCACTCGAGATGCGCGTCGAGCCGTACCGCAATAAGGACGGCCGCGTGATCGCCACCGACACGGTGTACTACACGCACCGAGGGCCCATGCGGAAGCAGGGTGCCACGTGGTTGTCGATGCGCTGGACGGTGCTCGAGGCGGGCACCGAGCTGCTGGGTTTTGCGGCCGGTGTCTATGCCACGACGGCCGAAGGTTTTCTCGATTCCCTCGCGGCCCACTACAAGGCGCCGGCGCAGAATATGATCGTGGCCGACACCGCCGGCACGATCGCGATCCGCTCGACCGGGTTGCACCCCATTCGTGCCAACAAGGGGCGCGGCACGGACATCCTCGACGGACGCACGCGGGCGAACGATTGGCAGGGCTTCCGCACACTCTCGCAGTATCCGCAGAGCGTGCGGCCGGCGCAGGGGTTCCTCGCCTCGGCGAATCAGGAGCCGATCGATCCACAACTCGATTCGCTCTATCTCGGGACCGACGCACATTACGAGATCTGGCGCGCGCTGCAGATCAACCGGCTCTTGCGCGCCGACAGCAGCATGACGCCCGACAAGATGCGCCGACTCCACAGCGATCCGGGAAGTGTGCGCGCCGAACGGCTCGTGCCCGCGCTCGTGAGCGCCGCCAGGGCGCGCATCGCTGCCGGCGAGGGGTCGCCCTCGCTTGCCGCGGCGGAGAAGATCCTCGCGGCATGGGACCGTCGCTACACGCGTGACAACACCGGTGCACGGCTCTTCGAGACGTCGCTCGCGCGGCTCTCTGGCCTGCTCTGGGACGAACTCATTCCCGCCGACTCCGCCGCGCCGCAGGTGCGTCCGTCGGAATCGCGACTACTGCAGCTGCTGCCGGACAGCAGCAACCTCTGGTGGGACGATCGTCGCACCACCAACGTGCGTGAGGATCGGGATCGTCTGATCGCGCGCGCACTCGTTGCCGCCTACGACACGCTGGTCGTGGATTTCGGTGATCCTGCCGTGACCCCGTGGACGTGGGGACGCGTGGCGCCGGCCCATCCGCGCCACCTGCTGCGTCTCGACGGCTTCTCCGCAGCGCCCACGCC
Organism: Gemmatimonas sp.; assembly: GCF_044344655.1. Classification (GTDB taxonomy): domain Bacteria; phylum Gemmatimonadota; class Gemmatimonadetes; order Gemmatimonadales; family Gemmatimonadaceae; genus Gemmatimonas. The sequence goes on from NZ_JBIJCN010000003.1 coordinate 139,754, forward strand.
GATCGACGGCGGGCGTGGCACGCTCAATCCGTCGGTGGGCTCACGGCTCGCGAATTTCGGCGCGAGCTGGCGTATGGTGGTGGAGCTCGACAAGCAGCCGCGCATCATGGCCGTGTATCCGGGTGGGCAGAGCGGGAACCCGGCGAGCCCGCGGTATCTCGATCGTCTCGCGATGTGGGGGACGGGATCACTCGACAGCGTTCGCACCCCGCGCACGCCGGCCGATCTCGCGGCGAGCGATGTGCGCGCCACGCTCACGCTTACCCGCTGAGGTTCGATCATGCCTACGACTTCCAGCAAGACGGTGCCGCTCTTCGTGACCGCCCTTGTGCTGCAGGTGGCGGCGCAGGCCCTCGGGGGCATGTGGGGCGCTGCCGTGGCCGGGCTGCTCATCGGGTTCGCGCTGCGCGGCCCCCGCGCGTTCCGCATTGGTTTTGGCAGTGCCGCCGTTGCCGCCGCGCTGCTGCTGGCGATGGTCGCCGTGCGTGGCGGCGATGTGATGCGCCTCGCCCAGATGCTGGGTGGCAATTTTGCGCTCCCCGGCTGGGCAATTCTCCTGGCCACGCTCCTGCTGCCAGCGCTGCAGTCGGGTGGGCTGGCGGGCGGCGTGGGGCGACTGCTCCACCGCCACAACGCGTAAAGAGACACGGGGCGCCATGCGCCTACTTGAGCGTGCCCTCGATTTCCATCCAGACTCTCCTCACGGCGACTGGCGCTTGCTGATCGGCGAGGAACCAGCCGCCGATCGGCCCCCAGTTCGCGCGCTTCACCGCGTCGTCCTGGGTAAGCCCCATCGCCTTGAGGCGTGACACTTCGCCAATCACGCTGGTGACGGCGTCGCGGAACACGATCAGCTCTTCTCGCGACACCTCGGGCTTCTCGATGAAGCCGTGGCCGGGAATGAAGTGCTTCACACGCTTGAGGGCGAGGGCCGCATCGATCGTCTTGGCCCACTCGCTGGGGTAGGCCGATCGCATCGCGGGGAAGACCCGATTGAGGTAGGCCTCGCTCATGAAGAGGATCTGCTCCTTGGGCAGATGCACCATGAGATCACCGCCGGTGTGGGCGCGGCCAAGGAACCGCACGATCACCTCCGTGGTGCCCACATCGATCGTCTGCTCATTGCCGGTCATCGCCGTCGGCGGCACCACCACGCTGCGACCGCTGGTGGCGGCGGCCGAGTCGCGCTTGAGTTGCGCCAGCGACGTAGGATGGACCACGTAGGTGATGCCAGCGGGCAGTACGCTGTTGCCTGCGGTGTGGTCACCGTGGTCTGAGCCGACCACGTACCACTTGATGGGGAGTGGTGTAAGGGCGCGGATGCGGTCGAGCATCGTCTGCGTGGCCTGCGGCGAGCCCTGGCCGTCGGCGATCAGCACACCGTCTTTGCCGATCACGATCAGGCTGACCGTCGTGAAGCCCGGCTGGCGGATCTCCTCGTAGCCATACACATGTGGGCTGAGCTTGACGAAGCGCGGAAAGGCGCTGAGGGGCACACCGCGCTGGGCCGGGTCAGCGGTGCGTGGCTGCGCGTTCGTCGCGGCTGCCGGAAGCAACAGGCTTGCTGCGACGATGGCCAACAGTACGCTGGCGTGGCGGAGTCTCGGGATGGTCGACATGCCCGAAGATGCGCGCCGCACGCGCCGTCGGCAAACCATCCCACCGCGCGGCCTCTGGATCAGGGAATCGTGACAGGGGCATTGCTCGCGGGACGCCGTCCCGATGTCTAGAATCTTGGCGAGGCCGTTCAGCTATTCCTTCCCCTCGATCCCGTACCATGCCCGCCACCGCTCTCGGAGAATTCGTTGGCACCGTGATCCTGCTGCTCCTCGGCAACGGGGTCGTGGCGAACGTGCTGCTTACCGACAGCAAAGGGCAGGGCGGCGGCTGGATCGTGATCACCACCGGTTGGGCGTTCGCCGTGATGTCGGGGGGGCTGGTGGCAGCGGCGCTTGGCGCCCCGGGCGAGCTCAATCCGGCCGTGAGCGTGGCCAACGTCGTGACTGGCGTGTATCCGCTGGCGACCGGACTCGCACACGTGGCCGCACAGATGCTTGGCGCCATGGTCGGTGCCACGCTCGTATGGCTGCACTACCTGCCGCACTGGTCGCGCACGAAGGATCAGTCGCTGATCCTCGCCTGCTACTGCAATGCACCGGCGGTGCGCACCACCGGCCCCAATCTGGTGGCCGAGATCATCGGCACCGCCGTGCTGGTGATCGTGGCCGGCGCCATCGGCGCCAAGGGCGCGCTTGGGGCAACGCCCGCTACCAACGTGGGGGCGTTCCTGGTGGGCTGTCTCGTATGGGGGATCGGTCTCTCGCTCGGCGGTCCGACCGGCTACGCCATCAACCCGGCGCGCGACCTCGGGCCGCGCATCGTGCACGCGCTGCTGCCGATCAGCGGCAAGGGAAGCAGCGACTGGGGCTACTCGTGGATCCCCGTGGCGGGACCGATCATCGGCGCCACGCTGGCGGCGGTGCTGTGGCGTGCGCTGACCGTGTAACCGCTGCGGTCGCGCTGGTTATCGGCCGTTTGCCGACGCTGACCCCGTGAACGCGGTCCGGGTCCGATAGCGCCGGAGCCACTCGTCGCTCCACGTGGTGAAGGTGCCGGCGGCCAACTCTGTCCGCGCGCGCTCCATCAGCTGCATGAGGAACGTGAGATTGTGCAGCGCCAGCAGTCGTGGGCCCAGCGGCTCCTCCGTCACCATGAGGTGCCGCAGGTACGCGCGATCGTACTGCGTGCAGGCAGGGCAGGGGCAGTCGTCGGTGAGGGGACGACGGTCGGTGCGGTTGCTGCTCTTCTGGATCTGCACCTTGCCGTCGGCCGTGAACACGGTGCCGTGCCGACCCATGCGCGTGGGCGCCACGCAGTCGAAGAGATCCATGCCGCGCGACACCGCTTCGAGCAGGTCGTCGGGAAAGCCCACGCCCATCAGATAGCGGGGCATGTCCCACGGCAGCAAGGGCGCGCACACGTCGAACGTGTCGTACATGGCGCTCTTCGCCTCGCCCACGCTCAGGCCGCCCACCGCGATGCCGTGCCAGTCGCCGGACTGGAGAATCCCCTCGATCGATGCGCGGCGCAGATCGGCGTAGGTCCCGCCCTGCACGATCGGAAAGAGGGCCTGCGGTGGAGCGGGCAGGTCGTGGGCCTCGTCGTGCGTAGCGAGCGGCGGCGCACCGTCGGGAACGGCGAGCGCCTCCACGGGGGCACGGCCGTCACGTTCAAGGCGATCGAACTCCACGCGGCACCGCTCGAGCCAGCGTAGGCTGCGCTCCATCGCTTTGCGTGACGCGCGATGATCGGAGCCGCCCTCGATGAGTTCGTCGAGCTGCATGATCACATCGGCGCCGATGTTGCGCTCGATCTGCATGACCTTCTCAGGGGTGTACTCGTGCAGCGATCCATCGAGCTTGTTGCGGAACTCCACGCCCTGTTCCGTCACCTTGCGATAGCGCGCGAGCGAAAACACCTGATAGCCACCACTGTCGGTCAGCATGGGGCCGTCCCACCGCGCGAACGCGTGCACGCCACCGAAGGCGCGAACCATCTGATCACCGGGACGCAGGTAGAGATGGTACGCGTTGGCGAGGATCATCTGCGCACCGGCGCGCCGGATCTCCCCCATGTCGAGACCGCGCACCGAGGCATGGGTGCCCACCGGCATGAACGCCGGCGTTTCGATGGTGCCATGCGGCGTGGTGAACCAGCCCAAGCGGGCGTTGCCGTTGGGGTGGGCGGTGCGGAACCCGAAGTGGCTCACGGGCACGCTACGTAGCGGACCGAGACGAGCCCACGCGCGCCTCCTGCTCGCGCGCGCGACGCTCGGTTTCCTCGTCGAGCAGCGCACGGATGGCGCGCAGGAGGGGATCGTCGGTGGTGTACGTCGCGCCGTACTGCAGGTTGAAGCGGAAGTCGAAGTCGTCGGGCATCGCCCCCTGATTGTGCTGCAGGATCGTTTCGAGCTTGTCGAGCCCCTTGGCGATGCGCGCTTCTGGCGTCGCCGCCTGCGCGTACTCGTCCCAGAGCGCCACGATCTCCTCGCGCGTGTGCTCGGGCAACCCTGCACAGAGCGTTAGCAGGTCCTTCCGCTCCTGCTCGGCCTTGTCCGGCATATGGACCTGAAGCGCCGCCGAGATGTCGCCGCCGATCGCTTCGCCCAGATCGTGCACGATGCAGATGCGCAGCAGCTTGCCCACATCGATGCCCGGGTACTCCGGCGCGAGCACGAGCGCCATGAGGCAGAGCCGCCAGGTGTGCTCGGCCACGCTCTCCTGCTGTCCCGTCGACGTCCACGCCACGCGCGTGGTGTGCTTGAGTGCCTCGGCGGCACGAAGGAAGTCGAGAAGGGCCGAGAGGTGCGTCATGGGCGCAAGATAGCGGGCACGGTCACGGCGAACTACGGGAGCGGTGCCCCGCCCCCGTCGTTGCGCGGTGCCACCATCTTGCTCTCGCGCGCCACCCACTTCGCCACCATCTCCGCTCCCCCGTTCCTCACCATCCACGCCAGGGCCATCGTGCGGGTCAGACGGCCAGCCAGCAGCGCGGACACGAAGGTGCTGACGGGTACCCCCGCGGCACCCGAGGCAATGCTGGTGAGTTTGGTGGACAACGGGCTTAGCGTACTGGCGAAGATCGCCCAGCCGCCCCACTCCGCGAGGCGAAGCCGGTACTCTGCGAGCGCGGCGGGGGAGAGGTCGACCACCCGGGAAATAGGTCCCTCGAGCAGCAGCAGCGCTTCGGCTCCCACCCAGTACAGCACCACACTGCCGAGCAGCGTGCCCGCGGTGGCTATCAGGGCCAAGGGATATGCGCGGGCCGGGCGGGCAAGCGCCAGCGGAAGAAAGAACAGGTCGGCAACGCCTGGGAAGATCACCCCTTGCAAGAGCCCCCACCCGAACACCACGTGGGAGGACCAGCCAGCGTCGGCCCACCGCTGGAGACGGGCGTGCGTGCGGTGCAGGAGGCCGGGGGAGGTCGCCATGCCGGAATGTAGCCCGTCGGTGAACGGAGGCGCAGATTGTGCCAATGCCGCGCCCCAGCCTCCCCGTCGAGTTGCTCCCGCTCCGTCACGTGCGTGCCGTTCTGGGCACGGTGGTCACCGTGTCCCTGATGGCCGGCTGCGTGTTTGGCGGACGCCACCGGGAGGCTGTCCGGCCGCCGGTGCTGCCAGCGGGGTTCGCGGATAGCGTGCGCACGGAACGCGTGGACGGTGGCGCGCTGCTGCACACCATCATCAACCTGCGGGCACCCTGGCGCGCCTATGTGGTGGAGCAGGACCTGCGCTGCGCGAGCGTGCGCGCCGTCAAGGGGAGCCCGACCACGGTGGGGCGTACCACCACGAGCGCACTGCTCGCGGCGCTCCCCGACGACCAGCGCGCCTACGCGGCGGTCAACGCCGACTTCTTCCTGTTCACGCCGCCCGGCGTGCCCACCAACCTGCACGTGGAGCACGGCACACTGCTCTCGGGGCCGGGCCCCAAGCCGGTCTTCACCTTCGATGGGCGCCGCGCCTTCGCCATCGATACAATCGTGGCGCGTGGTGCCCTTCTGCGTGGCCGGGATACGCTGGTAGCGCTGACGGCATGGAACCGCCCCGCCCCACGGCAGAACGGAATCGTCGACGCCCGCTGGGGGGTAGCGCTCGATACGGTCGTCCGCACGCGTGCCCTCCGCCTGGTGCCCGCGGTCAGCGGTGCAGGCCTTCAGGTGCACGCGCAGTCGAGTCGCGGTGGCGTGGGACGCTACGTGGTGCTCGCGGCGGGGCCGGGGGATCTACTCGCCACCGGCGACACGCTGTTGCTGCATCTCGACGCGCGCACGCACCGCGCCAACCGCGTGCGCCCCGGAGATACGGTGCAGCTGTCGCTCTCGCTCCTCACCGCGCGCAACACTTCGGCGGTGGTGCGTGAGGCCGTCGGCGGTCGCCCCATCGTCCTGCGCGACAGCGTCATCACCGCCGACGTGGACACCGAAGGCAACGACGGCTTTCGCAACCTCAACCCGCGCACGGCCGTGGGTGTCGATCAGGCAGGACGTCGCGCGTGGTATGCGGTGATCGACGGTCGGCAGCCCGGCTACAGCATGGGGATGACCCTGCGGCAGGTGGGCGAACTGCTGCAAGCACTCGGTGCGGCCCACGGGCTCAACCTCGATGGCGGCGGCTCGAGCGCGCTGGCCATCCGGAGCCTCGCGAACCGGCAGGTGCGCGTCGTCAATCGGCCGTCGGACAAAGTGGAACGTCCCGTGGGCAATGCCCTCGCCTTGCTTGCGCGGTGCGAGCGCCCGTAACGCCCCCGCGTGATCGTACGGCGGACGCTCAGCGGGCGTCCCGGGCCCCGAGTGCCTCGCGCAGGGCCTGCCACGGCATGCGGGCACAGCCGTGGCGGCCCGCACAGGGCGCCACCCCCCTGAGCGGCGTGAGCACGGCGGGAAGCGGCCCATCGGCACCGAGGAGCATCCGTTCTACTTGATCGGCCAGCGACCGCGCCTCCTCGATCGTCCTGCCGGCCAGTGCATCGGTCATCATGCTGGCACTCGCGCTGATCGACGCGGCACTGACGTCCTTCCCCACGATGCTGTGTTGTGAGTGCTCAGTCGGCGGCAAAGATCCGCTGCGCGGCCTCGAGGGCCCCCACCAGGGCATCCACGTCGCGCTCGTCGTTGTACACGTAGAAGCTCGCACGTGCCGTCGCGCTCACGCCCAACCGGCGCATGAGCGGCTGCGCGCAGTGATGCCCGGCGCGAATGCACACGCCATGCTGATCCAGAATGGTTGCGAGATCGTGCGGGTGCACATCAGCCAGCGAGAAGCTCAGCACCCCGCTGCGCTGCGCCGGGGGCGGACCGTACACGGTCACGCCGGGCAGTGCGCGGACCCGCTCCTCGGCGCGCTCCAGCAAGGCGACCTCGTGCGCGCGCACGTTGGCCATGCCGAGTGCCTCCAGGTACCGGATGGCGGCCGCGAGCCCCACGGCATCGGCGGCATTGGGCGTGCCCGCTTCAAACTTGTGCGGGATCACGTTCCACGTGCACTCGGTGTCTCGCACCCACTCGATCATGTCGCCACCGAACTGGTAGGGTGGCATGCTCTCCAGCAGCGCGCGGCGGCCGATCAGGCAGCCGATGCCCATGGGCGCCAGCAGCTTGTGTCCGCTGAAGGCATAGAAGTCGATACCGAGTGCGTCGAACGGCACGGGAAGGTGCGGAACCGCCTGCGCGCCATCCACCACGATCACGGCCGCCGAACGTGCGCGAACGAGATGCACGACCTCCGCGAGCGGGGTGATGGCACCGACGGCGTTGGAGACGTGCGTGATGGCCACCAGCTTCGTGCGGGTCGTGACGACCGCCCGCAGCTGCTCGAGGTCGATCGTCTGCTGGGGCGTGAGCTCCACGATGCGGAGCGTGGCGCCGGTCGCGATCGCCAGCTGCTGCCAGGGAACAAAGTTGGCGTGATGCTCGAGTGCGGTGACTACGATTTCATCGCCGGCCTGCACATTGGCGCGCCCCCAGCTCGAGGCCACGAGGTTCATCGCCTCCGTGGTGCCGCGGGTGAACACCACACAGTCGCTGTCGGCCACCCCGACGAATCGCGCCACCGTTGCGCGTGCGTCGTGATAGAGGTCGGTCGCCCGCGCCGACAGCGCATATGCCCCGCGGTGCGGGTTCGCATTCGCCGTTGCGTAGAACTCGTGAATGGCGTTCAGCACTGCCGCCGGCTTCTGCGACGTGGCCGCAGAGTCGAGGTAGTGCATGCCCGGGTTGGCGGCAAGCAACGGGAAGTCGGAGCGCGGAGCGAGTGAAGCGAGCATGGGGGTATGGTGCTGCGCGTGGGGTGAACCGATCAATGCCGGGGAGTGACTTCGGGTGTCGCGTTCGCACGGCCCTTCGGCCCTACGAGCACGAGGCCATTGACCTGCAGGACCGGATACGTCGCGATCGTATCGCCCTCGGCAGGGCCGTGCCCGCAGTGGCCGGTCCGCAGGTCGAAACGGGCCCCGTGCCACGGACACTCGAGACACCCATCCACCACATCGCCGCCCGAGAGCGGAAAGTCACGATGGGGACAGCGATCCTCGACGGCGTATACCTCGTCGTGCAGGCGCACCAGGCAGATGCGTCGTCCGTCGACCAATGTGACGGCCAGTGGTGCGTCACGTGGCACCTCGTCCGCGCGCGCGACGCGCTCCCAGGTGCCGGTCTGGGCGGAGCTCGCGTCGTGGCTCACGACACGGTCACTCAGTGCTGACGGACGCCGGCGCCTGTTCGCTCTCCAGCGCGGCTTTCAGCGTGTGCCACGCCAGCGAGGCGCACTTCACGCGCACCGGGAAGCGCGACACACCACCGAAGACGACCAGCTGGCCGAGATCCTTTCCCCCGTCGGGGTCCTGCCCCAGCACGAGGGTGTGGAAGCGCTGGAAGAGCGCCTCTGCCTCGTCCCGCGATTTGCCCTTCACCGCGGCCGTCATCAGCGACGCCGAGGCCTTGGAGATCGCGCAACCGTGGCCCGTGAACTTCACGTCGGTGATCACATCATGCTCCACCACGAGTGCCACGTGCACCTCGTCACCGCACAACGGGTTCTTCCCGTCCGCGTGCCGGTTGGCCGCAGGCAACTCACCGAAGTTGCGCGGCTTCCGGTTGTGATCGAGGATGACGGACTGGTAGAGCTCCTGCAGGTCGGTCATGGGATGTCCGTGCGTATGACTCGAAACCCG